>AP024682.1 GCA_025999395.1 Candidatus Parcubacteria bacterium
CGGAAAAATCACCGAGGTTAAGCTTTATAGAACCTGGAAGAAAAAAATGTGGATTGTAGAAGCTTTAATTGATGACAACACTGGAAAATTAAAAGCGGTTTGGTTTAATCAAAAGTTTTTAATTAGATCCTTGAAAAAGGGCTTGAGTGGCAACTTTTCCGGGAAAATTACTTTTGAAGGAAAAAAACCTTTAATGCAAAATCCTGTTTTTGAAATTCTCAGCAATGAATTTCAAGAAACAAAACACACCGCTCGCTTAGTGCCAATTTATCCTCAAACTGTGGGGGTAACCTCAAAAATGATAAGATTTGTAATAAGCAAGGTTATTCCTCTACTTGAAGAAGTAAAAGAATTTCTACCCGAAAAAATTATTCAAGAGCTAAATCTTCCCCCTTTAAAAAAAGCTTTTGTTGATATTCACTTTCCAAAAACCTTAACTGAGGCTCAAAAAGCTATTCAAAGATTCTCTTTTCAGGATTTATTTCTTCTTCAACTCATTAACGCTTCTGAAAAGCACCAACTTTTATCAAAAAAAGCCTATTCTTGCCCTTATCAAATAGAACAAATTAAAAAAATTATTTCCTCCCTGCCTTTTGAACTAACCCTTTCTCAAAAAAAAGCTTTATATGAAATCTTAGAAGACTTAAAAAAAGATTATCCAACCAGCCGACTTCTTCAAGGAGATGTTGGCTCGGGGAAAACTATTGTTGCTGCAATCGCTGCTTTAATAGTAGCCCAAAATCAAAAACAGACGGTTTTTATGGCTCCTACCGAAGTTTTAGCTTCTCAACATTATCAAACTTTCAAAAAATTTTTTGATGATATTTCTTGCGGAATTGTCTTGCTTACCTCCTCTCAAGCTAAAATATTTTTCGGCAAAGGATTAGAAAGTCAAGTTAGCAAAAAAGAAGTTCTTCAACAAATAGAAAAAGGAAAGGTAAAAATAATTATCGGCACCCATTCAGTAATTCAAAAAAAAGTAAACTTTTTTAATCTAGCTTTCGTGGTTATCGATGAGCAACACCGTTTTGGAGTTAAACAGAGAGCTCAATTGATCAACAAAAAAGGGACTCGAGAAGAATTTTTACCTCATCTTCTTTCAATGTCAGCTACTCCTATCCCTCGCACCTTAGCTTTAACAGTTTTTGGAGATTTAGAGCTTTCTCTTATCAACGAGCTTCCAAAAAATCGAAAACCAATTATTACTAAAGCCATTTCTCCAAGCCAAAGGCAAAAAGCTTATGAATTTATTAGAGAACAAATAAAAAAAGGAAGGCAGGCTTATGTAATTTGCCCTCGCATTGAACCCAGTTTAGAAAATGAAGAAGAGAAACAACTTTCTTTCAAAGAAAAAATTAATTTGGAAGTTAAATCAGTTAAAGAAGAATACGAAAAACTCTCCAAGAAAATTTTTCCGGATTTGAAAATTGGAATGCTTCACGGGAAGATGAAAACTCAAGAAAAAAACAAAGTTATTAGCGATTTTCGAGATGGAAAGATAGATATTTTGGTTTCTACCTCAGTAGTTGAAGTAGGGATTGATGTTCCTAACGCCAACATTATGGTGATAGAAGGATCAGAACATTTTGGATTAGCTCAGCTTTATCAATTTCGAGGAAGAGTGGGGAGGGGTGAGCATCAATCTTATTGTTTTCTTTTCTCTAATCTTCAATCAAAAACTACTCAACAAAGAATGAAAGCCTTAATTCAAGCAAAAAACGGCCTTCAATTAGCAGAGATTGATTTAAAACTTAGAGGGCCGGGACAATTTTTGGGAGAGGAACAAACCGGAATGCCTGATTTAGCAATGAAAGCTCTTCAGAATCCTCAATTAGTTAAAGTTGCCAGAGAAACAGCCTACTCGCTTATTGAACAAGATCCTCAATTAAAAAACTACCCCTATTTAGCGGCTTATCTCAAAAATTTCAAAGAGGAAATTCATTTAGAATAAAGTTAATCGACTCGAATTTTTACCTTTTTAGTGCGAGTGCGATTAACTTTAGGAAGAACAATCTTAAGAATGCCGTTTTTTAAAGAAGCGTGAGATTTATCAGGATCAATTTCACAGGGCAAAATAATAGAGCGAGAAAATCTTCCCCAAAAACACTCTTGATAAAGATAGTCTTCCTTTTTCACTTTATCTTTCTTTTCTCTTTTCCCCTTAATAGTCACCGACTCCGGAGAAATAGAAATATCCAAATCCTCCGGCTCAACGCCTGCTACTGCCGATTCAATAACCAAATGTCGATCATCTTCATAAACATCAATTGTTAACTGCCCTTCAACTTCTTCTTCTAAATCGCCCTCAGAAAAATCGCTCACTAATTGAACCTCTTTCTCGCTTTCTTCCACTTCCAAGGAAGGAGAAAAACTATTTTCTTCTTCAAAAAGATCTTTTTCTTGAGACTCTTCTTGAGATTCTTCTGAAATTACTCCAGCTAATTTTTCGAAAAATTCTTTATTGTTGTCAGCCATATGTTTTTATTCTAACAAAAAATAAAAAATAAATCTAACTTCTTGCTTCTGATATTTTAGCAAATATTTAAGAAGATGTCTTTAGGCAACCTTTTTTAGTTCTTCAAAATCATAAAGAACAAAAAAGCCTAGAATAGCCAAAAAGGCAATTGGATAGACCAAAAAATCACTGAATTTAAAGACTAAGTAATTAAAAATAATATGAAAAAGAGAAGCCAAAACTAACCCAGCAAAAATAAGCTTTCCTTCCAAATTAAACCTTATCCCCCGCGCCCAATAATGGCCCACAATAGCTGAGGAAAGAGCGTGAAGCAAGTTAGCGCCCACGAATCTAAAAAGAATAGTTGAAAAAATAGACTCTGGATTAGCAGAAAAAACTAAAAACAAATTTTCGACAGTAGCAAATCCCAAGGCACCAGTGACCATATAAACCATCGCATCAATTGGCTCATCAAAATAAGGACTTCTTCTTACCAATAAATAAATGAAAAAAAATTTCACTACTTCTTCCACTATTCCAAATCCTGTAAAAACACTCAAATTTTCTTCTGCTAATCGCGGTAAAGTAAAGACAATTTTTTCTAATAGTGGTTTAAGAAGAATTTCCAAAAGGAGAGCAAAAAAAGCCGAAAGTCCTCCAAAGATAAACGCCTTAACAATAAGCCGACGCGGTTCTGGATAAATATCTTCTCTAAGAAAAAAAGCCAACCAAATTAAGGTGGGAATAAATCCCAAAGCTAAAGCTACAGCAATAGACATAAATTAAGTATAAAGTACCCCCCTTTTTGAGACAAGGTTTAAAGAGATTACTAATGTGATAAGAAAAAATTGAGATTTATTCCTGATATAAATCGAGATAATTACTGCATCTACTTCTGTTCCTCCTTAATTTTTTTCAAAATCAAAGGCAATTGCCGGCTTATATTAGATTTGTTAACAATGAAAGCTTGAGCTCCTGCCTGTTGAGCAGATTGTTGAATAAGTTCATTGGGTTCCTGAAGACTACTGATGGCAATAATAAAAATCTCGTTGTTTTTCTGAGCTATTGATTTAGCAATTTCGTCTCCTTTTATTTTGTTTTCTCCCAGATCATAATCAATCGCTACTGCATCTGGTAATTCTTCTTCAAGATGTGCTAAAGCGCTTTCTCCATCAGGAAAATATTGAATCTCAATTCCGCTTACTTCAAACTTTAACAAGCGCTGAATTGCTCTTGCCATCGCTTCATCATCGTCAATTAGCCACAACTTAAGATGAGGCTTTTCTTTCTGTTCTTGTACTTCAGGACTAAATTTATTTTCCGACATACTAACTGATTATTAGACTAATTTCTAAAATTACCACTTCTCTATCATCAAAAATTCTTTTTCTTTTTTAGGAAGGCGTTGGTAAATGGCTTCGGTAACAAAGGGCATAAAAGGATGAAGCATTATTAAAGATTGATAAAGAATAAAATAAAGCAAAAGAGCGGAAGAATTTCTTTCCTTTTCATTATCACCGCTAAGGATTTTTTTCTTTCCCTCGATAATTTCATCCGCGAATCTATGCCAAACATAATGATAAGCAATTTCCGCTGCTTGAGAAAAGCGGAATTTTTCTATTTCCAAAGCAACTTTCTTTTTTATCCCTTGGAACTCTTTTAGTAATTTTTTGTCTTCTTTCTCAAGCTTTGAAAGATTCTTCCAAAAATTGCCTTTTTGAGAAATTATCTGATCTAACAAAGATTCAGTTGAAGAAATAACAAATCTCGCGATATTCCACAATTTGTTTGAAAAATTGCGATAGCCTCTAATTTTATTTTCATCATAGATAACATCTTGACCGGGAGAATTACCTACTACCAACGCCATTCTTAAAGCATCGGCGCCGTATTGCTCAACTACCCCTAAGGGATCAACAACATTTCCTTTTGATTTGGACATTTTTTGTTTGTCTTTATCTCTTACCAATCCATGAAGGTAAACCACTTTAAAAGGAACTTTGCCAGTAACATAAAGCCCCAACATAATCATTCGCGCTACCCAGAAAAAGAGGATGTCATACCCCGTTTCCATAACACTAGTTGGATAAAAATCCTTAAAATCAGAGCCATTTTTTGATTTTTGAGCCATTAAAGTTGCGAAGGGCCATTGTCCTGAAGAAAACCAAGTGTCAAAAACATCTTCCTCTTTCTTCATCACACATTTTTTACAAAAAGGACAATGATTGGGTTGATCTTGAGAGATCACAAAGTTTTTTTCGTTTTCCTGACAATACCAAACTGGAATAGGAATCCCCCAAACAATTTGTCGAGAAATATTCCAATCGCGGATATTTTTCATCCAATGAAAATAAATCTTTTCTTGAAATTTAGGAATAATTTTAATCTTGCCTTTCTTTACTGCTTCAAGAGCAGGCAAAACCAACTTTTTCTTAGCTTGAGGGCTTGAAAGATCCAAAAACCACTGATCCAAAATTCTTGGCTCAAGAGGAGTTAGACACTTGTAGCACAAAGAAATGTTGTGTTTATAATCAAAATCAATCTTTTCTATTAATCCCAAAGATTGCATATCGTTGGCAATAATTTCTCTCGCTTGAGAGATCTTGAGACCGTGATACTTTTGAGCTTTTTTATTTCCGGGAAAATGTCTTAATAAATCTAGTCTCCCAAACTGATCGATTACCTGACAAGGGCCAGCAATTTCATTTTTATGCCTTTTCCACATTTCATAATCATCCGGATCATGAGCGGGGGTAACCTTTACCACTCCAGTACCAAAGTGAGGATCGACTATCTCATCGGCAATTACTTTTATTTTTCTTTTTCCAATTAAAGTTTCTACTTCTAATTCCTGACCGATAAATTTCTGATAACGCTTATCTTTGGGATGAACTGCTAAAGCAGTATCCCCAAAAATAGTTTCTAAGCGCACCGTCGCTACCGTTAAGGGACCGTATTTTATATAGTAAAGAGAATCTTTTCTTTCCTCATATTTTGTTTCTAAATCAGAAAGCGTGGTTTGATGTTTAATACACCAGTTTACCATTCGCTTATCTTTATAAATAAGGCCATCTTTATAAAGTTTTTCAAAGGTTTGGTAAACAATTTTGACAATTTCTGGATCAAGAGTGAATTTTTCTCGGCTCCAATCGCAAGAAGCCCCCAGTCGCCTGATTTGATCTTCCATATGCTTTTTGTTATTCAAAGTGAAATCCCAAATCATCTGAAAAAGCCTTTCCTTTCCCTGCGGCTGATTAAGAATTTCAAAGCGACTGGTGCCTTCTTTTTCTAACTTCTTTTCAAAAACTACTTGAGTTTCAAATCCCGCATGATCGGCTCCCGGCAACCAAAGAGTCCTTTTTCCCTTTAATCGAAAATAACGAGTCAAAATATCCTCCAAAGCAATCATTACCGCGTGGCCAACATGAAGCGAACCATTAGCGTTGGGCGGAGGCATAATAATAGAAAAATAATCCTTTTTTGATTTTTGTAGAGATCGAGGAAGAAATTTATCCGGATTAAAAAAACCCGACCCTTCCCATCGGTGATAAATTTTTTCTTCTTGAGAATGATCGTAAGGTTTTAAAAAATCTTGATTCATAAAGCTAAAAAGAATTTTACAATTTAAGAGAAAAAAATCAAAAAAAAATCTCTTAAATTATTCTAAAACTTAGTTAGTAATTTACCTCAACAAAAACTCTGGTTTTTGCAGGATCAACCTGAAGTTTTTCTCGAGCTTGAGAGATTTTCTTAATTTGCCCAGATAAAAGATTAATTACTGTTTGTCTTGTTAGATCATCAAATTCTCCAGAAGCCGGAATTCCTAAATTATTCTGAAGAGTCATCAGCGCTTGAGAAGTTAAGCTATCAAAATAACCGGTTGGTTGGCGATCGATGGCTTTGGTTTCTAAAAGAAGCGATTGAAGAAAAGAAACATCTTCTCCCGAATCTCCTATTTTTAAAGAGCGGGGAAAAAAGGAAGAAAAATCAAGAGTAGTTAATTGATAAATCTCCCAGTCTTTGGAGAAAGGAATACTAAATTCTCTTGATTCGAATTTGGGAAGCTGATCAATAACCGTTAAGGAACCTGCCAAAAGCTCCCCTTCCTTATTAAAAATCAGAGCGTAAACATTTGCCGAACGAAAATCGTAATGAGATTTGTTATTTGCCTTACCGGTAACATACAAAAAGTTTTCTTTGAAAGTCTTAACTTCGCTAACCTGAATTTCTGGTTTTTCGAATTGCTCCAAAGAAACCCAGAAAGGATTTTTAATTTCTAATTCAGCGCTAATTACTTCTTCTGGATTAACTTCAATAAAGGGCTTTACTAAATACTTTAAATCTCCTGCATAAATAAAAGATTTGCCCTCGAAAGATTTAACCGGTACCCCTAAAGAATTTTTTAAGGTAAGAAGATAATCAAATTGTTTAGCTCCCCAGCCGGGGTTAGGATTATAAATTTCTGCTACTACTCCTACTCCATTACCAGCTCGAAAAACTTTTGTAAACTTTACTTCTATATTCTTTAAAGACTTAATCTCACAAGAAAGACAGGGACCGCCGCAATCAATTCCTTCTTCTCCTTGATTCCTTTTTCCATCAAAACAACTTGGCTGAGAAGGAAAAAGAAGACTAATTAAAATCCAAACAAAAGCAGAAAAAAAGATAAGAAAACCAATCCCGTAAAGTAATTGTTTTGCTAATCTCATAAATAAAAAAAAAGAAGAAGTTTTTAAATTACATTAAGTATTATATCTCATCTTAAAAGAGAGATAAATGGAGCCAGCTTTTTAGCATAAAAAATAAAAAAAGCTCCATTGATTCCCCGGCGAACCCTACTTTCCCCCATAAAGGAGTATCATCGGGGTGCAGTGCTTTCACTTCCTAGTTCGGAATGGAATTAGGGTGGTTCACACTGCACTAAATCACCGGGAAATCAATAGAGCCTTTGTTTTTACTTTGGGTAATTTTCTGCAAAGTGAAGGCAAAGCAGAGAAACTTAAAAGTCAAGATTAATTCGGGCTATTAGTACTCCTCGGCTAAAATCCTTACGGATCTTACACCTGGAGCCTATCAAGGTCGTCATCTTCGACCGCCCTAGGATGCCTAATCTTGGGGTGGGCTTCGCGCTTAGATGCTTTCAGCGCTTATCCCTTCCGAACATAGCTACCCGGCGCTTCAGCTGGTGCCAAAGCCGGTAGACCAGAGGTTCGTTCAGCCCGGTCCTCTCGTACTAGGGCCAACTCCCCTCAAGCATCCAACGCCTGCAGCAGATAGAGACCAACCTGTCTCACGACGGTCTAAACCCAGCTCGCGTACCACTTTAATTGGCGAACAGCCAAACGCTTGGGAGCTTCTCCACCCCCGCGCTGTGGTGAGCCGACATCGAGGTGCCGAGCGAGGTCGTCGATGTGGACTCTCGGACCTCACCAGCCTGTTATCCCCAGGGTAGCTTTTATCCGTTGTCTCCGGCCTTCCTATAAGGAGTCATCTTGTCTTGAATAAAACAAGATGACATTGCCGTCGGGTCACTAAGTTCTGCTTTCGCATCGGCGCGACTTGTCAGTCTTGCCGTCAAGCCGGCTTGTGCCTTTACACGTCCAGCCCGATTTCCATCCGGGCTAAGCCGACCTTATAAACTCCTCCGTTACTCTTTAGGAGGACAACGCCCCATTGAAACTGCCCGCCAGACACTGTCCCCTGACGTTTTTGCCGTCAAGGTTAGACTCTAAAACTTGGAAGGTGGGTGTTTCATTGGCGGCTCCATCCACCCCGAAAGGTGGACTTCAAAGCCTCCCCACTACGCTACGCATCCAAGCTCTAAAGCCAATATCAAGCTGCAGTAAAGCTCCTGGGGTCTTTTCGTCCCGCTGCAGGTACCCCGCGTCTTCACGGGAATCGCATTTTCACCGAGCTCATCCTCGAGACAGTTCTCCAGTCGTTACGCCATTCGTGCGCTCCGGAACTTACCCGGAAAGGAATTGCGCTACCTTAGAACGGTTCACTTGTGTTATCGCTCCATTACCTTGGAGCTTCTCACGGTCGCCCGTGAGGTCGGACTATATCATTCCCACATATTGCGGGATCCGGCGTATAGTCTCTGAGGATTCAATTTACGAATCGAGATAGTCGGTTAATGAATATTTTCTTGTTCGCCCTTTTCCTTCGTTTAATTTTTCACGAAGAAGGAGAATTTTTTTAAACCCTTCTTCTGTTAAATGCTCTCCGCGAGCCATAAGCTTAACTATTTTTTTAAAGATAGAGAAATTTCTCACTTTCAATCGGGAACGGAATGAAAACTTCTCAAAGAAAGGAATTACTCTTTCGTAAAGCATTTTGTAATTCCTAACCTCAAAGTAAGCTACTCCATCCTTTCTTTTCCTTAATCTTCCGGTTCCTAATGATTTTTTCAGAAGGATTAGATTGCTTATGTCTCGCTGAGAGACATTAAAACTTGGTTCGACTTTCCATTTTAGTTGATAATCAGAAACTTTTTTAAGAGAAACATTGAAGCTTCCCTCTCCATCAACAAAGCCTGCCAGATACCAACCCACTTCCTGAGGAACTTTCTTTAGCCATTGATTTGAAGTTGTCTGATTCATAGTTGTGGTTACTTGTGATTCGTAAATTGTCTTTCCTGCGGATTGTCTCTCCACAAAGATTTTTACTGACACGATGACTAGTCGTGCCGAGTACTTTGCTTCAACGAGACTTTCCCGCATATAGCCGGATTTTATAACTACAGACCGTTATCCTATAGTTACCGCTGACATTGACGAGGGCTTCGGCCGCTCAGCCGTAAGACAACTTGCGTTCTCTTACGACCGGCAGCTTTAACCTTCTCGCATCGGTCAGGCGTCACCCCCTATACATCCTCTTACGAGTTCGCAGGGAGCTGTGTTTTTAGTAAACAGTCGCCAGAGAGACTTTAGCTGCGGCCTTGCTTACGCAAGGCAGGCCTTATCCCGAAGTTACGGCCGCTTTTTTGCCGAGTTCCTTGAGGATGACTCACTCGTTCCCCTTAGGCTTCTCGCCTCACCCACCAGTGTCGGTTTACGGTACGGGCCTAAGTTCTTTATCCTTAGAAGTTTTTCTCGGAAGCTGGCTCGAGGGACTTCCCTTTGATAAACGCCGGGTCGTCTCTACTCTGGGACTCGCCATTGAAGGCAGTGTTCCGGATTTCCCAAGAACACGTCCTCGATCAAGAACGCCAAACCATTAAGGCGCTCCCTCTACTCAACTTCGTCACTCCATCGGGAAGAACTTAGGGGGCCGGAATATTAACCGGCTGTCCATCAGCTTCGGCTTTCGCCATTGCCTTAGGTCCCGCCTAACCCTTCGCTGATTTCCATTGCGAAGGAAACCTTGGATTTTCGGGGGTCCGAGTTCGCATCGGACTTGTGGTTACTCATGCCAACATTTTCTCTTCCAAACGCTCCACTCCGCCTCGCGGCTAGAGCTTCATCGCTGTTTGGAATGCTCTCCTACCCCCATCTCATCAAAGGCAAGAACGCTGACTTACGCCGACCTAACGCTAAACCACACAGAAAAATAAAAAATTTGTTCCGCGTTAGTCTGCGTTAAGCCTGTGTCTTTCCGCGATCTTGTCTCTGACAAGATGAGTCGTGTCTTCGGTAGTGTGCTTAGCCCCGGTAAATTTTCGGCGCAGCCTGCCATCTAGTAGTGAGTTGTTACACACTCTTTAAAGGATGGCTACCTCTAAGCCAACCTCCTACCTGTCTCTGGCAGACCACTACCTTTCACACTTAGCACACATTTAGGGACCTTAGACGACGATCTGGGCTGTTCCCCTCGCGACTATGGAGCTTAGCCCCCACAGTCTAACTGCCCGAGCTTTACGTTAGAGTATTCGGAGTTTGACTGAGAAGCCGAGCTTTCGCCCTTTACTTCTCAACCAGTGGCTCTACCCCTCTAACGTTTTTCCCGGACGCCAGCCCGAAAGCTGTTTCGGAGAGAACCAGCTATTACCAGGTTCGATTAGCTTTTCACTCCTTACCTCAGGTCATCCGAAGGTTTTGCACAACCCACCGGTTCGGGCCTCCTCTTGTCTTTCGACAAGATTCACCCTGCCCAAGGTAAGCTCACCTGGCTTCGGGTCTTATGCGCACCGCGTCATCTTGCTAAAAGCAAGATGGGCGCCCTTTTAAGACTCGCTTTCGCTCTGCCTCCGCTCCGTAGAGCTTAGACACGCGATGCACATAAACTCGTTGGCTCATTCTTCAATAGGCACACCGTCACCCTTGCGGGCTCCGGTTCCTTGTAGGTGTGTGGTTTCAGGTTCTATTTCACCGGCCTCACCGGCCTGCTTTTCACCTTTCCCTCACGGTACTAGTTCACTATCGATCACTAAACGTATTTAGCCTTTCCTGATAGTTCAGGAAGATTCCCTCAGGGCGTTCGTTCCCCGAGGTACTCAAGGATGTATACTAGGAAGTTCTTTTGTTTTCGCCTACGGGACTTTCACCCTCTTTGGTTCTGCTTCCCAGCAGATTCGGCTAACAAAAGAATTTGTAACTTCCCCTTATCGCCACAAGCGGATTGATGCCAAGCTTTAGCACCAATCCGCGAGAGCGACAGCGTATACACCTTACAACCCCTTCTTTGTACTAAAAAGTACAAAGAAGGTTTGGGCTCTTCCCTTTTCGCTCGCCGCTACTGGGGGAATAACGATTGTTCTCTTTTCCTCCGCTTACTGAGATGTTTCACTTCAGCGGGTTTGCCTCTGCCAACTTGAGATTGGCAGATAACTGCGGTTTACGCAGTTGGGTTGCCCCATTCGGAGATCCCCGGATCACAGGTTGCTACGCACCTCCCCGAGGCTTATCGCAGCTACGCCACGTCCTTCATCGCCGTTTAGTGTCGAGGCATCCACCACACACCCTTAACCTAATCTTGACTTTTCAAGTCCTCTGCTTTTACCTTCACTTCGCAGAAAACTACCTTTATACCTGCGCTCTTCAATTTTCAAGGTTCTAAGATACTTAGTAGATTCTTTACCCTTGGGCAGATCTCCTGAAATAAAAATCCGCCTTCAAGGGCGGATAAGCGAACTGCAAAAAGAAGCGCTTTTTCGCTCATCCGCTTTGGAAATTTACTAAGTATCTCATAACAATAAGGATTATAAGAAAAACTTGTAAAGATTGTCAAGGCTTACTTAAATAAACTCTTCTTCACCCTAATTTTAATCAGCAAAAACAAAAAATTGGCTTAAAAGATTTTTTCATTGGCTGAAGGTGTTTTTATTAAAAAAATCTTTAAAACGCCTCTTTAGAAATCTTTCTCAATATTTTTAAAAAGAATCCAAAAAATCAAAGTCAATATTAAGGAAACAAAAAAGCCCAATAAGAAAATATCTTTTAATTGAAGGGAAGGAGTAATAAATTCAGTTTTAAAATCATTTGAATTATTCGTGCTAGTTTCTTCTTTGAGAATCAAAGAATTGATTTTATTCTCAGAAAAAATCAGCCAATGATCTTTCTTTTAAAGGAAGAAAAATCACTTCTCCGCTCAAAGGATTTTTTCTCACCAAAATATCCTCGCCCACTCTTTCTTGATAAACCAATTTATCAACCAAATTATTTTTTTTCATCATAAAGAAAAAGAGTTTCTTTAGTGTTATTTAAAGAAATTTTTGTAGTTGAATAATTTAATATCAAAGAGCCATAAGGAGAAAGAGTTTGATCATTAATCAAAAAACTTTTTCCAGAAGCATCCGCAACTCGCCAGCCATCAAGAGAAATTTGAGAATTCGATTGATTAGAAATTTTTATGTATTCCCCCTGAGCGTCGTCTCCTTTGGGATTAGGAAAAAACTTCCGAGATAAAAACCATAGCTCTATTTTCTAAAGCCGATTTTTTCTAAAAAATTTCTTTTCGTCCCATATTTCTAACTTTCTTTCCAAGGCCTTTTTTGTATTTTTGAGCCCGGATTTTGACCAACTATTACTATCTTCACAGAAGAAGTTAGGGTGGAGTGAAAATGCCCACCATTGTTTTCAATTAATTCTTTAGCCTGTTGACGAGACATTGATTGAAGAGTGCCGGTCAAACAAATATTTAACCCCGCCAATACTCCCGAGGTTTTTTCTTGCAAAGGGAGAAGCTTTTATACCGGCTTGATTTAATTTTTCCAAAAATTTTTGATTTCTTTTATTTGAAAACCACTCCTTGATACTAGAAGCTACTTTTTCTCCGATATCCGAAATTTCCTTTAATTCTTCCAAAGAGATTTTTTCAAAAAAGTTAGCGACTTCTTTGATTCCTAGAGTCGAGACGCGGCTTTGAAATTTTTTCGCCAGCGTTTTAGCAGTTTCTTGACCAACATGAAGAATTCCTAAGGCATATAAAAATCGATCCAAAGTTATTTTTTTTAGAAGCCTGAATTTCATTAATAATATTAAAGGCCGATTTTTCTCCGAATCTTTCCAAAAAAGCAATATCTTCTTTCTTTAAGAAAAAGATATCGGCGGCATCGTTAATCAAACCTTCATCCAAGAAACGGTTAATAATCTTCTCTCCCAATCCCTTGATATCAAAAGCTTCTCGAGAAACAAAATGAATAATAGCTTCTTTGTTTTTAGCTCCACAGCGAGGATTAGAGCATCTTATAAGCAATCCTTCCTTTTTTAAAGGAGCGCCATCTACTGGACAAGCAACAGGTACTTTGATCTCTTTTTCTCGGCCTGTTCTTAGCTCTTTTATCACTTGAAGAATTTTAGGAATCACATCCCCCGAACGAGTAATGATTACTGTATCACCAATTTTTAAATCAAGCCTTTTAATTTCCTCAAAATTATGGAGAGTGGAACGATTTACCACTACTCCTCCTACCTCTACTGGTTTTAAAATAGCCACCGGTGTCAAAATCCCAGTTCGCCCAACTTGAACCCTTACATCTTCAACGATAGTAGTTGCTTGGCGAGGAGAAAATTTAAAGGCAATCGCGGCTCGTGGTCCTTTTCCTACCACCCCCGCTCTTTCAAAAACTTTATTATCATTAACAATCGCCACAATCCCATCGATTTCATATTCCAAGCTTTCTCTTTTCTTTTCCCAAAGATGATGAAAGCGGAAAACTTCTTCCAAATTTCTTGCTGGGCGATTGTGAGGATTTATTTTAAATCCCCAAGAAGCTAAAATTTTATGTTCTTCTTCATGAGTTTTCTGACCAACATCGGTTACAATAGCATATTGGAAAGAATCTAATTTGCGCGAGGCGGTTACTTTGGGATCCAGCTGACGAACAGAGCCAGCGGCTAAATTTCGAGCGTTAGCATAGGGCTTAAGACCCATTTTTTCTTGTTGGCGATTTATAGCCGCTAACTCTTTCTTGGAAATAAAAACTTCTCCTCTGACTACCAAATGTTTAGGAATGGGATATTTCCCTAGCTGTTCCAATTTTTGAGGAATGGCTCTAACTGTTCTTAAATTCTGAGTAACATCCTCTCCGATCAGGCCATCTCCTCGAGTCGATCCCTGAACCAAAATTCCATTTTCATAGACTAATTCAATAGCCAAGCCATCGATTTTTAATTCACAATAAAACAAGGGGAAATTGGGATCAGCAACTTTTTCCAAAGGTTTCCCTAAATAATTTTCTAATCTTTCCAGCCACTCCTCCATTTCTTTTTCTCCAAAAGCATCATAAAAAGAAAGCATCGGTTTAATGTGCTTTACCTTGGCAAATTTATCAAGGGGCTTTCCTCCAACAACTTGAGTGGGAGAATCGGGGGTAATTAAATCAGGAAATTTTCTTTCTAATTCTTCCAATTCATTCTTAAGCGTGTCAAAAGCCGCATCATCAATTTCAGGAGCATCAAAAACATGATAGAGGGTGCGGTGATATTCAATTAATTTTCTTAACTTTTCAATTCTTTCTTTAGCTTCCTCTTTATTCATAGCAAGCCAAAATATTTTTTTAAATTAGGGCTGTTGCTGCTCAAGAAAAACACCAAAGGCCCGAGAGACTTTCCCTGATTTCCCTACTGATTTTATCACTTCATAAACGCCATCAGTAGAGGTAGCAACACTCACTGTTGATCCATTGCTTAAAGAAAGATTGCAATCAATCTGAGGATCCTTAATAATTTTATAAAAATAACACTCTACCCCTGAATCTGCCGCATAAATAGCTTCAGCTGATCGGATAACATCACCTCCAGTTTTAATCTTTTCCAAAGAGATAAATCCGGCAATTGTAGTAATACCCAACATTGTAGCTCCCAAAAACCAAAACCACCATCAAAACCGCTTGCCCTTTGTTATTAAGAAAATCAGTCTTTAAAAATCCAAAAATATTTTTTTCTTTTCTCATAAAAACTATTTTAAGAAAAATTAAAAATTATTCTGCTCGTGAGCTAACTACCGTTTGAAGGTAGGTATCAATCTCTTTTGCTTTTCTTTCTGAAACTCTTACTCCCACATTTAAAACAACTCGCACCGGCCCCCCAAAGCCAGAATCTAGCGCCTGAGCCTGAAAATAGGAGACATTAACATTATCAGCAGTAATTGGCCGAATCAAAGGAGTAGGATCGCCTACTTCATCCTCTTCTTTTCTTACAATTCTTCCCTGATTGTTGTTAACCTCAAGAAAATAAGTAATTATCTTCCCATCAGGATTAATAAATTGGACAGAAGAGCCTCCTTCCGGAAGGGTTTCAATATTGGTTCCGACTCTAATTTCTCTTGTCATTTGTTCTATTGCCGAACTAACATTATCGGTAGCCGCCATTAGCTTTAAAAGCAACCTTTGGTTAAAAAGAGTTTGGACAAAACCAGCAATAGAAATGGAGATTAAAACACTAAAAACTCCTAAAGACAAAAGAAGTTCTATTAAGGTACTGCCCTCTAAATCCTTAGAAAATTTTGCCCCAGAAAAAAACTTCTTAAATTTTTCTTTAATTTCAAAAATCATAAAATTATTTCCAATTAAAAAAATGATCTTCTAAATTAATTTCAAAAGATCCTTGATTTCTGGTTTTCCAAAAAACAATTGAATTAACCACTATCTTTTCAGGATTATTTAATTGCTGAAGACGAATAATTCGTCGAAAAGGTGTTGTTTGGCTTTGGCTGCCAGCCTGATAGGAATATCTTTTCGAAACTGAATCAAAATAAAAAGAACGCGCCGACGATTGAGCTTGAGTTTTATCCTTAGAAAGAAAAAAGAGTTCGCTGCTATTAAAATCAGCCTCAAAATACCCTTCGCCCAACCCAAATCCTCGGCCCCGAGCTATTTGATTATCAAGAATGTTTTTAGTGATTTCTATTCCTTCTGTTGCTAAATAAGTAGCAATATATTGATCCGCTACCACCTTGTTAAGTGCTAAAGAATAAGAAAGCAGAGCCAAAAGCCCCAGAAGACCAATTGTTACCATTCCCAAAGCCACCATTGTTTCGGCTAGCATTTGTCCCGCGACAATTTTTGAGTATCGAAAAAAGATTATCTTTTTCTTTATTTTTCATAAGGCTTAATAAATATTTTTTGTCAAAACATTTTATCAAAAAATTTAATCAGCCGAAATTTGGCCAAAGCGATTTACTCTTATAGAAAGAGAAAAATTTTCCACTCTGGGTGAAGAAAGAGTAATTACCGCTTCTTCTAAACTCGAGGGGTAGAAATAAACGGTGGGATTAGGAGGAACAAAAAGAATGTCCAACTCATCGTTTTGACCAAGATTAAGCTGAGATTCTTTTAAAGAAAGAGATTCTAAAACTACATCATTATCAGAATAAAGAGCACCCGTAAAACTTTTACACCTTTCAAATTCCCCCAATCCTTGCAAAGGAACATCCTTAAAGATAAGAATTTTGTTTTTGACTGCATCAAAATGAAGCCCCCAACCACAACCCGGATTTGTTTCCTCTCCCAAATAGGTAGAGACAGCCATCGATTTAGCCTCCTGAAGTTTAGAAACAATCAAAGCCTCTTCTCGATAAACTGAAATCATTTTGTCAGAAGCCCGATTATAAAAAGAAGCCGCTCCAACAAAAAGTAATGATAATCCAATCACTACCATCAACTCTATTAAAGTAAAGGCTCTAGAAGTAAAAAGAAATTTTTTAAAAAAAGCTTTCATTTTAAAAGCGGTAGAAAAAACACTAACTCTTCCTAATTAAGAAACTAAATCGCTAAACTTTCTACATTCCAATTATAGCAAAATACAAAGAAAGAATCTTGGCTCCAAAGAAAAAGGTGGCAACTGCCGCCCAAAACAATAAACGGTCCAAAAGGAACCAAATCAGAAACCTTTTTCTTTCCTAAAAGAATTAAAATTAAAGAAACGAGAGCTCCCAGAATAAAAGCCACAAAAATAATTAATAAAATATCGGGCCATCCAAAAAGTAATCCCAAGGCAAAGATTAACTTAACATCTCCCATTCCCATTGCTTTTCCTGCTGAAAGCAATACGATTAAGAAAAAAAAAGATTCCCCCTACTAAAGCTCCCGCCAAATGAGCCAGCCAAACATTTTCAATAGTAGGAAAAATCGCCGAAAAAACTTTTTAAGAAAGAACCAGCAAAAGAGTTTTCAAAAATTCTTCCTTGAGTTCCCAAAAAGATCCAAGCTACCGCCAAAACTAAAAGTAAAAGATTTAAAATGTTAGGGATAAGATAATGTTTAAGATCAATCAAGAAAACCAAAAGAAGATCCAATAAAACCAAAATCCAAAGAAAAGCAGCAAAAACCCAAATCCAGGAAGCTAAAGGCGGAAAGTAAAAAAAGAAATTTTTTAAAAAAAGAGGAACTAAAACAAAAATTAATCCTCCCAACAGCTCAACCACTGGGTATTGAAAAGAAATTCTATTCTTACACGAACGACATTTCCCCCCTTGAATTAAAAAACTTAAAAGCGGAATTAATTCATACCAAGAAAGTTTTTTCTTACAAAAAAGACAATGAGATCGTCCCCAAAAAACTTCCTTTTCCCAAGTTTTTCTCGAGGGTTGATATCGAAAAGAAACGACATTAAGAAAGCTTCCTACTGCTAAACCTATTAAGAAAAGAAAGGAAAAAGAGTAGTAGCTATTAAACAACAAGATGTTCATTTTCAGAAAATTTTAAAGAAAAGTTAGGATCCTACACAATAACGCTTTAATCCCCCTACTTCCGCACCACAAGTAAAGCCAGTTCCAGTATCGCAATTAGTTTCATCGACTGCAGGAGCGTCTTTGAAGGAGGATGAATCTTTAGAAATAAGAGCGGAAATAACATATCCTTGTCCTCCATCGCACGGCTTGTAACCGTAATTTTTGGTATTATCACTAGCAAATTGAGGATCATTAGGAATAGAAGTTATTCCGATACTAGCGTTCTTTAGTGCTACCTCCAAAGACGTAGCTGATCCCGACCAAGTAGTAATACCTGTTGGATAGGCTCTATTCTTGTTGTAATAAATTTCCAGATAACTTTGCACTCTTTGAAGATCGGCTAATCTTTTTGAATCATAAGCACTTCCTCGAAACCCTCTTAAACCCACCAAAAAAATAGAAGCCAAAATAGCAATAATTGCTACTACCACCAACATTTCCACCAAAGTAAAACCTTTCGAGTTAAAAAAATTTTTTCTCATAGGATAGATTTTAAATTTAGAAAAGACCTTTGATAAAGAAAAACAACTACTTGATAAAATTATAAACTAAATTAATTTTTTTACAACTTAAAGGTTTGGGCCAAGTTATAAATCGGCAAAAGAATCGAAGCAAAGAGTAATCCAACAAACAAACCAATGACTAAAATCAAAATCGGTTGCAGCAATTCCGAAAGATTAGCCATAATGTCATTTACCTCTTTATCATAGAAATCATAGACTTTAAGCATCATTTCATCTACTCTTCCGGTAGTTTCTCCAATAGCAATCATTTGTCCCACCATTGGAGGAAAGTATTTTTCCTGTTCAAAAAGAAGTTGAGAAAAAAGATGTCCTTCTCTAACCCCTCCGGCAACCTTTTCTAAAACATCCTTATAAATAACATTACCAATTGTATCAGCAGCGATCTCAATTGCTTGAGCAATAGGTACTCCCCCTTTAATCAAAACACTTAAGGATTGAGAAAAGCGCGCAATATAAATTTTTTGAAAAAGTTTTCCAAAAACAGGCAAAATCAAAATGATTTGGCTGGCTACCAACTTTCCTTCTTTACTACGAAAATAATCAACAACCATAAAAACCAATCCTGCTACCACTAAAATAACTAACCACCACCATTTCACCAAAAAGTCCCCCGCTCCCAAAAGAGCTCTACTTATCCAAGGAAGTTCTACTCCTGACTCCTCAAAAATAGGCTGAATTTTAGGAAAAACTACCGCCACCATTACCGCTGCCACAATTAAAAAGAGCCCCAAAAGAACCGAGGGGTAAATCATGGCATTAGTGATTCGACTTTTCCACTGAACTTCTTTTTCTACATAATCAGCCAAAAAAGACATCGCCTCCTGAAGTCGCCCCGTTACCTCAGCTGAGCGAACCATACTGACATAAAAATCTGAAAAAATTGGCTTTTGTCTTTCCAAAGCTTGAGAAAGAGCAAGTCCTGATTCTACATCCTGCTGAATTTGAAAAATTGCTTCTTTTAAAATAGGATTTTTAGTTTGCTGAATTAAAGTTTTTAGGGCATTATCCAGCGGCATTTCCGATTCCATTAAAGTCGCCAATTGCCTAGTAAAAACCATCAAATCCTTAACTTTAACCCGATTAAGAAAGGAAAAGAGACCTTCTTTAATTCCCTTTTTTTCAGTAGAAACCAAACTTAAAACGAAGAGATCGTGACTAAGTAAAATCTTGGTAGCCGCTTCCTGATCCGGAGCTTCTACAAAACCCACCTGCAGTTCTCCCTCCTTATTTCGCGCTTGGTACTTAAACTTAGCCATTATAATTTACCAACAAAAAATTTTTCAAAAACTACTTTTCCAAAAGAATTCTTAATTCTGCCGGATTCAAAGAATACATCTCTGCATTTTCCAAACTAATTTCTCTTTGTCTAACTAAATCTGCCAAAGAACGATTAAGAGTGATCATCCCTTCCTGAGCATTGGTTTCGATAACCAAATCAATTTGATAACTCTTTCTTTCCCGAATAAGATTGCGAATAGCAGGATTGGCAATCATAATTTCACAAGCCGGCACCCTTCCTCCTTCTACTCGAGGAATTAATCTTTCAGAAATAATTGCCACCAAAGTTGCTGCCAGCTGAGAAGCAATTTGTCCTTGTTGTTCGGCGGGGAAGCTATCGATGATTCTGTCGATTGTTTGAGCAGCGGAGTTAGTATGAAGAGTAGAAAAAACTAAGTGCCCAGTTTCAGCCGCAGTTAAAGCAGTGGCAATTGATTCGGTGTCTCTCATTTCTCCAATCATAATTACATCCGGATCCTGTCTTAAAACTGAACGCAATGCCTGAGAAAAATCGGGAGTGTCGCTTCTTACCTCTCTTTGAGAAATAATACTTTTATCCTGAATAAAAATATACTCAATTGGATCCTCAATGGTAATAATGTGCTCGGTTCGAGTATGATTAATTTCGTCTAACAACGCTGCTAAAGTAGTTGATTTCCCATGACCCGCCGGCCCCACTACCAAAACAAACCCCTGCGAAAGAGAGGTAAAATCATGTAAAATTGGCGGCAATCTTAATTCTTCAATTGTTCTAATTTTGGCCGGAATCAATCTTAGAGCTGCCGCCATGTAACCTCTTTGAAAATAAGCGTTAACTCGAAAACGAGCTTTGTCTTCATAAGTGTAAGAAAAGTCCACCTGCCGTTTCAAAAGAAGTTCTCCTTGCTGTTTCTCAGTTAAAAGAGAAAAAATCAATTGTTCTACATCCTGAGGGGTTAGAATCGGATAAGAAGTCAAAGGAACCAAAGCTCCATCAATTCTTAAGGTTGGATGACGCCCTACTGCTAAATGTAAGTCCGAAGCATCTTGCTTAGCGCAAGTTAGTAAAAGTTCTCCTAATTTTTGTTTATAGTCTGTCATACAATATAAGTATAAAAAAAGTTAGCCCAAAAAACAAATAAAATTAAAATTCTTCGGTTTCTCTCAAAACCGCTTCCAAAGAAACTAATCCTTTCAAAGCTTTAATCACGCCATCTTGACGCAAGGTAATCATCTTTTGACGCTTCGCTTCCTTAACAATTTCGGATTCCGATTTTCGACTAACAACAATTTCTTCTAACTCTTTAGTCATTTGTAAAATTTCAAAAAGAGCTACTCGCCCGCTTACTCCTTTTCCCTTACAAGCTGGGCACCCCTTTGATTCAAAAATTTGATAAGAAGAAATTTGTTCTCCTTCCAATTCTTCCAAAACCTGAGGATCCATTTCTTTAAGAGTTTTTTCAATAATGGCTTTAATTTCTGAAGAAGGCTCCTTTTTAGAAAGACATTGCTGACACAAACGAGGAATTAATCTTTGCGCCACCATTAAATTAAGAGCCGCTGGTAAAAGAAAGGGTTCTACCTTCATATCCACCAGCCGGGGAATAACTCCGGCAGCATTATTGGTATGCAAAGTAGAAAGTACAATGTGACCAGTTAAGGCCGCGTGAATTGCTAAACCCGCAGTTTCATTATCTCGAATCTCTCCTACCATAATTACATCTGGATCCTGACGCAAAATTTGTCTTAAACCCGAGGCAAAGTCGTAACCAATCTCCGGATGAACCTGCGATTGGTTGAGCCCGTCGATGTAATATTCAACTGGATCCTCCAAGCTGACAATATTAACTTGCTCTTTGTTTAAAATCTGCATCAAAGCATACAAGGTGGTGGTTTTTCCTGAACCAGTCGGCCCAGTAATTAAAACCATCCCGTAGGGTTTTTTTTATCCCTTCCTGTAAAATTCTTAAGTTCTTTCCCAAAAGTCCTAATTCTTCCAACCCTTTTAATCCTACTTGAGGATCTAGGACTCTTAAAGCAATCTTTTCTCCTGCCGGAGTGGGAAAAGTCGCTACCCGAAAATCGATGTCTCTTCCCAAAAGCACCGTCCGAAACCGGCCATCTTGAGGAACGCGGGTTTCATCAATTTTCAAATTTGCTAATACTTTAATTCTGGAAACAATCGGCTGATGAAGCTCCAAAGGCATTGAGCTTACTTCCTGAAGTTCTCCATCAATTCGAAAACGAATACGCAACCTTTCCCTTTGAGGCTCAATGTGAATATCAGAAGCTTTTTGCCAAACTGCTTCTTTTAAGGTAGAGGCTACAATTTTAATAATGGGAGCCTCTTCAGCACCCGCTCCCGCCTCGATTTGAACAATTCTTTGAGGAAGAGAAATTTTTTTACTCCCTAAAGAAAGAAGAGATTTTACTGCTGCCTCAACTTCACTTCGATAAGGAGAATACTTTCTTAAAATACTTTCCCAAAGCCCCAAAGAAACCAAATAAATTCCCAAATTCACTCTCAATTGTTTAGCAATAAATTTCAAAGCTTCTTGAGCCTTTATATCATCCGGATTAACCATTCCGGCTACCAACAATCCTTCTTCAAAAGAAAGAGGAACAATCTTAAAATTTCTAACCGTTTCCTCAGGAATCAGTTTAATTAACTCATCACTAATAGTTTGAGGATCAACTTGTTTAAAAGGAACTTTTAAAATTTGGCTCTTTACTTTCAAGACATCTTCCTCAGGTACCATTCTCTTTTCATAGATAATCTCTTCGGCGGATTTCTTAGAAAAAGAGCTTTCCTGAAGAATTTTTTGAGCGGTTTCGGGAGAAATTAATTTTTGCTCTAAAAGCTTGTCAAGAAAAACCTTGTTTTCCATAAAAACTAAACTTTTACCGTTTTAAAAAATAAAATTCTTAAATTAGAAAACACCAAAAGGAGAGCTGTTGCCAGCAGGCATCAGAGTAGGAGGAGGAACTAACTGCCGAGCAGAGCGGAAGAAGTTGGAAGAAATGAGTTCTTGCGGATCAAAATTAAGCTTGGCCAATTCATCAATCGAGCGTAGCTTTACCGGCACCACCGAAGAAATTAACTCCGGCTTAACAAAAAAAAGATAATAAATAGCAATCCCCAAAATAGCTAGAGTGATGAGAGCAATTCCAAAACTAAACCACCGTCCGCCATTTCTTTTTTCTTCTTCGATAACGATTGCCATACTTTTATTCTACTTGATAATAACTAGTAATGGAAAGGGAATAGTTTAAAGTACTAGTTTCCCCTTTGGCTTGATTAGCTTCAATTCTCAAATCATTTACATCTAAAATAAGAATGTTATTTTCCAAATTCTTCAAAAATGATTTAAACCCAGCATAACTTCCTTTTAGACGGAGATCTGCTTTGAGGCGACCAACATTGCGAACAATATTAGAGCGAGAGGGTTGCAAGGGAGCTACTTGAGTAGAAAGAGATTCTAACTCCAATCCATTTACCCGTGCCAACCCTGTAATTTGATTAATTAGATAGCCGGGATCTTTTTCATTAGGAAGAATTAAACTAGCTCTTTTTTGAACTTCGCTAGCGTTCTGTAAGCTTTTTAAAAGCGACTGAACCCGAGTAATGGTTTCCTGAGTTTTTACAAAAGAATCAGTTTTTGAAGCTAAATCTGAGCGAAGAGTGGTGATATTTTGATAAGCATCTTTCACAAAAGTAGAATAAAGAAAAGCTGAGCCCATAAAAAGAGCCAACGAAAGAAAAATAAATAATATTCTTTTAGAAGATCCGCTCATTTTTCAGAATTAAATAAAAATTTTTTATTTAAAATAATCTTAGAAGAAAAGAAAACTCCACCCCCATCTTTGACTTCCAATTGTCGAGAAGTATCCAAAGAAACACTTTCCACATTAGGATTTTTTTGAAAAACACTCAATTGATTAGCTAAATCGTTGTAACTAACAATTACTCCTTCCATTCTTATCTCCCCTGATCCCAAATCTGCTTGGAAGTTGGTTAGTCTTACCGTCGGATAAAGAGAAGTTTCAAGAAACTCAAATAGCTTAGAGGGGTAAGGATGGGAAGCGGCTAAAGATTTAATGTTGTAAAGTTGAGAATAAAAACTAGAAAATTCTTTTTGCTGAGCTTCACTAAAAGTACTGGAAAGAGATTCTAACTTAGCATCAATTTTTTTAATTTCTGATTTAAGATAAGGAGAGTAACCAAATTCCATTCCTGCCCAAATTACTAAAGTCAATATAAAAACCACCAAAGCAATAACAAAAATTCTCCAAGGAACCCCCAAAGAAGAAATTGCCTCTCTTTGAGAACTACTTCTAGGAACCGCTGAAAAATTAAAAGCTGCCATAAATTTTATTTTAACCTTTCTTCCAATCCTTGATTAATTTTTATTTAAAGAAAACCTTTAATAGCCAAACCAATTGCAGTAGCAAAACGAACTTGGATCTCCTTTGCTACCACACTTAATTGAGGTGGAGTATTAACATAAAGCAACCCGTTTCCCAAAACCACCGGGATTCCAATCTTGCTTTCGAAATACTTATCTAATCCCAAAAGCAACGCTCCTCCACCGATTAAAAGAACTCTTTGTAAAGAAGAGCCGTAACTTTTTTCAAAGTTTTCCTTGGCCTTCATTACTTCTTTAATTATAACATCTACAAAAGGCATTTCCAATGTGGATAACTCGTACTCACCTATCCCTCCACTTATTCCTCTTTGTTTTTTTAATTCTTCTGCTCGCCGATAACTAATCCCCAAACCCTTAACAATCGCCTGGGTTAAAGAATCGCCCGCATAATCAAATTGAACACTTGATTTAAGAAAGCCGCCTTCAACAATACTAACACTGGAAGAACGAGCGCCAATATCTGCTATCAGAGTTGGAACCGGATCATTTCCAATAAGAGCTCGAGTAGCAGCTAAGTTTTCTATCTCCAAGGCTCTCAGCGAAAGACCAGCATTTTTGAAAATAGATTTATAACAGCTAATCACTTCGTTGGGAATAGCAATAAGAAGAATCTGTTGTTTCTCAAAACCATTTTCATCTTGCCGCTGTCCTACCCTTATCCAATCAACCGCAATTTCGGCTAATGGCAAGGGAACACTTTGCCGAATCTGAAAAGCCATTGCTTTATTAGTTTCTTCTTCTGACATCGCTGGTAACTCCAGTAAAGTAACAAAAGAAGAAAAAGGAGGAATTGAAGCAATCGCCAATCTTGTTTTAAACTTAACCTTGTTTAAAAGAATTTTTAAAAGCGCAGTTGTTTCCTTTTCAGAAATTTTTACCGAATTAGCCTGAATTACATTATTGGCTCTCTCATAATGACCAAAGCTTTCCAGTAAAGCATAATTACTAAGAGTTACATTATTTTTTGAGCCGGATAACTCTGCTACTTTAATAGAAGTAGTTCCAATATCCACTCCCAAGTAAGCATTGGCTTTTTTAAATAAACCCAAAAAAGAATCAAACATATTTCAAAAACTTCTCAAACCTAATTTTCTAAAAAATTTTTTTCAATTAAAATGAAAAAGGTCATAGAAATTATAAACATTTTAATGCTTTTAAGCAAAGAAAAAATCAAAAGGGTGGCAGATTTTTTCTTAGATATTCTTTTTCCTCCTATTTGTTTAAACTGCCGATCTTCCCTTCCTTCTCAAAAGCTTTTACTTTGCCCTCTTTGTTTTGAACTTCTGGAAATTAATTCTTTTCTCCACTGTCCAGAATGCGGGCAAAGAATTGTTAATCTTAAATTTAGCTGTCCTCATCAAGCCTCCTTTTTTCTAGCTGCCGCTTCTAATTATTTTCCGCCCATTCCTGCCTTAATTCATTACTTTAAGTACAAAAAACTTGAAGGGATTTCGGATTTTTTATCTGCTCTCTTGATCGTTTATCTTAAAAGAATAGATTTAAACCTTAGCTCTTTTTATATTACCTACATTCCTCTTTATTGGATTAAAGAAAAGCAAAGAGGGTTTAATCAAGCTCAAATTCTAGCCGAAAAGATTGCTAATTATTTTTCTTTGCCTCTCTTAAGAACACTTAAAAGAATAAAAAATACTCCCTCTCAAGCAAAAAGTAAAAATTTTCAGGAACGTCAAAAAAATATCGCCAACTGCTTTTTACCCATCAATCCTTCAGAAATTAAAGGAAAAAATTTTATTTTAATCGATGATATCTATACCTCTGGTTCCACTATTAAAGAAGCAGTGAAAGTTCTAAAAGAAAATGGAGCTAAAAAGATAATTGCTCTCGTTGTCGCTAAAGCTTAAAAGCGGTATAGCAAAAGAAAAAGCTCGCCTTTGGCGAGCTTAAGAATGCTCTACTTTACTTTCTAAAGCGTTCTCGCTGTAAGCGAGAAACTTCGAGGATAAACTCATAATATTTTTTGAGCTCATCTTCCTCATCTTCTTTTCTGTCATCGGGAGGAGAGTGCTTCAGGCACTCCCTATGAAGTTGACACAATGGCTTTCCACACCTCCCATATGGGAAACCAGATGTTTCATCATTTCTCTGACATACATGGGAGGCTGGTCTTCCGCAACAATCGCAAGGAACCTGAAGATGAGTAATGCAGAATGGATTAGAGGGCGAGGCTCCAAACCATTCATCCAGCCAACTAAGCGGCTTACCGCAGAACCCTAATTCACCTCTCCCAACACACCATCCAAAATACCGCTCATACCCATGATTGTTATTTACTACAATAAATTCTTGAGCTCTTTTTGTAAAAAAACAATTCCAACAGAAAAAGCGGTAAATTAGGTAGAGCCTTCCACTTATAACTTCCTGAACCTTAACTCGAGTGCCACCATCAACTGCCTCCGCACCGCAGAGAAAGCAATTCTTTTTTGTCATCTCTCCCCCCCTTTCTTTAGAGTTCTAAAAAGAAAGATAACATAAAACAACCTCAACAAAAACAAAAGCTGTGGAAAACTAATTAGCGGAGGGTAGAGGACTCGAACCTCTAAGCCCCTTACGGGGCCCCAGTTTTCAAGACTGGTGCCTTACCATTCGGCGCAACCCTCCTCTTTTTTCAAAAGTTTTTCAGTATTTTAACGCTAACTTTTGAAAAAAGTAAAGGAAATCAAAAAAAGCAAAAAAAAGGAAGGCCGACTTAACTATTTTGAAAAAATTTTTTCTAGTAAATCAAGTGGCTTTGTTTTTAAATAATTTCCCCGCCCTATAAGTTTTAGCTGGCCCGAAAAAGAGGAAAGAAGATCTTTAATTTCATTAACAACATAACTTTCAGCAAAAAGATAAATCCTGCTAATCTTTTTGTCTGATAAAAGAGGCTTGATTGCTTTTTTAAACTCTTTTGAGAACTCAATTTTAATTTTTTCCTTACTTACATTATAAGATGGTCCTCCGCCGATTGTTATTCCGCCAGCCCGCCGGGCCACGAATCCTTCTCTATCAGAATAACGAGGCTTTTCCACTTTAAAGGAAGAAATTTTATTAATTTCTCCGTTGAAAAGAAGATAAAAATCCGCCTCCATCTGACCAGCTACCACAATTAAAGCTTTTTCATCTTCAAATTGAGGAAACTTTTGGGGCAACTTCATGAAATTAATTTTTCTTAGTGATGATGCTCTGCTTCTGCCTTCATTGCTTCTTCTTTAGTTGAATGAATAGTTCCCTCCGGATGATTGGCTGGCGAATAAATAGTGTAAAGCTTCATTTTCTCACTCGAAGTATTGATAATGTTATGTCTTGTGCCGGCTGGAATCACAACTGCCCAATCATCCTCAATTTCAAATTCTTCTCCATCTAACACCGCTTTCCCTTTTCCGGTTTCAATGCGAATAAATTGATCGACTTCGTGAACCTCTTCCCCAATATCTTCTCCCGGCAAAAGACTCATTACCACTAAT
This sequence comes from Candidatus Parcubacteria bacterium, assembly GCA_025999395.1. Classification (GTDB taxonomy): domain Bacteria; phylum Patescibacteriota; class Minisyncoccia; order UBA6257; family JAGOQP01; genus KatS3mg098. Next base: position 27,239 of record AP024682.1, read on the forward strand.
TGACTATGAGGAGCGGTAAATAAAACTTTTCTAAAATTTTCATTCTCTTTGGTTTCTTTTTCAATGTTACCAATGTAGCCTTTCATATTGTAAAAAAATCCTTACTTAATAATCTAATTCCTAAATTTCTTGCGACCTTTGAGTTGTTAAATATTTTTTCCAAGAGCAAGGCTTACTTTATTATAGCAAAGTATTTCGATTTCAATAAATCAATTCATTGCTTTCAAAAATTAGATAGTGGACCCGGGCGGGATCGAACCGCCGCTCTCCTCATTGCAAATGAGGCGTTTTACCACTAAACTACGGGCCCTTTTCTCACCCTAAAGCCACTCTTTTATTCTATTTGCAAGCACCCAACTTAGTCAAACAAAGGACTAATTTTAAAATCCCCTCCTAATTAACTAAGAAAATAAACTATTTCAAAAAATAACCATCAAAATCTCCAATTAAGCTTAGAAACTTGTCGTTTAATTTATTAATTTCGTCCGCTTCTTTATTAAGCTGATTGACTACTTTATTAATCTCATCATAATCAGTTTTCTTACTAAAAAGTCCGTCCTTAATTAAAGTCAAAAGCTTGCTTAAAAGTTCGTTGTAATTAACTAATCTCTGAATTAAAACCGTCTCAGTGCTTAAAGCCTCTAAAGCCGTCTTTCCCACCTTTGGAGGACGGATATAGGAAATGGCATTAGTCATCTTGGTTAATTCCTCTGCTAGTAAAACCGCTTTTTGGCGGACTTGATTATTTTTTTCAATCTGAACCAGAACAATATCCAAGGCTTTGGCGTCTTTATCCTTACCTTCCAAATTCTGGATTTCTCTCAGACTCTGAGAAATTTCGTGAATAAGACCAACAATTTCTTTAGCATACAAAGAAGCTTGGCTTCTCCCTTGTTGAAAAGCAGGGGGGATTTCTGCTTTTGAAAAAAGAAGGTTAAAAACTCCAAAACTTACCGCTCCCAAAAGAATCAGAAAAAAAATAATAAGTTTTAGCTTTTTGTGATTTTTCAAAAAAAGAAAACTTGGCATGTGTTTTAAATAAATTTTCTTTCCTCTCTCCCACCAAAACTAAACTTACCTTAAAATTCTTCTCTCATAATCTTAACAATTTTTTTCAATCCTTGAAAAGAGCGGGTGAGCGGAATCGAACCGCCATCTTCACCTTGGAAGGGTGACATAATAACCATTATACGACACCCGCTTGAAAATTAGGTAAACTTTTTAAGTAAAAATAATTTTAACCTCTTTTTAAGATTTTTCAAGATTTCAGAGCGTAAGCTAAAACATTAGCCACTCGGGTTTAAAAATCAAAAGCATTCCTAAAATTAACAAAATAATCCCTCCTACCAACCTTGACCAACGAGAATATTTGCTCGAAAGCCCGCTTAGCTGAAAAGTAAGAACCGCTCCCCCAAAAACAATCATATCGTCCAGCATATAAAAAAGAATATAAAGTAAAAGATAGCCGTAATAAGAAAGGAGAGGAAGACGATTCAAAGACAAAATTTGTGTATAAACCGCTGGCAATCCCGCCGAACACATTAATTCCACCAAATTAACCGAAGCGGCTAAAAGAATAATACCCCCCAAAGCTAACCAAAAACTCTCTTTTCTAACTGCCAACTTTAATTTTTCAAAAGTAGTCTTTTTCCTTTCAGAATCAGCAGTCGAACAAACCGCCTGAGGTTTGGTAAAAAAATCTTTTAGGCTCCAGACTCCTCCGCCTACTGCCACCAAGCCAATCAAGACTCTGACCCAAAAAATTAACCCCAAGAAAAGAAAGAGGTTCAACCAAGCCGCCATAAAGATAAAATAAACCACCCCCGAAGCTAAAATAAAAGCAGACCCCAAAAGAAACATTCTTTTTTTATCTTTCATTTCCAAAAGCAACCCAATTAAAAAAATTAGCGTCCACATCGCACAAGGATTAAATCCGTCCGCCAATCCAAAAACCACCGTCAAAAAAGGCAAAGAAAGATCTTTGGTTTTTATTTCCCCCAAAAAAGGAAGAGAGATTTTTTCCGGAAGAGAGGAGGGAAGAACTAGATCAACTTTTTTATCCTTCTTTCCTTCATTTTGATTTAAGAGTTTTAAAGAATCCGGGCACGACACTTTTAAACAATTTTTTATCTGCTCTTCAATCTCTTTACCAGTCGTTTCATCATCTAAGTAACCCACCTTAAACCAATTTCCAATCACCGTAAAAGGAACGCCGCTAACTTGAGCATTTAAAATTTCAGCTGCTCGAGTTAAAAGCTTCCGATTATCAGAATTGTACCAAACCTCAAATCTCTTAATTTCCAAAGAAGGGTATTTCTCTTGAAGTTTTTTTAAAAAAATCTCTTCTTTAGCACAATGAGGGCAACTATCTCCATAAAAAAAATAAAGGGTTACCGAGAATGATTCTTGAGCCAAAGAAAAAGCATAATAAGAAAAAAAGAAAAAGAGCCCTACTCCCCCAATTAATCGAAAGAAATTTTTTTTGATATTGAAAACCATACAGCTAATAAACCTCAATTTATTAAAAAGGCAAACATCAAAAATTCTAACAAAACTTTATTTTAAGAAAAAGATCAATTAAGATAAGAAAGGTAAAAAAACAAAGATGGGCCGGTAGCTCAGTTGGCTAGAGCGCGGCAATCGCAATGCCGAGGTCAGGGGTTCGAATCCCCTCCGGTCCACACCTCACAAACTGTCAAACTTTTTTAAAGAACTAATTTCACCTTACTTCTTGTTTTATCTTGCTTAAAAACTAGGAGGCTTCCCCTTTTACTTTTATCGAAAAAATAGAGTAAAAGGATCTAAAATCAACTTCAGGATCCCTAAATTTATTTTAACTCTTTTTAGAACATTACTCGAAATAATCTGCTTTATGTTTATCTATAAAAATCTTTAAAAATTGACAAATAAAGATTTGATTAGTATAAGTAAACAAAAGATAGAAAAACAGTTCTCTAAAAAGAAAGGAGGAAGATATGAAGTATCTGTTTATTGATGATAACAAGGAGTGGCTCGAATGTTTACAAATACTACTGGAAATGCTGTTTCAGAATCAGAATTTTGTTTTTGCTGAATGTCATAGCACCGAAGAGGCACTTTGTGCAATTTCCAAACACCACCCCGATGTTATTTTTCTTGATCATCACCTCACCACCACAGGCAACGAAGGAATTGAGGTTGTAGATCAACTGCGTCAAGAACAGAGGGAGAAAATAAAAATCTACTCCACAACAAGCGACGAAAGCATCATTTTTGAGTATCAAAAACGCGGGATCGAAAGAATTAGCAAGAACAATCTCGTATCAACACTGACAAAACAGCTGCCCACCTCTTCTAATCCACTTCCTCCTTCTAATCATTGCCCCTAAGCTTAGCACCCAAAAGGAGTCCAAAGGACTCCTTTTTATTTAGAGACTAAGAAAATAGAAGAAAAGCAAGTAAAAAATAACTTCAACAAAGTTACCAAAGAAGAATTTAAAACCATTTTAAAGATAAAAGAATTAACAAAACATAAAAAACGAAGATGTTTTGAAAAAACAAATAAAGTATAGGGGCGACTTCTATAGCCCCCAGCCCCCCTTCTTAAAACCTTCATGACAAACTCTTCTCCCAAAAAGTTACTAATATCTGAGTATTGGGAATGAAAAGAATTAGAAACAAACACAGTTACTTAAAAAAAGTTCTCCACAAATCAAAAATTAAAATCACCATCCACCCCAAAAGAAGCAAGAACCAACCAACTAATTCAATTCTTTCTGGAGACCAGCTAAAACGCTCAGCCACAATTGAGTAAATATCCTCCATTGCTTCAAGTTTGTTTTTAATGTGCTTGCGCCATTCTTCAAACTTAAATTTCTTAGCCGCCAAATCATAAAGACGCGCCCAATACCAATCACCAATAAGCTTAATATCTCTTTCTAAAGCCTGAAATTCAAAGATAGAAGCGGAACGAATTTTAATAATTGATTGCATTCCCTCCTTTACCTCTTTGCCTCCCAAAAAAGCCCCCAAGAATGGTTTTTTCTGAGGAAAGCTCCCAAAAATTTTAGCTACCTCCAAAAGACGCTCATCCAATTCAAAATCAAGAAGACGGTACTTTAAAAGCTGAAAATTAGCTAATTCCAAGAGTTCCACAATAGCAGCAAAGTCTCCCTCCGGATCAAAAATAAAAGCTCCATCCCAATCAATAATTACTAAATCGTTTTTAGCATATTTAAGTTGGGCCTCTAGGGTTTGATTAATTTCTTTCTCATCTAAGGGCAACTTTTCTGATTTCAGGAAGCTAGCAATTTTTTCCTTCCACTGAAAAAACTGTTCGGGCTCTCCTTGATAATTACTTACTACCCAAACCGAATACTCCTCTACCCATTCCTTTTTTCCTCCTCGCTTTTCAAAAAACAAATAGCAAGCCTCAAGCAATTTATCTTTATAATCCAAGGCTTTGTCAAAAAAGATATTTTCCAAAGACACCCTTGCCTCTACTACTAAAATATCGGGAAGATAAGTTTTTATCTGAAATTCAACCAAGCGATCTTCAATCGTTTGCTTTTCAGATTTGAGAATTAATTGTTTGGGCAAAGAGGCTCTAAAATAAGTAGGCGCCGAGCGCAAAGTGATTGGCTCTAATTTTTCTCCCCGAGGCCGCCCCTTGAACTGTCCGACCACAAAAACAATAAGTTCACCGGCAATTTCTTTTTCTGAAAGAAATTTCTGATTCATACTTACTAATTTTATTCTCTTTCCGCTAAAGAAGCTATTTCGATATTACAAGAATGATATTTTTTGCACCACTGCTGACATTTTTTAGCCAAATCTTTATCACGATATCGCAAGCCACACTCTGGACACGAGAAAAGCTTCTTTTTATTTTGAGATAAAGATTTTTTATTAAGAGATTTGATTGTTTTCATAAGTTGAGATTAAATCACCTTTATAATTTTAGCTTTTTGTTGAGATTTTCGAATTGTAATTTCTTCTTCGTTTTCCAAAACAAAACTTTCAGGGACATTATCGGCATAAACCACCGCCGGCCCCCGGGTAATTTTCATTCTAATCACCGAATCCTCTTTTAAAACTACATGATCAGATTGCTCGGTACTATTATTAAAAGCTAACCCCAAACCGACCTCAAAAAAACTATCGGTAATACTTCGATAATAGCCAGTAGAACCTAAAGGAGTAGAGGCCACAATTCCATCACCAATAATTTCCCTCCCTTCGGCGTAAGGTTGATCATTAATAAAAATCAAATAGCGCAAAGCGTGACGCACATCACTATTGTGAACCACAATATCATTAAGAGCAACCAATCGATGATCTTTAGAAAAAGCTTCTAATTTTTCCACTTCTTCAAGAGTAAAAAAACCATCTTTGAATTTCTGGAGAATTTCTAAATTTGAAAACTTTTGATTCAAAAAAGAAGAGCAGAGTTTACAAACTCGACTTCCTTTGAGAAGAAGTTTGGGAATACCAGGAAAAAGATATTCAGCTTGCAAAAGAGAGCCATCTCCTCCCCACACCAAAATCACCTCCGGATTTTCTTCTACTAAAGAAAAATTCTCTTTTAAAAAAGGCAAAAGATCAGAAACATTATGCCGAGAGAAAATTTTTATTCTCTTCATCTTTTTAAAAAAAGAAAAAATAAAAAACTTTTAAGAAATTCCTAACCCCGAATCTACCTCTTCATCAGTAGTTAAAAGAACAGGGCCTTTTTGGGGGTCTGAGGCCGCCAACAACATTCCTTGACTTTCTAACTCTTCAAACTCTTCCCCTTCTCCCTGACGAATTCTAAACTTCTTAGGCTCTAGGTTGGCAACAATGATAATAATTTTTCCAATCAAATCTTGAGGCTGATATTTTAAGCCAATGCCAGCAATAATTTGTCTTTTTTCAGAACCCATTTCTACTTGAAGCTTTAATAACTTTTCCGAACCTTTCACTTTTTCTGCCTCTAAAACTTTGGCTGTTTTTAATTCGATTTCTTTGAAACGTTCTAAATTTATCATATTAATTTCATTGAATTTTATTATTGTAATTTTATTATTGATCTAAAAAATTAATTGCCCCTCGCCTCTTTGGTTATTTCAGAATAAATCTTAACCAAAGAAAAGAAAACACTAACAATCACTGGTCCGGCAATTAATCCTATCGGCCCCAAAAAAGAAACTCCCCCTAAAACGCTTAATAAAACCATTAAAGGATGAATTTCGGTTCCTTTTTTCATAAGATAAGGCCTTAACAAATTATCTATCAATCCAACCGCCAAAGCTCCCCACAAAAGAAGCCCTAAAGCCATCGGCCAAGAGGAAAAAAGAAAGAGAAAAATTACCGCTGGAACGATTACTAAAGAAGTTCCCACCGTTGGAACCAAGGCAGCCAAAGCAGTCACCCCACCCCAAAGCGCCGGATTAGGAACTCCAAAAATATAAAAACCTATTCCCGCTACTAATCCTTGAATAAAAGCCACAATTAAAGATCCGCCAATAACCGAACGAATAGATGATTTTATTTTCTGAAAAATTATTTCCCTATACTTTTCTTCCAAAGGAAAAAGAGAAATAAAAGAATCCTTAAACTTAGCTCCGTCTTTAAAGAGGTAAAAAAGAAGAAAAAGAGCCAGTGCTAAACTTACAGCTCCTTGAATTACTCCCGAAAAAATTGCTCCTAAATTTTTAATTAGCCACTCTAAAGTTTTAGTTAAATATCCTTCTAAATTGATCTCCTGCGACCAATAAGGAAGGATGCTTAGTTTTTTTTGAAAAGAGGTAAACCACTGATTTATAAAACCTAAACTTTTTTCATTCGTGAGAGAATAATAAAGATTTAAAGTTTCCTTAAAAACTAAAGTCCCCAAGACCAAAAAAGGAATAGTGATAATAAAAAAAACAATTAGCACCGTTAAAAGAGAAGCTAATCCTTTTAAAGAAATCATTCGATTAATCTTCAAAAAAAGTGGCTCAAAAACAACCGCCATCACCAACGCCAAAAAAACTACATTCCAATAGGGAAGAAAGATAAAAAAAGAAAGCACCGAAAAAATAATCAGAAATAAAATAAAAAAGAAATTTTTGGGCATAGTTAAGCTTTTAAAGAATAATAACAAGGCTGTAAATTTAAGCAAGGAAAAAACTTGTTATTAAAAAAAGTTAGGCTATAATCAAAATTATCTATTGAAAGTAAGAAAAAAGTTTCTATGAACTATCCTCATCAAAAAATAGAAACCTATTGGGCCAAAAAATGGGTTCAAGACAAGATTTATCGAGCCAAAGATAGTTCTTCCAAACCTAAACAATACATTTTAGATATGTTTCCTTACCCTTCCGGAGAGGGGTTACATGTAGGCCATATCGAAGGCTACACTGCCTCAGATATTTTGGCGCGCTATTTCCGAATGAAAGGATATGAAGTTTTACATCCAATCGGCTGGGATGCTTTTGGTTTACCAACTGAAAATTTTGCTATCAAAACCAAACAAGATCCTCATCAAGTTACTCAAAAAAATATCGCTATTTTTAGATCTCAGTGTCAAAGAGTCGGTCTTTCTTATGATTGGGATCGGGAAATTAATACCGCCGACAAAGATTATTACAAGTGGAGTCAGTGGCTCTTTTTACAGCTTTACAAGAAAGGATTGGCCTATAAAGCCAAAGCCCCAGCTAACTGGTGTACCGGTTGCCTTACAGTTTTAGCCAACGAACAAGTAATTAACGGCCGCTGTGAAAGGTGTGATTCTTTAGTAGAAATTAGAAACATTGAGCAATGGTTTTTTAAAATCACCGCCTATATCGACAGATTAGTTAAGGGCTTAGAAAAATTAGATTGGCCTCAAAGAACCAAAATCGGACAAATCAACTGGATTGGAGAAAGTCAAGGATTTGAGATTAATTTCCCCCTAAAAGACAAGAAAATAAACTTGCCAGTTTTTACCACTCGTCCGGAAACTATTCCCGGTGTTACTTTTCTTGCTATTGCCCCGGAACATCCCCTTTTGGAAGAAATTGTTAGCGACAAGCAGCTTATTCAAGTAAAAAACTTCTTGGAAAAAGTAAAAAATAAAACCCTCCTAGAAAGGAAAACTGGTGAAAAGAAAAAAGAAGGAATTTTTAGTGGAAGCTGGGCAATTAATCCCTTTAACAAAAAAGAAATCCCAGTTTTTGTGGCGGATTATGTGCTAATGGATTATGCTACGGGGGTGGTAATGGGAGTACCCGCTCATGATAAAAGAGATTTCCAATTTGCTAAGGAAAACAACTTACCCATTACTTATGTCTTTTTGCCTGATTCTATTAAAAAACCAGAAGATAAACCCTACCCCGATGAAGAAGGAAAAATGATTGTTTCTCCTTTCAAAGGAATGGATCTAAAAACTGCTCGTCAAAAAATAGAAGCAAAGCTCTCTAAATTTGGAAAGAAAACTACCTACTTCAAACTTCAAGACTGGTTGATTTCTCGAGAAAGATATTGGGGAGCACCTATTCCCATTATTTATTGTCCAAAATGTGGCCAAGTACCAGTGCCAGAAAAAGATTTGCCAGTTCTTTTACCTGATGATATCAAAGATTTTCGCCCCAAAGGAATTCCGCCCCTAGCTCAATCAAAAAAATTTGTTAATACTCAATGCCCTCAATGCCAAGGACCTGCTCAAAGAGAAACAAAAACTTTAGACACCTTCGTGGATTCGGCTTGGTATTTTTTAAGATTTCCCGATCCCAAAAACAAAAAACAATTTGCTGATCCTAAAAAATTAAAACGCTGGATGCCGGTTGATATTTATATTGGAGGAGCCGAGCATACCGTTGGTCACCTTCTTTACTCTCGCTTTATTACCAAAGTTCTTTACGACTTAAAACTAATTGATTTTGATGAGCCCTTTCTTAAACTTCGCCATCAAGGAATGATTTTGGGAGAAGACAACAGGAAAATGAGCAAGCGCTGGGGAAATGTTATTCGACCCGATGAGGTGGCTCAAAAATTTGGCGCCGATACTTTAAGAATGTATGAGATGTTTATGGGACCCTTAGAACAAAGCAAGCCTTGGAGTACTCGTTCTCTAATTGGGGTAAGAAGATTAATTGAAAGAATCTGGAAACTTAAAGATAAAGTAAAAACCAAAGTCGTCAAAGAAGACGAAAAAGAAAAAGAAATTACTCAAAAATTAATTTTCAATGTCACTCAGTATTTAGAAAAGGAAAAGTTTAATCTTTGTGTCAGCGAGTTTATGAAATATGTTAATCAAGCCGAAGAATTAAGCGCTCTTTCCAAAAAATGGTGGGAAAAATTCGTTTTGGTTTTGGCGCCCTTTGCTCCCTTTTTGGCAGAAGAGCTTTGGAAACAACTTAAAAACAAATACAGCGTTCACCAACAAAAATGGCCTCAAATAGAAGAGAAAATAAAAGAAGAAATTCTAAAAATTGTTGTTCAGGTTAACGGCAAATTAAGAGGAGTTCTTCAGCTGCCTTCAAACAAAAGCTACTCTGATCAAGAGATTCTAAAGGTAGCTCAAAATGATCCTAAAATCTCTTCTAAAATAAAAGACCTAAAAATCAAAAAAGTTATCTACGTCCCCAGAAAAGTAATTAATCTTGTGGTGTGATTTCAACTCCCTCTCAATTTCTTAAAAGCTTTTTATTTCTGTTTCAATTATCTTAAGTCGGGCTGCTGGGAATCGAACCCAGTCTTCACGCACCCGAAGCGTGCGTACTACCGGTATACGACAGCCCGCTTTACGCTTCTTCTTTACAATACAATCTTTTGCTTCTTAAAAAAGATTATACAACAAAAAGGCAGATTTTACATCTGCCTTTTTATAAGAAAATTTAGAATAAAAATTTATTGGCAAACCCCAACTATTGCTGAACCATCCCAAACTCCATGGTACTTACCTCCAACATCAATTTTGCTAAGTCCATTGCGACCGACTATTCCACCGCAAGAACCAAAGTTCTCTAACTTTCTTGCCTCCGACTGGTTAAGATAATCAGAAACTATTTTAGAGAGTATCTTACGCTCAACTCCATAATTTTTCCCGTAAAAATACCCCCCAAACGCTGCTACTACCACAACTAAAACAATCAAAATGATTTTAAAGACATTACTCTTTTTTTCCATAAAATAAATCAATAAAAAGATTTTTATTTTCGACCTTTGAAAATTACGAATAATAACATTATAACAAAAAAATCAAAGAACTTCTACCGAAACCTTCTCGGCATTATCTAATAAATTCTGACCAGTTGCATCTTTTACCAAAGAACCTTCTTTCTGACGAGAAGATTTAAAATCTGGATAAAAAACAATTTTGCCTTTTTGTAAAGTTTGAAATTTCACCTCACCTAAATCTAAATAATTGTTAGAAACTAATTGAGGATTATCAGCAACCCAACTTAAAATTAAGGAGTTATCCTCTAAATTAACCATCTGCAAAGCTAGATTCCAAGAAGAATTTAAATTTCTCACTTTTTCGTTTATTACCACCATCGCAGGATCAAATTTTAAAGATAAGTGAACTTCTTTAATGAAAAGAATGTCTCCTGATTTAATTGAAATCTTTAAGGGAATTTTTTCTCCCAACGCATAAGAATTTTTATCAACTCTCAAACTTAAAATCGCCCCCTTCCCTATAGGAACCTGAGATTTTTCCTCGACTACTTTAGGAGAAAAATCAGGTATTTTGGCAACAAAAAGAATGGAACTCAAAAATCCTATTATAAAAAGAGAGAGAGCAAAAACTATCCATTTAGTTGCTTTGTGTTTAGGAAAAAAGTAAAACCCCTCCTTAATCTTATTAAGCGCTTCAGAAATTTTTAATGGGGCGCTTTTTTCAGATTGCTGAAGATTATACGGAGCAATTTCATTAATTTCTTTTCCCAGCTCTTTCAAAGCTAAAATCTTAATTAGATCATGACGCCCTATTACTCCTAAAACTCTTTTAGCATTATCTACTACCACTATCGGACTTAACCGATGATACTGAGCGAATTTATTCAAAATCTCTTCCAGAGGAGCATCAGCATACAAAAACAAAGGATTTTCATTCATTATGTCCTTAGCCCTTAGTCTTCTTATCGGCTTTAAAATATCTTCAAGAATTAACCTCTCCTGCTCTAAAGGAGAAACTTTTATTTCCTCAAAAATCTTTAAAAGGGTTGGAATATGAAAACCACTTTCCTTAACAACTAAATCAAATTGAGTAATCAGACCTACCAAAACATTTTTTTCTGAAACCACTGGAATTCCAACAAAATCGTACTTCTTAAAAATTTCAACAACTTCATAAATGGGAGCATCTTTTCTTACCGAAACAACATTGGGATTCATTACATCAGCCGCCGTCACTACAATTCCATAATAAGAAATGGGATTTTTTAGATTTTCATTCATAGATTTCAAAACTGCCAAAGCTTGGAAAATAAACAAAAAAACCAATATCAGCTTCAAGCTGGTTTTTTAAAAACCATCAGACATCATCCACACAGATGTCCTCTTTTAGAATAACAAAGAAAAAGAAAGATAGCTACTTACAAAGAAACAAAACCTTTTTTTGTCAAGAAGAGTTAAAAAATTAAAAGAGGCTAACCTTTTTTAAATCGAGATCTTTTCTTTCAAGAAATAAATGAAAAAGATTTCTTACTCGCCAAGAATCTTCAGTGGTATAAAAAATTCTCTCCCCCTCCTTTTTGAGCTCTGAATCAATTTCTGGGTGAGCCTTAAGATAAATAGCTAACTTTTGAGCTACAATCGGTCCTTGAGAAAAAACTGCCACCGAAGAAGGAAAAAATTTTTTGAAGATATTTTCAATAAGAGCGTAGTGAGTACAAGCTAAAACTGCAACATCTAATTTTGAACTTTTTTCTAATAATTGATTGACATACTTTTTAACTGCCAACTCCAATCCTTCCCACTCTAATTCTCCCGCCTCAATAATAGGTACCAGAAGAGGACAGGCTTGCTGATGGGTTTTAATTGAGCTATCTAATTTGGCAATTTCTTTAGGATAAGCAAAAGAATGAACAGTTGCTTGAGTAGCTAAAATTCCAATTTCTTTGGATTTTGTTAAAGAAACCACCTCTTCAGCAGTAGGAATAATAATTCCCAACACCCTTCTTTCAGGAAAATGCTGAGGGAGAAATTCTTGCTGGATTCTTCTTAAGGCTACCGCCGAGGCAGTATTACAAGCTAAAATCACTAATTTAGCCCCCTTCTTAAAAAGCCACCTTATCCCCTGTAAAGTAAAGCGATAAATCACCTCCGGGCTATGAAAACCATAAGGAGCGCGCGCATTATCGCCCAAATAAAGATAAGAGTAGGAAGGAAGAAGTTTTTCTACTTCTTTAAAAATTGCCAACCCCCCTACCCCGGAATCAAAGAAACCTATCATATTAAATAGCTTACTTAAAAATAAAAACTTAAACTTTATACTTACTTCTCATCTCAGCTTCTATTCCCGCTTCGTATTCCTGCTTTCTTTTCTCCGCCCTCTTTCTTAATTCTTGCAACTCTTCATCCGAAAGCTTATTTAGTTCTAACGCTTTTTTCTTTAAATATTCCTCGCTATTTTTTTTCGGATCTTCAATCACTTCTTCTAAAAGCGCATTAAGAATGTGTCCGACTCGCGGTCCCGGTTTGATTTTTAAAAACTCCATTAATTGATAGCCATTAATTTTCAGCTGCTTGGGGGAAATCGGATCGTGTCTTACTTTTTCTATCATAAATTTTAGATGGCGCAACCGATAAGGAAAAGCCTTAGGAACCCCCGAGCCAATTCGATCAGCTTCTCTTACCTTTAAAAGATCATCGACATTTTTCTCTCCCACTCGCGCTAAAAATCTTCTTACTCCTGCCGCTGTCACCTCGCCCACATTGTAATAAAAAAGATGGTGTTTTACTAAAAGAGTTACTTTTTCTACCACCTCCCCAGGGAACTTGAGATTCTTTAAAATCTTTTCTGTCATTCGAGCGCCCACATATTCATGCCCATAAAAAGTTGATTCCGGTCCCTCGCCTCTTTTAGTTCGAGGTTTTCCCACATCATGAAGCAACGATGCCAATCTCACCTCCAAAGAATAATTGCGTTTAGCCGCATAATCCAAGGCTCTTAAATTATGTTCCCAAACCGTATAGATATGATGTTTGTTTTGAGTTACGCCAATTCCTTCCTCTAACTCAGGAATAATAAAGCGAAGAAGTTTTAAATTAGAAAGCAGCTGAATTGCCCAAGCGGCTCTTGAAGTATTTATCATCTTTATTAACTCATCTCGAATCCTTTCTTTGGAAATAAATTTCAATAAGTGACTATTTTCAACGATTGAATTTAAAGTTTGGTTTTCAATGTCAAAATCCAGTTGAGCAGCAAACCGTACCGCTCTTAACATTCTTAAAGCATCTTCCTTAAATCTTTCGTTGGGGTCACCTACAGCGCGAATAATTTTATTTTTTAAATCTTTTTCTCCTTCAAAAAGATCAATGAGTTGGAACTTTAAAACTTTCAAATATTTTCGATTTTGATTTAAGGCTCCTAAAGAAGAAGTGGGCAAATCCAGCGCCAAAGCATTAATAGTAAAATCGCGCCGTTTTAAATCTTCTTTTAAACTTTTGGCAAAAATAATTTTATCTGGATGCCTTTTGTCGCTGTAGCCGATCTCCTGACGAAAAGTGGTGATTTCTACAATCTGAGTTTCTGAATTATCTTTACTTTTTACCTTTACCCCCACCGTTCCAAATTCGTTTTCATAAACGCTTTCCGGAAAAATTTTTTGAACTTCTTGAGGTAAAGCATCAGTGGCAATATCCCAATCTTTAGGCAAAAAAACTTTTTGAGAATTACTTTTCAAATGAGCTAGCAAAATATCGCGTACACAGCCGCCCACTAGATAAGCCTGAAAATTAGCTTCTTTAAGCTTTTTGATAATTTCTCCAATTTCTTTGGGAAGATAAAAATTTTTCATCAAGAGATTAGAAAAGAAGCGCGCCCGGAGGGACTTGAACCCCCAACGACGGTTCCGAAGACCGTTGTGATATCCATTTCACCACGGGCGCTTAGCATTAACTATAATGAATATATTTATACAAAGTGCAAACCTATTTTACAAAAAATCCCTGAAAAAATCCATTTGATAGATGCTCTGCACCTGTCAACGTCCCAGCAACTGCCACTAGCCGCAACAAGCACTTTATGGGGTTAAGGAAAGGTGTTATACTAACTTAGCCCCATTTTTTTATGAAAAAAATCATTCGCAGAATTTGTGATGAGATTGTTAGACAGTATAAACCAAACAAAAATGTTTTGGGTATTTTATTATTTGGATCCGTAGCAAGAAATACATTTGATCAATATTCAGATATTGATATATACATCCTCCTAAATAAAAAAGGGAGGTTCTCTAGAATAAATTTCATAAAAAACGGCTTCCGTGTTGACATTATCTTGAATACGAAAAAAGAGGCGATGCAATATCTCAAAGAAGATAAAAATAATTTGAGAAGAATTACTTCGCACATGATTGCCCATGGTAAAATCATTTTTCAAAGAAGAAAGTACTTAGAAAATATTCAAGCTATCGCCAAAAGCAACCTAAAATTGAGAACAAAATACAAAAAAAGCGAGGTTTTAATGCATAAGTATTCGATCGATGATTTTTGGGGAGAGGTTCAACGAGATATTAAAAATGATGACCACCTAGCCTTTGGCCTCGACAGTCACCTGCTAATTTCTAACATCATGGAATTATTTCTTAAGCTGAATGGTGAATTTTTAAGACAGCCTAAAGAGATGAGAGAAGTGTTAAAAAAATTAGATAGAAAATTTTCCAACAAAATAGAAAATTTCTATAAAACAGGCGAGATTCAAAGTAAGAAAAAGATCCTATCCAACCTGGTTGAATATATTTATAAAAAATCCGGCGGGCCATTGCCCTCAAAATGGTTTTTAAAGGACTAGCAAGAATTTCTTAACTCGCGAGCAAAAAGCAAAAATGAAGGAAGAGCTTCCTATTCGCAAGTCGAGTTAAATCTTGCTACTTATAAATTTATCCTCAAAAAATATTCTGTTTTGTGTTAGAGCGGGAGACGGGATTTGAACCCGCGAATCTCCACCTTGGCAAGGTGGCGTGTTACCGCTACACCACTCCCGCTTTTGATAAAAAATAATAACTTTTTTTCAAATTACTTTCAAACCTCTAACAAGTCCACCCGGAAGGAGTCGAACCTTCAACCATCTCCTTAAGAGGGAGCTGCTCTGC
Organism: Candidatus Parcubacteria bacterium; assembly: GCA_025999395.1. Taxonomy (GTDB): domain Bacteria; phylum Patescibacteriota; class Minisyncoccia; order UBA6257; family JAGOQP01; genus KatS3mg098. Next base: position 42,475 of record AP024682.1, read on the forward strand.
CAGTTGAGCTACGGGTGGAGACTTAAAAAAAGTTTAATACAAAAAGTAAAAATATCAAGAAGAAGCGCTAATAAACAACAAATCCTCCTTTAAGGAGGATTTGTTGTTTAAGAAACTGAAAAAATTCACTTCTAATTACTAGTATTATTAGCAAACAACTCATTGCCCTTAATTGCTATCTCTCTAAAAAGAGAGTAGGCATCTTTGATTAAAGTTTTAATTTCATTTAACTTATTTTGAATCTCAGAAAGATTAGAGATATCCAATACGCCACTATTAGCCTGATTTCTTAATTCTTGCAATTTTGCCTTGGCTTGGCTAATTTTTTGATTGGCTTGATTAAGCAAATTCTCCAACTGAGCTACATCTTTACCAGCGTTTTTCAAATCTGCAATTCTTTGAGCGATTTTTTGGCTTCGATTTTCAGCAGCTTTAATAAGAGAATTCTCGAATTGGCCAATGTGAGCCAAAACTATCAATTTTCTTAAGACTTCTTTCTCTTTCTGGCGGTAGGTTTTAAGCTCTTCAGCAATCGCTTTTAATTCGTCAGCGGTAGTAGCTGATTGCAAGCGAGTTTTAATCTGATTTAAAGATTCTAAGTTGGCTTTAATCTGATTTAGCAATTCCTGTGCAATTCCTTCGTAAACCTTTTCTCGATTTTTAACTCTTTCCTCTAATTGCTGAAGTCTTTTTTCCATCACCTCAATTGCTCTCTCCAAAGCTAACTTTCTTCCTTTATTGAGTTGATCCTTGAAAGAAGCTGGGTTGCGCTCAAAATTAGCTCTCACTCTTTCCCAGTTTTTCTTTTCTTCTCTAAACTTCAAGAAAGACTTAGAAAAATCATCGTCTCCTCCTTGAGCATTAACCTGCGGAGTAAGGTAAATAAAACCTCCTACTCCCGCTATTAAAATTAAAGTTAACAAGGAAAGTAATAATTTCTTTTTCATATTTTTTAAAATTAAAAGTTACTTAATAATGAATCGACCTCACTTAAATTATTTTCTTGAGAAAAAAAGCTATTTAAGTCAGTTTCTGTCTCTAATCCCTTTAACTCAGCATCAATCTGATTTGTATCAAAACCATTTACTTCTGCCGTTGAACTAAGAGCCACTTGATTTAACAAATCATCTACCTCTCTTAACTGTTTTTCGCTGGCTAAGAAGCTATCAAAATCAACCCCTGCTTCTTCTGCCATACTTTCATCGCTGGCAATATCTTTTAATTCGGCTACCTGAAGATTTTCTTTGCCAAAGGGATTAAGCAAAACCACCAATCCTATCAAAACAACAACGGCAGCAGGAATAGCAATAGTTAAAATTTTTGGCATATGCATTTGAATTTTTAATTTAAAAGGAAAGAAGCTCGACCTTAAATTTTCTTCCTCCTTTAAAGGACGAGGAGAGGAAAGATTTGTGGCGGATTTTTCTTCTAAAAGCCGATTAAGCACCTTTAAAGCCAAATCTTGTGAAGGCTCAATTCTTTTTTTAAGCTGCACTAAACGAGCCAAAAAACCTTTTAGCTCTTTTTCCTCTTCTTTATCCAAGATCTCAAAGAAACTGGCTAAATCCTTATCTTCAACCTCTTTAATTATTTTTTTGAAATCTTTTTCCTTTTTCATTTTTATAATTTTATTAATTACCTTTTTTTGTTTTTATTCTCATTTCTAAAAACCAAAGCTTTTTTAAGATTAATCAGGGCTCGATATTGAAGAGATCGAATGGCGGTATTAGATTTTCCCATAATTTCTTCTATTTCAGGCAAAGTTAATCCTTCAAAAAATCTCAAAATAATAACCTGCCTTTGTTCTTCGCTTAAACTATCCAAAACCTCCCAAACATCTTTTAGCAAATTTCTTAAATCTAAATCATCTTCCAAAGAAGAAGAACTTTCTTTTTCTAAATAAGAAAAATCAGCAACACTAACTTCTTTCTTTTGACGAAAATAATCTACCAGTAAATGATGAGCAATCTTAAAAAGCCAAGCTAAGATTTTCTCTCTTTCTCGAAGAAGGTGAATTTTTTCCCAAGCTTTTAGAAAGACGGCCTGACAGAGATCTTCTGCCAAAGCTTGATTTCTCAGGCGCAAAAAGAAAAAGCGAAAAATCAAAGCAACATATTCCTGATAAACCTTTTCAAAAGCTTCTTTGTCAAAAGAAGAAGCGCTTTCCACCAATTTTTCAAATGTCTTACTTAAATTATCTTTTTCTTCCATATAAGACGCTAAAATTAAAAATTTGTGATGACAAAACCAACAATTGCTTCAAAAGGCTTAAATTCTATTATACTTCTTTTTTAGAAAATATAAAAAAACAGCAGCTAATTATTAAAAAAAACATTCAGTTGAGAAAGATTTTTTCTCAGAATTTCTTCAAAAGAATCGCCCTTTTCACCAGCTGCATCCAAAATTATTAGCCGAGCTGAAATTTTTCTTTCCTTTAAGAAAAACTCAAATTCTTGAGCGGGGAAATCACTATTTACCAAGATAAAAGAATTCTTTTTGCCTTCAACTTTTTTAGCTAACTCTTCAAAAGTTTCGTTTTGAGAAGAAGTCTTAATTTCAAAGGAATCGCTTACCTTAAAGCCAATTTCTTCTAAAAAATTAACCCACCTTTTATCCGTCAAAAGAAAAAACTTTTGAGGGAAAGAAAAGCGATTTCCCTCAAGCCACTGGGAGATCTTTCGCAAAGAAACAATTTTTTCATAAGCTTGATCAAGATAAAAAGTGCGATTAATAGGATCCAATTGTCCAAAAAGACGAGCCAAAAAGCTGATTATCTTTTCCAAAGCCTGAGGGGAAACCCAAAAAAAATCTTTGGCTTGGTAGTCAGAATCAGAGATTTCCTGAGCCAAATTAATAATTTGAGCCTCATCTAAATCTTTGTCCGGAAATTTTTCCTTTAATTGTTGAAAGCTTCTAAAATCATCATCGTTTAAAGCCAAAAAAACCGGCTGCCTTCCCAAATTAAAATTCAAAGAAAAGTTATCTTCCTCAACTTTTTTTAAAACAAGGTTAGAAGAGGAAAGCTCCTGAACCAAAAGAAAAAGGGTAGGATTTTTAACTACAACTACCCTTCGAGCCTCTAAAGGTAAAGAGTCCAAGGAGAAGTTTTTTTTCTGAAAGCTATTCTGAAGCAAAAAAAGAAAAATTCCAGTTAAGAAAAAAATTATTCCAAACAAAAGCCAATCCTTTTTATTTCTAAAAAGAAACATAAAATTGCCAAAAATTTAATTTTCCAAACCCCTCAAAGAAGGAAGGTTAAAAATAAAGGTTAAAGGATCAAAGTAACCAAAATCTTGAGGGTTAGAAGAGGTATAGCCAACACAAGCTGTTCCCTTTGGACTAAGGCATTCATCTTTGAGAGGAGCGCCTAAAACCGGAGCAGTTTTGATTTCCAAGTGAAGATGGAGATCATCCTCTCCCTGTTTTTGACACCCATCCTCGCCAACTTTCCAAAAACGACAACCAAAACCAGTATTTCCAACTTTTCCTAATAAACTTCCACCCTTAAGATAATCTCCCTCCTTAATCTCTGGATTAAGAGATTCCAAATGTCCATACAGCGAATAAAAGGTTTCTCCATCCTTTTGATGCTTTAAGATAACAGTATTTCCCAAACCGCCGTCTTCTTTTCCATTAAGAATAATTTTTTCTACTATTCCCGGATAAACAGAAAAAACATTCAAATTCAAAGCATCGGGCAAAGGAGCTAAATCTAAGCCGGAATGCTGAATATAGTTTTCTCTCTTATCCTGAAAATAATTCCAGTTATTTTTTAGAGGAGAATTAAATCTTTGGCGAATCCAAAAAGAAGAAACATCTACCGGGGCGAAAAATCCTTCCTTTAAAGTTGCCCCCTCAAAGGTTAGATACGAAACCACCGCATCTCCAGTTTGAGCGGTTTGAAAAAAATCCTCCGCCACCTTATCTTCCAACCGCAAACAACCTCCCGAAAATTGACTGCTAACCTTTGTACCATCCTGATAATAAGGAATGCTGTGAATAAAGAAATCTTCATACAATTGAACAGCGTTTTCCATAAAAACCGGAACGATTGAAGAAAGAAATTTCTTTTTCTTTACTCCAATCTCAAAAAATCCAGTAGGTGTCTGAAACCATTTGCCATAAGGCGCCTGATAAGCAACCGGAAAGGTCTTTTTTAAAAGCCCATTTTCATAAAAAAGAATTCGATTATCAGAAAGATTAATTTCAAAAAGACGCCAGCGATTTAATTTGGGAGGATAAAAACAAAACTTTTTATCAGTTTCCTCAAAAAAAGAGGCATCCGAACTACAATAATAGTTTACCTGCCCAGAAAAAGATTTTTCTAAAGCTAAATTTTGAGAAAAGCCCTCAGAAGAGGTAGAGCTTTGAGAAAAGCTTTCTTGGAGCTGATTTGCTAACAATAAATCATCGCCTTCATTTACTAAAGAAGCTTTTAAAAAAGAGGAGGGGTCTTTTTCTCCCCAAGATCCCGAATAAGCAAAAAGAAATCCTCCCACCACCAACAAAAGAAAAACCGCTAAAAAGTAAGCAATTCTCATCTCTTCAAGGATAAACAAAAAAATACCGATCCTCAAGCTCTTTGATCTGTTTTCTCATTAAACTGAAGGCTTTTAATAGTTCAAAAGGGATTTGGCAAAACAAAAATAAAGTGTTATATTGATAATAAATCAAGCTCCCTTTTTAGGGAGCTTTTTTAAAGATTAATGAAAATCAACGAGATTTTAAAAGGATTAATAAGTTTATGAAACTAAAAGGGCTCTGATTCGTTTTATATGAAAGATGAACTTTATAATCTAAAAAAGGGAGATTTAGATCAAGATGAGGAGGTTTTGGTAAAACAAGCTATCGAGGGGGATGCTAAGGCTTTTGGATTGATTTATGATAAGTATCAGCCCTCTATTTTTAGGTTCATTTACCTAAAAGTAGGCCACCGGGAAGAAGCTGAAGATTTAACCCATCAAACCTTTCTCTCTGCTTGGCAAAGTATTGGAGAGTTTCAGCAAAGAAACCTTCCTATCTCCAGCTGGCTTTACAGAATCGCCCGCAATAAGGTGATTGACTACTACCGCACCCGGAAGATGACGCTGGAATTAGAAAAAAACGATCAGGAATCGGAAGAAAACCTTGCCACCAACCCCTTTGAAAGCTTATCTCAAAAGATGAGCTTGGAGATAGTAGAAAAAGCTTTGCGACTGCTCCCCCCTCATTATCAGGATGTCTTGATTATGAGGTTTGTGGAAGAAATGTCTTATAAAGAAATTTCTCAAGTGATTGGAAAAAGTCAGGGATTAATTAGAGTAATTCAATTCCGAGCTCTGAAAAAAATCAAAAAAATTATCGAAGAAAATGAAAAAAAACGAGATAATTAAAAATCTTAAATTTTTCCGAGAAATCCAGCCCAAAGAGGAGTTTAGCAACCGCTCCAAAACAGCGTTGTTAAGCTACTTTTCTCAAAACAAATCCTACCCCAAACTTGAAACAACTTTAGCTAAAAAAGAATCGCCAAGATTAGTTTCTTCTTTAGTAAGAAAGGTGGCTGTTTCCTTTTCCTTTACTTTAGCCGCTTTAATCTTGTTGGTGGGAATTTTTTATCTTACTCGGGAAATTTCTCCGCTCTTTTTGCCTGGATTAAATGAGAGTAAAATTAGAGCAGAAGCAGAAGTAATTAATAACCAAATCAATATCAAATTCTCTCAATTAGAAAAGTTCAAAGAAACTGCCTCTCAAGAAAATAAAATTCTTCGACAAACCGCCACTAACCAACTTGACCACTTAAACGAAATAGTTTTAGATAAGGAAAAGAAAGAGGTTGATCTTTCTTCGGCTCAAAGTTTATTAGAGAAAAACAAGGAGCTTAATCAGATTTTAGAATCTTTAAGTCAGGAATAAATCAAATGTTTATTTCAAAAGATCAGAAAAGAAAAGCTTACTTTTTAATTCTTACTTTAGTAGGAGTAAGTTTGTTTTTGGGCAGCTTCATCCATCTCCAAGCTCAATCAGTCACCAAATTGGAAGAAAAGCTGGCTCAAACTCAATCAGAACTTAAAAAACTCTTTGAAATTAAGGACGACACTCAAATAAGCCCAGAAGAAAAAGAAAAATTAGAAAAAGAGCTGCGCTTAAAAATCATCTTGGAAATTATAGAAATTTCCCAAACCCAATTAGAAGAACTAAAACACAACTGGGAAAAAATTCCCAACTTTCCTCTTTCAGAAGATTGGCAGAAAGTTAAAGAATTTTTCTTAAAGAAAATAGACGAGTCTCAAGGCTACTGGGAAAGTCAAAAAGCTTACCTTAAAGAAAAGGAGGGGGAGTTAACCACTAAAGATTTAAAGGATTTGGCTAAAAAAATTGAAGAAGATAAAAAATCTCAAATCGATCCTTTAATTGAGCAGTCCAGCGAGATTTTTATGGTTTTTGATTTAACGGAAATTCTTGAGATTGCTAATCAAAGGTTAGAAAAGATTAGAGTTGATGTAAATAAAATCTACTCTAAAAAAATGACCCAAAGTCCAACTTTAAAGAATCTTTTAACTCAAGCCTCCGATTATTTAGATCAAGCTCAGCAATATAACGATCGATCCAAAGAACTAATTCTTCATCTTTATGATCCGCAAGAGAAAGATTTGGCTGATATCCAAAACTTAATAGAAGAAGTAAGAAAACAACTAAGAAAAACCAAGGGAGATTTTTCTCTTCAAGAGGAGGGGCAAGATTATATCCGAGAATTAATCCTTCTTGCCTTTGGAAAGGTAAAATCCAGCTACGAACTTTTCTTAAAGATGAGCACCTTAGCAAAACAGTTAATTATTTAACTTTAGCCCCATTTTCCTAATCAAAAATAAAGGCTTGTCTTTCTAAGACAAGCCTTTATTTTTCTTTTAAGGGATTATCCAAAAACTTTAGAGAACCGCTTCTTTGAGAGCTTTAGCCGCTCTGAATTTGGGCTTGGTTGAGGCAGGGATATGAATCTTTTCTCCAGTGCGCGGATTGATTCCTTCTCGAGCCGCTCTCTTAGAAACCCGAAAAGTACCAAACCCCGGGATAGAGACTTCCTCGCCGCGGCTTAAAGCCTTGGTAATAGTGTCAAAAACCGCATCTACCGCTGCCGCCGCCTGCTTTTTTACCTCAATCCCGGCTGCCTTCATTACCGCTTCAACTAACTGTGGTTTTTTCATATGAGAAAATAAGAGATTTTATAATTTAAGAGTTAGTCGACCTTTTCTTATACGCCTACTAAAATGGCGCTTTTTCTTACTAAATTATAGACTAAAAAATCAAAAAAACAAGGTTTTTTATACACTTTCAACGCTTTCAAAATTAATGGCTCCTGAAGGGTTTTTAAAGCGTATTGGAATAATCGCACTTCAACAGTAACTTTTTTCTTAGTAAAAAGCGCCAATCAAGGCTTATTCTACTACAATTGTGCCAAAATCACTGGGAGCAAGATGATTGTGATATTTCCAACTACCTTTTTTGGTAAAAGTAAAACTCCAAGAATTACCGGGCAAAACGCCGCTACAAGCATCAAAGGCAACAGCGGCGGTGTCAGGGCAATGCTCCTCAAGCGAAGTACCACCATAAACGGTATGACTGGGATGAAATGCCGATGCTGTCCACATTGATCGCGAGCTTTCATTTTTGAAGATAACCGTTGTTCCAGCCTTTATTTTTAAAATGCTTGGTGAATAGCCTGAGTTAGTATAAGTCACAACACTTTGTTCAACAGAGCTTTGTTTTTCATCTTTTTCTTCTTCCTCTAGCCGACCTTCTTGTTGATTTACTTCCTCTCTATTTTTGTCCCCCTCTTCTTTGTTCTTATTAACTTCTTTCGATTTTTCTTCCTCTACTTCTTTTATTTTTTTCTCCTCTTCCTTTTGTTCTTCGGCTTCAGCTTTTTTATCCTCATCATCTTCTGCCTCGGATAACTTTTCTAAGTTCTTTTCCACCTCTTTAAGACTCTTTTTAGCTTCTTTAACTAAACGCTTTGCTTCATCATAATTGCCGCTTGTAAAAGCAGATTTTACCTGAGAAAGAAGGCTGTCAAATGTATTAAACGCTCCAGCGGGTATTTCGACATTTTCGTTCTTTGCTTCGTTTATAATTTCTGCCTTATCTTTTTCAACTTCTCTGATTTTTTTGGCAATTTCTTCCTGTAATCCCATTGCTTCCTCAATTTGTTCTCTTTCTTCCTCAACTACTGAATCGCTCTCTTCTTCTTTCTGATCAAGTAACTCTCTTTGAGTTTTTACTTCAGCAAGCTGTTTTACAAGTGCCTCAACTTGAGCTGTGTCGCCTTCTTGGCGAGCTTCTTTTATTTTCGCTTTTAGCTCGCTTTCTTTTGCTTTAAGAGCTTCTTTTTGAGTTTGAAAGGTTTCTTTAAGAGTATTCTGCACTTCTTCAACCTCTTGAGAAAGTTCTTTGGCAAGATTAGCGGTATCTTTTCCACTTTGTTTTTCCTCTACTAAAACAACCGCAGCTTTTTTAAGATTGTCCGCTAGCCTTGCTTCAGCAACGCTTAATCCCTTGGCGTTTACACCCTTCTTTTCTAAAACAAGCTTTATTTCGGCAATCCGCTCTTTAGCAAAACTAATTTCAAGTCGAGCCTGGCTTTCAGGATTAAAAGTGAAAAATCGCTGAAGAGCCTCGCCTAACCGATCAAGAAAATAAAATGGACTTTCTGGTGTAAGCCCAGCGCTTGGCAAATTCGTTTGATTTTGAGCAAAAACCAAAAGCGGGAGAGCAAAAAGCGAGATAGCAAATAACTTTATTTTATTCATCGTTTTATTTTTTTTAATAGTTATTACTAATAGTTAAGATATTTTAAAATCGACTTTATTTGTTCCCATTCCCACGCTTTTTCCAAAGTGGGATCCTATTGAAGAGAGATTCTGGCAGAGACTCTATCGTCACCGTCACCGCTGCCGCTAAAATAGCAATATCTCTTACGGTTATATCAGTAATACCGCTGGTCACTAAAATAACTCCAAGGTGAAGAGCGCCTATTAAAGCTACCAACCAAGTAAAAGAATTAATTAAAAGCAAAAAACCAACGGAAATATCCAAAATCGCTGTCCCTAACATTGCTTGAGAAAGAGGTATTGGCAAAAGCTTAGCCGCCCAAGGTTTTAAATAACCTCCCCACGCCTCCGGCTGCTTAAGAATCAAAATACCAATCCAAAGAAAGGTAATCGCCAACCCTATTCTTAAAATATGAAATCCGACTGCAGAATGTTGATTATTGAATCTCATAAAAAAATACCGCATTAGGGTATTATAAACTTTATTAGTCAAAAAGAAAATTAAACTTACAAAATTAAGAATGTTTTGAAATAACTTTTAAGTAATAATTTGGGATGAAAAAATTAAAAATTGAATAGGTAGATTAGACGATCTCCTGAAGACGACGATAGACGTGATCTACAAAAGTAGAAATTGAATAGGTAGATTAGACCTCTTTTAGAGAAAATGGACGATTGGATCTACAAAAGTAGAAATTGAATAGGTAGATTAGACACAAAAATGTCAAGCCCCTACCTGTGGAATCTACAAAAGTAGAAATTGAATAGGTAGATTAGACACTACGTTCAGAGTTAATCCCAGAGTATCTACAAAAGTAGAAATTGAATAGGTAGATTAGACAGTTTAAAATCCGGGGCTTGGGTATATATCTACAAAAGTAGAAATTGAATAGGTAGATTAGACTGTATAGAACATCAACACCACAATATCTACAAAAGTAGAAATTGAATAGGTAGATTAGACTGGAAATGGTTTGCTTTATATTCAAATCTACAAAAGTAGAAATTGAATAGGTAGATTAGACTGTTAAAATTCTTAAAAAGTATCTATCGATCTACAAAAGTAGAAATTGAATAGGTAGATTAGACAAATAGTAAATACAGTTATAGAAAAAATCTACAAAAGTAGAAATTGAATAGGTAGATTAGACAATACATACCAACATTATGGAGCAAAATCTACAAAAGTAGAAATTGAATAGGTAGATTAGACTATCGCTTAGATCAAAGCATAAATTATCTACAAAAGTAGAAATTGAATAGGTAGATTAGACTAAGCATTAGCCCATACATTGAACAAAATCTACAAAAGTAGAAATTGAATAGGTAGATTAGACTAAGCATAGCATAACATTGAACAATATCTACAAAAGTAGAAATTGAATAGGTAGATTAGACTGAATTAGCAAGAATACAACCGATGGATCTACAAAAGTAGAAATTGAATAGGTAGATTAGACATTGAAATGTCCCCGACCTTTATATTATCTACAAAAGTAGAAATTGAATAGGTAGATTAGACAAATATACATTCCTAATCCTGCCTTTATCTACAAAAGTAGAAATTGAATAGGTAGATTAGACACGAAGTAAAAAGAAATACCGATTCATCTACAAAAGTAGAAATTGAATAGGTAGATTAGACTGTATCGCTAAATTCGCAACCCTATCTTATCTACAAAAGTAGAAATTGAATAGGTAGATTAGACATTGGAATAATTATGTGATTAAAGTAAAATCTACAAAAGTAGAAATTGAATAGGTAGATTAGACTATTTATGCAATTCTAAACAGAATTAATCTACAAAAGTAGAAATTGAATAGGTAGATTAGACAGCGGAAATGGCTTAAAATCAATATAATTTTGGCCAAGCCAAAAATTAATAATTTGCAAAAACCTCATAAAATAAAGCCATTTCCGCCATAAAAATTCATAAAGACTGAGGTTTTGCAATTTTATGTACATTTTAAAATATAGTAATCTACCCACAACAACTTCTACCTTTGTTATTAATTAAACTAATGTAAAACTGTCAAAGAACTGGACTAACCAAAAACAACCACTTCCTTTTCTTCATTTTCTGAATAACCGTATCTTCTGATTTTCTTTTGGCATGACTCACACAAACTTAAAATAATCACACTATCAGATCCACCAAATTTCTTGCTATAATTTGATTCTATCTCAATTAAAATATTATTCAAGACTCTTTGACTATTTTTAATCTCATAAACAGAATACTGGATTTTCCTACCAAACTTCTTTAAAAATTTAGAAAATTTATTTCTTTGCCTGTCGTCTTGAATATCGTAAGAAACTAAAATCATATTCTCTTCAATAAAACTACTAACGCGATACTTTAAAATAAGGAAAATTATACTTTTCGCTGTCCATTACAAAATGATAAAAATCTCTTATATATTTATAAATTTCTTCTTTATTTTTCATTATTGTTTCTAAAAAAACCGAAGCGTATTTCGTAGATTTGCTGTAAAGCATATAAACTTTGCTATCTTTTGCTTTAAAATCTTTTTCATTAAAAATTTTTAAGTTAAAAATTTTTAGCACTTCTCGATCAACAATGCATCTAAACGGCTCAATAATATCGCAAGAAAGGGATTTCCTTTGAAAAAATAACTTGTGATAAAAACCCTTATAAGTATCGAAGCCAAAAAGATTCAGCAAAGCATCTATAAAATTAAAAAGTAAGGTATAGCCCATATCTAATAAAAAATTGACTGCGTCAGGCTTAACTCTGGGCATTCGTGCAAACCAACCAATTTCTTTAAAATAAGCAGAAAAAAATTCTTTTGAGAAATTTCCCTCAATTCCTCTTAAGGTCTCTAAATTTTCAGCTTGATTAATTAAATTTCTGATTTCTTGTTTTGTTCTACTAATTAATTTCCCTCTTGATTTAAGCAATCTAAGTTGATTCTCAATTTTATTTAAAACAAGACTTTTAGAAAATTTTAAATCAAAATCGTCTGAAAAAAAGTATTGTCTCATTTTCAATAAATAATTGCCACATTTTTCGCGCCAATTGAGGCGTAACAACGGAAACTATTATCTAGCAAAAAGAAGGAGATACCATATTTTAAGCCTTTTTTAATTAACTCAGAGGTGATAGAAATGTTACCAATAATAAAAACAGAAAATATTCGGTGACAAGATACTCTATTTTCTACTCGTTCATCTTTTTCAAAAACAATATTGTCGTTGTAAATTTTAATCTTATTTAAAACACCGCTTTCGGTCTTAATAAAAAGAATCTGCTTTTGTCTAAAATCCGGAAGAGTAATCATTTTACCAATTTAAGGTTGAATAAATAGAATTTTGACCACCTTGGGCAAGAATGGTTAATTAACTGGAGAGGATTAAAATTCCTTATGCGTTTAAGAATATCCTCAAATATGTTTTTATCCTTATTAGAAGGAAGGGGTATAAAGTAATTTTTATTATCGCTCATAGATCTAATAATTATTTTTTTAACTTCATAACCCATTTCCAAAAGACAGAAATATTGAGCATAAAGCTGATATTTATAACCGTCATAAATGCATTTTACTTTCGTTTTTCTTTCAATTAGAGTTTTCTCTTCTTTGTCATAAATATCAATCTTGCCCATTATTCTATACTTGTCGCTATAAACTTCTTTTCCAACAAGAAAACGATTGGAAGTAGAATAATTTTTTTCTTCAATGGATTGATGTTTTATTCTCCCTTTTCTTTGCGGTTCATCATGAAACAAATCATCAGAAAAATCTTCATACATCATATGAAGATATAAAGTTTTTGGACAATAAAGAAAATCGTTAATTTTAGAAATTGGGATATAGGAGTACATTATCTTTGAACAAATTTGTCCCACTCTTCCTTTGAAATGCTTAAATCCGGTTTATTAGGATTATTTTTGATTTTTTCTAAAATAATTAATCCTTTTCTGGCAATGTTATAAGCGCCAACACCATCAGCATCAAATTTCTCCTCTGGCTTATATTCTTTTAATCTATCTTTAAATTCAGCCAAATTTTCAGAAGCAATTTCTTCTCTGGCGTTATCTTTCACGACTTTCCCATCTTTTTCTATACCAATTTCTCTCAAACCAAAAGTTGTGAAAAATGGTTTTACTGGCGAAGCAAAAAAGTCAATGCCATAATCAATTTTTTTAAGTTTCTTTTCCGTCTTATCAATTTCTACTGATAAAGAATAAGTATTTCTCACTTGCAAAACAATATTAAAGAGAAAAATAAATCTCTCGTAAAAGTTTTTTAATCTTCCATCAAACTCCTTTTTTTCGACTAATAATTTATCGTTTTCTGCTATCCTCTTTTTAAGATTAGAGAGGATGTCGTTACTTTGTGCCTCAAATCCGTATTTTTCCAATAAATCTCTAAACTCCTCGTTTAAATTAATCTTTTTATAACTCCAATAACTACTTTTTGATTCTTTCCATCTTATGACTCGAGGAACCTTTGTCCAAATAGTCCAATCCTTGCTAAGAGGTTTTTTCTTTTTCTCGGCAAAATCAACTTGATTGTATTCAATAAAATAACTTTCTTCTGTATCATCCCAGCCAAATTTTTTTAATTTATTTATTAATTCTTTTATCTTCTCTTGCGAAGCAGAATTGCTAATATAAATATTTTTTCTAAAACCAGTTAAGGGATCGGTTTGAGAAGTGTATTCCGCGCTCGTGTAAAATAGAACTCCGGTTTGTTTGGCTTTCTCAATATCTTTAAAAGAAGTAAAGGGCGCGGCTAACTGATAACCGTTTAAAACACCACCCGGAGAAAAAACATCACGATTATCTTTAAAAATCAGATAATTCAACTTATCTATCAATGCTTTTTCAAATTGTTGATAAACTGTTCTTTCAGAAATACCATTTCTAATTTGTTTAAATCTTCTACTTAAATCTTCTAAAACAACAATCGCATTATGGTTTATAATCAAATCGCAAATCTTTCTTACTACATAAGAAATATATCCTTGTTTTAAATCTTTAATTTTAGCCACTGGTTCCCAAGATTGTCTTTCTAATTGTCGTTGCTTTTCTCTTTCAACAAGTTTGTCAAAATAATTAACATTATTTACCTTGTTTAAATTTATCTTGTTTAAGCTTCCATAGTCTAAAATTTCTTGATTCTGGTTAATCACGCAATAATAAAGAAGGTTCTTCTCGCCTCGGTCAATACCGATAATATTGATTTTACCAAGATTATCTTTGATAAAATGATTTAATTTACTGGAAAAATTTTTAAACGAAGAAGATGGTTTATCAGCGTTTAGAGTAATAGGACAGTGAAATAAATATGTAGGTTTTAAATATCTTTGATAATGATAAACAGGTTTATCTTCTCTCTTTGCCTGCTTTGCGCCATTTAATCTTTCTAGAATAACCGGCTTTCTCATTTCTTCATTCATTTCTAAAACATCTCTATAAAATATTTCTGCTTTCCCGTTTAATCTAATTAATGGATATTTTATTTCTTCTAAATTTTCCTTGCTAAAAATATGTTCCCAGTAAAGAGTGTGAATATTTTTCCTGCTATCTGGTTTTTTGTATTTATAAAAATCTTTATTAGAAACTTCAAATAAATAAAGATTGCCATCATTTAGTTGTTTTTCAATATAACTCGCCTTTATTTTATCAAAATTTATCTTGTACCCCTGAAGAGCAATATGATCGGTAAAATCTTTAAAGGTTTGATATTCTTCTGATGGAAGTAATTTTAAATCAAATTTTTTCCAATAAATAAGAGCGCATTTTCTAAAATAATTAATAATTTTAACCAAATCCTCTCTATTTACTTTTTCCCTTTTATATGTACCTTTTTCTTTTATCCTTTTTATTTCATCTGGCCAATGTTTATTTTTTTCTTCTAATTTAGTAAATCGTTTTACAGTATTGTCTGGCATTAATACCAAATTAAAAATATCCTTTGCCGGATCAGCTATTTGCCAATAATTCATTTTTAAATAGAAATCCTCATTATCATTAGCTAAAATTTCATTTTTTAAATTATTTTTTCTTTCCTTTTCTTTCTGGTTATCTTTTTCAGTAATTTGATAATCAAACAATTTAGAATTCTCTTTTCTCAAAACGCCAAGATAATATTTATTGTTTTTTATAAAAATCAACCCCAAATTATCTTTTTCTTTACTAACATCCCAACCATCTAAAAGACTGCGGCTTTCAAAATTTAATTTTATCTTATTCTCATCCGAAGGTTTTTTAGTTATAAAATTTCTGATTCCATTATAATATTTGTTAAATTCAAAATTATTAAAGTATTCATCAACTAGACGATAAAATTCAGTGCTTAAACCGCTAGGGACATCTTTTCTATCTTTATCTGATAAATTAAAATACCGCATCATTCGGTTAATGCGCAAAGCAGCATCGCAGTAATTTTTAATCGTTTTAATCTGCTCTTTCTCCGCTGAATAAAATTTAATTTTCTCGGCTTCTTTTTCTAATTTATCCGTATAACCCCAAAATATCTGAATAGGTTCTCCATTTTTATCTTTTTTAATTTCGCCTTTTTCAACCTTATCTTTAAAAAGCGACTCAAATTCAAACCGCCAAATTTTAAGAAAATTCTCCCAGTTATTACTCTTTTCTTCTTTTTCTAATGGCGCTTCTGGATTTACTTCGTTTTTGTAAAATCTCGATTTAAAAATATCGCCTTCTAAACTTAAAATCGCATTTTTAAATTCGTCTAGAGAGGTAAATTTTTTAAGTTTTATTTTCTCTTCTGATTTAACGCCCGTAAGTTTCATTAAAAATTCTTCCGGATTGGAAAACCATTTATTAACAATTTCGTTTATAACATTCTTCTTTAAATAAATACTTTGATAATCATTTTCAAAAATACCACTGGTAAAATCCTCAATAAATTTTTTAGCGCCTTCAATTTCTTCTTTTTCATCGCCGTAAATTTTTATTTTATTTCTCTTTATAAACTCTTGGAATCTATCAATAAAAACCTCTTCTTCTGTTTTTTCATCTTTCGCTTCTATAAAAACTCTTTCCTTTTTAACTTCTCCAAGAATTTGTTTTTCTAAATTTAGAAAAAGCGGTAAATCTTTTTTATCTATTTTATTTTTATCGCGGTATTCTTTTGTTTTTCTGTTAATTTCGCCGATTATTTTGTTATATTTATCAATTCCTTCTTGAATTAAACAATCATAATAGTAGTTAATTTCAAAAACTTTCTCTTCTTCTTTAGTTAGCCCAACATCCTTAGCTTTGTTTTTATATTTTTCTTCAAAAAGAGATTTATTTTCTAAGAATCTTTCAAAATTGCTAACAATACGGGTAGCAACCGCTGTGCTCGTGCCGTCATCTTTATATAAATTTTCTCTTGTCTGCTGGAATTTAGATAGATAAGTGGTAAATTTGTCGAAACTTTCAAAAATATAAATTTTCTTTCCCGGATTTAATTCGTCATTTATAAATAAACTTGGATAGCCCTCTTTTCTAAATTCCTCATCTTTCTCTGCTGGAAACTTATATTTTAAGATATTTATAATTCCGGCGGCGGTCAAAAAATTAACCCCTTTTTGTTTTAAATCAGCACTACTAAACTTTATCTTCTCTTTCTTACCACCCCTTTCAATTTCTTTATCTTGATATTCTTTCTTCCATTTCTCCGCTCTTTTATCAAATAATTCTCTTATTTCTTTATAAAGATTTTCTCTTTGACCCTCGATTTCTTTTTCAAGTTTAGAAATTTCGTCCCAATTCTTTTTATTTTTATCTTTAACCTCTTTGTTTTTCTTTTTTAGAGAGACAATTTTCTCTTTATTTGACTCAAAAATTTTCGCAAACTTTTCAAAATCAATATTCCTAATTCCATTTTCAACAGATAATGATTCTTTAATAAAATCTTGATGGAGTTTATCAAAATAAAATTTCGCTTGATTATAACTTTTATCTATATTTAAATCTTTCTTAAAAATGTCATTTTCCTCCAGCCACTTCTTCGTCTCGCCAACCGGTTTTAATTCAAACCTTAATGTCTTTTGTAATGAATATTTTTTAGTAAAAACCGACCAAATGCTTTGAGTTTGATTATTTTTATTCTCCATATTTTTAAATTTATTTAATTATTTTTTAACCTTTGATTTTTAATTATTCCCCCAAAAATCAAAAAGGGACGACGGTTGTCGCCCAATAGATATGCTTACCAAACGGTTAAGCGCTACTGGAACCGTCGCCCCTCTTTGATGAGAAGGCGGCATATCTATTGGCGACACTCATTAGTATAACAAAAAATAAAAATTATGCAATTTAAACCACAACCTTTCTTATCTATAAATTATACCGCAATTCTGAATAATTTTCTGATTAGTACAATTTAAAAACCTCTCCGCCTCTCCATAAGAGTAATTAAGCTGGCTTTTATAAAGCTTATTACCCTCTAAAAAGCAAGTAAAATTAGGCCGAGGATTACTGAGGCTATACTAAGATACTGATTAAAAACAAGTTTTTTAAGAAAAACTCGGATACCAAAAAGATTTTAAGTAATAAAATCTAAAGCCCAAGTTACCAACTGCCTCCTCCGCCACCCCCTGAACCGCCGCCGGAGTGGCCGCTTCCGCCAAAACCGCTGCTAAAACCACCACTTGATCTAGAGGCAGTATTAAAAACTTGATTAAAGGAATTGTTAAATAAAGTTAAATTATTTACAATCATATGACTACTAAAGGCTGTTGCTGTTGGATCCTCATACCAATTTGGAATAGAGTTATAGATTCCCTCAAATTTTTTAGCCCACTTATCTTCAACTCCTAAAACCATTGCGTAAGGCAAGAATTTTTCAAAAACCTCAGGTTTAAGTTCGGGAGCGTTGGTG
The DNA here is from genome assembly GCA_025999395.1 of Candidatus Parcubacteria bacterium. Classification (GTDB taxonomy): domain Bacteria; phylum Patescibacteriota; class Minisyncoccia; order UBA6257; family JAGOQP01; genus KatS3mg098. Next base: position 60,141 of record AP024682.1, read on the forward strand.
AGTTCTAATTTGTCCTTTTCGGTTAATTCCAAAAACTCTTTAAACCCTAAGATTTTTTCAAGCGCTGAAATTCCCTGCGGAGTTAACTTATCAGAAGATCGGAGAATATATCTTACACACAAAATGCTTCCCACAATAACCAAAGCGGTAAAAATAGATTCAAAAATACCTGAAATCTGAATTTTTGCCAAATTCAATATTAAATCCAATCCTCGAAAACCAACATAGACAGCAACAATCACCACAAGAATACGAGAGATTGTTTTTTTCATTTTAATTTGAGTAAAATAACCTTTATCAGAAAGATATTGCTCTACATCTTCAGTTATTTTTTTAATGAGCAATTGGAAGGTTGTTCCTTGTTCTTTTAATTCGCTTAATTTAACGCTGTCCCGAACATTAAATAAAAAATTAAAGACTATTTTATCAGCAGGATGAGTTAAATCAGCGCCATCTTTAAGCTTAACAAATTCAAAATCTTTTTTATCTGGCCAGAAAGGAATCTCTTCAAGAGTGTAGCGAATCTTTAGATAACCTCTAACAGCCAAGTTGATAATAACAGAGGAAATATCAGCAATATCGACGCGACGATCTAACAAAGCGCCAACATCAATCGGAGATAAATTATCAGGCGGCTCATATTGAGTAGTAATGAGACGGTTTTTTAATTCGGCAGGAATAACCGGTTTTGGTTTAGTTGTTTTTCTAGAAAGGATTCGAAACCAGAAGTAGATAAAAAACAAGAAAAAGATTATGAATATAGAGATAAAAGAGATAAACTCATCAATCACACTAAACAAACTTGAATTGGAAATAGGAAGATAAGGAGAAGGAAGAGAATAATCTGTGGTGGAGGAGACATAAGTATTTTGTATGTACCCTAACGGTATCCCTAAAACAAATGTTAAACCTTCTTTTGCATTTAAAGGTTGAGTGGCGGAATAGCTAATGTTAGCGCCATTTTGATTAAAAACACAATTCTTTTGCGTACTTCCTTGCGGGCCAGTAAAACAATCCATTTTAATGCCTACAGCGACAAAATCAGGAAGTCTTACCAAAGCACTGGCGTTTTGAATAGCTACAGGCCATTGATTTCCAGTAACATTCCAATAGAGCTCATCATGATCATTAAAAGTTCTAATGGCGTTATAAACTCGATAACCAATTACATAAGTTTTAACTCCGCTTACAGTTACATTTGGATCCCCGATCTTGATTCGCAGAACATTATTTGTAACCGAAGTAGTGTATTGGTAGGGTTCTCCTACTTCGTCGCTTACATTAAAAACATTAATACTTAATTGCGGACCATTTGTTGATGTTAGTGGAATATCCCTGAAAATCCCGTGTTTCTGATTGGAGCCAAAATCATAGATAATAGTTTCAGTAACAACAAGAGAGCCGTTTTTTTGAATATCTATATTAGCATTAAAACTTTTTATAACTTCGGATTCTGCTTTTGTTGTACCAAAAAGAAAAAAGCCCAAAAATAAAAATAGCAAACCAAAAACAGAAAGGTATTTTAGAAAAGCACTTCCTCTGCTAATCTTCATAAATTAAGCTCTAAAAAGACACTTTTACAACATCTTTTTCGTTTTCATCTGCTCCGAAAAATTCCGCCTGTCTAAAACCAAAAATTCCAGCTACAACATTAGCTGGAAAAACTTGAATAGCATTGTTTAATTCTCTGACTGCAGCATTATAGTATCTTCTTGCTGATTGAATATCATTTTCAATAGCAGAAAGTTGCTCTTGTAATTTTTGAAAATTTTCTGAGGCTCGAAGCTGAGGATAATTTTCTGCTACCGCAAACAAACTTTTTAAGGCGCTGGATAACATATTTTCAGCTTGAGCTTTAGCCACTAAATCATTTTGATTCATCGCGCTTACCCTTGCGTTGGTAACATTTTCTAAAACAGCCGCTTCATATTCTTTATAGCCTTTTACCGTTTCAACTAAATTAGGAATAAGATCGTAACGCCTTTTAAGCTGAACATCTATATCAGACCAAGCATTTTTAACGCGGTTTCTTTTTTGAATTAAAGAATTAAATACCGCAATAACCCAAATAAGTACAATTGCCCCAACCCCAATTGCTAACCATGTATAAAGCATAGTTTTAATTAAAATTACTTTTAAAATTATTTAAGCTTTTATTTAATATACCAAAATAATTTTAAAAACTAAACAAGCAAATTAAAAACAAGTTAAATTTTCTAAAAATTACCTCGCGTATTCGACAGCTCTGGTTTCTCTGATTACTACTACTTTAATTTCTCCCGGGAATTTTACCTCTGATTCAATTTTCTTGGAGATATTGCGAGCAAGCTCGAGAGCCCCAAAGTCATCCACCTTTTCCGCATCAACAAAAATTCTGATTTCTCTTCCAGCTGAGATAGCATAAGCATTCTTAACCCCTTCAAAACTAGAAGCAATGTTTTCTAACTCACTTAATCTTTTAAGATAATTTTCCAAGGTATCGCGGCGAGCACCAGGGCGAGAAGCCGAAATAGCGTCAGCAGCAGCTACTACATAAGCCTCAGGAATCGCGTAAGGATACTCCTCATGATGAGCCTCCATCGCCTGAATAACTCTTTCATCGATGCCGTATTTTTTAAGGATTTTTCTTCCAATTTCAACATGGCTGCCGGGCACCTCATGATCGATCGATTTACCAATATCGTGAAGCAAGGCTCCTTTTTTGGCAATTTCTGCATCTAACCCTAATTCCGAAGCAATCATTGAAGCAAAATGAGCTACTTCGACTGAATGTCTTAAAACATTTTGGCCGTAACTGGTACGATAATTTAATCTTCCTAAAAGCTGAATAATTTCTTTGGGTAAATCATAAATTCCCACCTCATAAGCCGCCGCTTCACCCGCTTCGATAATTTTTTTAGAAACTTCGGCGGTAGCTTCTTCTACTTTTTCTTCAATTTTGGCGGGCTGGATTCGGCCATCTTTAATTAACTTTTCTAAAGCACTTTTAGCAATCTCTCGGCGCACTGGATCAAAAGAAGAAATTACAATGCTGTCGGGAGTTTCATCAATGACCAATTCGACTCCGGTTAATCTCTCAAAGGTGCGAATATTTCTTCCTTCTTTTCCAATAATTTTTCCTTTGAAATCTTCATCGGGTAAAGAAACGACGGTTGTAGTTAACTCAGAAGCCGAAGAACGGCTATAACGCTGGAGTGCTGTTGCCAAAATCTCAGTAGCTCTTTTTTCAATCTCTTCTTTTCTTTCTTTCATTAGCTTATTAATATACTCGTTTAAATCCTGACGATACTTCTGGCTAACTTCAGCAAAAAGCATCTCCTTGGCCTCTTGAGCGCTTAAGCCAGCAATTTTTTCTAATTGAGTAGAAAGATTGTTTTTGAGTTGTTCAATGTAGCTTTTGGCTTCATTGATTTTTTCCAAATCCAAATTTAGCCTCTTTTCTTTCTCCTTTATTTCCAGAGACTCTTTTTCTAAAAGTTCTTCCTTTTTAAGAAGGCGCTCTTCTAATTTATCTAGTTGAGCTTTTCTTTCTCTTTCTTCGGTTTTAATTTCTTCTAAAATCTGAGCCGCTTTTTCCTGCGCCTCTAAAATAATTTCCTTTGCCTTGGAACGGCTTTCTTCCAGCTGTCTTTTAATCTTTTCTTCAACCGAAGAAGCTTGTTTAGAGACTAAGAACTGGCGGATAAAGTAGCCTAAAGCAACGCCCAAAAGAATAGCGCCTACAAAAAGATAGGTGTTGTTCATAGTTTTTTATTTTCAGACTCTTCTTTGGGAAAAAATTAATTTTCCAAGAGTCAAAAGTTAAAGAATTCATCTGAAAATTGAATTAAGTTTCTAATTTTTAAAAGCAAAAGCACTTTAATCATAATCTCCTTTTTAAAAGTGGTCAATACTCCCCTTGCTCTGGATAAAGAGCATCATTTTGGGATATTATTAAGGTTATGAAAAAACAGGTAATCTTAGTAGTTTTAGATGGTTGGGGAATTGGTCAAGAAAACCAATCCAATCCAATCTATGTAACCAAGCCACCAACCATTGAGTATATAAAAAACAATTTTCCTTCGGGCGCTTTACAGGCTTCGGGTATTGCTGTTGGACTTCCCTGGGGAGAGGAGGGCAATAGCGAAGTGGGACACTTAACAATGGGAATTGGAAAAATTCTTTATCAGCACTACCCTCGCATTAGTTTAGCTATTAAAGATGGCAGTTTTTTCAAAAACGAAACCATTCGGCAAGCAATTGAGCATACTAAAAAAAATCAATCTCGCCTTCATTTGGTAGGATTGATAGGGCAAGCCAATGTTCACTCTTCTTTAGAACACTTAAATGCTTTAATTAAATGGTTAGAAGAAGAAAAAGTTAATTGGCGCCTTCATATTTTTACTGACGGTCGCGACAGCGATCCTTATTCGGCTTGGTCTTTAATTTCCCAATATCCCTTGGAAAGAATTTCCAGTATTTCAGGAAGATACTACGCTATGGATCGAGATAAACACTGGGATCTAACCGCGCGAACTTATTTGGCATTAGTAGGAAAAGCACCGGTTATTTCTTCTCAAGAAATAAAAAATCACATTCAAGAAACTTACAAAAAAAATCTTAACGATGAGTTTATTATTCCAGCCACCATTGATAATCCTCAAAATGGCATTCAGGATAACGATGCGGTTTTCTTTTTTAATTTTCGAGAAGACAGAATAAGACAAATTGGGGAAAGCTTTGTTAATCCTTATTTTGATAAATTCCCTATTAACCGTTTTTCTAATCTTTTCGTTGCCTCAATGACTAAAATCAGAGAGGATTTCACTATCCCAGTAGCCTTTCCTCCCCAATCTATTCAAAACTCAGTGGGAAAGGTAATTTCCGAAGCCGGAATGTCTCAATTAAGAATTGCCGAAACTCAAAAATACGCTCATGTTACCTTCTTTTTTAACGGTTTAGATGATAAGCCCTTTGCCAACGAATACCGAATTTTGATTCCTTCCAAAACTGTTCCTCGCCAAGATCAAGATCCGGAAATGATGGCGCCAGCAATTACTACTCGCCTTCTTCAGGCAATTGAGGAAGGAGTTTTTGATTTTATTTTGGTAAATTATGCCAACCCGGATATGGTGGCTCACACAGGAAACTTTTCAGCTTCCTGCCAAGTAGTAAAAATTATTGATCAACAAATAGAAAAGATTATAAAAGCCGTGCTTGCTAAAGAAGCAGTCTTAATTATCACCTCCGATCACGGCAATATCGAAAGACTTTTTAATCCCCTAACGGGTGAGCCAGAAACTAAACACGATCCCAGTCCCGTGCCCATTTATTTAATAGCCAAACAATTTCAAAAACCTCAAGATCCTTTTGCGGTAAAAGAAAGAGAAAGATTTACCATTGGAATGTTGGCCGACATTGCTCCGACTGTTTTAGAGCTTTTGGGCTTAAAGAAGTCAGCTGATATGACAGGAGAAAGTCTTCTTAAGCAACTGCTTTCTTAATCTCTTTTGTGGTGATAATTTTCTAAATGTCTTTTAGCTAAATCGGTAATTATTCTTCCCGAAGGAGTGCGCTGCAAAAAGCCTAATTTAATCAAATAAGGCTCATAAACATCTTCAATTATTCCTTTGTCTTCTCCTAAAGCGGCCGCTAAAGAAGAAATCCCCACCGGTCCCCCGTTAAATCTTTCCTTAATCACTCTTAAAAGGCGTCTATCTGGTTCTTCTAATCCCCACTCATCAATTTCAAAAAGAGAAAGAGCTTCTAAAGCAATTTCTTGGCTTATTCTTTCGGCCCTTTTTACCTGAGCCAAATCTCTTACTCTTTTAAGAAGTCTATTAGCAATCCGCGGAGTAAAGCGGGAGGCTTTAGCAATCACCTCTACTGCTTCTTCAAGAATTTCCACTTTCAAGATTTTAGCCGAACGCTGAATAATTTTTTTAATGTCTTCTAAAGAATAATAATCAATTTGAAAAACCGCCCCAAACCGAGATCTTAAAGGAGCCGATAAAAGATTAAGCCGAGTAGTAGCCGCAATTAAGGTAAAAGGAGGCAAATCCAAATTAATCATTCGAGCTGAAGGACCCTTACCGATTACTAAATGAAGTTGGTAGGTTTCCATTGCTGGATAAAGAAGTTCTTCGACTGCCCGATTAATCCGATGAGCCTCATCGATAAAAAGTATATCTCCTCTTTCTAAGGTAGAAAGCACTGCTGCCAAATCAGAAGTTTTTTCAATAGCCGGACCAGTAGCTACTTTGAGTTGCCCGCCTAATTCCTTGGCAATCAAATTAGCCAAAGTGGTTTTCCCTAAACCCGCTTGCCCATAGAGTAACAAATGATCACAAGTTTCGTTTCTTTTCTTAGCAGCCTCAATAATCAAGCGCAGGTTGCTTTTTATTTTCTCCTGTCCAATATAATCATTCCAAGAAGTAGGCCTAAGTAAGGCTTCAATACTGGGCTCTTCTTTTAGAAGAAAACTGGGTCGGGATTTTCGAAAAGCTCTTGACATAATAAAAATACTTAATTATTATAGCACCTTGTTGGTTAATTTTAAACCATCAAAGAAATTTAGATTAAACCCATCTCGCTCTTGACAGAAAAATAAATAAATGCTATAATACTTCCCAGAAAAATCGCCTAGTCCTGTGGACACACTTATGGGGTTTTTCTAAGCTAAGGAAGAAATGGCTCCGGCTGTTTCTCTCCTCGGAAAAACCTCTATGAGCTTTGCCTGATCGCAAAAGCTCTCATCCACACAGTTGTCCACAGAACTAGGCGATTTTTCGTTTTAAGTTACCAGTTAATCTTTCCAGTAACACTTTCTACTTCTTCTAAGGAGGTTAGCCCAGTAGCAAACTTTAAAACTCCGTCTTGTTGCATCGAAACAAAGTCTGATTTTTTTACCTCTTCTTCAATTGCTAACTGCCCACTTTCTTTAATAATTAACTCCTGAATTTTTTCATTAACCACTAGCAGTTCATAAATACCAACTCTTCCTTTATAGCCGGAGAAATTACATTTCTCGCATCCTTTACCCTTGGCAATTTGAAGATTTTCCAAATAATACTTTTTATTCACTCTTTCTGGTAAGGCAGAAATAAATTTTTCTAATTTTTCTTTTAAATCGGAGGTGACTTCTACTTTTTCTTTGCAATGAGTACAAATGCGACGCACTAATCTTTGAGCAATTAAAAGATTAAGCGCTGGCGCCAAACTTGCCGCTTTTACCCCTAAATCAAGAAGACGGGGAATGGCTCCTGAAGCTTGATTAGCATGAACAGTAGAAAGCACTAAGTGTCCGGTTAAAGCTGCTTGAACAGCAATTTCAGCAGTTTCTTTATCTCGAATTTCTCCCACTAAAATGACATCGGGATCTTGTCTCATTAAAGAACGCAAACCCGAAGCAAAGGTATAACCAGCCTCATTATCAACTTGAGTTTGCTGAATCCCTTCCAAGTGATACTCAATTGGATCCTCAATAGTAATAATTTTAAGCTCGGGAGTAACTTTGTGGCGCAAAAAAGCATACAGGGTAGTAGTTTTTCCTGAACCTGTAGGACCAGTGTTAAGAACCATTCCGTGAGGGCGATCGAGTTGCTCTTTGGCAATAACTAAATCATCTTCTCTTAAACCTAAATCGGAAAGAGAAAGATTAATGGCGTCTGGATCCAAAAGTCTCATTACCACTACCTCGCCAAATTCTGAAGGAGCAATAGCTACTCTAACCTCAACATCTTTAGTGGGAAAATTAATAGTAAATCTCCCGTCTTGAGGTTCATCACGAACATTCAGTTTTAAATTAGAAAGAAGTTTAATTCGAGAAAGAATTGAGCGATAAGTAGCCTGAGAAAAATTATCAAAAACATCATTTAAATTACCATCAATACGAAAACGCAATTTTGCTCCCTGAGAAGTTGGCTCAAAATGAATATCAGAGGAACGAGTTTTGAGAGCGCCATTTAAAACAACATCCAAAATTTTTGATACTTGACCGGCATCATTAAAGCTCTCGATGGCTTGTTTAACCTTAGGCACTGAATCCAAATCCTCTTCTAAAGAGCCTTGATCTTGAGATTGACCAACCTTTACCTTTCCAACAATTGCTTGACGCTCTTTTTGAACAAAGCGATAAAAATCCAAAGCGTATTTTAAAGAACTTAAGGAAACTACATAAACTGTTGGTGAGTAGCCATCTGATTTTAATTTTTCTAAAGTTTTTTTGGTCTCGGAGTAGCCGGGGTCGCTAGCAATAACAGCAATCTTTTTATCTTTTTGAGCAATCACAGCGCATTGCCCTAAACGAGCTTCATCTTCTGAAAGTAAGGACAAAGCTTCTAAATTAATAGAAACTTGAGATGGTGAAAGATAAGCTAAACCCAAAGATTGAGCTCTTCTTTGAGCATCTCTTTCTTCTGCCTCCCTTCTCATTTTTAAAAGCTGATCTTGAAGATAAGAAGTATCTGCCATAGAAGCTTATTATAACACTTGGTTAAGACGATTTTAAGAAGAGAAATTAACTAAAGCTAATAATTCTTTCGTTTTCTTTTGAACCGTACTTAAATTCAATAACTATTTTTTCTTTAACTTTTAAGCCTTTGAGATTTTCGGGCCACTCAATAAAAATAAGAGAAGGAGAATTAATTATTTTTTCAAAACCCAAGGGCTTTAAATCTTTTGCCGAAGAAAGACGATAAGCATCCAAATGATAAATATCAGAGAAAGGGAAATTTTTCTTTCTCTTGGGAGAATAATGTTTTAAAAGAACAAAGGTAGGACTAGCTGCTAAAGGTTTAATTCCAAAAAACTTTAAAAAACCAAGGACGAAAGTAGTTTTCCCGCTTCCCAAATCTCCCTTTAAAAAAACCACAAGCGACCTCTTACCCGAAAAAGAAGCGTTGGCTAAAAGGTGAGCTAAAAACCTTCCCAATTGACGAGTGGTGTCCGCTGAAAAACTTTTAATTTCAAAAATTTTTGAGCCACTCATTTTACTTCAAAAAGAAAAAGTAGGGAAAGAAAAGAATAATTAAAGAAAAAAGCAATAGAAAAGAAAGGTTTTTAACTAAGATAGCTCGATTAAGTGATCCGGAAAAGTAATGAAAGATAATATCCAAAGCCACAATCAAAAAAACTAAACTCAAAGAAGCGGAATTAAGAAAATCTAAAGAAAGCAAAGAACTTATCCAAAGCGTTTGAAAGGTTAAGAAGGAAACCGCTAACAGATAAATTTTCTTTCTCCTATCCCAGAAAGAGTCTCCAGTTAAAAAGATAAAAAACTCTTTTAGCAGGAAAAAGAAGAGGAGAAAAGAAATAATCCATCCGATAATCGAAGAAAAGGAAAAAAATCTTAAGATAAAAGAAAAAATCAGAAAAGCAAGAAAATAAAAAAAGATTGTTAAGATTAATTTTCCTTTGGAAAAAATAAAATTCTTAACTCCCAGAAGAAGAAAAAATAGAAAAGAAAGAAAAAAAATGAACAAAATGGCTAAAAAATTAGGTACCGAAAAGCGAAGGAAATCTACTAAAATCCAAGAAAGAAAAGAGAAAACAAAAAAAGCTATTTTTAACTTTTTATCCTTAAAAAAATCAAAAAAAATAAAAAGTAAAAAACTAAAAAAAGCCGCTCCCCACCAAAAAGAAGGAAGAAAAAAATTTATTCCTAATAAAAACCCAAAAAGAAGGGTATTAAGAGATAGCCACCAGATTGGGTTTTTTGAGACTAATTTTAACCCTTTTCTTTCCATAAAGCTCTCCTCTAATAATTTTATCCGCCAACGGATCCAGTATTTTCTTTTGAATTACTCGTTTTATAGGACGGGCACCAAAAACTTGATCGTAGCCTTCCTTGACTAAGAGATGTTTTACTGAAGGATCGATCTCCACCTTAAATCCTTTTTCTTCCATCTTTTTAATTACTAAATTCTTTAATTGAATTTCCACAATCTTTTCCAAATCCTTTTCGTTCAAGGGGTTGAAAATAACAATCTCATCTAATCGATTAAGAAACTCAGGGCGAAAATGATTCTTGAGTTCTTCGTTAATTTTTTCTCTAATAAATTCCAAATTTCTTTTTCTTTTTTCCTCTTCATCACCTCCCCTTTCAAATCCTAATAAAGAGCCTTCCTCTTTAAAATGTTCGCTTCCAATATTGGAGGTGAGAATGATGATAGTATTTTTAAAGTTAGCGGTTTTCCCTTTGGCGTCGGTAAGGCGGCCGTTGTCTAAAACCTGTAAAAGAATGTTAAAAACTTCCGGATGAGCTTTTTCGATTTCATCGAAAAGAATTAAGCTGTAAGGTCGATGACGAATAGTTTCGGTTAAATAACCCCCTTCTTCATAACCCACATAACCGGGAGGAGAACCGATCAATTTAGCCACCGAATGTTTTTCCATAAATTCAGACATATCTATTCGAATCAGCGCCTTTTCATCATTAAACATAAATTCTGCCAAAGCTTTTGCGAGCTCTGTTTTTCCTACTCCCGTTGGTCCCAAGAACATAAATGAGCCAATGGGGCGATTCTCATCAGCCAAGCCGGCTCGAGCTCTTCTTAGAGCGCTTGCTACTGTTGCTACTGCGTGATCTTGTCCAATCACTCTTTGTTTAAGAATCTCCTCAATTTTTAGCATTTTTTCTGCTTCTGACTCCATCATTCGAGAAACAGGAATCCCTGTCCAGCGAGCTACTACTTTAGCAATATCCTCTTCGTTTACCGCTTCTCGAATGAACCGAAGATCTCCGCTGGAAGACTTTCTTTTGGTTTTCTTTTCTAAACTCTTCAGCTCTTTCTCTAAAGCTGGAATTTCTCCATAAACAATGCGTGCCACTCTGTCGAAATTACCATTTCTTTCCTCTAACTCAGCCTCTCTTTTAAGATCATCGATTTTCATTTGAATTTCGTGAAGCCGGTTGAAAAGACTTTTTTCCTTTTCCCATAAATCAGTAAGCTTTTCATTTTCTTTTTTAAGAACTTCTAAATTTTTTTCGATCTCTTTAAGACGGCTTTTACTTTGAGGAGAAGTTTCTCCGGAAAGAGCTGATTTTTCTATCTCAAGGCGATTAATTTCCCGACGGACTTTTTCAATTTCTGCTGGCACACTATCAAATTCTAATCTTTTAGCAGCGGCTGCTTCATCGATCAAATCAATGGCTTTGTCTGGCAAAAATCTATCAGTTAAATAGCGAGAGGAGAGAGTTACTGAAGCAACGATCGCTTCGTCAGAAATTTTGATTCCATGATGGACTTCGTATTTTTCTTTTAATCCGCGCAAAATAGCAATACTATCTTCAATTGAAGGTTCATCAACAATAATTGGAGCAAATCTTCTTTCTAGGGCTGGATCTTTTTCAATATACTTTTGATACTCCTTTATAGTAGTAGCTCCAATTGCTCTTAATTCTCCTCTGGCGAGGGCTGGCTTTAAAAGATTAGAAGCATCAATCGCTCCTTCGGCTGCTCCTGCTCCCACAATAGTGTGAATTTCATCAATGAAAAGAATTAATCTTCCTTCCGAAGATTGGATTTCTTTAATAAAAGCTTTTAAGCGATCCTCAAAATCTCCTCTAAATTTGGTTCCAGCAATTAAAGATCCCAAATCAAGCATTATAATTTCTTTATTTTTCAAACTTTCAGGAACTTCTCCAGCAACAATTCTTTGAGCTAATCCTTCAACGATAGCGGTTTTTCCTACTCCCGGCTCTCCAATTAAAACTGGATTGTTTTTAGTGCGGCGGGAAAGAATTTGAATCACTCTTCTTAATTCTTCATCTCTTCCAATTACCGGATCAAGTTTTCCTTCTCTAGCTTTCTGAGTAAGATTAATGGAATATTTCTCCAAAACTCTAAATTTGTTTTCAGGCATTTCATCTGTTACTCGAGTTGAGCCTCTTACTTCATCTAAAATTCTTTCGGCTGTTTCTTTGCGAAAACCAAACTCTTCCAAAATTCCTGAAGCTGAAGAAGGAACTTGAGCAATAGCCACCAACAAATGTTCACAGGAAATAAATTCGTCCTTTCTTAAAGCAGCTATTTTTGCAGCTCGATCTAAAACTTTAATTAGTTCCTGAGAAAGGAAAAGTTGCCCCACCGCTGGCGGCTGACTAGTAAAAATTTTGGGTTGCCTTTCTAATTCTCTTTCAATCTCTCTGTCAATTTCTTCCAAATTAATTCCTGCCTTAACTAACATCGGCTGAACCAACGATTGAGAATCAGAAATAAGAGCCGCCAAAAGATGAATAGCCTTAAGCTCGCCGTGATTTTTAGAGGCTGCGATTTCTTGCGCTCCTTGGAGAGCTTCCTGAGCTTTTATCGTAAAACGATTAAAGTGATTCATACTTGGATTTTAATTTTAATCCAAAAATTCAAGAAAAGCCAGACCTTTTGCTCTTTTAAAGCCTTTAAAACAAGAAGAACTTATCTTGGAGTTACTTTCTTTCTCCCAAAGTCACCTTTAATTCCAACTCCTTTCCTTGTCTTAAAATCCTTAGAGAAATAGTGTCACCGGGATTCTTTTGAGAGATAAGGTAAGCGGGGCTGTTTTGAAGACTAATTTTTTGACCATCAATTTCTAAAATCACATCTCCCTCTCTTAATCCTGCTTTTTCAGCAGGTGAACCCGGTTCTACCGCAAATCCATCTTCCCCTCCTTTCAAAAGAGCGCCCTCCTCTACACTAAGATTGTATTTTTTGGCGATTTCGCTATTTAAAAGGATATAACGCACTCCAAGAAAAGCGGTCTTAATCTTTCCAGAGGCACGGACACTTTCAATCGATTTTTTAGCGGCGTTAATTGGGATAGCAAAACCGATGTTTTGAGCTCCCGAAACCATGGCTACATTAATTCCAATCACTTCTCCCCTGCTGTTTAATAAGGGCCCACCAGAATTCCCCGGATTAATTGCCGCATCCGTTTGAATAACATTTTCAATTACTTCAGTTTGCCCTAATTTATCAGAAGCCACCACATTTCTAGCTAACCCGGAAATTACTCCCACTGAAACCGTGTTTCGAAATTCTCCTAAAGCATTCCCAATAGCAATTGCGGTTTGCCCTAATTTAATTTTGCTGGAATCTCCCAGCTTGAGAGTGGGGAAATTACTTCCATTAATCTTTAAAAGAGCCAAATCTAAAGAGGGATGGCGATCTAAAATTTTAGCTTGATATTTTTTGCCATCGTTGGTTAAAACAGTATATTCGGCTTTGGTGTCGCTTACCACATGCTTATTAGTTACAATCAAACCATCCGAAGAAACAAAGAATCCGGTTCCTCCTCCCACTTCTTTCTTTTGAGTTCCTTTTTGACAAGGCTGGTAGAATTGGAAAAAACCCCCTCCAAAAAATTGTTGAAATTCTTCCGGTAAATCAGAGAAGGGATTATAAGGGCATTGTTCAATCACTGGCAAATCTTTGGTAATTACAATCGAAACTACCGCCGGTGAAGCCTTTTCAACAGCAGTCACAACCATTTGCTCCCAATCACTTAAAGCTTGGCTTTCCGAGTTAAAGGAGGAATTGAATTGACTTGGAGAAAAATATGAGTTTATATCACCGCCAACATTTAACTTTTCCTGATTTTTGGCTTTTTCTAAAAGATTAAGCCCTTTTAAAAGATTAGAATAAACATCCTCTAAAATTCCTGCTTGAGTTTGAGGAGGATAGAAAAAAACTCTGATAAACGAAGCTAAAAGAAAAACTACTAAAAGGGAAAAAAGAAGGCTTTTTTCTTTTTTTAAGTTTTCCTTAAAAGATTTAAACCACCCCAGAAAACGAGTTAACATAGGAAAAATCTCTTAAAACTAATAATTAAGAAAGATTTCCGTAAATATTTTAATCAGAAAGAGAAAAATATCAAGATAACTTTTTCTTTAAATTAAAAAACTAAGAGGATAAAAACTTGATTATTCTTTTGGCGGCTAATTCTAATTCTTTTTTTGTAGTCGGTCTTCCAAAACTAAACCGCAAACTTCTTTTCGCCCTTGTTTCATCAAAGCCTAAAGCCTTGAGAACATAAGAGGGTTTTTCTAATCTTTGAGAGCAAGCCGAAGTAGAAGAAACAGCAATTCCCATTAAATCCAAAGCTTGAACTAAATTTTCTTTGTAAGGGAGAAAAAGGTTAAGAATATGAGGAGACCATTTGTCTTTTTGTCCCAAAGGAGAATTAGTTTCAATTAAAGGAAGTTGACTTTTTAAAAGTTGAAAGAAATAAAGAGCCAGATCCCAAATTCTCTGATATTCTTTTTCTCTTAAAGAAGCAGCAATTTCAACCGCTTGAGCAAAAGCCCAAGCACTAGCAACATTTTCTGTTCCGGCTCGCAAACCAAATTCTTGATCTCCACCGGTAACTAAAGGAGCAATTAGAGAAGGCGATTCTTGAAGGAAAGATTTTACATATAAACAAGCAATCCCTATCGGTCCATAGATTTTATGAGAAGAAAGAGTCATTAAATCCACCCCACTTTTTAAGACATTCAAATCAAAATAATTTAAAGCCTGGGAGGCATCAGTGTGAAAAAGAGGATAAAGATTAAAAGGAGAAGAAATTTTTTGAGATTTTTTCTCTTCTTTAAAATCTTTAATAAGACGAGCAATTTGAGAGATGGGCTCCAAAGAACCAACTTCATTATTTACCCACATCACCGAAACTAAAATCGTTTCCGAATCCAATTCTTTTTCTAGCGTCTTTAAATCGATAATTCCCTCTCGATTAACAGGCAAATAAACAACTCTTAAAGCTCCATCTTTTTCCAGGTCCTTAGCAGTTTCCAATAAGGAAGGATGCTCAATTGAAGAAAGGATAACTTTAGGGGCTTGAAAAAATTTTTCTTCTCGAGGGCAGTTGATTTTTTTGAAATGCAAAAGATTGCGAAAGTAGGCTTTAAGTATTCCCCTTAAAACTAAATTATTTGCCTCTGAAGCTGAAGAGGTAAAGATAATTTCTCTTTGATTGGCTAATAAAATCTTGGCAATTCTTGCTCGAGCCTCATCTAAAAAAGCAAGTGACTTTTGTCCAAAAAAGTGAAGAGAGCTGGGATTTCCAAAATTCTTCTCGTAAAAAGAAACCAGAGTTTTTAAAACTCGCTCATCTAAAGGAGTGGAGGAAGCATAATCTAAATAAATTGGCTTCATAAAAAACTAAAAGAGTCTTTGATATAAAAGCTTTTTTGACCAATCAAAATTTACCTTAAGGTATTGAGAAGAATTTCTTTGAGGAACCAAAAGAAAGCCTTGTTTTTTAGCCAGCTCATAAAGTTCTTTAGTTAATAAAACATCATTCAAACAATAACTTTTAAGCTCATCAATCTTTCCTTGAGCGTATAAAGAAGCCGCCTCAAGACCGGTGCCAGTTTTTCCTTTTCCTAAATTTGCCTTCGCTAAAAGATCCAAACTAATTCTTTTGCCAGTAAGCATTTCAATTTCATCCAAAATATCAATCCGAGGAATAGCAAATAAATCAAAATCGTAGTGCTTAGCCATCACTGGTAAATCAAATCGACTAATCGAAAAACCTACAATTAAACCCGTTTCCCTTAGAATTGAGCCCACCTCTTCAAGTTGATTTTCATCAAAAGCCAAAAAACTATTCCGGTTATAAGAATAAAGGCCCACCAAAGAGATATCCAATCCCTTAAAATTATCTCTGCCCACATCAGCAAAGGTATTTTTAGTTTCAATATCAATAACAATGGTGTCTTTCATATTTTTAAAAAACCAATCTCTAAAAATTAAACATGTTTGTCGGCTACACAAGAAGCCGCATAGCTTTCTGGCTTAGTTT
Source organism: Candidatus Parcubacteria bacterium (assembly GCA_025999395.1). Classification (GTDB taxonomy): domain Bacteria; phylum Patescibacteriota; class Minisyncoccia; order UBA6257; family JAGOQP01; genus KatS3mg098. The sequence goes on from AP024682.1 coordinate 75,897, forward strand.
TAAAATTAAAGTTATAAGCTCGAATCATTCCAGTAACCTCGGAAATTAAAGAACTACTCTTGCCGTTTTGACCAATATCAACATGAACCTCAAAATCAAAATTAATATCGGCTTCTTTTTTAAGTAACTCCAGCAAATCAATAGCAGTATTTAGAGATAAAAGTACTTCTTCAATAATCCGATCTCTTAGGGTATAAAACTTCCCTCCCTCAATTCTCTTCCAGAAATAGCGCCCGCCATTGCCTACTCGATGAACTACAATAGCGGTCACAAAGTCAGCGCTTTTATCAGGGAAAAGCTGAGAATCGCTGCCAATAATAATTTTATAAAAAGACTCCGGCTTTTCTTTAATAAAGCCGATAATTTCTTCAACCAGTTGGTTTCGATTCAACTTTTGACCGTTAGTAGCGAAAAAGTAATCTTCCATCACTGGTAGTTTATCTTTCTTAATCAAAAATTTCAACTCAAGGCAATTTAAAAAAATTAACTTTTCTTCAACTGAAATTTATATTTTTTAATTAGTCCCAAAATTTCCTTTTTTAAAGAAAGAAGTGACCACCAATCAAGCGCCCTCAAACTAAGTCTTAATAAATTTTGAGTGTGAGATTTTCTTAAACTAAACCAGCTTTTACCTAAATCCACTAAAATTCCGTCTCCCCATTTTACCTTTGCCTCCTTTTTTTCAAAATAAAGACCAATTCGAGAAACAATTAACTCTCCCTTTGATTGAGAAAGCGGAATGTTAATTGGCAAAGAGCGCTTAATGGAAGGAAGAAAATCTAAAAATTGAGCTAAAGGGTAAGGAAGGAGAGAAACCTTATTAATCACCAAGATCGCTGCTAAAATTCCCGAATCAGAAAAGAAGAAATCTTTAAAATAATAATGGCCGGAATCTTCTAGTCCTAAATCCGCTCTTTTTTCTTTAAGCTTCGCCTCCATCGAAATCGGCCCCACCCAAGAAGAAAAAACTGGATAATCCGAAGGAACGGCTAAATCAGAAGATAAAATTTTCATATCAAAGTCATTAGTTATTGAATAAATGGTTTTTAATCTTCTTTCCCGAATCAAAAAAAGGCGCCAAATTTCAGGTGGAAAAACTCGCCTTCCCAAATTATCAACGAAGGCTACTCGATCTCCATCTCCATCAAAAACAATTCCTAAATTTGCCTTCTCTTGTTTTACTCTTTTAGCTACTTGTGTTAAAGCAAACTTTTTTAAGGGATCGGGACCATGAGCAGGAAAGTTTCCATCTGGTTGTTGATTAAGAAGAATAATAGTGACTCCTCTTTTTTGATATTCTCCTTTAAGCAACTCCCAAATTGGACCGGTAGCTCCATTAGAGCAATCAACAATCACCTTGAGAGGCTTTTCTACTTTAAGAAAACGAGAAAGAAAATTAACATAAAGCTTATGGAATTGAGTGGGAGTCAAAGAAATATCCTTCTTGATTTTTCCTTTAAGCAAAAAAACATCTTTAAAATCAACCTTGCCAGAGGAAAGGATTTTTTTAAAGATTTTCTCTCCTCCAATGGCAATTCCTTGGCTATCTACCAGCTTGAAACCGTTTTCTTCTTTAGGATTATGGGAGGCAGTAACCATTATTCCTCCCCCAGCTTTTTTAAAGCGAGTTAAAAAGATCAGCATCGGCTTAGTAGCAAAGCCAATTTTCAAAATCTTTTTAAAGCCTGTTTTTTTAAGACCGGCTAAAAGGGAAAAATAAAGAGAAGGAGAGCTCAAGCGAGCATCGTGGCCCACCAATATTAATTTATTAGAAGAAAACACTTTCCCCAAAGATTGGCCCAACCAAAAAGCTAACTTCTCATTTACTTGGGAAGGATATTTACCCCGAATATCATAACTTCTGAAAATAGAAGAATTCATAAAAGACTTTCTATGGATTTTAACTTAATTCAAAGGTAAAATAAAAGTTAATCAATCAGAAGCAAAATTAAGTTTTGTTTACTTTTCGTTCAACAATTATATCATACTTAAAATTAACTTTTTCCGGTTTTTTAAAAAAATCAAACCTTTGGAAAAACTAAGAAAATATGTCTAAAAAAAAGAAAAAAGAAGCTGAAGCCATCCAAAAACAACGCTCTTTAGCTAAAGAAACAATTCAAAGCATTTGGTCACTAGTTTTCTTGGCCTTGGCTTTAATTTTTAGCTTAGCTGGATTTGCTCAAGCAGGGAAAGCCGGGAACTTTCTTTATCAATTTTTCTTTCAATTATTAGGATGGGGATATTTTTTGTTGCCAACCACTCTTTTTGGCATCAGCTTGAATTTAGCTATTCAAAGAAAAGAGGTAAAAATTTATTCTGCCTCTCTCTGGGGATCGTTGCTTTTTCTTTTAGCTACCCTAGGGATAATCGATGTTTTCTCGGCAAGCAAAGGAGGGCTGATTGGGAGTCTGGCTGGATATTTAAAAAATTGGTTTGGCCCGATAGCTTGGGGAATTGTTCTTTTAATTACTGCTATTATCGGAATTGCCATCTTTCTAGATAAGCCTCTTTTTGTAATTCCAAAAAAGAAAGAGGAGGCTCTTAAGGTTGTTTCTTCGGCTTCTCTCCCTGAAACTATTTCTCCTAAAGAAGAAATTTATACTTCAGTTCCTCGGGAAGAAAAAGAAGAGGTTTCGAAAGAAAAAGAAGAGGTAAAAATTTCCTCTTTTCCTTCTAAAGAAAAAGAAGGACAAAGAAAAGAACCAATTAAAAAATTTTCTGATTATAAAGCTCCGCCCTTAGCACTTTTGAAGGTTTCTTCTGAAAAGCCAGAAGTGGGAGATTTGAGAGCTAATGCCAACATTATCAAAAGAACTTTAGAAAGCTTTGGTATCCCAGTAGAAATGGGAGAAATTAACATCGGCTCTAAAGTTACCCGTTACACTCTTCGTCCCGCCGAAGGAATCAAGCTTTCCCGAATTACCGCCCTTAGCCAAGATTTATCCTTGGCTTTATCAGCTCATCCTATTAGAATCGAAGCGCCTATTCCCGGAAAACCCTATGTAGGAATTGAAGTACCTAATAAGAGCGCGGCAGTAGTAAGATTAGGAAATTTAATGTCTTATCCGGAATTTGTTAACTCTGGCCTTTTGGGGTTCTGTTTAGGAAGAGATGTTACTGGAGAACCTGTTTTTGCTGATATTGAAAAAATGCCTCATCTTTTGGTGGCCGGAGCGACTGGCTCAGGAAAATCAATTACTCTTCACTCCATTCTTATCTCTCTGCTTTACAAAAATTCCCCCCAAACTTTACGGCTGGTTTTAATCGATCCTAAAAGAGTAGAGCTTTCAGCATACAACGGCTTACCTCATTTAGTGGCTCCAGTTATTACTCAAGGGAAAAAAGCATTAGCGGTTTTTCGCTGGGCAATTGCAGAAATGGAAGAGCGTTATGAAACTCTTCTTCGGGCCGGAGCGCGAGATATTCAAAGCTACAACAAAAAAAATCAGTCCCCTCTCCCATACATACTTATTGTTATCGATGAGATGGCAGATTTAATGGCGGCTTATGGAAGAGATGTAGAAAACGCTATTGTTCGTTTAGCGCAAATGGCCCGCGCTACGGGAATTCATCTAATCCTTTCCACTCAACGACCTTCAGTAGAGGTAATTACTGGTTTGATTAAAGCCAACATTACTGCTCGGATTGCTCTTCAGGTAGCCAGCCAAGTAGACTCTCGTACCATCTTAGATAACGCTGGAGCAGAAAAGCTTTTGGGAGGAGGAGATTTGCTTTTTGTTTCTGCCGAACTTTCAAAACCCAAAAGAATTCAAGGAGCTTATATTTCAGAAGAAGAGATAAAAAAAGTTACTGATTTTATTCGAGAAAACAACCAAGATTGGATAGATAGCTTTCAGTCAGTTAGTTTTAACGGCGAAGAAAAGGAAGATGAAGAATTGTTAGGATCAGAAGAAGATATTTTTGAAAAATATCAAGATCTTGAAGAAGAAGACGAGCTTTTAGAAGAAGCAATTGAAGTAGTAAGAAAAGCTCAAAAAGCCTCGGCTTCTCTCCTTCAAAGAAGATTAAAAATTGGTTATGCTCGAGCGGCTCGGCTTTTAGATATTATGGAGGAAAAGGGGTTAATTGGGCCTGCTGATGGAGCTAAACCCAGAGAAGTTTATTTAAGTAAAGAAGCAGAATCGAATTAAACTTTTTTAATTGAAAGAAAAGAAAACTCTTTATAGAATAAGAAGAAGTTATAAAAACTCAGGATTATGGAAATTAAAAATTTTAAGGAAATTTTAAAAAGTTATCTTAAAGAAAAAGGGGTTAGCCCTCAAGAGCTATCTCAGGAAACCGGTATTGTTTATCACTATATTCAAGCTTTTTTAGAGGGAAATTTTGAAAAGCTTCCTTCTTTGCCTTATGTAAGAGGATATCTTCAAAAAATTGCTGATTATTTAGAAATTGATTTCGAAGAACTCTGGCAGCAATATCAAAAAGAAGCTCCTATTAAAAAATCCGGCGAAGAAGACAAAATGCCAACCAACCGTTTTGCTCCTCAACCTCTGAATAAAAAAAACATCGCGATTGTTGTTTTGATTCTTATTATTCTTTCTTTGGTTATTCCTCGATTAGCTAAATTCTTGGGCTCCCCTCAAATTACTATTATTAGCCCCAACAAAGATAATTTAGTTGTTAGTCAACAAAACTTTTTACTAAAAGGACAAGTTGATAACCCTCAAGACAAAGTACTTATTAACAACGAGGAAGTTTTTGTTCTCCCCGATGGAAGTTTTGAGAAGGAGGTTTTTCTAACAGAAAAAATAAATCTCTTTCAATTTAAAGTAAAAAGATTTTTGGGGAAAGAAATCACTTTGGAAAGAACAGTTATCTACGAGCCTCAAGCTTCACCAACCAACTAATAAAAATAAAATTATTTTTAAACAAAAAATATGCCTAAAAACAAAAAAGAAGTCAGTCAAAATAAAGATTTAGAAAGCTTAATCGAGTCTCTTCAAAGCAAGTTTGGAGAAGGTTCGATTATGAAGTTAGATGAAAAAAAATCAGCTCTTAAAGTAGAAGCTATTTCTACTGGCTCTTTTTCTTTGGATGCTGCTTTGGGGGTGGGAGGACTTCCTAAAGGAAGAATTGTTGAAATTTTTGGACCGGAAATGTCAGGAAAAACTACCTTAGCTTTATCAGTTATTGCTCAATCTCAAAAAAGAGGAGGAAAATGCGCTTTTATTGATGCTGAACACGCTCTTGATCCTGAATACGCTAAGCGAATTGGAGTAAAAACTTCAGAACTTTTGATTTCTCAACCCGACAGCGGAGAGGAAGCTCTTCAGATTTTGGAAAATTTAGTTAATTCCGGATTAATTGAGGTAGTAGTTGTTGATTCGGTAGCCGCTCTTACTCCCCGAGCTGAATTAGAAGGAGAAATTGGAGATCAACACATAGGGCTTCAGGCTCGATTAATGTCACAGGCTTTAAGAAAACTAACAGCTATTGCCGCCAAACACGGAACAATTATTATCTTCATCAACCAACTTCGCTCTCAAATTGGAACGGTGATGTGGGGAAATCCCGAAACTACTCCCGGCGGCAGAGCTCTTAAGTTTTACGCCTCAGTAAGAATCGATATTCGCCGAGTGGCCCAAATTAAAAAAGGAGAAGAGATTATTGGTAATCGAGTTAAAGCTAAAATTGCTAAAAACAAAGTAGCTCCTCCCTTTAAGGTGGCTGAATTTGATATCCTTTACGGTCAAGGAATTTCTTATGCAGCTGATTTAATTAACACCGGATTAAAGTATGGAGTTATCACCAAAAGCGGCAACACTCTTTTCTTCAAAGAAGAAAAATTAGGAGTAGGCTTAGAAGCAGCTCGAAAACGATTAGAAGAAGACAAAAAGCTTTCCAAAGAAATAGAAAAAGAACTGCTTGAGGCAATGAAAGAGAAAGAATAATTATTTTAACCTCTCTTGAAGATATTTTCTTACTTGGCTGTAATTTTCAAACCCCGCCGAAGGAACAAGAGCGGAAATGTAAGTAGTAGTAGCTGATGATGGAAGAGGAATTTCTTGAGTTTTAAAAAGTTTAGTAGAAAAATCTAAAACTATACTTTCCAAAGACACTTTTTCTATAAGAGAGGAATTAAAAAGATAGGGAGAAATCGAAGAAACATCCAGTTGAGCGTTAGCTAAAAAGGAGGGATTAAGAATAAATTTTTTAAAAAATTCTTCCTTTCGATTATTATCTAAAGAAAGAAATTTCTCAAAAGCGCTTTTAATAATTTTTTGTTGATTTTTTTCTCTAAAAAAATCTCCTTGAGGATTATAACGATTGCGAATTAACCAAACCGCATCTTCTCCACTCAAGTGCTGAGGTCCAGCTTTCATTACAAAATTAGTTACCCAATCAACCGCTGGCTCATCTAAAACAATCTCTACTCCTCCCAAAAAATCAATAATTTCCTGAACCATTTTTAAATCGATGATTAAATAGCCGTCCGGCTTAAGGCCGGTAATTTCCTTAATTTTTTCTAGGGCTTGGGGGAGTTTTTTCTTATGAATAATTTCATTAAGCTTATATTGCTCTTGATTATCAGCCACCCAAAGATCGCGCGGTAAAGAAATAAGAAAAACTTTTTCTTTGTCGGGATTAAAATGAGCTAAAATCAGGGTATCAGCTAAATTTTCTCCCTGATAGCCGTTTCCCGGTCTTCCCAGAACTAAAATATTAATTTCTGAAGGTTTAAAAAGATTTTTAAAAAAATCGGAAATACTTTCTAAACGCCCGGGAGATTCAGAAGAATTCTGATCTTCCCAAGAAAACTGACGAGCAGGTAGCCGGGAAATAAAAAGAAAGGCAATAATTAACAAAAAAGCTCCAGTCAAAAACCAAAAAATATGTTTTACCGCAGGCTTCATAATAGAAATGATAACTTAATCGATTTTTATCTCATTAAGAAGATAAAAGTTTTTTAATAAGGAGGCAATTAAAATCGGACCCGTTCCTCCAGGAGTAGGAGTATAAAAAGAAAGATAATCATCTCCTACTTCTTTGAGAGAAGCCAAATCAAAATCTCCTTCAATTTTTCCAGTTTCTTCATTAAAACTATAGCCAAAATCTATCACTCCAGCTCCTTTTTTTAACATCTTAGCTTTTACTAAATTCCCTTGGCCTGTTCCTAAAATAACCAAATCCACTTCTTTTAATAAAGAAGGCGAAAAACCTTTATCTAAAGAAAAAACTTCTGCTACTTTTCCCGAAAACCAACAGGAAAGGGGACGCCCCACTAAAAATCCCTGCCCTAAAATTGCCACTCTCTTAAATGAATTAATTTCTAAAGAAAGAGATCGAAAAATTTCCAAAACCACCGCGACAGCCGGAGGCAAAATTGGGCAACGATTATGATAAAAAGCACCGATCATTCTTTCTGACATCACCTCGATATCTTTAGAGGGAGGAATGACATTGACTAAGTAAAAAGGATTAAGATGATTGGGTAAAGGAAGTTGAATCAAAACTCCGCCACAATTTTTGGCTTCCGCCACCTTCCTAATTCTTTTTCTAAACTCATCATTAGTAATTTCTTCGGAATACTGATAAAGTCGAAAATCTAATCCCAATTTTTGAGCTACTTTTTTCTTTTCTTCAACAAATTTTTTCAAAGCTAAATTTTCTCCCACCAAAAAAGCCGCTAAAAATTTTGAGGGAGGAGAAAAGAGACTTAACTTATTTAAAATTTCCTGAGCAATTTTTTTACCTTCTACTTTAATCATGTTTTCTCTTCAAAACTAAAATCCTATAAATTTGCTGGGCGATTTTTTTCATCTCTTTTTCCTTCAACCCTTTGGCGGTGACCCAATAGGTTCCCAAGCGAATAGCGGATGGCCGAAGAGGAGAGGTGTCTTTTGCGATAAGGTTGCGGTTAACTAAAATATTTTCTTTTTCTAACATTTTCTCTGCTTCCAAGCCATCTAACCCAATTTTTCTAACATCCACTAAAAATAAATGACTTTCAGTTCCTCCGCCTACTATTTCAAAACCCAATTTTTTCATCTCCTCACAAAGAGTCAAAGAATTTTTTAGCACTTGCCTAAAATATTTTTTGTTTTTCTTTGTCAAAAAAAGACCGGCCGCTATCGCGGCAATCGTGTTCTGATGAGGACCTCCTTGAAGACCGGGAAAAACCGCTTTGTCAATTGCTTTTACCAAATCTAATCCGTTTTTTTGAGCCACTAAAGATTTTTTAGAAACATATAAAAGAGCAGCCCTTGGCCCAAACAATGATTTGTGAGTAGTGGTCATTACTACATCAGAAAAACCAAAAGGTGAGGGATAAAGCCCGGCTGAAATTAATCCAGCATAATGAGAAATATCAGCTAAATGATAAGCGCCTACTTTTTTTGCAATTAAACCAAATTTTTTGAAATTAATTTTTTTAGGATAAGCCGAGGCTCCAGAAATAATGATTTGGGGTTTATATTTTTGAGCTAATTTTTCTACTTCTTTATAATCAATCTCGTAGTTTTGATTAACACCATAATGAACTATTTTAAAAAGTTTTCCCGAAAAACTTACTTTTGATCCGTGAGAAAGATGACCACCAGAAGCCAGATCCATACTTAAGATAGTATCACCGGGCTTTAAAAGCGCTAAAAAAACAGCTAAATTAGCGATCGCCCCTGAATAAGGTTGAACATTTACGCTCCAATCTGAAGGTTTAAGGTTAAAAATCGAAAGCGCTCTTTTCTGAGTTAACTCCTCTATTTTGTCATAGTAAAAATTACCTGGATAATACCTTTTAGAAGGATAGCCCTCAGAATACTTGTTAGTCAGAGGTGAACCTAAAAATTTTAAAACTTCCCGGGGAGCAATATTTTCCGAGGCAACTAAATTAATAACTCTTCTTTGTCGGGCTACTTCGCCTTTTAAAAATTTAATTAGAACTTTATCTTTTCCCCTTAAAAAGTTAAACATTAACTAATCATAAATCAAAATTTAGAATAATGTCCAGCAAAAAATTCCTTTCTGAAAATAAAAACCGCCCCAAAGGGGCGGCAAAAACAGGAGAAACGAATCTAAGGTCGGCTGTCGCCTTAGGTCCGTTATACTGCTCACTCAAGTAAAAATATTATACTCTAAAAAAATAAGAAAATCAAGAGGAAGAAGAGAGCTGCTTTTATTCTATCTATTCAAGATTCTTCTTAAGTTGTTAAGAATACTTCTGATAGAATAGAGAGTTCCTTGAATAGGAGAGAGAGCTCCCATTGATGGGGTAGCAGAAGCAGTGGTAAGAATCGTTGTAGTACTCTGAGGACTAAAGTCTGAGGGGAGAGGACGAGGTTGAGTTAAGGTAAGCTTAACCACATCAATTGAGGCGGGATGAATCTGAAAGATAGCAAAGGTTTTATTATCTACTTGCTGAAGGTGGGCATCTAAGGTGTTTAGACCATAACTTTGATCACCAGCGGCGGTGACAGTTTTCTTTAATGAGTCTTTAAATTTCATAAATTCATTGGAGGTATCAGGAATAACCTTAAGATTGTTACCTACCATTACAGAAGCTACGACCGGAGTGGTGAAACCTATTCCATATGTACTACTATGAGATTTGGTAAGATCCTTGAGCAACAAGACTCCATTAAACGCATGAGATCCAGAAAAAGGAAGTAGGGTTATATAACTACCCAAACCATAAAAAGCTTTATCAAAGGTTTTCTGACCATAAAATTCCCTACTATCACCGCAGGTAATCCGATGATAACTTCCGGAATTAGCGCCAGCTGTTCTTCCTCCTTCTGTTTCACATAAAGTAAACCGAGAAAGATAATCAAACTCTCCTTGTTGATTGACTTTTCTAATAATCACGCCATTACGATAACGCCACGGACCTTTTATTTTTTTAAAGAAAATGTCTGCCGCTCTAACCCCCCCACCCGAAAGTAAAAATTCAGCATTCTGAAAATCATACATATGGGGAAAGATGTCATAAACATAACCCGTTGCTTTATCAACTTCTATTATTCCCGCATCAGCATAAATCTTTATTTTTTCTGCTTCTGAAGCGTCAGGGAAATGAGTTTGATTATTCAAGCCGCTTAGCATATCCATCCCAAGAAATTGAGGCGAGGTAGGGTTACTAAAATCAAAGACAGAAACCCAAGCTCTTTCTACCACATGAAGACGAGCAACAACGTCGTCAGTGGGAACTACCAAATAAAGTTTATTTCCAATTCTTACTGACTGAGAGGCAGACCACCTAAAAGACTTCCACTCATTATAAGCCACCTCAGAGCCGCATTTATTATTTAAATGAGGCATTTGATCGATTTCAGCAATTTTAGATGGTTTTGGATTATTAGCATCAAATCTTAACACTGCTATAGGAGCACAGCCAGGATAATATTGCTTTTCTTCATCTGGAGTTAAAGCTAATCCGTAGACTTTTCCATCAAGGCCACTAAAAAACGTCATCAACCAGTAGCCAGTTTTATTCGAATCGCCAGCTTGAACGGCAAATTCTTCAATATTTCCTATGCTCCAATCAGAGTTAACTTTAAAGAAATAAACGCTGCGCCTACTTTCTCCAGGGCGATATCCAACCCAATAAATGAAAGGAAGGTTATCAATTGTTATGAATGAAGAAAGATTTGTTATACCAGAAAATATAGCTAAATATTTATTATCTTTACCTAATTCATTTTCTTTAAGAAGAGCTGGTGAGAAAGGATTAGAAATATCATAGAAAGAAACAAAGAAAGACCACTCTCCGTCTCCCTGATAACGAGCGTTGGTTATTTTAAATCTCTTATCCTGAATAACCAACAATTTCTTCCCGTAAAGACTCAAGAATCCAGTGTAGTTAATAGAAGAGTGATCTCCTTTATCACTTATATCCACCACATTTTTAACAAACTGATAGGAACCTAAAGATGAATCAACTTCTACCATTGGTGGAGCACCGGAGGGTTTTTCTGATGAAGGAATAAGCCCTTCATAGTTACGAGGATCGCTTTTCTTATAAGCTTGAAAGGTACAGACTACTGTTTGGCCTGCTTGAATTTCAAAATCAGGGCAATTAGCTTCCTTAAAGGATCCAGAATCATAACCAGAAGGAAGAGAAACCTTTGAAGAAAGTCTATATTTTCCCGGAGATAAAGAAATTGGGCTTCCAACATCACCAGTCGCGACTTTTTTGCCGTTGTCATAAGCGCTGGTAGGTTGAGTCCAGACTTCTACTTTACCTGCCCCATTACTAGCTGGAAGGGTTTCATCTTCAACAAAGGTTGAACCCTGCCAATGACCTAATTTAACATAATGAATGAAAGTACCTCCCCCTGTTTGAGCTTTAACTGGTAAAGAAAGAAAGGGAAAGAAAAGAAGAGAAAATAAAAGAAGAAGATTAAGAGATTTTTTCATAAGAAAGATAAATTTTAATAAAATCAAGATTTTTTTAAAAAGACCTTTTTAATTCTTTAATTAGGATTATAAAGGATTTTTTTAAGAAAGAGAAGAAATGTAAATTTTAGACAAGAGAAATTTCGAGAAAAAGCTTTAAGCACCCAAAAAATTTGAAGCAATCTTAAATCAAAAAACATCCCAAAAAAGGATGTTTTTTGAGGGTAAACTCAGTAACCTCTTGTTAGCAATCCCTACGACTTAAGAGATTTGATTAGTTTAACAATTAAAATCACTAACAACACAAAAACTCCCAAAGGAATGCCGACAAATAAAATCACTGCTAAAATCATCAAAAATCCCATCACCCATCCCCAGAAAGAACCAGACCAACTACCCATCATTCCTCCAACTGTTTTTCCATCGCCAATTTCACCACAACTTGAAGACCAACCAGTCCCCATCATTGGCATCATTAAATAACCCTTATTTGATTGAAAAGATTTTCCCATAAACTCCTGTATTTTTTGGAAAAAATCCTCTCCCATCATTTCTACCATCTCTTTTTTATAATTTTCGTAATTCTGCCCCATCATTTTCTTCATCCACACCTCCCCTACCGAACGCGGATCGCTATTTCCTAAATCCCAGTCGCCATCCATCATATGAGCAGAAACAACTAATGGTAAAAGGAATCCGCCACTAATTATTCCCGCCACAATTAAAAGAAAAAGATTTTTTTTCATATTTTTAATATTTTAATTCTAATAAATTTTTAATAATAATTTAACGACAAAGTTTATTAAGGCTAATCTTCTTGATTCATTTTTCAGAAAATTTCAATCGTTTCAATCTAAGCGAGTTTAACACAACCGAAAGAGAAGAAAAAGCCATCGCTACCCCAGCCAAAATCGGATTCAAAAGTGGTCCGCCAAAAGGATAAAGAATACCGCTTGCTACTGGGATAAGAAGCAAATTATAAATGTAAGCCCAAAACAAATTTTGTTTTATGTTAGATAAAGTTTTTCTGGATAAAATAATTGCCTTATAAATTCCTAAAGGATCTCCTGAAACTAAAGTAATTTGAGCTGATTCAATAGCAATATCGGTTCCTGTTCCAATAGCAATTCCTACATCAGCTTGGGTAAGAGCGGGAGCGTCATTAATTCCGTCTCCTACCATCGCCACTGTTTTTCCTTTTTCTTGAAACTCTTTAACTTTTTCAGATTTTTGTTGAGGCAAAACTGAAGCTAACACATTTTCTCTTTCTATGCCTACTTTTTGAGCGATAGCTTGAGCGGTCTGAGGACTGTCTCCAGTTATCATCCATACCTTTATTCCTAATTTTTTTAACCTCTCAACGGTTTGAGCAGCGCTTTCTTTGAGAGTATCAGCAATTCCAATAATTCCCAACACTTGTTTTTCATCAGATAAAATTAAAGCAGTTTTTCCCTGTTGACTAAGTTTTTCAATTTCTGATCGAAAGTGACTATTAAGAGAAACACCATTTTCTTCAATAAAGCTGCTATTTCCCAAAAGATATCTCTTGCCTTCTATATAACCTGCTAATCCTTTTCCGGTTGTTTGTTTAAAGTTATTAACCTCCAAAAGAGAAAGATTTTCTTTCTTAGCCTCTTCAACTATTGCTTTATCCAAAGGATGATTAGTGTTGACTCCCAAGCTAGCAGCAATCTGTAAAACTTTTTCTTTCGTCAAGGAGTGATTATCAGCACTGAGTTGAATTTCTGTGACAGCTGGCTGACCTTTAGTAATAGTGCCGGTTTTATCTAAAATCATTATCTCAACTCTTCCTGCTATTTCTAAAGCTTGAGCATTTCTGATAATAATTCCATTTTCTGCACCCTTACCAGTTCCAGTAATAACCGCAATCGGCGTCGCCAACCCTAAAGCACAGGGGCAAGCAACGATTAAAACCGCTACCGCATTAATTAAAGCATAGGATAATCTTGGCTCTGGACCAGTTAAAAACCAAATCCCAAAGGTAATTGCCGAAATTACCAAAACCAAGGGAACAAAAATGTTAGTAATTTTATCAGCTAATTTTTGGATAGGAGCTTTAGAGGCTTGAGCTTCTTGAACAATTTTTACGATTTGAGCCAAAAATGTTTCTTTGCCAACTTTCTCGGCTCTCATTTTAAAGACGCCGCTTTTATTTATCGTGGCTCCAATAACTTTATCGCCCGCCTTTTTATCAACCGGGAGTGATTCACCGGTTACCATTGATTCATCTAAAGAAGCTTGACCCTCAATAATCACTCCATCAACCGGAACCTTTTCTCCTTGTTTGACTAGCAAATAATCACCAACCTTAACTTGGTTTACATCAATGTCATGAATTTCTCCTTTTTCATCAAGACGATGAGCAATTTTTGCCTGAAGTTTCAAAAGTTTTTTAAGCGCCTCTGAGGCTGATCCTTTAGCTTTAGCTTCCAAATATTTTCCCAAGATAATAAAGGTAGTAACCACTACCGCCACATCAAAGTAAGGCTCTAGACGAGCTATAAGCGAACTACTAAACTCAGAAATAAGATTAGCCAAAACCACTACCGTCGAAAAAAAATAAGCAGCTCCAGTACCTAAAGCTACTAGACTATCCATCCCCGGCCTTAGATTTTTCAATTCATAATACATCCCTCGCCAAAATTGCCGACCCACCCAAAATTCAACCGGCGTTGAAATTACCAAAAGAATTAGTAAAGAAAGTTTTTCAGGAATAAATTCATTCAACTTCCCTCCAAAGCTTAAAAATAGAACTATCAGCGAAGCAAAAACACCAAATGTTAATTTAATTTTCAAAACTTTCAACTCAGCCTCGTCTTCCATTTTGGCATGATCGTGTTCCTTAAGGGATTGATTAGGATGATCGGTGTGATGATTGCTGTGATCATGATGATGATAACTGATGTTTTCGCTAACCACCTCATAACCCACCCTTTCAACGGCTTCAATTATTTTCTGATCATCTATTTCTTCACCGCATTCAACAAAAAGTTGATCTGAGGCAAAGTTAACCGAAGCACTCTTGACTCCCTCTAATTTTCTTACTGATTTTTCTATACTGGCAGCGCAGGAGGCGCAATCCATCCCCTTTATTTTAAAAATTTTCTTTATCATAAACCCTTCTTAACTATTTTTATTCATTATTTTTGCCACAAAATTTATTATGAAGCCAAGCAATTAACCAAGCAATAACATAAGTATAAACCAAAACCTCAAACAAGCCGATAACAAATCCTTCTCCAGTAACCCGAGTAGTGACATTTAAATTAACTAAGTGCACAAGATAGCCAAAAAGCTTTAATCCTAAAGAAGGCCAGAGAGCAACGAAGACGGCGCAAAGAGTATAAATTCCTCCCATCACCAAAGCGGCTGCTTTGGCAAACCCACTTTTATGAATTTGACAAAAATGATTTTCCATAATTTTGTTTTTAATATTTTAATATTTTATCCGACCTTTTTAGGTTACTTTTCAATTGTGTGGTTTTGGTGATGATGACAACAAGATTTATCCTCTCTCTTATCATTAGAAAAATCGCCAGCTTCATCTTTCCTTCTTAAAGCATTTGCAATGATAATACCAGTTCCCACAACTATTAGGGTTAAAATAAGCCACCCGCCGCCGGGGAAAACAGATAAAAATTGCTCTAGAGATTTGGTTATTTTGGCTAAATAAAGATTGATTGTCATCTGATAGCTACCTCCCCCCATTGCCAACTGATTAGTCCAATTAAGATAGAGAATTAAAATTCCTATAAAGAAATACATTAATCCCGCAATGAGCTCTGAAACCGTTAAACTAATTTCTTTACCCAAAAAAGAGTAGTTAAGTTTTTTCTTAAAAGGCAAAAATTTGGCTGTGAAATTTGTTTTATCAAGAAAATAAGCGATGATAAACAAAGGAACCACCATCCCTAAGGCGTAAACCAAAGAATAAATTCCTCCCCACAATAATGATCCGGGCAAAACCGAAAGCGCCATCACTCCTGCTAAAACCGGTGCGCAACATAAAGTAGCAAAACCCGAAAAAATTCCCAAAACAAAAATTGATCCCGCTCCCTCAACTTTCACCTCTTTCATTCTAGATTTTACCGAAAATGGCAAAGAAAGATGTTTGCCGATAAGCAAAAAAATTCCCAAAATTATCAAGAAAATCCCTCCAGCCGTGTACAACTGGCTGTGGTATTTTTGGAAAAACTGTCCAATAGCCGCTAGCCCCAAACCCAAAGGAAGAAAAACAGTCAAAATTCCTAAAAAGAAAATTGCCGTCATTAAAATAACCGTTCGTTTTTGTTTAAAAATAGAGGCCAAATAAGTCGGCAAAAGCACCGAAACACAACAAGGAGCAAAAAGAGCAGCGACGCCAGCAATAAAAGCAGTAATAAGAGAGGTGGTAATTAAAATATCCATATTAGGTTTAATTTAATTTGTTTATTTCTTCTGCTAATTGATCATTTCTAATAGCCATGGCAGGGTCATCTAGAAAAAATCTCACGATCCCTTCTTTATCAATTATAAAGTAGGTATGCCCCGGAAAAATTCCCGGATGCATTGAGGATTTTAAAGAAAGAACACCGTAAGCCAAAGAGACTTTTCGATCAACATCAAAGAGAATTTTGGCTTTTTTGTATTGAGGCATTTGAGCTTCAATCTTGCGCCATTGATCGGGGGTATCGACAACAATTGAAAAAGCAACAACCTGTTCGTTATTAAATCTTTCGTCGGTTCCCAATTTTTCGATCTGATTCCAACAGGCCGGATAACACATTTGCCCCTCATTGAAAAACAAAACCACCTTTTTCCCTCTTAAATCACTAAGTCTTACTATTTTTCCGTCAATATCCGGCAAGGAAAAATCGGGGGCGGCTTTTCCTAAAAGATCTTCGCCTGAAACATTTTGGAAGGATTCTTTCTTTTCAGGAGAAAGATTGCTTTTTGAATTATTGGGAAGAAAAGATAAAATGCCCACCCCAACAATAATAACAACTGCTAAATAAATTAAATTGGTTAATTTCTTACTCATAATCCCAATTTTTATTCCTTACTTATAATGAACAACCACTCGCTGATTTCCTTTGAGCTGGTGCTCCCAAACTACACCCTGAAGAAGGCTGCAGCACCGGCGCCTGAAGAGAGCAGCCGCTGGCATTAGAATTATTAGAAGAAAGGTTAAGGGTAGCTAAGGGTCTGGCCACATTTTGAGCAAATCCTTGAGCGCTAGAAAACTTAGCCGAGAGAGCTACTCGCGGATCAACTTCTGAAAGTTTTTTCTTTTCAATTAAAAGAAAGTAGTCAGCTAACTGATTGTACTGATCAGGAAACCAAACAGAATTAAACTTAAGAGCTAAGTTATAAAGCTCATCATCAGAAAGCCCTTGTGCCACTCCCAAGGATAACACTCCCAGCATCGCCATTCCGTGATTACAATCAGCGAAACGAGCGCTGTTACCACAACAAGGCCGATAGATAGTAGCAGCAATTTCGGCTACTTTCTTTTGTTGATCAAGAGTAAGGTTTAGGATATTGTGTTTGGAAAAATGATCAGAGGCAGAACCCTTAGCCACAATCCAGCCGCCGACAGAAGCTAAATTTTCTAATTGCCCTCTTTCCTTGAGAGCTTTCAACTCAACAAGATATTGATTTTCTTGAGCTAATCCCAATCCCCAAAAAAGATTAAGGAAGGTTTGATTATTATCTGGAGTAATAACAATTTCTCCTTTCTCCACCGAAAGATTTCCAACCAAATTCTGATACTTTTCCAAATCAATTGTTCCTGTCTCAATTAGTTTTTGAGGAAAATCTTGTAAATCAAGGCCGGTTTTGAAGGTGTAGGTGTTTTCAGAAACTTTTTGTAAAGTATTATTTTCATTACTTATCTTTTGATTAGAACGAGCGGATTCTTTTTGGGTAGAGTAGGAACCCAAATAAGCAATCCCCACCATTGCTATTGCCACCAAGACTACCCCTCCTAAAAAAGTTAGTATTTTGTCTTTCATTTTTATTAAAAAATTACTTATTAAACAATTTCACCACCTGGGAGAGTTCTTTGATCATTTTCTCGATTTGATTTTTGTTTTTTAGGTTGCGCGGATTACTAAAACAAGTTTTTAGATGATTTTCTAACATTACCTGATGAGCCGATTTTAAAAGGCCAATTGCCGCTAAATTCTGCTGCATAATCTCTACACAATAAGCATCGGTTTCAACCATCTTGATAATTTTTTCTATTTGACCGCGAGCCTTTTTAAAAGCTACTAAAGCTAATTGTTTTTCTTTTGTCATTTCGTTTTTTAATTTTTATTTTGATAAACCTCGACCTATGGTATAGGTATATGATAAAAAAGAAAAAATAAAAAAGCAAATGGCTTTTGTGAATAACTAAACTGGTTTAAATTTCTACTAGTTTTTTTCTACTAGTTTTTAAGGATTTAAGTATTCAACCTGAACATTATCTATCCACAAAGTTCCTTCTTCTCCATCGTTGCCATAGAGATATAAAGAAACATCGTGATTATTTAGTTCCCAATCAGAAGTTAAACTAAACTCTTGGGTAATTTTATTCCATTCTTTCTTTTTGGGAACTACTTTGCTAGCAAGAGCTGTATCAAAAACATAAGCATTTTGAGAATTAGACCAATGAAGTAAACCGAATTTAGCTAATTTATTTGGGTTATCAGTTTTAGCCATAAATTTTACTCGAACTATTGTTTGAGCTTTCCAGCCATAAGTAACACCGGGAATCTGCCAAGTTTGATAAATTTCTTGAAGCCGATGAGGATAACCAAACTGAGTGTTTTTATCTATAAATTCAATGCAACCAGAATTGCCTATTCCACAATTTGGAGAAAAATGACCATGATAGCCAATCGAGGAGTTAGGAACTGAGGAAAGATAACCAGTGGAAAATCCGCGAGTCGGCTGATAACTGCCATTTAAATTTGTATCCCAGCCGGGATTATAGGAATCGGAAAGATGATTAAGATTAGTATTAACCACTATATTTCCAGAAATATCCCCCTCGAAACCATCGTCTTTTTCTTCATAAGAATAATCATTTTTGCCTCCATCGGTTGAGGTTTTATCTTTTTCTCCCCCAAGAGTATATTTATCACTTTCGAGATTGTTGGCTGAAATATAAAAATTGTTATTGCTATCTACCGAATAAACATAATAACTTTCTGATAAATCGCTATTTATCGGATCAACGGGTAAAGAATTTCCAATCGAGGAAGATAATTTATCAAAATCAATGGGAATCCAGCCGCTACCATCGGTTTTGAGTAGGTTTTCTTCAGAAACACAGCTATACGACCATCCTAAGGGAAGCTCGGGAAGCTTTAAATTACTACAAGTAGGAGAAGAATCAGGAAGAGAAACATAAACGGTGTTAGCGGCCCCCATTGATAAATTTCGAGAACTGTATTTAGCTTTAAGAAGATTAATTTCCAAATTTTTTATATCGGAAATTCTTTTGATGTCTCGAGATTCCTTTAAAATCTCGGCTGGATTTATCATCAAAACAGTTCCACCTCCAAGAATTGCTAAAATCCCCATCACTATTAAAAGTTCTATCAAGGTAATAGACCTCTTCTTGCCTTCTTTAATAAAAAAATTCATATATTAGCTAAGTTATACCACAAAGCCGGAGGAATTAGAAGAAATAGTTAATTGAAATAAATCAATGGTGTTTTTTAGAAGAATATTTTTTGTCTTCTCTAAATCTAATTTCTTTATTTCGGATAAAGCAATCAAAACCTCATCCACAAAAGAAGGTTCATTTCTTTCCTTGCGATGATTAAGAGGAGAAACAAAAGGGGCATCAGTTTCTAATAAAATTTTTTCCAAGGGAATAAATTTAATTATTTCATCAAATTGACGATTGTAAGTAATTAATCCATTAAAGGTAAAGGAAAAACCAAACTCCAAAGCTTTTTCAGCTTCTTCTTTTCCACCAGTAAAAAAATGAAAAATTCCAGCATTTTCTAAAAGAAGATTTTTGTGGGCTTTTAAAATTTCAAGAGTTTCTTTAAACGCTTGCCGGCAATGAATAACTAAAGGCTTTTTTACCTTTCTGGATAATTCTAAGTGTTTCAGAAAAAGTTCTTTTTGAATTTCCAAATTATTTCTATCCTCTTCTCTGTAGAAATCCAGACCACACTCTCCAATGCCAACTACCTTTTCATCACTGGCTAATTTTTCTATTTCATCAAATTTATCAAAATCTTTAACTTCGGTGGGATGAATACCTACCGTTGCCCAAAGACCAAGATAGCGATAAGCTAAATCAATTGATTTTTTTGACGATTCTAAATCGGCGCCGGCATTAATCATTCCAATTCCTTTGTTCAGAGATCTTTTAATAACTTCGTCTCGATCATCATCATATTGTTCAAATTGAACATGAGTGTGAGCATCAATAATTTCGATTTTCATAAACTTAAATTCTAAAAGCTTACTTTAAGCGCAAAAAAAGAGGGGGAACTTTTCTTACCTTCAAAAACTTACTTTTTAAGGAAAAAAGGGAGGTGATTATCTTGGCTGTTTGAGGAAGAAAGGGGGTTAAAAAAACTCCAACCGCGTTAAGAAGAATAAGAAGATTAAAAAGAGTTTTTTCCCTTTTAGCTAAAGTTTCTGTTTGATCCCAAGGTTTCTGCTGATTAATGTATTGATCTCCCAGAGAGATTAGAGACCAAATTTCTGCCAAAGCATTATTAAACTCAAATTTTTCCAAACTTTCAGCGATATTTTTTTGAGCAGATTTTATTTTTTGCTCAATAAAAAGTTCTAAAAAGGAAAAATCATTTTTAATTTTCCCAAAGGAAGCGGCTAAGGTGGTTATTCGAGAAACAAAATTTCCCAAACCCTTGGCTAAATCGGCATTGTATCTTTCTTTAAATCGCAAATCAGAAAAATCTCCATCTTCAAAGGGAGAAATTTCTCTAAGAAAATAGTAGCGCACCGCATCAGTGCCGTATTTTTCAACCAATTCTTCAGGATAAATCACATTCCCCAAAGATTTGGAAATTTTTTGGCCCTCAATGTTTATAAAACCATGAACCAAAAGTTTTTTGGGGAGAGGTAGTTTCGCCGAAAGAAGCATCGCTGGCCAAATAGCCGCATGAAATCTTAAGACATCTTTACCTAAAACCTGAACATCGGCCGGCCACCATTTTTCGAACTCCTCTTCATTTCTTCCATAACCAATAGCTGAAAGATAATTAGACAAAGCATCAGCCCAAACATAAATCACTTGAGAATCGTCGTCAGGGACAGGAATTCCCCATCTTAATTTACTTTTGGGTCGAGAAAAACTAACATCCTCTAATCCTTTGTCAATCAAAGCTAAAATTTCGTTGGCTCTTTCAGAAGGAAAAATTTGAAACTCGCCCGATTCGATTTTGGCTCGCAAAGTTTTTCCATAAACCGAAAGCCGGAAAAAATAATTCTCTTCTTCTATTAACTCCGGCTCTTTTTGATGAAGAGCGCAACGACCATTAACCAAATCCTTTTCGGTAACAAAAGCTTCGCAACCAGAACAATAAAGCCCTCGATAAATTTTTTTATAAAGATCGCCTGAATTTTTTAACTCCTGCCAGATCTTAAAAACTCCCGGCCAATGCCTCTTTTTGTCGGTGGTTCGAATAAAACTATCCCAAGAAAGATTGAGAACTTTTTTTAAATTTCGCGCTAGGCGACTGTTTTCATCAACAAATTTTTTAGGAGAAAGTCCCAATTGAGCAGCGGTTTGAGCAATTTTTAGGCCGTGCTCATCGCTCCCTGTCAAAAAAAAGACCTCCTTTTGCTGAGCTCGAGCAAATCGAGCCAAAACATCAGCCTGAATAAATTCTAGGGTGTGGCCAATATGAAGCCGACCGTTCATATAAGGAATGGTGGTGGTAATATAAAACTTTTCCATATTGAGAAAATAAAAATCAAAAAGAAGATTTAATTCTCTTTAAAAAAATTTTTAATCAGCTTGAGCTCTTTCTTTTTCTAATTGACCAATCATCAATAATTTCTTGCAAAATAATAATTACCGGCACCGCCAAAACGATCCCTATTAGTCCGGCAATTTTAGTTCCAGCCAACATTGCAATCACCACTGCCACCGGATCTACTCCAATCGCTCGACTCATTACAAAGGGAACTAAGATATGATTTTCCATCTGCTGAATAATGAAGAAAACCAAAACTACTAAAAGAGCAGTGGTTAAAGATTGAGGAAGAGCCACCAAAAAAGAAATCACTCCTACCGTAATTGGCCCAACATAAGGGATTAACTCCAAAATCGCTGCCAGCAAAGAGAGCACCAGAGCATAATCAAGACCAATAATTAAAGAGCCAATAAAAACTAAAAAGCCTATAATAAAACTTAAAATTAACTGCCCGGAAAGCCAACGAGAAAGCTTTTTGCGAGTACGAAGAAAAAGATCGACTGCGTAATCCTCTAAATTAACCGGAAAAACTGCTCGGATAAATCTTTCCACCCCATCTCGACTTAAAGTAAGATAAAAAGAAAGAACTAAAACAATAAAAACAAAAGCAATATTCCCCAAAAGGGAAGAAAACCAGCCAATTCCTTCCTTAATAGAAAAGAAATCAAATAAAAATTGATTAACCGATTGATTAATTTGATTGACAAACTCAGAAGAACCCAAAAAATCTAGGAGAGGAAATTTTAAAGAATCAAGGTGAGAAAGAAAATATTTTAATTGGATTGAGGCAATCGGCAGTAAAGCGTAAAGAATTAATCCCAGCACTCCCGCTCCTAAAAGAAAAATAAATAAAACACTTAAAAGACGAGGAATTTTTTTCCTTTCCAGATAAGCTACCGGCTCAAAAAGAGCCGAAGAGATGATAATCGCCAAAAACAAAATCACCAAAACTTCCCGCGCCGCAAAAAGAGCTAACGAAAAAACCACCATCGCAAATAGGCGCCAAAGAGTTGACCAAGAAACTTCGATCACTTTCTTCTCCACAAAAGTAAGTATATCCCAAAAGAAAAAATATTCAAAGAAAAATTAAAGGGAAAGAATTTTTTTAAAAGATTGACTTTCCTTATAAGGACCGACCACCGCTAAATTAAGACCTTCGTTTTTAAAAACTCGATGAGCAATATTTTTAATATCTTCTCTGGTAAGAGATTTTACTCTTCTTACAATTTCTTGAGGTGAAATAATCTTTTTCCTTATAATTTCCTGTTCTCCATAAAAATTAATTAAACTTAAAGGAGTTTCAAGAGAAATCAGTAGTCCCCCGATCCAATGATTTTTTATTCTCTTTAATTCTTTTTCGGTTACTCCTTCCTTAAGAACCCTTCTGGCTTCTTCTAGGATTACTTTTAAAACATCAAAAGTTTTTTTATGATTTACCCCCGCAAAAATTTCAAAATAGCCATGAGTTTTATAAAAAGAAGAGTGGGCTCCTACATAATAAGCCGCTCCCATTTCTTCTCTAACCTTCTGAAAAAGGCGAGAGCTCATCCCTCCTCCTAAAATCATATCCAGAGCCATTAAGGCGTAGCGTTGACGCCAAGGATAATCCTGATTAAATGCTTTAAAGGCTAAGATAAAATGAGTTTGATCCAAATCCTTAAAAACAACAGATAAAGCCGGATTTTTTTGTTTATCTGTTACTTTGAAAGGAGGAATTCTTCTCCCTTTCTTTAATTTAGAAAAGTAGTCAGCTACCAATTTTTTGGCTTTTTGCGGAGTAATGCGGCCAGCCATCACAACTACTGTTTTAGCTCCACAATAATGAAGATTTCGGAAATTAAGAAAGTCTTGGCGGTTTATTTTTTTTATATTTTCTTTGGTGCCAGCAACATCCCAGCCAGCTGGCTGATCCCCGTACATTAATCTCTCCAGGGTTTGCGAGGCTTTGGCTTGAGGTTTGTCTTCGTACATATTTATCTCTTCTATAATCACCCCCCGTTCCTTTTCGATTTCTTTTTCATCAAAAAGAGGATCCAGATACATATCTGCCATCAAATCAAAAATTTCGTCGGCCTTATTATAAGAAACATTAGCCCAGTAGCCAGTATAATCTCTGGAGGTAAAAGCGTTATTGATTGCTCCCAAACCTTCAAATTCAGAAGCAATAGCAAAAGGGGTGGGGCGCTTGTGAGTTCCTTTAAAACACATATGTTCCAAGAAATGAGAGATACCGTTAATCTCCTTTTTTTCGTAAGAAGTTCCCGCTTCAACAAAAATTCCCATCGCCACCGAAAAACTTTTCTTTTGAGGAATAACTAAAAGCCTTAAGCCGTTTGGAAGAGTTAATCTTTCAAAATTATGTTTTAAAGCCATAAATTCTAAATTTAATTAATAATCATTATTTTAAAAGCTTTTCTTTTAAATAAGAAGTAGCTTCTGAAATCTTTATTCTTTCTTGTTTAGTGGTGTCTCGATCTCTCACGGTAACCGTTTCATCTTCTAAGCTTTGAAAATCAATAGTAAAGCAATAAGGAGTCCCAATTTCATCTTGTGAATAATAACGCTTTCCGATATTTCCTCTTTCATCCCAAGCAATCATTCCTAAATCCGCCTCCTTTAAAATTGAAAAAAGTTCAGAAGCCTTCTTTACCAAATCCGGTTTATTTGCCAACAAGGGAAAAACCGCGGCTTTATAAGGAGCTAATTTAGGAGAAAGCTTTAAAACAATTCTTTCTTCTTCCTCCTGATAAGCATCGATAAGGAAAAAAAGCATCGCTCGATCCACCCCTCCTGAAGCCTCAATCACCCAAGGAATAAATCTTTGCCCAGTCTCCTGATCAAAATAACTCATATCCTGACCAGAAAACTCTTGATGGCGGCGCAAATCCCAGTCTCCTCGATGATGAATACCTTCGCATTCCTTCCAGCCAAAAGGAGAACGATATTCAATATCCCAAGCGGCTTTAGCATAATGAGCTAACTCATCAGAAGCATGCTGGCGAAACCTTAAATTTTCCTTCTTAATCCCCAAATCCTGATACCACTTCATTCTTTCCTCCTTCCAAAACTCATAATATTTCATGGATTCTTGCTCATCTGGCTTTACATAGTATTGAAGCTCCATTTGCTCAAACTCAATCGATCGATAGGTGAAATTCCCCGGAGTAATTTCGTTGCGAAAAGCTTTCCCAATTTGAGCTACTCCAAAAGGAATTTTTAAGCGAGAAGAATTCAAAATATTTTTAAAATTAACATGCACTCCTTGAGTAATTTCTCCTCTCAGATAAACGGTTGATTTTTCTCCTTCAACTACTCCAACCTTGGCTTCGACTAAAAGATTAAATTTGCGCGGCTGAGTCCATTCAACTTTTTCTTTTAAATCCAAGTGTTTTTTTTCGTGAGCTTGAATAATTTCTTCTTGATCAGCCCGAAAACGTTGGTGGCAAGTTTTACACTCAACTAAAGGATCGGTAAAGCTGGTGGTGTGCCCTGAGGCTTCCCAAACTTTGGGATTCATTAAAATAGAAGCACTAATTCCTACCACATCCTGACGCTTTTGAACTATTGCTTTCCACCAAGCTTGCTTAATATTAAATTTAAGTTCAGAACCCAAAGGGCCGTAATCCCAGGTTCCCTTCAGGCCTCCATAAATTTCGGAACCGGGAAAAATGAATCCTCTTCTCTTACACAAAGCCACAATTTTTTCCATTATTTCTTCTGATTCTAACTGATTTCCTTTTTCAGATTTTTTGTTTAATTCTTTAGCCATAAGCAAAAACTTATTTTAAAAAAATTAATTTTAAAAAAATTATTAAGGTATAACTCTATCATATTTGGGAGGCAAATCGCTATCGCTTAACTCTCTTGAATCCAAAGATTTGAGGCTTATTTCAGAAACTTTTTCTGTAAAAGCATCGGTGGCGGATAAATTGGTTTTAGAAACAATAATAAAGCGATTATCTAGATTAAGAGAAGAGGGAACAAATTCTACCTGAAAAACGGCCTGAGGGCTTTTTTCTACCACCCCCTTATTGGCTTCGATTAAGGGAATTTCCCAAGTAATTTCTTGAGTACGAGGGTTATAAACTGGAACCGTAGAAATATTGGTCTTTACTTTACCGGTCCATTTTACTCCCGTTCCCAAAAAAGAAGAGATTTTTATATCTTTAAAATCGGTGGCCCAAGTTTCCAAATCCCAATGAATAGTGTACTGAATAGGAACTCCAACTTTAGGAGGAAGAGAGCCTTGATTTACAATATCTGGGGAAGGCTCAAGGAAATAAGCTGATTGAGAAAGAAAAATTTGGCCACCAACCTTGTACTCTGCTTGAGCGGTTCCGGTGGTCTTAGGAGCCACGACATTATAAGGAACAGTAGGAGAAGAGATTTTTCCCTTTAATTGAAGGGTGAAGTTTTTATCCGCCAAACTTTCTACCGGATAAGAACTTAACAAGCCAATACTAAAACTAACCGATCCACCACTCCTAGCCTTAATTTCTTTCAAAAGAGGCAAATCAGTAGCGGTCCAAGTAATTTTTTTCTGAGTATCATCAAAATAACCCTTGGTTTTCAATGAAGAAAAATTAAACATCTTTCCTTTTAATTCCACCTCCAAAATTACATCAGAGAAATTGATGTCGGCTTCATTATTAAAGGAAACCCTAAAGTTCAAATTTTGACCGGGAAAAACAATTTTATCTTTATTTTGACCTTCTAACTCTATTTTTAGACTTAAAGGCGAGGGGAGAAGAGAAATTGATAATTGTTTTTCTTCTATTGGATAGTATTTGTCCTTAATTTTTACTTTAGCAACAACTCCAAAAGGAAAGTAAGAATACTCCTCTCCTGATAAAAATCCAGAAATTAAAGCCGCTCTCTCCTGAGAAGGAGAAAGATTTTCTAAAATCAACTGATTTTTTTCTAATTGAGGCTCAGAACCTTGAAAGGAAAATTCTTTGGGAATTTGAAATTCTATGATTCCACTTAAAGGCTTAGAATCCTGATTTTGATAACGCAAAGAAACCTCAAATTCCTGACCATCCAAAACCTTCTCCGGACCAGTCAAATCAAGGCTTAAAACCGGTTCTCTTGCTAGCACCAAAAAACTTGCCTTTTTACTAAAGCGATTAGAAAGAGCCGAAGAAGGATAGGCGTAAGACAAAGAAGAATCAAACCGATAGGTTTGGAAAGGCTTTCCTATCAAAGCTACTTCAAACTCCTCTTTAACAATCTGAGAAGGAGCAATTTCCTTTAAATCCTTTTCGATTATTCGTTTTGATTCGTCTTCAAGATAAATAATTCCTTCGGGAAGAACCAAAGAAAGTTTGGGGCTAATTAAGGTTTTGCTTGAACTATTTTCAAAAACAACCGCCACCGTAAAAGAAGTTCCTACCAAGGCTTCACTGGGGGCTTTAATTTCCAACCCCGTCTCCTTCACTGAAAAATACTGATAAAGATAAAAGCCCGCGATACCAAAAAGCACCACCGCCACCCCTATTAAAATCCAAAAAAGCCATCTCCCCCAGCGGATAACCCTTCCTAAATTATTCTGAGAAACTAATGGAGAAGGTTCTGACTTTTCAACTTCTTTTATTTCCCAAGGATTTTCTAAGAAAACATCGGAGAAATCCTGGCTAGTTTCTTTTTTTGAAGAACTTTTAACCTCCTCCTTTTTTGAAGAAGGAGCTTTTTGACCATAGAGTTGTTTTTCTAAATCTTCCAGAGACATAAAAAACTGCTTTTATTTTATTGATATTATCTTATTTGAAGGAACTTTTAAAGAGTGTTGGGCGCATAAAAAAATGTGATCCTCCCAAAGGAAAGAGGTTACTTCTTTTCGATGACAAAAAAAGCAGCTGGCTTTTTCAGGATCAAACCCCAAAATTTTAAGAAAAGCTCTTAGAGTTTCTTTTAAATCGAAGGAACGGCGAAAAATTTCTTCCAAGAAAAACCAGAGTTTTTTATCTGCTTCTAACTCCATCGTCATTTGATTTACTAAAGAAACCAAAGGCAACAAATCAAATCTCTTATGGGTTTGATAATCTCGAAACCTTTCGTCCTCCAAACAATCTACTACTGCAAATCCATCGTTGGGCCCCGCTAATCTTAAAAAGCGTACCTTAACAAATTTTAGTGGCTGGAGATGTCCAGAGAGTTTAGATTTGATCTTTCTTAATCCTTTTGCTCGGGCGACTATCTTGCCATAATCTTGAGTAAAAAAGAAAACTAAACCATCCACCTCTCCTAAATCCTTTCTTTCCAAAACCAAGGCTCGAGTAAAAAATTCTCGCATAGCCTAACTATACCAACTTCTTTCATTTCCTAAAAGTTTTTCCTCTTGACAATCAAAACCAAAAGACTATAATTAACCTAAACTGCGCCAAAAGCGCGGTTTTTTATTTGCTTATTTTAGGTCAAAAATAGGTAAAAATCAGATTTTAAGCCATTTTTCAGATTATTATTAACTAAACCAATATGGGTAAACGTTTAGCCTTAACCTTTATTGTCAGCTCTTCTCTTTTAGCTTCTCTTTCTCAAAAAGTTCCCCTCCAGTTAGGGCCTCAAGCCCTTTCTCTTCTAAAAGCCAAGGGAGAAACCTTGGTAAAAGTAGTAAATCAAAGCATCGTCAACAACGATTCGGTTATCGAAAAAACAGTTATCATTCCCCAAGAAAAAAAAGAAGAGAAAAAAACCTTAACCGTTCTAGTGACTGGATATTCAAGCGATCCCTTACAAACAGATAGTACTCCCTTTCTAACCGCCTCCGGAACGCTGGTTCGAGAAGGAGTGGCAGCTACTAACTTCTTACCCTTGGGAACAAAGTTTAAAATTCCCCAGCTTTTCGGAGATAAAATCTTTGTAGTGGAGGATAGAATGAATTCCCGCTTTAACGATCAAAAAATTGTTGACATCTGGTTTCAGAGAGAACAAGAAGCAAGGGAGTTTGGCAAAAGACTGGTAACAATTGAGCTTCTTTAAACTTAAAACCAAATCCTAAACTCTTAAAAACTAAAAACTCTTCCTTTTGAGGAAGAGTTTTTAGTTTGACCTTAACTTGGATCTTTTTAATCTGCTAAAGCTTTTAAGGAAAGACTGATTCTTCCATTTTCATCTATTTTGATAACTTTAACTCTTACCTTATCTCCCACCTTAACAACATCGCTCACTTTTTGAACAAAGCCATTCTTAAGCTCAGAAATGTGAATTAATCCATCCTTGCCCCCTCCCAAATCAACTATCGCTCCAAAATCCAGAATCTTTACCACTTCGCCTTCCACTATCTCTCCAACAAAAAATTCGTGGGTAAGGCTTTTAATGAAATCCACCGCTTTTTGAGCTTTTTCCAAAGAATCAGCAGAGACATAGACCTTGCCAGATTCATCGATATCGATTGATTCCAGCCCAAAGTCTTCAATTATCTTGTTAATAATCTTTCCTCCCGGTCCAATGATGCTGCCAATTTGATAAGGTTTTACCTCTACACTTAAAATAACCGGCGCATAAGGAGAAAGCTGGGGACGAGGAGAGGCAAGGGTTTTATTCATTACCTCCAAAATTTGAAGTCGAGCTTCTTTGGCTTGAGCTAAAGCTTGAGAAAAAATTTCCACATCAATTCCTTCTACTTTGACATCCATTTGAATAGCAGTAATTCCATCTTTAGTGCCAGCTACTTTCAAATCCATATCGCCGTAATGATCTTCTGGCCCTTGAATATCGGTAAGAATTTTGTAAGCTGGCAGATTTTGAAACTGTCCTTGATTAGTAATCAATCCCATGGCAATACCAGCCACCGCCTTCCTTATTGGCACCCCGGCATCCATTAAAGAAAGAGAGCCGGCGCAAACCGAAGCCATTGAAGAAGATCCGTTAGAAGAAAGAATCTCGGATACTACTCGAATGGTATAAGGGAAACTGTCCGAAGGAGGAATAACATTTTTGAGAGCCTTTTCCGCTAAAGCTCCGTGTCCAATTTCTCGGCGTCCCGGCATTCCTAATCTTCCTACTTCGCCAGTTGAATAAGGAGGAAAATTATAGTGAAAGATAAATCTTCTTTTTGCTGAAAGCTCCATTGTTTCTATTAATTGCTCAAATCCGGGAGCGGCTAAAGTAGTTACCGCTAAACTTTGGGTTTCTCCTCGAATAAACAAAGCTGATCCATGAAGGCGCTTAAAAAGCCCAACATAAGCCTCCAGAGGCCTAATTTCGTTTAATTTTCTGCCATCTGGTCTTTTTTCTAAAGCAAGAATGTTGCGATGAACAATTTCATTAATCAAATCCTCCCAGACATTCTCCAATCCTTCCAAACTATCCGATTTTAAATCCTCCGTTAGATATTTAATTAAATCTTCTTTTATTTGAGCCATCCCCAAATTTCTTTCGGCTTTAGAAGAGGAATAAAGGGCCTGTTCTAATTTTGAAGAAGCAAACTCTCTAACCGCTTCTACTAATTGGGGGTTAGGTTCAAAAAGAAGTACTTTTTCTTTCTCCTGACCAATTTCTTCAACAATTTTCTCTTGAAAGGCAATGAGTTTTTTTATTTCTTCAAAAGATTTTAGAAAAGCCTCGGCGACTTCTGATTCTTTAGCTTCATTTCCTTCTAACTCAATCATATTGATTTTTTCCTTGGTTCCCGAAAAGAAAGCCTCAAACCCTCCTTCCTCTTTTAGAGCTCCGTTTTTTTGAGAGTTTAGGGGATTAAAAATAAGCCCCTCCCTACTTTTTAAAACTCTTAAGCCGGCCACCGGTCCTTTCCAAGGAATATTAGAGATGGCTAACGCCAATGAAGCAGAGTTAAGAGCAATGAAATCCGGATCGTTTTCTTCGTCGTAAGAAAGAATGGTCACCACTACTTGAACCTCTCTTCGCAAACCCTGATCAAAAAGAGGTCTGATGGTTCGATCAATTAATCTTCCCGAAAGCACCGCAAAATCGGATGGCCTTCCTTCTCTTCTTAAAAAGCGACTCCCTAAAACTTTTCCGGCCGCATAAAATCTTTCCTCGTAATCAACTGTTAAAGGAAAATAATCAATTACTTTATCTTCTTTGCCCATAACCACCGTCACCAAAACCGCTGTTTCTCCGTACTGCCCGATTACCGCCGCGTTCGCTTGCCCAGCTAAATGAGAAACAATAAATTTTAAATCTCTTCCAAAAAAAGGAAGGGAGAATTCTTTTTTATTGAGAATATCCATATTGGTTCTAAAAATTAAAAAATGATTTGCTCAACAAATTATTCTCTTTTACCCAAAAGAATTTTGGGATTATCATCCAAATCAATATAAAGATCAGCTGCTTCTTTTAGCTTGGCAGAGGTACTGCGTCCAAAGGAAGCTACTTCTACCTGTCTTCCTAACCCCCACTTCAAATAATCTACCAAGGGGACAAAATCCCCATCACCGGTTACCAAAATTACCACATCCAAAAAAGAAGCCATCCGAATTGCATCCACCGCCAATCCCACATCCCAATCCGCTTTTTTTACTCCACCCGGAAAAATTTGTAAATCTTTCACCCTTAAATCCATTCCGCTTTTTTCCAAAGCTTCAAAAAAAGAAGCCTCAGGAGATTTTGAAATAACTCTCTTATCCTTCAAACGAAAAGCTTCTCCAATAAGAGGATCACTTTTCACCACATAAGCAATCGCCCGAATCAACTGCCGGCCATCAACTAAAAACTTGATTAGCTGAGAAAAATTAACTCTTGCCTGATAAAGATGCTTAGCAGAATGATAAAGGTTCTGGACATCAACAAAAATTCCTACTCGCTGATTTTTATGCCGCATAAAAACATTCTTTTGCAAGAAACACCATTATTCCTCTAATAAAAACTACTTCTTCAATCCCAACTTTTTAATCACCTTCGCGTAAGCTTTGGGATCGTTTTTTTCCAAATAATCCAAAAGTTTTCTTCTTTTAGAAACCATTTTTAAAAGCCCCCGGCGAGAAGAATTGTCCTTGGGATGAGCTTTCAAGTGCTTGGCTAATTCTTCGATTTGTTTAGTTAAAAGTCCAATCTGAACTTGAGCTGAGCCAGTATCAGTTTCGTGAACTCTTAATTCCTTAATAATATTTTGTTTTTTTCGAGAAGTAAGCATAGCCTTAATTTGCTAATCTTAATCGCTTATGGTTATTCCAATATAGCTTTCATTCGCTAAAAAGTCAAATAAAAAATTATCCCGAATTTAGCATTTTGTCGCAAAATGTGATAAGATAAAAACAAGATGAAAGAGATTCAAAAATACCTCAAAGAATACCTTGATTACTTAGAAATAGAAAAAAACCGCTCTCCAAAAACAGTGGAAAACTATCGTCGTTATTTATCAGAATTCATTAATCAAGAAAAAATCTCTTCTCTTGAAGAAATAGATCAAGATAAAATTCGCCACTTTCGAATTTGGTTGGCTCGACGCCAAGGAAAAGAAGAAGGGTTTCTTAAAAAAAACACCCAAAGCTACTACATCATTGCCTTAAGAAATTTTCTCAAGTATTTAATTAAAAGAAATGTAAAACCAAATGTACTTCCCGAACAAATCGAATTACCCAAAATTCCTCAAAGACAAATAGAAATTATAGAATATAGCGACTTGGAAAGATTTTTGAATGCTCCTCAAGGAGATTCTTTGAGAGCTTTAAGAGATAAAGCAATTCTAGAAATACTTTTTTCTACCGGCCTGAGAGTTTCTGAGCTTTGCTCTCTTTCCCGCTACCTTAATATAGAAAAAGGAGAAATTACCGTTCGGGGAAAAGGGGGAAAGTTAAGAGTCGTTTTTCTTTCTCCACGCGCTCAAAAGGCTTTAAAAAATTATTTAGAAAAAAGAAGTGATGCCGAAGAAGCTTTATTTGTTAGTTTAACCAAATCTAAAAATCCTAAGGTAATCGGAAGAATTCTTCCTCGCACCGTTCAAAGAATAGTTAAATATTACGCCAAGAAAGCAGGAATTGTAGGAAAGGTTACTCCTCATCAATTGCGTCATCAATTTGCTACTGATCTCTTGTTAAATGGAGCTGATTTGCGCTCTGTCCAAGCACTCTTGGGTCATGCCAACATCTCTACCACCCAAGTCTATACCCACCTTACTAATAAAGAGCTGAAAGAAATTCACAAAGCTTTTCACGGGCGAAGAAGAAAATAAGGTGTGGGCAGGGAGGGACTTGAACCCTCACGCCTTACGGCACTAGCTCCTAAAGCTAGCGTGTCTGCCATTCCACCACCTGCCCATCATTTGTTTAAAAATAGTATTACAGATATCGCTTTTTTTCAATCTATTTTACCTTAAGTTTGTTTCACGAGCGTAGGTAGATTTTTCCTCTTTACAAAAACGATTTTCTGTTAATCATATTTTGATCGTAACAAACACTACCCAAAGTTAATTTTATTGGCATTACTCCAACTTAGACTCTTACAATCTCTAACTTTCAAAACAAGACTCAATAACAATATTGAAGTTGACAAAATTATAGAAATATTGTAGTATTTAATTTAGAACCTTGATAACACCAAACCAACAACCAACCGCTCGTCCTTAGAGAAAGGACGAGCAAAACAAAATCCCCGCTAGGAGGCGGGGAAAGGAGGTGTGAGATGTTTAACTTTTCTTCTATCTGGGTAAACTGGGTGACAACTATCGCAGTTGCGATTGTTGTCGCCATCCTGCTGGCCAGAGCGGTGCGACTGTTAGCCACAAGGAAACTCGACATACTTCGTGGAACCTCGGGATTTATCCTCGGATGGGTCCTGTCGCTCACTCTCTCGGGTATGCTAGTTGGCATCGCTTTGCTGGTTGCCAAGAAGCAGTTACCAGAAGACTTACCAATTGTGACTCGACTTGCTCTGTTCTTCTCTTGGATACTCGCATCAGTTGGTCTTGCTACTATTATGATGTATAAATGGTACAAGACCTACCCACCAACTCCGCCGTTCAAACTCGCTTTCAAATTTCTCGGCAACTACATACGATCCGGACACAAGATTGCGCTCTACGAAGGGGGTAATTGGTTCTTGCCTCCCCTCAAGTGGTTACTGACCCCAGTGAAGATATTTCTAGGAAACAGAGAGTTCGAATACAAGATCAAAGGGGTGATGACAAACGATCAGGTTACATCTGACATCAGCAAGAGATGGCGATACCGCTTAGACGAAGAAAATCTAAGTGCTTTTCTTTTTGTTTGTGGAGAGGTGGATGATGAAGTTGGAGACGCTCAATTTAAGAAATTCGAAGACTTTCTTGAAGAGGAAGGAGCTCAGGGGGTGAGAGAGGTTGTCGCTAATCCGAACGTTGATCCCCACACTTGGGATCAACTCAAGCCTTCTGGAGAGACGCTTGTAGGAGCAACTCTCTGGAAGATTCTCAATGGTGGAGACATGAGAAATGCAGATAAGACAACTGTTGAAGCACGAGTAGCAGATGCTTTAGCAAAAATGCGCTCTTCTCAAGCTAAAGTGGATCGGTACGGTATCATCATCTTGGACGGCAAAGTCGCGGAAGTCGATACTGACCCAGATGTGGTAAGAGCAGCCAAGCAAAAAGTTGTTCGCACCAAGGAGTTAGAGGCTGAGAAAGACGCGCAGAACATCGCCTTAGCGAACACACTAGCTCAGGCCAGAGGCGTCCGCAAGGCCTTTCCCGGTGCGAGCGACGAAGCCAGGATGAACTTTCTCCAGCGAATCCTCCACAAAATCCCCGGAGAAGTAAACACCACTGAGATTCAGGGCGGAGCGATCCCTCTCATTAACATCTCAGCCCCAACAAAAACAAAGAAAGGAGGTAGATAATGACTAACAAACCAGCATTTTCCGATAAGACTCGAGAGTGGGGGAAAAAAATGATGACCGCTGCCATTATTATTGCCTCACTCTCGGTCGTGCTCGGGATTTTTTGGAGCGGCGGCGGAAAAAAGCAGGCTACCGTCACCGCCGTCAGGCAATCGGTGGTCGTCGGTTTTGGCGAAGCCAAAACCGTCGACCTCCGCCAGGGCCCCGTGGAGGTCACCCTCCTCTTTACTGAGGAGGGGTGGATGGATTTTTGGGGTGATGATCGCCCAGGGAACTGGGTGAAAATCACCCCGGAGAACCACAAAGGGCCGGCGCTTCTCGTTCGCGCTGGCGAGTACCTCCCTCTTCCAAGAGCGAAGGGAATGTACAGGTTTAAAGTTGAAGGAAATTGTCAAATCACGTTTTGGCTCCACCGCTTGGACGATAATGTTCCTCCAGGCGGTGTCCCTACATCACCAACACCACGTACACCACTACCTCAACCTAAATTAGCATCGCACATATAGCACATCTTAGCCCGACATTGTCGGGCTTTTTCTTTTGTGTTAGTTCATTAATTCTAGTTAAGACCAATTTTTCAGAACAACAAATACAAATAAAAAACAAAAAGCTGCTTGATAAAAGCAGCTTTTTGTAACTTTTGTAAAAATTAATCTTTTTTACATCAATCCTCCTCCGGAAGAAAGCGATCTTTGGACAAAATAAACAATGGTGTAGGAAAGAAGTCCAACCGCAATTCCAATCACTGCATACATCAACATTTTTTTGGCTGTGCCAACCTTCGTTTGATCTCCTTTACTGGTGACGAAGTTGTAAGCCGCCAAAATAATAAACAGCGTAGCAACGATGAAAAGAATAGTGTAAATCCATTGCACAATCTTAACAAAGACTCCTACTCCCTCACCAATTGTTGTTGGACCAGTTACTGGCACTGGTGGAGGAGGGGGTTGACCGGGAGTAAACTGAGCAAGAGCAACTAAAGAACCAGTTATTCCCCAAACCAGCAAAAGAGTGCTAGCACCTAATAAAATCTTTTTAATCATAGTTATTTTTTATTCTCTTTTAGTTATTTTTTATTCTCTTTTATAAACGACCTTTCTTAAAAATTAATTTTAACTTACTTTGAAATTGTAGCATATTTTTTTAAAAAAGGAAGAATCTCATCTGCCCAGAACCCTCTAACAAGAAGTTTTGTATTAAAATTGAAATGCCCCCCGACATTAAAGCGACAACGATTGCCACAATCGCCCACTTAATCTGATTTTTGGCGTTTTTAACTTTTGTTTCATCTCCTCGGGAAAAAACAAAGTTGTAGGCTGCTAGAATAATAAACAAAACCGCCACTAAAAAGAAAAAGGTATAAACATAGCCAATAATTCGATAAATCATCAGCCAAATCTGGTTTGGAGCCTCTATTGGTGAGCCAGTAATATTTTGAGGACCCTGGGGAGTAAATCTAGCCGCTTCTGTCAATAACAGATATCCCCAAAAAAACACGAGGAAAAATATTGAAATAAGCTCTTTTTTGTTTTTCATAAAAAATATTAATATAGACCTTCTTTTTAAGAGGCGGCGGAAAGAAAGCTTCCAATAATAAGAGAAATTCCTCCCGACACCAAAGCGACAATAATTGCGATCACCGCATATTTAATTTGAGCTTTGGCTGTTTTTAATTTGTTTTCATTAGTCCCTCCTGTCAAAAAATTATAAGCCGCTAAAATCAAGAAAAGAATAGCGACAACAAAAAAGGTGTCGAAAATAACAATTACAATATTGTAAACTAAATCGTAAACATCTTCATAATGTTTTAAGGGAGAGGCTTGCTCTATTTCACGAGGTACAATATTAATATCCTGGGGTTTAATAATAGCCTTTACTTTATTTGCATATGAGACTAAAAGATAGAAAGAAATAATCGCCCAAGAAAGAAGTTTGTCTTTTTTTTCTAAGAAAAAATTCATAAAAATAAAAAACAAAATTTTAATTTATTATGAACCAGCTTTTTCAAGAAAAGAACCAATAATCAAAGAAACACCACCCGATATTAATGCCACCACAATTGCAATCACCGCATACTTAAGTTGAGACTTAGCTTTTCTTAATTTATCCTCATTAGTACCGCCAGATAAAAAGTTATAAGCCGCCAAAAGAATAAACAAAATAGCCGCGGCGCCAAAGGCCATATAGATGTAATTTACAATGCTTACAATTACATTCTCCACAAACTTATAAGCATCTGCTTCACTACCTGTTACCACTGACTGCTCCTTGAAAGGAGCAATGGTTTTTTCATCAAGAGCAGCAAAGGCAATCATATTTCCGAAAAATAAAAAGAAAAAGAAAAAAGCTAAACCATTCTTCAATAAAAGATGGAGAGAAGCCTTTTTTGTTTTTTTTAGGAACTCTTTTCTCATAAGCCTCTATAAAAAAATAACTCCTAATTCTTGATTAATCAACTCAACTTCCCGCTGATTGAAGAAAGCTTTTGATAATAAGAGAGACTCCTCCCGCTACCAAAGCAACAACAATGGCAACAACCGCAAATTTCAATTGGTTTTTTGCTTGCTCAACTAACTTTGCGTCCTGCCCTGCCCTTAGATAAGTAAAAGCAGCCCATAGTATTGCGCCCACCGCCGCTATAAAGAAGATCGTGTACATATAACCAACAATTCTTTGAAGAACACCGATAATATCATTAACACTTTTTATTGGGGAATCAATTTGGTCATTATTTTGGTTATTATTACTATCCGCCCCATAAACAGAAAAAGCTCCCAACAAACCCAAAGCCAACACTATTAAAAGGTAATAAGCTCTTTTAAGATAGAAAGTCTTCTTCATATTCTAAATACTAACATCTTAATTTTAAAAAGTAAAAACTAAGGCAAAACCTGTTCTACTTTAGATGAATCTATTCCCAAAATTTCAGCCAAGATATAAATAATTCCACTAGAAATTAAAATCACTACCGCTCCAATAGCAGCGTAGGTGAGAGTTTTTTTGCCTTGTTTAAATTTATTTTCATTATCTCCCGCGGTAAGCATTTGAAAACCGCCAATCAAAAACATAATTGTTAAAATTGGCATCGAAACTTTAATCATATAGTTAATGGTATCTTTAAGAATGGTAGAAAAGGTTCTCCCTCCCAAGGGATTGTGCAATTCCACAGTTTCGCTTCCGCTATCAGCAGGACCCCCGGGTTGACCTCCGCTTTGAGCAAAAGAATTCTGCGCTTTTAAAACAAAAAAAAGAAAAATCCAAAATAATTTTTTAATCATAAAAATTTAATTTGAAAAATTATATCACTTATTCTAAAAAATAAAAACTTTTTTGTGCTTACTTTTGAATATTTAAAAATCCCACTAAAGTATCAACAATTAGCCAAGCCCCAAAAGCAATCAATAAAGCAATTATAACCGACCTGATATAATCCTTTCCCTTAGAAAAGCGAGACTCGTTTCCTGCCGAAGTCATCATCAAAAATCCTCCCACAATAATCCAAATAACCCCTACCGGCAAAGCAATATAAAACAAAGCAAACTGAATAATTCTGTCGACCATCACCCAGAAATGAGGAAAGGTGCAGTAAACCCCATTATATCCGCAAGGAACCAGACCTTCGTTGCTACTGCACTCAAGTCTGGAGTTTTCATCACAAGGAACCGCCAAAACACTCGAGGAAAAGATACTAAAAAAAGCCAATAGTACTGGGAGAAAAAGAAAAATTTTTTTGGGGAAAGAAAAAAGATTCATCTTTTTCTTTATTTTAATTGAAAACAATAAAAATAAGCAAGAACTACTTTCGGTAAAAATAATTAATTTCTGTTTCCGCAGCCTTTAGAGCTTGCCTTCTTTGAATTTTTCCGGAAAGAACATCAGAGATGGTTTTTTTCAAAACCTCTCTTATAGCTGGATAATTAGCTTTGGGCCACGTCTTGGCAATCAGAAAACCCTTCAGAAAGGGAGCGTTCTCCTGCTCTAACCCTTGATTGATAAGAGATTTTAAGGCTGGAAGATGGTTAGCTGTCTGTAAATACTGGCTATATAAAGTAGGATTGGTAACAAAAAACTTAATAAAATGCCAAGAAACATAAGGATTGGGAGATTGAGCCGAAACCCCTAACCCCCAATAATCAGCTAAATTCGCTTGGCGAGAAAAACTCGCTCCCTTTATCTGAGGAAGAGGAGCCACTCCAAAATTCAAGAAGGGATTTTTTTCTTTTATCTTAGCTAAAGAGCTGTAAAAATCGATCATCATCGCTAATTTTCCAGCCGCAAAAGCAGACAGAGAATCTTCTAAGCCTTCATTCCAAGTATAGTAAGGATTGAGAGGATCAGAAAACTGGAGATAAAAATCAAAAGCTTTTTGAGCATTGGCATCAAAAGAAATTCCTCCTTCCGAAGAAGCAATTGGGGATCCGGATTGAATCATTAGCAAAGTTAAAATTTCGGGGGCGTTATTGATGTTAACAGAAGTACCCAAAGCAATGGCCGGCACAGAAATTTTTTTACTTTCATCAAGCTCTCTTATCTTTAAAACATCATCTAAAACTTCTTCCCAATCAGAAGGAGGAAAAACAACTCCTTTGGCACTAAAAATATCTTTGTTATAAATTAAAGCCAAGGAATCCAAATAAAGCGGCAGAGCATAAACATTGTTTGATAAAACAAAATCCTTAAAAACCACCTCCGGATAAATTTGAGAGACCAATTGAGGAGTGATAACTTTAGCGGGCGCTGGCCTCAACTTTC
The DNA here is from genome assembly GCA_025999395.1 of Candidatus Parcubacteria bacterium. Lineage (GTDB taxonomy): Bacteria > Patescibacteriota > Minisyncoccia > UBA6257 > JAGOQP01 > KatS3mg098. Next base: position 114,725 of record AP024682.1, read on the forward strand.
CCCAATTTTCATTCACCCAAGAAGAGTGGACCATAAAAATATCAGGCCCCCTTCTTTCTGCCAAAGCATTAACTAATTCTTTCTGATAAGCCTCGGGATCATCAAACTTAAAATAACGAATTTCCACATTTTTGTAGAGGTTCTTGTAAGCCTGAATAACCCCCTCAAAGGCGCTCGCTGGATCTCCCATCCCCCAAATAGTTAATTGAACTTTGCCGGTGGGAAAATCAGGATCGCCGCTTACCTGTCCCTTCTTTTGAAAAATGGGTAAAATCCCAACAGCTCCCAAAACAATTACAAGAATTATAAAGAATCCAATCCCGAGAATAATAATTTGATTTTTATCAAAAGCGGGCATAGTTTTTACTTCTTCTTAATATAACAAAAAAATTATCGAAAAGCACCGGCAGTCTAAACGCAGGTTATAGCTACAATCTTATCCCCTTCCTTAACCTTCATCACTCGCACTCCGCTGGTAGCTCGAGAGCTTTGGCGAATGTCAGAAATTTTAGTTTTGATCACCTGTCCTTTCGCTGAAAGAACAATGAGTTCTTCTTCCTCAGAAATAATCCGGCAGGCTACCAAATTACCGGTTTTGGAGGTGATTTTAGCTGTCTTTATTCCTTGCCCTCCTCGAGATTGAATTTTGTATTCTTTGAGCAAAGTTCTTTTAGCAAATCCCTTTTCACTTACAACCAGAAGAGATTGCTTGCCGATCAATTCTTTGCCCACAGAGTGTTTAATAATGTCCATTCCCACTACCGCATCACCATTTTTTAATTTTATTCCAGTCACCCCCGAAGCGTTTCTTCCCATTGCTCTTAACTGAGATTCCTTAAAGCGAATAGATTGTCCCTTGGCACTAACAATAATTACTTCATCATTTCCGCTCGAAAGTTTAACCCACTTTAATGAATCGCCCTTCCTTAAATTAATAGCAATAATTCCACTTCGGCGAACATTGCTGAATTCTTCTAAATCAGTCTTTTTAATAATCCCTTCTTTAGTAGCCATAATCAGATATTTAGCCTCAGAAGACTTTGAATCATAGGCTACTAAAGCTTGAATGCTTTCCGAAGGAGAGATGTTTAAAAAGTTATGGATCATTTTCCCTTTCGAAACTCGCGAACCCTGAGGAATCTCGTAGACTTTAGTTTGGTAAACCTTTCCGCTATCAGTGAAGAATAAAATGTTGTCGTGAGTATTAGCTAAAATAAGATGAGTAAGAAAATCATCCTCCCCCACCTCTGAAGCAATAATTCCTCTCCCTCCTCTTCCTTGAACCTTAAACAAAGAGGGATTAACTCTTTTAATATAACCACTAGCCGACAAAGTAATGATTGTTTCCTCTTGAGCAATTAGGTCTTCATCTTTAAATTCGGTTAGTTGTTCTTCTACTACTTGAGTGCGCCGAGGATCAGCGTATTTTTCTTTAATTTCCAAAAGTTCTTTTTCAATCACCTCTAAGATCTTTTGAGGAGAAGAAAGAATAATTTCATATTCCTTAATTAATCTTCTTTTTTCTTTTAATTCATCATCGATTTTTTTCCTTTCCAAAGAAGCTAAGGTTTGAAGTTTCATTTCCAAAATTGCTGTGGCTTGAATATCGGTTAACTTAAATTTAGCCACCAAGTTTCGGTGAGCTTCTTCTTTATCTTGAGATTTCTTAATCGTAGCAATTACCGCATCAATATTATCTAAGGCTTTGGCAAGCCCTTCCAAAATGTGAGCTCTTTCTTTAGCACGCGCCAAATCAAATTCGGTGCGTCGGCGAACAACATTTTGGCGATGAGTTAAATAATGTTCTAGAATCTCCTTCAAAGACAAAAGCTGAGGTTGAATACCATTCACCAAAGCAATCATATTCAGATGAAAATCTTTCTGAAGATCGGTATTTTTGTAAAGTTGATTCAAAACTTTTTGAGGAGCAGCATCGTTTTTTAGCTCAATTACAATAGAAAGCCCCTCTTTGTCGCTCTCATCTCTCAAATCCTTTATTCCTTCAATTCTTTTTTCCGCCACCAGCTGAGCAATTTTTTGAATCAATTCGGACTTATTTACCCGATAAGGAATTTCGGAAATCACAATGTTGTATTGCCCCAATTTTCTTTCTACAATTTCTGCTTTTGCTCGGCAGGTAATAGATCCTTGTCCGGTAGCGTAAGCTTCTTGTAATTTTTTGCCACCATAAATAATCCCTCCGGTAGGAAAATCAGGACCTTTAATAAAATTTAGTAACTGAGCAGTGGTTGCGGAAGGGTTTTTAATAAGAAAGAGGGTAGCATCAATTACCTCCCCTAAATTATGAGGAGGAATATCCGTAGCCATTCCCACCGCAATCCCCACCGAACCAAAAATTAAAAGATGGGGGATTTTGGCAGGTAATACCACCGGCTCTTGCCGAGAAGCATCGTAGTTAGGAACAAAATCAACGGTATTTTTTTCAATATCTACCAAAAGCTCTTCAGCAATTTTAGAAAGGCGACACTCGGTATATCTCATTGCCGCCGGCGAATCTCCGTCAACACTTCCCCAGTTTCCCTGACCATCAATTAAGGGATAGCGCAAAGAAAAATCCTGCGCCATTCTTGCCAAAGCATCATAAACCGCAATATCTCCGTGAGGATGATAACGCCCCAACACTTCTCCCACCACATTAGCTGATTTTCGATACTTAGCTGAGTGAGTTAAGCCGCTTTCCCACATTGCCCACAAAATCCTTCGGTGAACCGGCTTTAAGCCATCGCGAACATCGGGTAGGGCGCGGGCCACAATCACTGACATCGCGTAATCCAAATAAGAAGTTTCCAACTCCTTAGTAATTTCCGCTTCAATCACCCTTCCTTCTTTTTGATTTTCCTTTTTAGAAGAATCGTCTTCCAAAAAGTTTTTCTTTTTATTAGCCATAAACCTCTTTGATAATTTTAAACAATATTAACTTTCAAAATCTTATTCAAAACCCTCCACTAGACCCTTCATTATAAAGGAAAAATTAAGAAGGCCAGTTACTATCTTTTCCTTTATAATTGAAATACCATTCTTAAAAGAACTCCAAAAATCTTTGATTCCCACAGCCTTTTCTGGAGCCGAAGTTTTTTCTGAAAAAAACAGCCATCTTCCCTCCACCACCAGCCAAATAACAAAAACCAAAAGAAAAATAATCACCACTCCAATCCGAAACCACTTTTTTCTAACTTCGATGCTGGCGGAACGAATTTGTTCCAATTTTTCCCTTATACTTTTCATAAAACTAAATCTTAAAGGTAACGATTTTGGTCTTTTTAATCTCTACTAAATCCTTTTTCTTAAAAACAAATTTTTCCAGCATCTTTTCTACCTCGCCATTAAAATGAATTAAGATTGCTTCTAGCCCTTGAGCCTTTCTTTTTAAGCCAGCCACTTTGTAAAAAGAAGGCAGATAAATCTTGGGATTAAGTTGCTTTACCAACTTAACCAATAACTCCTGAGAAAGAAAAGGTTCACCGCCGGCAGGAGCAATTAAAACATCAACCTCTTCAAAATTTTCCAAAATTTCAGGCGAAGGAAGCAAAGAAAGATGCCCCAAAATCCCTATCACTATTTCTTCCCACTTAACAACAAAAGCACTTTTAAAAAATTTATCAGACGATTCGCTTTTCAAAGAAAAGCCTCTGATTTTAATTTCTCCAATATCATATTCGCCCGCTCCCCAGATAACAAAATCAGCGTTATTTTTCTCAGCTTCTTGAGAAAATGGAAAGGGCCAAGGGGTTAGGCTTTTTATCAAAATATTACTTCGAAAACGAGGGACACTAAATCCTAAATTAGCTTCCGGAGGATCAATCAAAATTGTTTTCTCTCCATTTTGAATTTTAAAGCATCCTTCTCCGTACCAAGAAATAATCATAGCGTTTTAGCTAATTTTATTTAGAAAAATAAAAACTATAAAAAATGCTAAGTTTCTTGCTTAGCAATTTTAGCCACAGCCATTTTAACACGCTTGCTCTTGCTTTGCAATAAAATTTTTAGTAGTATTCTCTTGCCTTTTTGATCTCTCTTCTAAAAGGCTCTCGTAGAACGAGAAATAAAAAAATATGCTTATTAACAAAACGGAAGAAACAAAAAAGTCTCAGGTTTTGGCAAAAATAATCAAAAACAATCCAAACCTAGTCGCTCCCTTAAAGGAGGGAGATTCTTTGGAGGGAGAACTTCTTTATAAAGATAATCGCTGTGCCTTCTTTGATTTGGAAGGAAGAGGAACAGGTATTTTATTTGGAGTAGAATTTCTTAATGCCAAAGACATCCTTAAAAATGTTAATGTTGGCGAGAAATGTTCTTTAACGATTAGTGGCCCCGAAAATGAAGACGGCTACTTTGAGGTTTCTTTAATTAAAGCTTTGTGGAAACAAAATTGGCAGGAAGTAAAAAAGCTTAAAGAAGAAGGGGAAAGTGTGATTGTTAAAATCAGCGGCGCCAACACCGGCGGTCTTTTAACCGAACTTTTTGGAATCAAGGCTTTTATTCCGGTTTCTCAACTTTCTGCCCAAAACTATCCTCATGTAGAAGACGGAGATAAGAATAAAATTTTAGAAGAACTAAAAAAATTAATTGGTCAGGATTTAGAAGTAAAAGTTTTGGATTTTAATCCTAAAGAAGAAAAATTAATTCTTTCCGAAAGAGAGGTAACCGGTGAGGAGGTAAAAAAGAGTTTGGAGAAATACAAAGTAGGTGATGTGGTGGAGGTAATTGTTTCAGGGGTGGCTGACTTTGGAGTTTTCGTTAAATTTGCTGACGATCCCAATATTGAAGGGTTGGTTCATATTTCTGAAATCGATCATAAACTCATCGACTCTCCCAAAGAAGTAGTAAAAGTTAATGATTCGCTGAAAGCTAAAATTATTGAAATTAAAGATGGAAGAGTTTCCTTATCCTTTAAAGCCCTAAAGCCTAATCCTTGGGATGACGCTAAAAAATACTTTGCAGTTAATCAGGAGGTAAGAGGAAAGGTAACTAAAATTAACCCCTTTGGGGCTTTAGTTTACTTAGGCCATGATTTGCAGGGATTAATTCATGTTTCTGAATTTGAAAATCAAGAAAAAATGAAAGCCACTCTAGAGATTGGTAAAGAATATGATTTCGTTATCACTCAACTGAAGCCCGAAGAAAAAAGAATTATTCTCAAGCTTAAGAGTAAAACTACCCAATCCGATAAGTAAAAATTTCCTAAAACCCTAATATCTGGAATCAATTCTTTGAAAGAAATTTTTATTTTGTCTCTCTTAAATTAAAAGCTTAAAATAAAGTAAGCCTTTAGTTTTAAAGGAAGGTTGTTATTTTTAAAAAAATAAATAAAATTAAACTGGTCAAGAAATAAAAGAAATAGTTATGCGAAATAAAATAGTTAAAAATATTTTAGTAGCAGTTTTAATCTTTATCTCAATCCTGCTTTTCTTTTCCACTCTTTCTCTTCCTCAAAAAGAAGAGGTAGCCAAGCTAACCTTAAATGATTTGGCTAAAGGAATTAATGAAAATCGAGTGAGCCGAATCGTTGTTGAAGGAGAAATCATCAAAGCTACTTTTATCGATGGCAAAAAGGGAGAAACTAAAAAAGAAGTTGAGACAAGCTTATCAGAAACTCTCAGAAATTTTGGAGTAGCTCCAGAAAAACTTTCTCAAATCCCTATTGAGATTAAAGAAGAATCGAGTCTAAAGTTCTGGGCCAGTATTCTTTTACCCAGTTTAATCCCGGTAATTATTATTGGAATCTTTTTCTGGCTAACTTTTCGGCAGGCGCGTTCGGGAGCTTCTCAAGTTTTTAACTTTGGAAAATCAAACATTCGTCTCTTCACCCCCTTTAAAGACAGAATCACTTTTGCTGATGTGGCCGGCTTAAAAGAAGCCAAACAAGAGCTGATGGAAATTGTTGATTTTTTAAAAAATCCTAAAAAGTATTTGGACTTAGGAGCTCAAATTCCCAGAGGAGTTTTACTTTTAGGACCACCGGGAACCGGAAAAACTTTAATGGCGCGAGCAGTTGCTGGAGAGGCTGGAGTTCCCTTTTTTCATATTAGCGCCTCTGAATTTGTGGAGATGTTTGTGGGAGTAGGAGCTTCTCGCACTCGAGATGCTTTTGCAACCGCCAAAAGAGCAGCCCCTTCTATTCTTTTCATCGATGAAATTGATGCGGTGGGAAGAGAAAGAGGAGCCGGGCTGGGAGGAGGACACGATGAAAGAGAACAAACCTTAAACCAAATCCTGGTAGAAATGGATGGATTTGAAAAAGATGCTCAAGTAATTGTTTTAGCAGCTACTAATCGTCCTGATATTTTGGATCCAGCGCTTTTAAGGCCCGGACGATTTGATCGCCGAGTGGTTTTGGATCTACCGGATTTATCAGATCGAGAAGAGATCTTAAAAATTCACGCTCGCAACAAGCCTCTGGCTGCCAATGTTGACTTAAGACAAGTGGCTATTCGCACACCGGGATTTTCTGGAGCAGAATTAGCCAACTTAGTAAATGAAGCTGCTATTTTAGCCGCTCGCAAAGGAAAAAATAAAATTGAACAAATAGAGTTGTATGAAGCAATTGAAAAGGTTTTACTAGGACCAGAAAGACGTTCACGAGTACTCAGTAAAAAAGAAAAAGAAATCACCGCCTACCACGAAGCCGGACACGCATTGGTTGCCGCCTGCCTAAAACACGCTGACCCCGTTCATAAAGTTTCAATCATCGCCCGCGGACAAGCTGGAGGCTACACTCTTAAACTTCCCAGCGAGGATATTTATCTTAGAACTCGAAAACAATTTTTGGCTGATATGGCAATAATGTTTGGAGGCTACAGCGCCGAAGAAATTACTTTTGGTGATATTTCTACCGGTGCTTCCAATGATTTACAAGTTGCCTCAGAAATGGCTCGAAAATTGGTAACTAAATATGGAATGAGCGAAAAGTTTGGCCCCCTAACTTTTGGAAAAACTCAAGAGCTTATCTTTTTAGGAAAAGAAATAACTACCGAGAAGAATTATTCAGATGCTATTGCCTATGAAATAGACAAAGAAGTAGAAAAATTAATTCAAAGATCTTATCAAGCGGCCAAAAAAATTATTCAAAAGAAAAAAGGAGTTTTGGAATTTATTGCCAAAACCTTAATAGAAAAAGAAACTATCGAAAAAGATGAGTTTGAGGAAATCATTAAAAAATTCAAAATCAAAAAAGAAGAGATAAGCTAAGAAACCAAACCAAAAACACTCTCCCTCCACGAGAGTGTTTTTGGTTATGGACAAAAACTCAAGCTCGGTTGCTAATAAAATTTGTCGGCGCGGCAGGACTCGAACCTGCGACCAATCGTGTATAAGACGACCGCTCTACCAACTGAGCTACGCGCCGAATTCTTATTAAAATCTTTCGATATTTAAGTTTTCAAATTCTTTTTTCCTTATATATCTATAATAAAAAACTCCCATCTTTTCAAGTCAATAAAAAAATGGTAGCTTATAATCAGAACTCAAAGAAAGGAGGTGAAAAATGATTCCTCTCTCATCTGGATTGTTTATACTGGCATCCATCTTGCTTTTCCTTGCTATGTACGAATCCAAAATTCCACCACGCAAGAAAATTGTTATTCTTGCTGCCGCTCTTTTTCTATTCTCTCTCGGTGTGAAAAAGGCAATCGACTTTCACGCTCAGCCCCCACTTCCCAAAACCCAACTCACTCCTACCGCGCTCCCTTTCCCAGCCCAATAAAAGGGCTGGTTTTTTTAACAAAAATTTACTTCTTAGTCTAAATTCTATATGATGTTTCATTATGCCTTGGCTTCAGCAGATAATTGAAAACTATCCTCATCTAGTTTATCCTCTTATCTTCCTAATAATTATCGCGGAAGGAGATTTTTTTCTTCTTTTTTTGGGGTTTCTTGTAAGAGAAAAATTTTTAGTCTTTTGGAAAATTTATTTAATTGCTGTTTTAGCTGCCACTCTTCATGATCTTTTTTTCTGGGCAATAGGAAGACGTCTTTTTGAACTTAATAGAAAAAAATATCTTTTTATTAATTTAGAAAAAATAACAGAAGTATTAGAAAAAATAAGAGCTAATATCGGATTTTTTATCTTCTTTTCCAAGTTTGTCTGGAATTTAAACAGAATTACTCTTGTTTCCGCCGGCTATTTAAAAACCAGTTTTAAAGATTTTATTAAATATTCCTTTTCTGCTTCTTTAATTTGGCCTTTAGTTCTTCTTTCTTTGGGATATGTTTTCGCTGATCAAACAGAGGTTTTCAAGCAGAAATTTGAAACTGCGAGCTTGATAATCTTTCTTTTAATAATTTCCTTTGCCGCCGTTCAATTGTGGCTTAAAAAGATATTTCAAACTTATCTTTTAGAAGCTAAGAAAAAACTAAACGGTATTAAAGACAATTTGAATAACAAGCAGTAAAATATATTTGAATAAAAAAAATTTTAGGGTAAAATAAAAAAGCTCTTTTAAGGGCGGCTAGCTCAGCTGGCTAGAGCGCTTCGTTTACACCGAAGAGGTCTGAGGTTCGAGTCCTCAGCCGCCCACTTGATCAAACCCCTAGTTTAAGAAAGGGCTTCGATAATTTCTTCCAAACTCAAAACGAGAGGATCTTTGTCGTTATAAATCCAAATTCGGCCTCGAATAAACTTTCCTTGAAATTTATTCCCCAACTTATTCTTAATTCGTTCTTCATCAAAATCTCTATCCTTTAAAGTTACCGCAAAACTTTTTTGAGGAGTAAAGTTAATAATGCCATCGTATTTGACATAAGCAGCCGAGGAGCCGACTCTTAACTCATTATTAACATTGACAACCACTTTTCCATAAAAAGTATCAATAACCTTTCCTTCTTTTTCCATTCGTTCCAAAGTTTCCATTGATTCCTCTACAATTTTTTTCTGTTCCAAAGCGGCCTTACCCAATCCGTATTTCTCCAATTCTTCCAAAGTTAATTCTTCGGTGGGAGACTCGTGTTCTTGAAAATAAGCGTAAAGAATATCAAAGTCTAAAGAGCGTTGAAGACCAAGAATAGTTTTCCAGCTCCTTAAAAATTCCTCGGGAGGGATTCGGCGATTATCAATAGCTGTTACAAATTGAACCAAGCGATCTAGGGCGGGAGATTTTTCTAACAAACCCAAATCCGCCATTGTTTTGTAAACAATCTCGGCAGTTGAGGTTACTTCTTTGGCGCCCGGCGCGTGATGATCAAAATAAGCAGTATAAGTTGGCTCTTCATAAACCGCTCCGAATTTATCGCCGGTATCGAGATTAATTGCTCCCTCTAAATATTCTCCCGGTTTCACATACTTAAGATTGGTAGTATCGATCCCGGCCATTCTTAAAAGACCCAACGCCACCTTACCATCTAAATCAGTGAAGGGGCGGAGAACTTGTTTTCCTTCTTTCTGATCGAATTGCAATACTCCCGAAACCGCAAATTCTTTCCAATATTTCTTGGTGGCCTCCTTAAATTTTTCATCTGCCTCCTTTAAAGTAGCGGCGTTTAACTCCTCCCAAGAAGAGACTTTATCTAAGGTAATTTTAGCTGCCTCTCGAGAGTATTGATACTTTTGCTCTTCAAAATTTTGTTTGTTTTCGTTCATATTTTTATTTGGTTAATTTTATTTGAGCTCGTTTACCAAAGCATTTTACACTACACCTGATAATAATTCTAATGCTTCTACCATTTTATAATGGCCAGAAAATAATCCTGCTTAGCTAAGGATTTACTATGGGGTTTTTAACGATCAGGTGTGTGACACAGCGTCAGAAAAGTCACTTTCCGCATGAAATCTAGCTATTTTTAACATTTCCTTCGTTTTGCGACATATGTTAAAAAAAGCTAGTATTTATGCGGAAACTCACTTTCCGCATAAAATCTAGCTTTTTTGAAAATCACCCATTTTTACCCCTAAAAAATGACTAAAAATGTTTCACGTGAAACATTTTTGTCAAAAATTCGATTAATTGGCACAAATCACTTTCGGCTAAAAATGTTGGCTTTATACACTTTGAATATTTTGCTGAAAAAAATCCGGCAATCTACTACATTGCCGGATTTTTTAGCTAACAATTAAAAAATTGAGATTTTTAGCGAAAATTTTTAATTGATGATTGCCGGATTCGTATAATTTTGTCGCTTTCTCGAAAATAAAATGTTTCACGTGAAACATTTTTGTTAATTTTGAACTTATATATTCATATTGTAGAATATTGATATGGATAAAAAAGAGGTTGGATTCACAGGAGAAACCATTGCCTGTGGATATCTTGAGAAAAAGGGGTATCACATAATAGCAAGAAATTATCGAACGAAATTTGGAGAGATAGATATAATCGCTAAATCACCAGAAAAAATCTTGGTATTTTTTGAAGTAAAGACACTCTTAATGAATAATAACCATCCGGATTCTAACAAATTGAGTTATCCACAGACATCAGACAATGTTGTGAATAATCGGTGGATAATTCGGCAATTGTCATATTTAAAAAATATAGTTTTAAAGCCATATTATAAAATTCTTGGTAAAAAAAGCGGCAATAAAGCGGCAATGAAAATATTGCCGGATATCGATAGAAACGACAGATTCCTCCCGGAAGACCAAATTTCACATTCAAAAATGAGGCGCTTTAAAAGAATTTCTCTCTGGTATGCTAATCTTAATCCGTCGCTTACAAAAGATAATGGCTTCCGTTTAGATGTAATTGCAATAGAAATGAAAGATAAAGATCATTACACAATTAGACACTATGAAAACATAACTTAGTAAGAAACTTTTAAAAAAACATCTCTTGACAACATTAATAAAATATTTCAAAACTAAAATTAGCTTTTGTCTATTTTTGACTTTAGTTATAAAATTTAATCGCCTTTTAATTCACTGACAAAAAATTAATTCTTTTAAGCATATGGCTGGACACAGTAAGTGGGCTCAAATTAAAAGAAAAAAAGAAATCTCTGATCAGAAACGAAGTCAAATTTTTTCAAAGCTCTTAAGAGCCATTTCAATTGCTGCTAGAGAAGATCCTAATCCTCAGTATAATCCTCGTCTTAAAGCAGCTATTGAGAAAGCCAAAGAAAATAATGTCCCTCAGGAAAATATCGAGCGAGCCATAAAAAGATCTCAAGAAACTGGCAATTTAGAAAACCTCTTAATTGAAGCCTATGGTCCCGAAGGGATTGCTTTGCTAATAGAAGCGGTTACCAACAACAAAAATCGAACGGTAGCTGAAATAAAAAAAATCCTTTCCGATCACAACGCCAAATGGGCTGATCCGGGAAGTGTGATGTGGGCTTTTGAAAAAGATGAAAAGGGAGAATGGGAGTCAAAGTTTCCTCAAAAAGTTTCTCCTGAAACCAAAGAAAGGCTTTTGGCTCTTTTAGAAGATTTAGATAACCATGATGATGTAGAAGAAATTTATACCTCAGCTGACCTTTCGGATTAACTTAAAAAATCAAAACTTATGAAAATTATAGGAATTGATCCCGGCAGTACTCGAGCTGGATTTGGAATAATCAAGTTTCAAAAAAATAATCCCCTTTTTCTTAAAGGAGGAATTATAAAAGTAACCGCCTCAGAAAAAAATCGTCGGCTAGTAGAATTAGAGCGAGAATTTCAAAAATTAATAAAACATCAAAAAATAGAAGCAGCAGGAATTGAAAAACTTTACTTTGTAAAAAATCTTAAAACTGGGTTGGAGGTAGCTCAAGCAAGAGGGGTGCTTCTTTTGTGCCTTTCAAAAAAAAGAGTTCCTATTTATGAATGGACACCCACAGAAATAAAACAAATAATTACCGGAAATGGCTCGGCCGATAAACAATCGATCGAAAAAATGGTGAAAATAATTTTAAGAATAAAGGAATTTAGACAGCCAGATGATGTTTTTGATGCTTTGGCAATTGCTTTGGTTACCGGCTATCATCTTTCTTCCCGCCTAAAATAACTTAAGATCTTGACACTTTATTTTTTTTAGATATATTTCTTTTTGTTGTAAAGTTTAATAGTCTAAGAGACTTGAATTAAAAAGGTCGCTAGGTTACTAAAAAATAAACAAAAATGTTAACACAAGAAATTTTTACCTTAAAAAGAGGTATCGTGGTCAGTCAATTGGAAGAAGAGGAAGAAGATTACATCGAGGACGAAGACGAATTAGAATCTGAAGAAGAACTTGAAGACGAAGAAGGAGAAGAAGAGGGAGAAGACGAAGAAGAGATGGAGGAAGGAGAAGAAGGAGAGTTAGAAGATTTCGGAGATGAGGAGATGGGAGAAGAGTTTGAAGAATAAAAAATTTAAAAACAAAAAAATAAAATCCCGTCTTTTTTTGCCAAGAGACGGGATTTTATTTTAGCCAAAGAAAGGGTAAAATAAAAAAGTCTTATGTTGACCAGATCAAAAAAATTTTTGTTTTTCCTGATTTTATTCCTTTTGGTTTTAGGGGTTTGGAGTGGGTGGCAATTAATTCAAATAGTTAAAGAACTTCCTCACCCCGAAAGAATAGACAACCTTCAACCAATCCAATCCACCAAAATTTATGATCGCAGTGGAGAAATTTTGCTTTGGGAGATTCATGGGGAACAAAACCGAACCGTTGTTCCTTCCGAAGAAATTCCTGATTATGCCAAAAAAGCAACGGTAGCAATCGAAGATCAAGGTTTCTATAATCATTCGGCTTTAGATCTTAAGGCTATTTTTAGAGCTTTATTAAAAAACATAATTACTGGCAATTTTTCTCAAGGAGGCTCAACTATCACTCAGCAATTAGTAAAAAATGTTTTCCTCACTCCCGAAAAAACATTAAAAAGAAAGATAAAAGAAATTATTTTAGCTTATTGGATTGAAAAAAATTATTCTAAAGATCAAATTTTAACCCAATACCTTAATCAAATCCCTTACGGCTCAAACGCTTACGGGATTGAGTCGGCAGCTAAAATGTTTTTTGGAAAAAAAGCTAAAGATTTAACCATTGCTGAATCGGCAGCGTTGGCAGCTTTAATTCAATCCCCCTCTTACTACTCTCCTTGGGGAAGTCATCTAGAAGAACTAATTAATCGAAAAAACTATGTTTTAAAACAAATGAAAAATTTGGGATTTATTGATGAGCAACAATTAGAACAAGCACTGGGAGAAAAGTTAAATTTCCTTGCGCCAAATATTGGTTCTCTTAAAGCGCCTCACTTCACTATGATGGTTAGAGAATATTTGATTAACAAATACGGGGAGGAGGCAGTAGAGAATGGAGGGTTAAAAGTTATCACCACGCTTGATTGGAAAATGCAAGAAAAAGCCGAGGCGGCTGTAAAAGAAGGAGTAAAAAGAAATAAAGAATTATATAAAGGCGATAATGCCGCTCTTGTTGCTCAAGATCCCAAAACTGGTCAAATTTTAGCTTTAGTTGGCTCGGCTGATTACACTGATAAATCGATTGACGGTAATTTTAATGTTGCCGTCCAAGGGAAAAGACAACCCGGTTCCACTTTTAAGCCGTTTGCTTATCTAACCGCTTTTAAAAAAGGATACACCCCTCAAACCATCGTTTTTGATGTCCCCACTGAATTTTCTCTAAATAAAGAAAGATGTCCGCTAGAAGTTAATTTTTCTAATAGAGATCCTTTTTGTTTTCATCCTCAAAATTTTGATGAAATTTTTAGAGGACCAGTTTCTTTTAAACAAGCTTTAGCCCAGTCTATTAATATTCCCTCGGTAAAAGTTTTATATTTGGCTGGCTTAAAAGAGACTATTGAAACCGCCAAAAAATTAGGAATCACCACTCTGGGAGACGAATCTCGCTACGGACTTTCCTTAGTCTTGGGAGGAGGAGAGGTAAAGCTTATCGATTTAGTGAATGCTTATTCGGTTTTTGCTCAAGAGGGAATTAAACACCCCCAATCTTTTATTTTGAAAGTAGAAGATCAAAAGGGAAGGGTTTTAGAAGAATACAAAGACGATCCTGTTCAAGTAATCGAGCCTCAATATGCCAGACTTATTAACGACATTCTTTCAGATGTTAATTTAAGAGCGGGACTTTTCCAATCAAGCCTTTCTTTAACTACCTTTGAAGGTTATCAAGTAGCTTTAAAAACTGGGACCACCAACGACTATAAAGACGCTTGGGTGGTTGGTTATACTCCTTTTCTAACTGTGGGAGTTTGGGCCGGAAGAACCGATAATAAACCAATGGAAAAAAGAGGGGGAAGTATTTTGGCAGCGGTTCCTATTTGGAACTCCTTCTTAAGAGAAATAATTTTCAACTATCCTCCCGAAACTTTTACTCCTCCTGATCCGGTTAGTTCAAGCGTTCCTATGCTTAATGGGGAATATATCATTCAAATTAATAATTCTCCTCATATTCATAACATTCTTTATTACATCGACAAAGACAACCCTCAACAGCCGGGAAGTCAACCCAACCCCGGCAACGATCCTCAATTTGATAATTGGGAATACGGAGTAATTGAGTGGGCCAAAAAGAATATCAGCAATTTTCTTTCAGATTACAACCACTAAAATCTAAGAAGATCTAATTGGCATTACAATGTAAACAAAAGTTTGATCTCCCACCGCTTTAATTAAACTGGCTTTTTCTTCTCCATTTAATCCCCAAAAAATCTCTTCTGACTTAAAATTTTTAATTCCATCTAGTAAAAATTTCCAGTTAAAAGTAATTTGACTAACACTACCTTTAATTTTAGCGGGTAAAAGATATTCATTTTCTCCAAATTCTGAACTAGAAGAGGAAATTTTTATATTTTTTAAATTATCACTAACCTCAAAACGGACCTCGTTTAGGCGATTAGAAAAAGAGCTGGTGAGTTTTAAAGCATTAATAAAATCCTCTTTTTCCAAAACAATTTCTGTTTCAAAGGATTTAGGAATTACCATCTCATAATCCGGAAAATTTCCTTCTATTAAGCGAGAAATAATTGAGGTTTGTTGAGTTTCGAAAAGAACCTGATTTTCTTCGAAAAAGATTTTGATATTTCCTTCCTTTAAAGAGGAAAAAATTTTAATCACTTCTTGAATAGTTCTTAAAGGAATAATAAAAGAAACCTCTTTTTCTAATTGAGTCTCAAATTTTTTAGTAGTAATTGTTTTTTCTGCTAATCGAAAACTATCAGTAGCCACCAACTTAATTTGGTTATCTTTAAAAGAAAAAAAGACTCCGGAAAGTTCGGGACGAAATTCTGAAGTTTGGCAAGCAGGAACAACATAAAGCAAGCTTTCTATAAAGACACCACTTTCAATAGTAAAAAAGTTGTTCTTTCTTCTTTCTACTTGAGGGATAATTGGATAATCGTCTTTAGGAACGGTAGTGATTCGAGCTTTGTAATTATCGGTACTTATTAGTAAATTTCCCTTTTTAAGTTCTAAATTTACCCTTTCAAAAGAGAGATTATTAATGATTTGAGAAAAAATTTGATAAGGAATTACTACTGATCCCCCCTCAATATTTTTACTAGAAACAAAGTGAGTAATTCCAATTTCTAAATCAGTAGCCGACATTTTTAATCCTCCGTCAGTTGTTTCTAAAAGAAAATTCTTTAAAACCGGAAGATTACTAGATTCTTTTCTAGCTCCTGAAATTATCGATAATCCTTCTTTTAAATTAGTTTTTAGTGCGACAACATTCATATCTTCTTCTATTGCTTTAATTATAAAGATAGTAGTAGTTTTAGTTAGGTTTGTGTTTTTTGGGGAAAATTTATTCTAACTAATTAAGACCTTTGTTTTTTTTAATTCTGATTTTTTATAAGGTGGGGAAGGGTTGTTGATTGACTGGGGAAAAGAAATTATCCGGATGAATTGTTTTTATAAATCATTTCTTTAATAATTGAAATTTTTTGGCTTAAAGCTTTATCTTTTATTATTTCTTTAGAAATTTTTTCATAAGAATGAATGGCGGTGGTGTGGTCTCTTTTTCCCATCTTATCCCCAATGTCTGGGTAAGACATCCCCAGCATATCCCTCATTAAAAACATTGCGATTTGACGGGGAAGAACCACTTCTTTTCTCCGGGATTTATTAATTAATTCGTTTTGGTTAATTTCAAAGAATTGACTAACTGCTTTAATGATTTGTAAGGGATTGATAGCAACAGCGCTTTGTTGAATAACTGAATTGATTATTTCTTCGGCGGTTTTTAAATCAATGTTATTAGTTCCCTTAAATTCCTGATAAAAATGGAGTTTATTGATAATTCCCTCAATTTCTCTAACACTTCTCTGAAGTTTGGAAGCAATGAGGTGACAAATGTTGTCAGCTAATTCAATTCCTTTTTCTAAGGTTTTGTTTTTAATAATTGCCAATCTCATTTCATAATCTGGGTAAGTAATATCAGCAATCATTCCTCCCTCAAAGCGGGAACGCAACCTTTCCTCTAAGGTTGAAATAGCAGAAGGGGGACGATCGGAAGAAATGATAATTTGTTTGTTATTTTGATAAAGAAGATTAAAAGTGTGAAAGAACTCTTCCTGACTTCTTTCTTTTCCTCCAATAAATTGAATATCATCAATAATTAAAACATCTACTGAGCGGTACTTATTTTTAACATCCTCCATTCTTTTAGAACGAATAGCCCAAACCACATCATTAACAAATTTTTCTGAAGGAACATACTTTACTTTAATTTGGTTGTTGTAATTTTTTACAATTTCATTTCCAATTGCTTGAATTAAGTGGGTTTTTCCTAAACCCGTACCCCCATAAACAAAAAAGGGATTATACTTTTTTCCTACCGCTTTAGTAATTGCTACTGCTGCTGTATAAGCTAATTCATTAGAAGAGCCAACAACAAAATTTTTAAAAGAATAGCGAGGATGAAGGTTGGTTTCGGGATCGGTATTAATTTGAGCAATTTCCTTTTGAGGAAAATGATTGGCTATTGGCTTTTGAAAACCATCTTCTTCTTTGTTTTTAGAAATTACCACGTATTCTACTCGACTAATTGAGCTATCGATTTCCTGAAGAGCTTCCAAAATGATTTTGTGATATTTAGTTTGAATCCATTCTTTAGAGAAAGTGTTGTTAACTCCTACAATTGCTACTCCGGTTTCGTCGTTTTTGTCGAGAAGACAGCTATTTTTAAACCAAGTTAAAAAGTTTGGTTTTGAAATTTGTAGCTCTATTGAAGCAAGTACCTTTTCCCAAACTTTTTTTAATTCCATAGAAATGAGAGTAAAAGCAAATAACTAGTTAAAAATTTCTCTTATGAATTCTAACTTGTTGATAGTTTAATGAAAATAGGGGAAAAGTCAAAAAAGGGGATAACCTGTGGATTTCTTTTTGTTGTTTAGATGTTTGTTTTTGTTTGCTATTTTATAGGTTTTTTGTTAGTCTTTTTTTGTTGAGACTAGGGTAGTAAGTTTTTTTAATTAGAATTAATTAGCAAAGCAAAAAGATAAGTATGTCTGTAACTTATCAACCCAAAAAAAAGAAAAGAAAAAGAACCCACGGATTTCTAAAAAGAATGAGAAAGCCGGGAGGAAGAAGGGTTTTGGCGCGCCGAAGAGCGAAAGGAAGAAAACGTCTAACTGTTTAGAATAATTGAGCTTTATGTTGCCCTCTAAATATCGCCTTTCCACTTCTTTTTTTAAAGAAATAGCTCAACAAGAAAGAAAACCCGATCAAATTGTTTCCTCGAAATATTTTTCCGCAAAGATTTATTTTTCCCGAAACGATTTTTCTCGATTTGCAGTAGTAGCTAACTCCTCTTCCTTTAAAAAGGCGGTTTTGAGGAATCGCTTAAGAAGAATTGTTTATGAAATTTTAAGGAAAGGGGATTTTTTTAAAAAACCTGGATTGGATGTAGTGGTGGTTCTTAGGCCTCAAGCTTCCTTCTTAAATCAGGAAACCAGAAAAGAATTGGAAGAGGAAATTAAGAAAATCTTTTCTTGAATTAGAATTAGAAAAATAATTAAGTCTTAATTTTAACAATGAGCTATCTTTTTAATGAATTTCTTTACCGCCCCCTTTTAAACCTTTTGTTTTTTCTTTATGACTTTGTTTGGAGTGATTTGGGGGTAGCCATTATTCTTTTAACAATTTTGGTAAGATTGTTGCTTTTGCCGCTTTTTTATAAAAGCGCTCAAAGTCAATCGGTTCTTCAAAAAATTTCTCCTCAAATTAGAGAGATCCAAAAAAAATATAGAGACGACAAAGAAAAGCAAGTTCAAGAAATGTTGGCGGTTTATAAGCAACACAAGGTTAATCCCTTTTCTGGTTTTTTGTTGATGATTATTCAGTTGCCTATTTTAATTGCCCTTTATAAGGTTTTTTGGGGAGGTTTTTCGGCGGAGATTTTAAAAAATCTTTATTCCTTTATTGAAATCCCCCAAGATATTAGTTATTCTTTTTTGGGGGTAGTTAATCTTAATCAAAGAAATTTGATTTTGGTGATTTTAGCGGCCCTCTTCCAATATTTTCAGTCAAAGCTTTTACTGGATTTGAGTAAAAACAAAAAAGAAAAAAGAGTTCTCCAAAATCAAGAAAAGTCAGGTTCTTCTCAGGAATTAGCAGAAAAATTTTCCCGACAGATGATTTTTCTTTGGTCCCTTCTTAACTTTAATTATTCTTTATCCCTTACCTTCGGCAATTAGTCTTTATTGGTTGACAACCTCCGTTTTTTCAGTTATTCAACAAGTAATAATTAATAGGAAATTAAGAGGAAAAGAAGATGAACAACGAAGCTCAGGAAATTCTTCAGCAGTTAATTAGTCTAATGGGGTTTAGTGATTTTTCGATTACTTTTTCAGAAGAGTCGCGCCGTTTTTCGGTTTTTATAAACGACGGCCATTTTTTGGCTCGACATTTGGCTCATTTAGTAAACGACTTAGACTTTATTTTAAAAAGTATTTTAAAAAAGAAAGGTTGGGGGCCGGTTTTTGTGGATATAAATAATTATCGCAAGGAAAGAGAGGAATTAATTATTAAATTAGCCAAAGCCGGGGCTCGAAAAGCGATTCTTACCAAAGAAAAGGTAACCCTTCCCCCGATGAACGCTTATGAAAGAAGAATCGTTCATCTTCAGCTGGCTACTTATCCAGACCTAAAAACAGAAAGCGAAGGTGAGGGAAAGGAAAGAAGAGTGGTAATCAAACCTCTCGAGCTTTAGTTAAAGAGTTATTCCAGTTGCCCCCAGTTTTCTCCTGTTTTAATTCTTACTTTAAGAGGAACTCTTAAAGAGTAAGCCGACTCCATAATTTCTTTTATCTTTTTTAAATATTTTTCCTGAGCTAACTCCTTTTTAACTTCAAAAATTAGTTCGTCGTGAATAGAAAGAATAATTTTTATTTTAGAAGCAAGTTGATTTTCCTGAAGGTAGGAAAAGACCTTAATCATTGCTAATTTTAAGATATCAGCCGCTAAACTTTGAGTAGGCATATTTAAAGCTTCTCTTTCGGCTTGAGAAGCGAGAAATTGATTGGGTGAGTTAATATAAGGAAGGCTGCGGAAACGGCCGTTGATATTAACAGAAATTTCGTTTTGACGACAATATTTTAAGATTTCTGCTTGCCAGTCTTTAATAGAAGGAAATTGCTGAAAGTATTTTTTAATAAATTCTTTAGCTTCCTGAGCTGAGATTTTGGCAGTTTGAGCAAGCGCTCGGTATCCCATCCCGTAAATCATTCCAAAATTTAAAGTTTTAGCTAATCTTCTTTGATGAGGGGTTACTTCTTCTTTTTTTACTCCGAATATTTTTTGAGCAGTTAAAGTATGGATATCCTCATCTTTAATAAAAGCCTCAATCATATTTTTGTCTTGGGAAAGATGAGCTAAAACCCTTAATTCAATTTGTGAGTAATCAAAGGAGGCTAAAAGAAAATCTTCTGGAGCTTTAAAAACGCTTCTTATTAATGGCGCCCAAGATGATTCTTGGGGGGATGTTTTGAAGATTGGGGGTTTTGGCAAGAGAGCCTGCCGGTGGCAGCCCCTAACTGAAGAAAGGTGGGATGAAGGCGGCCGTCTTCTTGAATTAAGTTTTCTAAAGGATCAAGGTAGGTGGTTTTAAGTTTGAAAATTTCTCGGTAGTCAAGAATTTTTTGAGCTAAGGGATAATGAGAAGCAATCTTTTCCAGTTTTTTCGGCGGCAGTAGAGGTAATTTTTTATTCCTTTTTTGTGAAAATAGCCAAGAAGTTGTTTGGGAGAATTAAGATTAATTTCCTCTCCCATTTCTTTGAGAATTTCTTTTTCTTTTTTTAAGACTTCTTGATTAATTTTTTTCTGAATTTCTTTGAGTTTTTTTAAGTCAATCAAAACCCCATTTTTTTTCCATTTCCGCGATTACCGGAATAAGGGGCATTTCAATTTCAAAAAAAATTTTGTTTAAACCAGCAAGATTTATTTTTTCCAACAGCCAAGGATAAATTCGCGAAAGAAATTCTTTTTCGGGAAGATTTTTTTCTTTTAATGTTTTTTGGCTAGCTTCTTGCCAAGTTTGAGTTTTTATTTCTAAAAGCTCAAGAGCGATTTTTACATCAAAAAAAGGGAGCGCGATCGGCTGCTGCTTAATAATTTCCTTTAAATGATAGCCCACCTTGACTTTTTCTTTGTCAAGAAAATCCTTTGGATTTTGAGCAAGAGATTCTTTATCTAAAAAAACCACCTCTTTCTTTTTTGGCTTTTGATCTTCTTTAAGAAAAAGGGTTTTTTGAAATTGATTTTCTTTGGATGAGATTTTTGAAGGGGTCTCTTCTTCTAGATTTATCCTTTTGATTAAGCTATTGAAATCATTTTCTTTGAAAAATTCCTCGATTTTAGAAAGCCGAGGAGCAAAGGTAAGATCCTCTAATTTTATTTCTAAGGGAACGGCGGTGTTAATAGTGGCTAATTCTTTGGAAAGAAGAGCTATTTTCTTGTTGTTGGCTATTTTTTCATAAACTTTTTCTTTCTTTCCTTTTTCTAAAAAATTTTCTAAAGTTTGATACTTTTTAAGAATTTCAGTAGCGCTTTTGGGGCCAATTCCGGAAACGCCCGGGATATTATCGGAAGGATCTCCCACCAAAGCTTTATAATCGACTAATTGAGCGGGAGAAAGGCCATCATATCTTTCTTTTACTTTCTCTTCATTGTAGGAAACGGTTTGAGAAATTCCTTTCTTAAAAGTTTCAACAATTACTTTTTGATTTTCTACTAATTGGAGAGTATCTAAATCTCCAGTGAGAATAATTACCTGGACTTCGTTTTTAAATTTTTGGCTCAAAGTGCCGATTAAATCATCAGCTTCGTAACCAATCAATTCTAAGGTTTTAATGGAGAAACTTTCAAAAAGTTGATGAGCTTTATTGATTTGAAGTACTAATTCGTTGGGGGTGGGGGGGCGATGAATTTTGTATTCAGCAAATTTTTGCTTTCTTAGGGTGGGTTCGGGGCGATCAAAAAGAGCTGCCGCAAAATCAGGTTTTTTAGTTTGAAGGATTTTTAGAAGAATGGTGGAAACTCCGTAAAGAGCACCGGTGGGCTCTCCTTTTTTATTGGTTAAGGGAGGAAGCGCATGAAAACAGCGATGAATAAGAGAGTTGGCATCAATCAAGAGAAGTTTTTTCATCTCTTTATTTTAGCATATTTTAAGATCTGGTTTGTAAAAATTAAGAGATCTTGTAAGAGATCTTGCTTTGTTTATTTTTTCTTTTTTTTGAGGTATACTTTATTAAAATCTCGGGCAAGAAAATTTATTCTTTCTTTTTATTTTTTTAAAAAAAGGTTAAGATATTATAAAGGGTTTTTTAATATTAATTTACAAAAATATGGAATACACCAATCCTTCTCAAATTAATCCTCAAGATCCCAATTCTGCTTCTCAGCCAACGGGGAGTGTTCCACCGCCTCCACCTCAGCAACAACAGGTGGGCATTCGAAGTATGGAATCGGATTTAAGTTCAATTCAAGAAAGTGGTGGAGAGGCTCCTCAATCACAAATAGTAAGTGCACCTGAACTTTCAGCTTTAAGAGAGGCTCCTTCTAGCCAGCCTTCATTTACTCCGCCTTCAGCATCTTCACCAACGCCGGAAAATTTGTCTCAGCCGACTCAACCAACCGAACCCAGCTCTTTTCAATCAGCTCCATCATCAGCGCCGGAAGCTACTCCTCGCTCTTTTAGTTTAAAATCTCTTTTAACAATTATCGGAATATTAGTTTTAGTGGGAGCGGTTGGTTTTGGAGCTTATTATTTGACTACTTATCTTAAGCAAAAACCCCCGGTGAATGTGAGTGAAGAAACTCAAAATCAACTTCCCGTGGCTTTGCCCGAAACTCCTCCTCAAGAACCGACGCCTCCCGCAGAGGAACAGCCAGCGGCAGTCGAGGAAGCTCCTTTGGTTCATCAATCGCTCATTGTTTCTCCTACTAAAGCAGGGGTTTCTACGGTAGATGGTTCTTTGGATTCTTTTAAAAAAGCAATTAAGGATGCTTCTTTAGAAAAATTGGTGGTCGGTAGCACTAAAGATTTGAGCTTTGTTGATTCTTCCGGGAAATTAATAGAATCCTCCCAGTTTTTATCGGCTTTTTGGCCAAATATTGGCTCGGCTCTTGCTCCTTTAGTAGAAAGAGATTTCACCTCTTGGCTTTATTATGACAAAGTAGGAGGAGCAAAATTTGGATTAGTCTTCACCTTAAAGGATTCTCCTTCTTTGGTGGAAACTCTTAAATCTTTGGTAAATGTTGTAGAGAAAAATGTTCCTGAGGTTGCTAATCTTTTTGTGGCTCAGGTTTCTTCTCCTGCTAAAGTTGAGTTTAAAGATGGGCAGATAGAGGGAGTAGCGGTAAGATTTTTACCTTTTGATGTAAAAAGCAGCAATGTTTTTGAATACGGCTGGTATCAGGTTGGTGATCGTTATTATCTGATTTTTGCCACCTCTTATAATCAAATGGTAGATATCATAAAAAGGATAAAGACTTTGCCCTCTTCTCAGGGGGTTGTTCCTCCATCGGCTACTTCTTCGACTTCTACTAATCCTTAAGATTTTAATTTATGGCCTTACTGGATAATTTAAAAAAATACAAATCACTTCTTTTAGAGGAGAGAGAAAAGGTTTTGGCGGAGATTAAAGAAGCTGAAACTCCTGTTGATATGGGAGATGAGCCAGGGACCGACGATGAAACTGAAGAAGCG
This sequence comes from Candidatus Parcubacteria bacterium, assembly GCA_025999395.1. GTDB lineage: Bacteria > Patescibacteriota > Minisyncoccia > UBA6257 > JAGOQP01 > KatS3mg098. The sequence continues at coordinate 137,822 of AP024682.1, forward strand.
GAAGAGTATTTTAACAAAGCTTCGACTCTTGCTTCTTTAAAGACCAAGTTGGGCAATATTGAATCTGCTTTGATTAAGATAGAAAAGGGAACTTATGGGATCTGTGAAGATTGTGGTAAAGAAATCGAAGAAGAGGTTTTAGAAATGACTCCCGAAGCTCGCTACTGTAAAGAGTGCAACAAGAAAAGATAGATTTTGAATTTATCACTTCACCAGGAAGTTTAAGGAGGCTAAAATTAAAATTTTCGGGCGTGGCACAAGGAGTTTCTAAAATTTTTTGTGCGGAAGTAGAAGGCATTACTCCTTACGTGGTAGAGGTAGAAACCGATATTCATATCGGGCTTTCTTCTTTTAATATTGTGGGTTTAGCTGATAAAGCGGTTTCGGAGGCTCGAGAAAGAGTTTCTTCAGCCTTAAAAAACTCAAAGATTAAACCTCCCACTCGAGAAAACCGAAAGGTAACAGTGAATTTGGCCCCCGCTGATCTAAAAAAGAACGGCTCTCAATATGATTTGGCAATTGCTTTGGGTTATCTTTTAGCTTCTCAGCAAATCAAATCTTTTGATACCAAAAGAAAAATTTTTTTGGGAGAACTTTCTTTAAATGGAGAATTGCGTCCGGTACGAGGGGTTTTTAATATTTGTCAGATGGCCAAAGAGAAGGGTTTCGAAAGCGTCTTTGTTCCTTGGCAAAATGCCAAAGAAGCCGCTTTTGTTAAGGGAATAAATATTTATCCAGTTTTTTCTCTGGTTCAATTAATTAATCACTTAGAGGAAAAGGAACTAATTCAACCCCTTGAGACTCAAGAATTTTTTCCTGAAAGATTTAAGCAGGTTGATTTTTCAGAAATTAAAGGACAGGAGGTAGCTAAAAGAGCGCTCTCAATTGCAGCCGCTGGAGGCCACAATCTTTTTATGTCGGGGCCGCCGGGAGCCGGAAAAACAATGTTGGCTCAATCTTTGATTTCTATTTTGCCCAATCTTTCTTTTGAAGAGGCTTTAGAAATAACTCAGATTTACAGCGCGGCCGGATTGTTGACAGAAAAACCTTTTGTGAGCTGGCGCCCCTTTCGTGCTCCTCATCACTCTGCTTCTCTGGTAGCTTTAATTGGTGGTGGGCAAACTCCTCGTCCCGGTGAAGTAAGCTTGGCTCACCGAGGAGTACTTTTTTTAGATGAAATCCCAGAATTTCATCGCGATGTTTTGGAATCTTTGAGACAACCCTTGGAAGATGGTAAGGTGACCATTAGTCGCTCTCGCGGAACTCTGACTCTGCCTTCAAAGTTTATGTTGGTGGCAGCTGCTAATCCTTGTCCTTGCGGATATGCGGGGGATAGCCGGCGAGAGTGTCGCTGCTCTCCTTATCAAGTGATTAAATATCAAAGAAAAATCTCTGGTCCGTTGATGGATCGCATCGATATTCATATTTGGGTAAACAATTTGGAAATTTCTGATTTTAAAAAGGAAGCTGATTTTGAGGAAACTGAAAAAATTTTTCAAAAAGTTAATCGGGCACGAGAAATTCAGCGTCAACGGATGAAAAAAATGAATCTTAATATCTTTACTAATAGCGAGCTTTCCTCCAAACAAATTGAAAATTGTGTTAATTTAGATAAAGGAGCTCAAGTTCTTTTAGAAAAAGCCATGGAAAGGAACTTTCTTTCGGCTCGAGGTTACTTTAAAGTTTTAAAGGTAGCTCGTACTATCGCTGATATGGAAGAAAGTGAAGAGGTAAAAGCTGATTTTTTAAGCGAAGCTCTTTCTTATAGGGAAAAAGTTAACCAGTAGAAATTTATTATGTTTTCCTTTTTAGATAAGTTTTTTCTCAAAATAGAGAAGATAAAAATCGATTTAGGAACGGGAATCGCCTTCTTTTTTATTATCGTTTTTTTCAGGTTTTTGTTAGAGAGTTTGTTGGCTTTGGGGCCAGCTAATGGTTTTTTGCCTATTTCTTCTTTACTTCATTACTTTTTCTGGTATGGAGTCTCTTTTTTGTTTTCTTCTTTAATAGTTAGCTGGTTTTCTCAAAGACCGATTGATTTTGTCTTAAAACTAATTCTTATTTTTTATCCCTTTATTCTTTTTCCTCTTCTTTTTCCTCTTATTTTGGGAGAGTCCGTAAAGCTTTCTGTTAGTTATTTGTACGCGAGTGATTTTAAGACCATTTTTAATACTTTCTTGAATTTTTTTGAAAATTCTAATTTTAGCCTTTCTTTGCGTTTGCAGATTTTCCTTTCTCTTTTAGCTTTGGTGATTTTTGTTTATTGGTCAACTAAAAAATGGTGGCGAGCTTTAATGGCAGCGGTTATTTCTTACTTTCTTTTGATTTTAGCTGGGAGCTTGCCAAGTTTTTTAATTATTTTTCAAAATCCTCAAAAACTTTATCCTCTGCCTTCTCTTTTAGATCTCTTTTTTCATCATCAAAAAGAGATTTTAATAGCTAAGGGGTATTTTAGTTATCTTTCTAGTTATAATTTTAATGTTTGGCTGGATTTAGTCTTGGCTTCTTTGCTTTTTCCTTTATTAATTTTGGCTTTAGGCTTAGTTGTTTCTTTCTGGAAAAAAGATTTGGTTGGCGTAATTTTTAAAAATTTGCGACTTCGTAAGGGTTTCGATTTCTTTCTAACCGCTCTTTTAGGGGGAGGAGTAGGAATTTATCTTTTTAGTTGGTATCCTTCTTTTTCTTTCATAAACCTTATTGCTTTGATTAATCTTTTTTTGATAGCAATTCTTTTTTATGGAGCAACAGCCTTCTTTGATGATATTTTTGATAAGGAAGTAGATATCCTGGCTCATCCTTCAAGACCATTGGTGAGCGGAAAAATAAGCGAAAAAAGTTCTTTAGGAATAGCCGCTAGTTTAGCAGTTTTGTCTTTGATGGGAGCGATGAGTTTGAGTTTTCATTTGTTTCTTTTTGTTTTAGCTTCTTTGTTTTTAGCTTTTCTTTATTCAGCTCCTCCTTTTCGTTTAAAAAGATTCTTTTTGATAAATACTTTCTTGGTGGTCTTGGCCTTTCTCTTTTTCGCTTGGGGAGGGTTTTTTTGGATCTTTCCGGAAAAAAATATTTTGGATATCCCCTCGGGTTTTATTGGTTTTTATCTTTTAGTAATGATGATTTTGGTTTCTTTGAAAGATTTATCTGATTTTCAGGGAGATCAGGCAGGAGTTATAAAAACCTTACCGGTAGTAGCGGGACTTCAAACAGCTAAGTTGATTTCAGGTGGCGCTTTAGGATTATTAGTTTTTCTTTCGTTCCTATTTTTATCCGGGAATGATTTCTTTTTAAAAATTTGGGGTTTGATTTTTGGTGGTTCTCTTTTCGGGTTAACGGTTAGAAAAGATTTTTCCGAAAAAGTTCTTTATAAGACGGCAGTTTTCTTTTTGGGAGCAGTGATTTTTTATCTTATAATAAGGTAGGATAGTTTTTCTTTTTGGTGTTTTTGTTTCCTTTACTAAGTAAGGATTCTTGTTGCCTGAAAAATGTTTCGAGATTTAAATGAAAAACAAAAGGAGGCGGTTTTTTGGGAGGGGGGGCCGCTTTTGATTGTTGCCGGCGCCGGCTCGGGAAAAACCAAAACTCTAACAGCGCGGTTAGCTTTTTTGATTACCCAAAAAGGAGTTGATCCTCAAAAAATTTTAGCTATTACTTTTACTAACAAAGCGGCCGAAGAGATGAAATCAAGAGTTAAAAACTTTATCAGTAAAGAAAAATTAAAAATTAACCACTTTCCTTTTGTTGGAACCTTTCATTCCTTGGGGGCTAAGATCTTAAGAGAAGAGGCCAAACTTTTAAAAAGAACTCCCAATTTTTCTATTTTTGACGATGATGATTCTCTGCGACTGATTAAAAAAATTGTTAAGGAGAAGAGTTTATCCTCTTTTTATCCGGCTACTTTAATGAAAAAATTTTCCTGGATTAAGAATGAGCTAGTGGAAGAAAAAAGATTTTTTGAAGAATCAGAAGAAGAAAAAAAGGATTTAATTTGGGAAATATTTCAGGATTACGAATTAGCTTTGGAAAGAAACAATGCCTTTGATTTTGATGATTTAATCCAAAAAGTAGTTTGGCTTTTTAAAAATAGCGAGGAAATTAGAAAAAAGCATCAAAAACGCTACCATTATATTTTGGTTGATGAGTATCAGGATATTAACTCGGCTCAGTATTGGTTATTGCGTCTTTTGGTGGGAGAGAAAGGAAATTTAAATGTGGTGGGAGACGATGCTCAATCGATTTATTCCTTTCGTTTTTCTGATTTTCGCAATTTTCTAAACTTTGAGCATGATTGGCCTCAAGCCAAGGTGGTTTTTTTGGAACAAAATTATCGCTCAACAAAAAATATCATCGAATCTTCTTCGGTCTTAATTTCTAAAAACACTTTAGGCAAGAAAAAAAATCTTTGGACGGAAAATGAAGAAGGTTCCTTAATAAAAGTAGTGGAACACCAAGACGAATTTGAAGAGGCGAATTTTATTGTTGAACAAGCTAGTTACTTCGCTAATCAAGGCAAAAGTGTGGGCATTCTTTTTCGAACCAATGCTCAAAGCCGTCCTTTGGAGCAACTTTTTTTGGAGGCGGGCAAAGATTATAATCTTTTCGGAGCTTTTTCTTTTTATGAAAGAAAGGAAATAAAAGATGTTGTTGCTGGCTTGCGGTTAGCTTTTAACCCTAATGATGAGATAAGTAAAGAAAGATTAAAAACTAATTTTTCTCAGAAAATTACTCTTCTTTGGAGAGAAACTTTTTCTTCTTTTAAAAAAGAAGCGTCTCCTCTTCAATTAATTGAGGCTTTCTTGGAGATTACCAATTACTTAGAAAGGTTAAAAAAAGATTATTCTAACTATCAAGAGCGCTGGGAAAACATTCAGGAATTAATTTACTTTGCTTCTCAATTTGAATCTTTGGCTGATTTTTTGGAAAAAGTTTCTTTGGTAAGTCCGCTTGATCTTACTTGGCAAAGAAGAAAAAGAAAAACAAAAAATCCCTTAGTTCCTAGTTTAATGACTATTCATTTAGCTAAGGGATTGGAGTTTGATGTGGTTTTGGTGGCAGGAGTAAATGAAGGAATTCTTCCTCATCAAAGATCACTTTTTTCTTTACCGGATCTAGAAGAGGAAAGGCGTTTAATGTATGTTGCAATGACTCGAGCTCGAAAAGAACTTTTTTTAAATTTTTATGGCACCCCTTCCCGGTTTCTTTATGAAATTCCTCCCGAAAAGGTGGAGTTTTGGGGAAGGAATTTGGAAGACGAGGAGGGCTGGATTGATTATAATTGAAGATAACTTCTTATTATGGGGCGAAAATTAGGTCAGCATTTTTTAAAAGATAAAAACGTTTTAAGAAAGATTGTTTCGGTTTTGGATTTAAAGGATGGTGATATTGTTTTAGAAATTGGAGCGGGCCATGGGGAGTTAACTAAAGAAATTCTTGCTGCCGGAAAAAAAATAAAATTAATTGCGGTAGAAAAAGATAAAAAGCTGATAGAGTGTTTAAGGAAAGATTTTCCTTCCGCTTCTTTCCCCAATCTTTTAATTCTTGAGGAAGACATTCTTAAAATTATTTCCTCTCAAGACTTCTTTATACAAGAGAAAATTAATAAGGTTGTAGGTAATATCCCCTATTATCTCACCGGCTATCTTCTAAGAAAGATAAGCGAGCTTGAAAGGAAGCCTTCTTTGATAGTTTTTCTTCTCCAGAAAGAGGTGGCTTTGCGAATTTGCGCTCAACTCCCAAAGATGAATCTTTTGGCGGCAAGTATTCAGTTTTGGGCGGATCCTCGAATTTTGTTTTTGGTTAAAAGAGGAAGTTTTTCTCCTCTTCCTCAAGTGGAGTCGGCGGTAATTTCTTTGAAAACTAAAAAATTAGCTCTAAATAGAAAAAGTTTCTTGAAAGCAAAAGAGTTTTTTAATTTTATTAGAGTTCTTTTCAAGCAACCTCGCAAAACTATCGTTAATAATCTAATGGCGGGTGGGTATCCGAGAGAAAAAATCCTTTCCTCGCTTTCTTCTTTAGGATTAAAGGAAAATCTTCGTCCTCAGCAATTGTCTTTAAATTTAATTTTGGATTTATTGAAGAGAATTTCCGAAGAAAATTAATAAGTTTCTGGCAACTTTTTCTTTTTTTTAAGAAAAGTAAGTGATATAATTTATTGAAGTTAAAAACTTCTTAGAAGATGCTGAAAATAAATTACAAAAATCCTTTTTTTGTTTTTGGGGTTATTGTTGTCCTATTTTTTGGTTCTTGGTTATTTTTGGGCTCGAAGAAAAATTTGTCTTTTCAAGAAAACAACTCCTTTTTTGAAGAGGAAAAAAACTCTGCTAAACCGGAGGTTAATTTTAATGCAGGGAAGGGAAGCTCTTTAAAATGGATAGAAGAATTAAATCCCAATTCTTCTGACTTGAAAAGTTCCGATTCTGATTTTAGATCTTCAACGGGAAACAATAATTCTTTAAATTTAACTGATCTAGTTTCTCAAAATCTTGCCTCGGAATTTCTTTCCAAGGTTGATTTTTCTCAAATTAAAAAATCTCCCAAAAATTTTACTCAGCAACTCCAGTCAATTAATTTGGACTCTTTTGATGTGGAAAAAATTTTGAAGGAAAATCCTCTGGGCTTTGTTCGAGATATTAAAGAAATTGACGAAACTCAGCTTAAAATAATTCAAGATAATTCTTTAGAAACTATTCAAAAATATGGTCGAGAATACGGCCTTATTTTTTCTCAAGCAGGAGGAAGTCTGGCAAATGATTTAGATAAATTTGGTGACTTACTTTTAAATCCGGAAAGTCCTCAGAATTCTAGTCAGCTAAAACAAATTATCTCTGATTTAAAACAGGGAGAGGAAAAGTTAAAGAACTTGCCGGTTCCTAGCGGTCTCGTCTCTTTTCATAAAAGAACTTTAGCTTTTATAAAAAACTCTCTTGTTTTTCTGGAAGCAATCGTTACTGGTGAAGACGATCCGGTGCGTGCCTACTTGGCAGTTAAAGATGGATTTTCTATAATTTCTTCAGATGTTAACTATTTAGATAGGGAATTTAAAAAGCTTTCTCAACGGTACAATTTTTAGTTTATGAAAGATTTTTTTCAAAAATTAGTTTCCCTTTTTATTCTTTTTTCTTTGTTGGCGGAATTTTCCTTGGCTCTTTTTCTTGTTAAACCAAAAGTAGCAGAAGCATCATGGCCTTCTTTTGAAGTTGGTAGCGTCCCAGAATTTATAAGCTTGCTTTGGGAAAAAGCTCAGGCTGTTTGGGATGCGCTAGATAAAAAATATCGTGACTTAATTGTCCGCATCATTATTATGAAAATGCAGCAGGACATTGTTAAATCTATTGAGGAAGGGAGCTTATATGTTTCTGATTGGGGAAGTTTTTTAAAGGAAAACGTCGCTAATGTTGCTTTTGATGAGTTTAATAATTATATAAAAGGAGTATCGGAGGGAAAAATAGATTTGTGTAATCCTTTTAGTGTCCAAGCGCTCACTTTTTCTGTCCAAGCTTCTCTGGGGATGGTGGGTGTTACTAATAAACCTTATTATGGTTTACCAATAAGTTGTACCTTCGATGAATTTAAAGCTAATTTGCAAAATATTTCTAGTCTGATTGAAAGAGGCGGATGGGTTTCTTTGGATATAGCCTTTTCTCCTGATGTTAATCCATATTTGTTTTCTTGGAAAGTTCAGGATTCTTTTTTGAAAAAATTTGGAGAAGAGAAAGAAAAAAGAAAATCTGAGGCTGAGTCTTCGGGAGGATTTTTGGGTCAGAAAACGTGTTTAGCAAGCAGGGATGGAAGAACGCGTGAAGAGATAGTGGCTTTTTGTAGTGGAAGAGATGCTAATGGGAATCCAGAATATAAAGCTCAAGGATTTAACAGTGTAAGCGAATGTGTTGAGGGTCTATTAAGAGATCAAGCGATAGGAGGGGGTTGCGCTCAGGAGGGCATTCTTACTCCGGGCCAAATGGTTTCTGATGCAATTATGGAGGCGATGGGAGGGGATTTTGATTATTCAGCTAATGTCCAAAGTGCGATCGCGGCGATTGTCAATGCTATTGTAGCTAAAATGATAAGAGAAGGACTCTCTTCTGGTTCAAAGGGAGGAAATTCTTATGGAGTGGAGAGCGGAGATTTGGCGGGTACTGGATTTGAAGATTTCGAAGGAAGTAGATTTAAACAGGATTTAGAAGATGCTCAACAAAAGTATCAGGAAATAATTACTTATTTAGAGCAGGATTTGATTCCAGCTACCGATCAAATTTTGTCGCTTATTCAATCCAAAAATTTGGAGGATCCTAATTGTTCGGTAAGAAATATGCAGGTTGAAGTAGACGAAGGAGGGGGGACAAAGAAGATTTATACTGTTGCTGAATTAGTTGATTTAGTTAAAAATTTGAATGCCGTTGCTCTTCAAGCTAAAACAGAAGCTGAAGCAAATAAAAACGAAATTGATTCTTTGTTAAGTCAGGAAAATCCTCCACAAACTGAGGTAGTGAATGCTTTAAATAAACTCTCCTCCTTTGAAAGAAATTATCAGATTATTGTTCAGGATGTTGAGTTGGTTAACGGTGGCCAAGAGAGCAATCTTTTGCTGATGCTTTCTAATATTTATGCTGTTTTATCAAGGGACGATATTAATTGTTCAACATCTCAACCAACTCCCTAATTCATTGCTTGATTTATGACGGAATTATTTAAAAAAAATAACAAAAAAGAAAAAAATCGGTTTTTTTGGCGGAAATCTCAGAAAATTATCCTCTTAATTCTCTTAATTTATTTATCACTAGGGTTTTATCAAATAGCAGAGGCTCAGTCAGCAATTTTAGGTCTCGGCAGTGCCGCTTTAAGGTTTGTTCTCAACCTCTTAACTTTTGCTATTGGAGCGTTTCATTGGTTTGTGGGGGCGGTTCTTTTTAAATTTGCCGGGCTTACTTTGAATTTTGCTTTCAATGTTAATTTAAATCTTCTCTCGGATTTGAACGAAAATCATTTTATTCTAATCGGTTGGACTATTTTTAGAGATTTAGCTAATTTGGGCTTTGTTTTCGGGATTATAGTAATTGCAGTAGCTACGATCCTAAGATTTAAGAGTTATACCTATCAGACGCTATTACCTAAATTTATCGCCGCTGCTCTTTTAGTAAATTTTAGCTTAGTAATTGCTTCTTCTATTATTAGTCTTTCAGATGTTTTCTCTAACTTTTTTATTTCTTCTTCCAGCAACGGTTCGATTGATGCTTTAGCTAGAAAGATTGTAGATAAGAGTATGGTTATTAGAATTATAGAAGGAGGGCCCTCTGAAGAGGAAGAAAATCTGATGATAGAAAGCATACCAGATCAATCTGAAATAAATGAAATAAAAAAGAAAGATGAAAGCGGACTTTCTATTGTTTTTTATGAATTTGGAGGGGTTCTTGTTTCAACCTTGGTGATGTTTTTTGTTTTTATTACCCTTTTGACTATGGCTCTCTACTTAATTCTAAGATACTTTAATCTAGCTTTTTTGCTTATTCTTTCTCCGATAGTTTGGATTTTATGGGTTTTTCCTGCTACCTCTGGCTATTGGAAAAAATGGTGGCAATCTTTTATTCACTGGGTTTTTATGCCTCCTCTTATTCTTTTTTTCATTAACATAACTCTAGTATTTTTAAGTGGAAGTGATGGTGGTTTTGGTTCGCGAGCCAAAGAGGTTGTTTCTTCTGCTCAATCAGGGAGTATTGCTGGGATTGGGTTTGAAAATTTAATGCTTCCCTTAATGGCAGGAGCGCTTCTTTTAGGAGGATTAAAGATTTCTCAAACAATGGGATTTGCGGGGGCGTCGTTTGTACTAAACAGGGCTGAAACATGGGGAAAACGGGTTAGTGGATGGGCCAAAGGAAAAGCAGAGAGAGCTGGCTATAGGGTTGCACGAGTCCCAGGGAAAGCCATCGGTAAAGCTGGAGAATGGATTGCTAAAAAAACCGCTGGTTCTAAAATTGCAAAATGGACCGGTCTTCACGCTCTTGCCCGAGGAGGTGTAGCAGTTGGAGCCTTAGCAGAAAGAAAAGCTGCGGAGAGCTTTGAATATGCAAGAAAAAAATATTCTAAATATGACAAAAAGAGACTTCAATCTATAGCCGGAGCCGTTAGTGGGGTAGAAAAGCAAGCGGTAGTTTCTCTTCTGCAAGAACGTGATTGGTTAGATAAGGAGACCATCGCAAGACTTGGCGGGAAAAGAGAGATTCTTAAAATGAAATCCGACTACGAAAAATGGGGTAAGGGTAAAGAATTTGGAGAGATCGAAAAATCATTTGGAGTTTCTGCAAAGATTCAAGATAAAATCGATGAAGCTGCATCCAAACTTTCTAAAGGGGCGATAACTTTTAATAAGGCTGTGGAGGATTTAAGTGAAGCAACCAGAGAATTTGTTAGTAAGCTTAGTGATGCTGATTGGAGAAAGGTTGGAAAGGGTTTATTTGGTAGAAATCCTGACGAAATGGCTGATTTAAGCGATGGAGAAAGAGCATATCTTGCTAGTGTTGCTAAAGAAATAAATCAGGATCCATCAGGTAAGAGATTTTATAGAGTAGCTTCTCGATTAGAAGGAGAGCAGATGTACGAGTATGCCGCTACATTATATATGAATTTGGAAAATCTTTTGCCTGGGGTGGATAGGCATTTTGTCGCAACCGAATTGAATAAAGCAAGAAATGCTTATAAAACGGGTAATAGGGATCAAGCGCTTGAAATTTATTCAAATCTAGTTCAAAAAATTGTTGATGAATTCAAGGCTAATAGCAAGACTCTTACTCCAGAGCAAAAAAGATTGTATGAAAGAATAAAAAAGTCAATAATAAGTGATGCTTTGGGGTCTGCATACGGAGGCCCTCCTCCATCTTCTGCTCCAAGTGCTGGTGGCGGAGGAGGTGCTGCTGGAGGGGGTGCTGCCGGAGGGGGCGCGGGTGGAGGCTCTACCCCGTAATAATAACTAATAATTTAGTCAATGTTATTGCATTATGTATTACGCTAGTCAAAAAGAGATATTGGAGAGATGGAAAAATATTCCTGAAATCTTGAAAGACGCTATAAATTCCGAATCACTTATTGGCGAAATTGAAAAATTATCCTCGAATTTCGGGTTGAATGAGGATAGACTTTTAAACCTTTTAAGGATTGTTCGAGGAGTTTTTTTAGGTTTTATCCATCTTCAGGATTTGTATAAGGAAATAAAAGAATCTTTAAACATTGATCCAAGGCTGGCTTTGGATATTTATCATCAGTTAGAGCAAAAGATTTTTTCTCCTTTCCGAAAAGAGATTGAAGAGGTTTATTTAAAGTTTCAAGTAGGAGCAATTGAGCCTCATCAAGTTGAGGAACCCGCTGTCGGTCCTTCTCAGGTTATTTTAAAAAAAGAAGAGGAAGATTTAACCTTAAATCTTAAGCCAACCGAAGCCGTGTCAAAACCCGCTCTTGAAGAAAGGCCAGAGGAGGTAAAAAAGGTAGAAGCAGAGGAAATAAGTAAAAAAGATTTAGCTGAGCCCAAGCCTCAAATTATTTCTTCAGAAACAATTAAGCCAGAAACTCAAATCGAAGAAACAAAAACAGCTACTCAAGCTAAAGAGGTTTCTCAAGAAGAAAAGAAACCCTCGGCAGAAACTCAAGAGGGCCCGGTAATTATTCATCAGGAAGCAGAGTCGCTTACTCAAAGTAAAGCTACGGATAAATTTAGGATGATTTCTTTTGGAGGTTTTCAGGGAGCGTTTAAGAACCCTCCTTTCTCTTCCAAAACCCAAGAGTTGTCTTCTCAGGCTACCATCGAAACTCCTATTACTTTAAAAAAGGAACCAGAAGAAAAAGGAAAAATTCCTGTAGTAATAAAAAAATACGACAGCTCACCCTCTAAAACTGTTCACATTAGCACCTTTAAGACTGATTTAAAGCCAAAGGATAAGGAGGAAAAAGAAAGTATTGATCAGCAAAACCCTTCTCATCCCCAAGAACCTCAACAAACAATCGATCTTTCTAAATTGTGATAAAATTCTTTTGGTGGCTTTTTGTATTTTTAATTTAATTTACTATGGCTCAGTTTGAAGTCCCTCAATTTATAGATGTAGAAAGTAAAATTGTTGGTCCCCTTACTTTAAAGCAGTTTGCGTTTATTGCGGTGCCGGGGCTAATTTCTTTCTTTCTCTTTTTCATCTTAGCCCGATTTATTTGGGTAATAGTTTCTTTTGTTTTAATTGTAACGGGAATTCTTTTTGCTTTTATAAAAATTAATGGACGCCCTCTTTATTTACTAACTTTTTACGCTTTTCAATTCTTTTGGAAACCCAAGGTTTATCTTTGGAAGAGGGCAATTGTAGAAGAAGAAATTGTTGTTCCAACAGCAGTAGTTAATGCTCAAAGAAATTCTCTAAAAGATAGAGCCGCTGGAATTTATAGCAGCGTCTCCAAACTTTGGCAAAACTTGACTACTTCTAAAAATCCTATTCCTCAAAGAGAAAAATCAGTTCCCAAAAAATCAATCGCTGAGATTAAGGAGCAGTATATGGTCTTTCGCAAACTTACCGGTGAGCGCGAAGTAGCCAAAAGAGTTGATTATCGGTAGTTTGAAAAGAGCCTGTCTTAATAATTCTTCTTTTTATTTTTTTAAGACGATCGTTTTATGTTATAATAACCAAACTATGGCTGAAAAAGACGAAAAAACAACAGAAAGGGTAATTCTTCCTCCCAATTCTACTCAGCAGTTTGTTGATGTTGAAAAGATTAAGGACGGAGTAGTTTTTTTGAAAGATGGCTCCTTAAGAGCGGTTTTAATGGTGGCGGGGATTAACTTTGAATTAAAATCAGAGGAGGAGCAAGACATTATTACTAATGCTTACCAAGATTTTCTTAATTCTTTGGATTTTTCTCTTCAGATTATTATTCATTCCCGAAAATTAAATATTGATAATTATTTAAAAAGAATGGAGGCTATTCGCTCGAAAGAGCCCAGTGAGCTTCTGCGAAATCAGATAGATGAATACATCTCTTTTATTAGAGAGTTTGTTAAACAAAATGAAATTATGACTAAAACTTTTTTTGTAGTGATTCCTTATGAAGCTGGGGGAGCACAAGCTTTGAAAAAAGGGTTCTTTGATTTTTTGCCATTTTTAACTTCTAAGAAAAAAGCCTCAAACGCTCAAAAGGAAAGTCAAGAGCAAAGCATTATCCAGTTAAGACAAAGAGTAGAGCAGGTGGCAATAGGCTTAGAAAGAATTGGCTTAAGGGCGGTTCCTCTTAATGATGAAGAGTTGATAGAGCTTTACTATAATCTTTATAATCCGGAAACCGTCGAAAAAGAACTACCTAAAAGTGAAAAGGAAGAAGTTTTATCTTAAATTATGAATGCTTAAACTAATTTTTATCTTTATATGGAAAATATAAAAATTGTAAAACCTTATTTGGGCGGAGAAGAAAAAGATACTCGAGATTTGATTGCTCCGGCAGCATTAGAGGTAAGCCAGAATCACATAAAAATCGGCAATAAGTTTGCTAAAACTCTATTTGTTTTTACTTATCCGCGTTATCTTTCTAGTGGTTGGTTTTCTTCTATTGTTAATGTAGCAAAACTTTTTGATATTTCTATTTTTGTTCACCCGGTGGATACAGCCTTAGCTTTAAGAAGGCTCCGCAAAAAAGCAGCTCAGATTGAGGCGGAAATTGCTGAAAGAGAATCCAAGGGATTTGTCCGTGATCCGATGTTAGAAACTGCTTTTGCTGATATCGAAGCTTTGCGGGACAATCTTCAGCAAGCTCGAGAGCGTCTTTTTGAGGTGGCGGTTTATATCACAATTTATGGTGATTCTTTGGAAAAACTAAACGAATTAGAAGAGTTAATCGTTAATCTTTTTGAAAGTAAACTTATTTATGTAAAGCCAGCCATTTTTCAGCAGATTGATGGATTTGTTTCTACTCTTCCCTTGTGTCAGGATAAATTAGCTATTCGGACTCCTCTTAATTCAGGACCCCTTTCTTCCTTTTTCCCATTTGTTTCGATGGATTTAACCTCTGAGGAAGGGATTATGTATGGCATTAATCAGCATAATAATTCGCTAATTATTTTTGATAGGTTTTCTTTGGAAAATGGGAATATGGTTGTTTTCGCTAAATCAGGAGGAGGTAAATCTTATGCTACTAAGTTGGAGATTTTGAGATCTTTAATGATTGGCACTGAAGTGATTGTTATTGACCCTGAAAACGAATACAAAAATCTTTGTGATACAGTGGGGGGAACTTACTTTAAAATTTCTCTTACTTCGGATCAGCACATTAATCCATTTGATATTCCAATTGTTCCCCAAGGAGAAGACCCGGCTGATGTTTTTCGATCACACATTCTTACTTTAACAGGACTTTTAAAGATAATGTTAGGCAATATTTCTGTTGAAGAAGAAGCAATTTTAGATAGAGCTTTAACTGAAACTTACGCTTCTCGAGACATTACCCCCGAAAATCCCAACTTTCTTAAATTAGAACCCCCCATTCTTTCTGATTTTGAGGCGGTTTTAAGAAATATGGAGGGCGGCCGCTCGATGGCTGATAAACTTTATCGCTTTACTCAAGGAACTTATTCCGGATTCATTAATCAAAGAACCAATGTTGATATTACTAACCGGTTGGTAGTTTTCTCAATCCGAGATTTAGAGGAAGAGCTCAGACCAATTGCAATGTATGTTATTTTGAACTTTATTTGGAATTTAGTTCGTTCCGAATTAAAAAGAAGAATTTTGGTAGTGGATGAGGCTTGGGTAATGATGAAATACCCGGAAGGAGCCGCCTTTCTTTTTGGATTAGCTAAAAGAGGAAGAAAATATTACTTAGGATTAACTACTATTACTCAGGAGGTGGAAGATTTCTTGAACTCTCCTTACGGAAAGCCGATTATTACCAACTCTTCTTTGCAATTGCTTTTAAAGCAAGCGCCCGCCTCTATTGATATTGTGGCTAAAACTTTCGGTTTAACTGAAGCCGAGAAAAATCTTCTTTTGGAAGCGAGTGTGGGAGAAGGGCTGTTTTTTGCCGGTCTTAAACATGTGGCTATTCAGGTGGTGGCTTCTTATTTTGAGGATAAAATTATTACTACCAAACCTCAACAGTTATTGGGAGAAGAAACGCCTTTAATTTAGTTTATCTAAGAAGCTAATAAATTATGGCAGAAGAATTAAAAGAACAACAAGAGGGCCAGAAGAGTGCTGGTGGCCAAGATGGCTCCTCTCTGGAGGCTCAAAGTGAGCAATCAGAAAAACAAGCAGAAGACGAAGAAGGTAGGAATGAGGAAGATGATGGAGAAGATAAAGAGGAAAGCGATGAAGAAATAGGTGGGCGGGAAGAAAATAATCCTCGATTTAATTTTGTTGAAATTATTTTTTTAGCCGGTTTAAACTTAATAGGAGATCTACTCGAACTTCTTGATTTATCAGGTTTTTTTATTTTTGTTGGTTTAATCGTGGATTTTTTTACTGGTCCCATTACTATAATCTACCTTTGGCTTAAAGGGATAAAAGGGGTAGTTGGTAAGAATGCTATTGCTCAAGTATCTGAATTTATACCTTTAATTGATATCTTGCCAGTTAGGACGACCGCCATTGTTTTAACCATCATTGCTACCAATCATCCCGAATGGATTGAAAAAATTTCAGGTCATTCAGAATTAATTGGAAAAATTGCCAAAAAGTTTAAATAATAAATAACTCGATTAATTTAAAGAAATAAAGAAACAAGAGAAAAAATGACAGAGATATTTTTTTTGAGTTATAATATTTAGTAGAAGAACTTATGACCACCTTATTTTCTAAAAAACTCTGGCTGGTAATAGGAATTTTTGGGGGACTTTTATTTTTTTCAATAAGAGATACTAGAGCTGCTGAGCCACTCTTCGTTTTTTCTTGGAAAGCACTTAACTTTGCCCCTTCTTGGTATCAAGGAAAAATTTTACCAGTTAATCAAACAAAAATTGTCGTTTCTTTTGAGGCGATAAGCACCAATAAGTCTGATTATGGAAAGGTTTTAGATCTTTCAAATAGAAATATAATCTGGTATGTTAACGGAGAAAAATTAACTCAGGGTAGGGGGTTGCAACAAGTTGTTATTACTAAGGATAATTTTCCTCATGATGCTTTGGAGGTAAACATACGAGGAGAATATTTTGATACTGACCTTACTTCTCTTCAAAATACCCCCTCTCTTTATAACAAACGTTTTTACATTCCAATTACTGAACCAGAGGCAGTTTTAAGCTATAAGAAAAATGATAATTATTTTACTGTGGGAGAGGTGGCAAACTTTAATTTGTTCCCCTTCTTTTTTAATGCCTCTGATAATTTTCTCAAAGTGAATTGGAGGGTTAATAATTCTTGGATTCAGCCTTCGAATGACAATGAGTTTTCTTTGAAGTTAGAAATTGCTGATATTCCTCCGAGTGGTTATGTAACTCTTGTTGGAGCGGTGTATAATTTAAAAAACAAGCTAGAAAATTCTTCAAAAAGTATCACCTTCAATGTTCGTTAATTTTATTTTAAATTGTTAATTGTTAGAATAGAATGCATTTATGATTTTAGGATTTAAAAAATTTTTTCTCTTTCTTCTCTTAATTGTTTCTTTATTCAATCTTCTCTTTTGGGTAGATGATGTTTTAGGGGAAAATTCGACTTTCACTTTAAGTTATCCAGATTTTGCTAATCCCAAAGAAACAAAATCCCCCGCGGAATTTCTTAATAAATTTTATCTTTACGCCTTGGGCATTTCTAGTGCTTTGGCAATAATGATGATTGTTTATGGAGGAGTAAAGTATGCGGTAAATCCGGGAAACACCGCTAATCAATCAGAAGCAAGAGATATCATCAAAAACGCCGTTTTTGGTATCGTTTTGCTGGCTGGGGCTTATTTAATTTTAAAAACCATAAATCCCTCACTAGTGAATTTGGGCAATCCACAACTAAAAAAAATAGAATCAGAGGCAAGCTCTTCTACGGGCGATATACTCAATAAAAAGTTTATTCAATTCTTAGCTAGCCAGTTAATTGGATTTGCTCCTCAAACCGACGGTGAATGTGGCTTGGGGACAGGTGCGCGAGGTGTTTTGCAAGATATAATAGATGGCAAAAATCCAAAGGTTTGTTTTAATGGTTGCAAAAGACAAACTGGTCAATGTTCTCCGGCTGATTCTTCTGTTATTTCTAATCTTGAAAATACTCTTCAGAAGTTATTAAAGGCTTATGATGTGATTGGTTGGTGCAAAGACAACCCCACACTTTGTACTAATTATATCTATTTGAGAGACATCAGTTCAGAGCGAAGCGTACAGATTACCAGCATTACAGGAGGAGATCACTCTCCCAACTCTCTTCATTACGCGGGGAGAGCTGTTGATTTGATTATTTCTGGAGAAAACTATCATGTTTGGAATAATGTAGTAAGGGTTTTTCGAGACAATGGAGCGACAAGGGTTTTTTGCGAAGACCCCTCAGCTCCTGCTGGACAGAAACAAAAATCTAATTGTGAGGATATTTTTGTTAACGGGAGATTAAAACCGGGAGGGCATATTCATGTTGAATATTAATATTTGATATTAACACCTATCTTTTTCTTTAGCAAATAATCAAATCTTTGTTTTTATGCTTAATAACAAATCAGGAGAGAAAATTACTTTGATTTTAATAATATTAGTTGTTGCTATTGGAGTAGGTGTTTATTTTGCTCTGAGATCATCGAAAATTTCAATAACTAATCAACAACAGGGGGGCCAGTCATTTTCAACTCCATATTCATCCAGAGAAAGAAGTGGAGAGGAGGTTCTTTCGACTTCTTCAGAAAAATCATTTCTTGATACTTATGAAGAAGAAGACATAACTTTGACTGGAAATAAAGCCAAACTTGTTATTTTAGTAGATGGAGCTGTAAGCGGTTTTTGGGTAGCTTCTCAGCCAAAAGAAGAAGGAAGTCAAAACCAACTCCTACTTTCTGATATTTTTTACCTTAATGAAAAAGGAGAAATTTTTAAGCTTAAAGAACCTAATCAAGCAGAATCAATTGCCAGCTCTTCTTTTGGTCGGCCCTTAAGAGTTATCCAAAACAATCAGGGTGATAGAGTGGCGGTTCAATTTGATTCTGGAACGGTGGCTTTATTTGATGTAAAAGCAAAATCTTGGCAGGAGCTGGGAGGAAAGGAAATTACTGATATCAGCTTTTCTCCTGATGGGAAAAAGGTAGCTTTTTTGAAAGAGGAAATAAAAGAAAGTGATGTTAAAACTTCTATCTTTATTAAAGATTTATCTAGTTCTAAGCAACCGCTTACCTTGGTAGCTTCTCTTAAAATTGTTGATTTTAATCTTTTATGGCCGGAAAATAACTCTTTATTTCTCTTGCCTAAGCCTTCCTACTTTTTCCGCGGTCAAGCTTGGAAGGTTGATTTGAAATCAAAGACAATTACTTGGCTGACAGCCGGTAATGGATACTCTTTGCTTTTTTCTTCCCTTGCTAATCTTGGTTTGCAATTTACTTCAGCCGAAAAGAAATCGGAGATGTCAGTAACGGTGGTGGATAGTAATCTTAAAAAATTAGCCGATCTTTCTTTCTCTACCTTTAAAGAAAAATGCGCTTTTTCTTCTTCTGAAAAAGAAGTGGCTTACTGCGCCGTTCCCTATTTTGCTAATAAAACCTCTGATCTTACCTTACCAGACGATTTTTACAAAAAGGGAGTTTATTTTAAAGATAGGATTTATAAAATTGACTTAAAGAATTCAGTGGTTGAGTCGATTTTCAATTTAGAGGATGTTAGTTTGGATGCTATTTATCTTAAGGAAAAGAACCAACAGCTCTTCTTTATTAATCGCTACGATGATAAACTTTATCTTTATGATTTTTCTGAGAAAGTGAGTGAATAGTTTTTCTTGTTTTTATGGGTTTCAAAATTGACTGGGCAAAAAAAATAAACTATATCAAGCAACCGGAATTTAGACCGGTTTTTTATCTACTTCCTTTAATTGGAATAGCTTTGGTAATTGATGTCTTTTATCTTTCCGGTTTATGGCTTTTAGTGGCTGGCGGAGTTTTGGTTGTTTTGGCAGCTTTGGTGATAGCTATCAGTTGGATGTTGGCCAAAGCTAATCTTGATGTCAAGCTAAAAAATCTTCAGATGAAGAGCATTATTTCCTATTTGCCGATTGGAGTATTGGCTTACGATAATGATTTCAATGTTTTGATTTTCAATTCGGCGGCTGAGGAGATTTTTGGGCTTTCTTTTGAAGAGGTGATTTCTCGAAAGATTTCTGTAGAAATGGCGGCTGATGAAAAATTTCGACTTTTGGCTCAAGTGGTTTTTCCTTCTTTGGCTCCAATGGTGGTTAAAAAGTCAGAGCCGGGAGTTTATCCTCAAGTGGTTGAAATTTCTTTTGATGAACCCAAACTTTATTTGAGAGTAATTACCGATAGAATCTTTGATGAAAAGGAGAAGGTTTTGGGTTTTGTTAAACTTATTATCAATCGAACTCGAGAAATGGAACTGCTTCAAGCTAAAACTGAATTTATTACTGTGGCTGCTCATCAACTAAGAACTCCCCTTACCGCTATCAACTGGGCTTTTGAAGCTTTGGAGTCTAGTCAACTTCCTAGTCAACAAAAAGAATTAGTGGATACTGGTTTTTTGGCGGCTAAAAAGATGCTTAAAACGGTAAACGATTTGCTGGATGTTTCTAAAATGGAAGAGGGAAAGTTTGGTTATCAATTTGAAGAGGTTAAGTTAATACCTTATTTGGAAGAAATTTTGTCTCAGTCTTATTCATTAGCTAAAGAACTGGGAATTAAACTTTATTTTCAAAGACCAGCTAATTCAGATCTGACTGTTTTTATTGATAAGCAAAAAGTAAGCATGGTCTTATTCAACCTTTTGGATAATGCTATAAAGTACAATGTAGAAAATGGGGAGGTAACGGTTTGGGTGGAGGAAGAAAAAGATCAGCCCTTTGTTAAGGTGGCAGTGAAAGATACAGGAATTGGGATTCCAGCTGATCAAATGGATAAGCTTTTCACTAAATTTTTTAGAGCTGAGAATGTGGTTCGCTATGCTCCTGACGGCACCGGCTTGGGGCTTTATATTGCCAAAAATATAGTTACTCGTCACGGAGGAAAAATTTGGGCTGAGTCGGAATTAAACAGGGGCACCACCTTCTATTTTACTTTACCCACCAAAGAAGAGGTGGTTCCCAAAAGAGAAATAACCGAAATGGATTAACTCTTGCTCTTTCCTATGCCCGAGCTTCCTGAAGTTCAAACGATTGTTAGCGATTTGAGAAAAAAGATTTTAGGGGGAAAAATTACTGGTTTTTGGACCAACACTCCAAAGATTATAAAAGGAGTTGCTCTTAATAAATTTAGAAAAGAAATCCTTGGTTTTCTTATTCTTGACATTCGAAGAAGAGGGAAAAACATTCTTTTTTATTTAGGAAAGATTCAGAAAGGAAAGAGAAAAATAGAAAAAGTTATTTTGGCTCATCAAAAAATGACTGGTCATTTTTTGATCGGCAAGTGGAAAGTTGTCGGGAAAGGAAAATCTCAGAAAATCATCCCTTTAATTAAAGGCCCGATTGCCGAAGATCCTTTTAATCAATATATTAGAGTTATTTTTAATTTAAGCGGTGGCTGGCAGTTAGGACTTTCAGATTTAAGAAAGTTTGCCAAACTCACCGTTGGCTCTGTAGAGGAAATTGAAAATAGTAAAGAAATGAGATCTTTAGGGCCCGAGGCGCTTAGCTCTGAATTTTCTTGGCGTTATCTTTACCCCTTACTTTTAAAGAAAAAGAAATCTATTAAATCGGTTCTTTTGGATCAAGAAATAGTAGCTGGGGTAGGAAATATTTATGCCGACGAAGCTCTTTTCTTAGCTAAAATTCATCCTCAAAAAAATGCTTCTACCTTGAAAATTGATCAGGTAAAAAAATTGGTTCAAGCAATTAAAAAGGTGTTGCGTAAGTCAATTGCCTTAAGAGGCACATCTATTATTGATTATCGAGACGCTTTTGGAAGGAGGGGTGGTTATGATAAAGTTTGTTTGGTTTATGGAAGAGAGGGCCTTCCCTGTCCTTCTTGTTCTACTCCTATTAAAAGGATAAAAATTGGTCAGCGTTCAGCCCATTTTTGTCCTCGTTGTCAAAAACAATAATAAATTGAAATAATAAATTGGATTTAAAAAAAATCAGATAATTGAAAGAAGCTTGATTTTGCCAATTTTTTGATAAGAAAAAAATAAGGTAAAATATCCTCAATGGCTAAAAGAATAAGAAAATACATTTTTGTTGTGGGAGGGGTAATGTCGGGAGTGGGTAAAGGAATCGCCGCTTCCTCGATCGGTCGTCTTTTAAAAGATAGCGGCTTTAAAGTCACGGCTTTTAAAATTGATCCTTATATTAATGTTGATGCCGGAACGATGAATCCTACTGAACACGGAGAGGTTTTTGTTTTAGAGGATGGAACCGAGTGCGATCAGGATATGGGAAATTACGAAAGGTTTTTAGAAGAAAACTTTTCCAGCAAGAACTATATGACTACCGGAAGCGTTTATCTCTCGGTGATTAATAAGGAAAGAAATCTGGAATATCAAGGGAAATGTGTAGAAGTAGTTCCCCATATTCCTTTGGAGGTAATTCAAAAAATTAACAACACTCTTGATTCCTCAAAAGCAGAAATTGCTTTAGTAGAAATTGGAGGAACAGTGGGCGAGTATCAAAACATTCTTTTTTTGGAGGCGGTGAGAATTTTAAAGTTAAAATTTCCCAAAGATGTTTTGCTTTGCTTGGTCAGCTATCTTCCTCTTTTAAACAAGGATAACGAATTAAAAACAAAGCCTACTCAATATGCGGTTAAAACTCTAAATTCGGCTGGTTTGCAACCCGATATTATTTTAGGAAGAGCCGCCTTTCCTTTAGATGATAAAAGGAAAGAAAAAATCGCTTTTAACTGTAACTTAAGAAAAGAAGATGTTTTTTCGGCGCCGGATGTGGGAAGTATCTATCAGGTGCCTTTAAACTTTAAGAAAGAAGGAGTGGATAAGGTTATATTAGAGAAACTTTCTTTGAAAAGAAGAGTTAATCTTTTTGGCCGATGGCTAAAGTTAACTCGAAAAATATCTTCAGCTCAAAAGAAAGTTTCTATTGGAATTGTAGGAAAATACTTTTCTTCCGGGGCTTTTGTTTTAGCTGACTCTTATATTTCGGTAATCGAAGCCGTAAAGCACGCAGCCTTTGAATTAGGGCTAAAAGCAGAAATTAGCTGGTTGGATGCCAGTGATTTCGATGAAACTTATCACTCTTCAGCTGAGGTAAGAAAAAATTTAGAGCAATTAAGAATTTATCAGGGGATTATCGTCCCTGGGGGGTTTGGTTCAAGAGCAACCGAAGGCAAAATTAAAGTTATTGAATTTGCTCGTCAGAAAAAAATTCCTTTTTTGGGTCTTTGTTATGGAATGCAGTTAGCGGTAGTTGAATTTACTCGCCATCTTTTAGGATTGAAAGAAGCCAATAGCACCGAAATTAACCCCGCCACCCCCTTTCCGGTAATCGATATCCTTCCTGAGCAAAAAGAAAAAATTAGGGAGAAAAAATTTGGGGGAACAATGCGACTAGGGGCTTGGCCAGCAGTGATTAAAGAAGGAACCATTGCTTTTCGAACCTATCTTCAAAGTAAGCGGTTTCTTTTAAATTCTTGGGAAAAAAGGAAATTGGGAGTAAAAGAAGAACAATTAGTTATAAAGGAAAGGCATCGCCATCGCTACGAGGTTAATCCTGATTATTTAGAAGCCTTAAAAAAAGCAGGATTAATTATCTCCGGAATTTCTCCTTCGGGAAGATTAGCCGAAATCATTGAACTACCTCAAAAAGCCCACCCCTTTTTTATTGGTACTCAGTTTCATCCCGAACTTACTTCTTGGCCTCTTGATCCCCATCCTCTTTTCAAAGAATTTATTAGAGTAAGTGCTTCTTTGTAGATTATGCTTTATATCTTTCATGGCCCCGATTATTATCGAAGGCAAAAAGCCGTCTTTCATCTTAAAGAGATGGCTTTGAAAAAGTACCCTCTTTTAAGCGTAGGAAGATTTTTTTTGGAAGAAGAAGGAGAAGTTGAAAAATTACTTGATTTTATTTCTTCCGGAGGCCTTTTTGAGAAAGGTAAAAGAGTAGCGATTATAAGTGGTTTTTTCTCTTGGGAAAAAGAAGCTTTCTTTGAAAAGATCTTTTCTGCTTTTTCTTCTAAAGAGATTTTATTTATTTTGAATGAAGAGCAAAAACTTGATGGGCATTTAGAAAAATTTAAAAAAGATTTTAAAAAAATTTCTCCTCCTCCTCAAATTCAATCCTTTGATTTTTTGGGCTCTTCTCAATTAATTAATTTTTTGAGTAAAGAAGCTTTAAGTTTGGGAATTAAAATTGAGCCAGCGGCAGTTAGATTTTTAGTTGATCTTTTAAAAATGGACACCGGTGGCCTTATTAATGAGATAAAGAAGCTTTCTTTTTTGGCTAATCCTATTACCCTTTCTTTCCTTAAATCTCTTAATTGGTACAGTCAAAACTTTAGTGTTTTTGATTTCGCTCGATTACTTAATGGCTCCTCTTCTTTAGAAAAGAAGCTTTTTTTATGGGAGTCACTTCTTTTTCAAAAAGTTGATCTAAACTTCGTTTTCAATTATTTAGCTAAAGCTTCTCTTAAGAAGGATTTAGTGAATTTATTGGCTTTAGCAGATAAAAAAGTAAAGCTGGGATTGCTTTCTTTTGATCAAGCAGTTTTGGAAGTGCTTTTAAATTAACGACCAGTATTTAAATATTGGCGCTTGCCTTCTGAAGGAGTTTAGCGGCTCGAGATTTAAGACGAGCAGCCTTATTCTTTTTAATGTAGCCAGTTTTAGCTACTTTGTCGGCTACCTTGTAAACTTTATTTAAAGCTTCTTTCGCTTCTTCTATTTTTTTGGCTTGAATAAGTTTTTTAAGGGTTTTGAGGGACTCTTTAATTTTAGCCTTTCTTTTAAGGTTAAGTTGGCGACGCCTTAAATTTTTTCTTAAAGCTTTTTTGGCTGATTTGGTAACTGGCATACTTTTAGCTTATAATTTAAGTAAATTAAAATGAAGATTAAACAGTGTTTAAAGAGTAGCAAACCTAAAGTTAAAAGTCAATTTAGTTATTTATTTGCTTACTTAATTTTATGATTTATTCTTTAAAAGGAAAAATTGTTTACAAGGAAGAAGGAAGAATTGCGGTTGAAGTAGGAGGAATTGGTTTTTGGGTTTTTGTCCCCCGGCTTTTTTCTAGAAAATTATCCTTAAATCAAAAGATTTCTCTTTTTTGTTTCTTTTCTCCGGAAACCTTTGAGCTTTACGGATTTGCCACTCAGGAAGAGCTTTTTTTCTTTCAACTTTTAAACACCGTTCCTCAAGTGGGCCCTAAAATTGCTCTTAAGTTGATTAGTAATTTAGGTTTTTCTTCTTTGGCTGAAGCTATCTTGAAAGAAAAAGCCGAATTTCTTTCAAAGAAGGGGGGAGTAGGGACAAAAACGGCTTTCAAAATAATTTTAGAATTAAAAGAAAAACTAAAAAAGGCAAAGTTTAAGGTTGGAAAAGAAAGCCGTCTTGAATGGGAAGAGGAAGAACTTTTAAAAGAAGCTTTAAAAAATCTAGGGTTTTCTGAAAAAGAATTGGTGAAAGTTGTTGATCAAGTTATTTTAAAACCAGCAACCCTTGAAGAAAAAATTAAGTTAGCTTTAAGATTACTGGCTCAAAAATTAAAAAGTAAAAGTTAATTTTTATGAGTTTTTCTTGGCAAAAAGTTAATAATTTTCTAGAAACTTTAAAAAAATTTCCTCTTTTTAAAATTCTTTATAAGATTCCCTTTGCTCCGTGGTTTTATCATTTTCTTTTGGCTTGGATGGGGGCGGTTATTTATTCTTTCCCCTCTCGGAAAATAAAGGTAATTGGAGTAACTGGCACTAAGGGAAAAAGCACCACTGTCGAATTAATTAGTTTTCTTTTAGAAAAAGCAGGTTATAAAACCTCTTTCTTTTCTTCGGTTCATATAAAAATTGGAGATAAAAAAGAAAGAAATTATTTTGGTAATAGTTCGCCGGGAAGATTTTTCTTACAGTATTTCTTAAAGAAATCTTTGGAAGCCGGCTGTCACTATG
This sequence comes from Candidatus Parcubacteria bacterium, assembly GCA_025999395.1. GTDB lineage: Bacteria > Patescibacteriota > Minisyncoccia > UBA6257 > JAGOQP01 > KatS3mg098. Next base: position 162,990 of record AP024682.1, read on the forward strand.
CAATTGTAGAAGTTACTTCTCAAGGGGTAGTTTTCTCCCGGCATCGGTTTATTAAATGGAGCGGGGGTGTCTTTTTAAATATTCATCCTGAGCATATCGAAGCTCACGGATCGTTTGAGAAATATTTGAAAGCTAAAACTGATTTTTTCCGCTATGCAGCAAAAAATCCTAACTGTTCTTTTTTTATCAATAAAGATGATCCCCATTTTTTGGATTTTCAGAAAGCAGCGGGAAAAAGAGAGGTCGTTCTCTTTTCGGGGAAAGAAATTAATCTTAAAGAAAGCGAACTTCCCTCAGGATTATGGGGAGATTTTAATAAGGTTAACATAGCTGCTGCTTGGGCGGTGGCTCAAAAAGAAGGAGCCTCTGAAGAAATCCTAAAATTTCTCAAAGATTTTGAAGGCTTAGAAGGAAGAATGGATTTTGTTCAAAGAGAACCTTTTGCGGTCATTGTTGACTACGCTCATACTCCTGATTCTTTAGAAGCGATTTATCAAACAGTTTCTCGTTTCAAAGAAAAAGAGGGGAAAATGATTTGTGTTTTAGGTTCTTGTGGAGGAGGAAGGGATAAGTGGAAAAGGCCTAAAATGGGAGAAATCGCCGCCTCTTTTTGCGATTATGTAATTTTAACCAATGAGGATCCTTATGATGAAGATCCGATGATAATTTTGGATGAAATAGAAGCAGGATTTAAAAAGAATAATTTATCAAAGCAAATGATTTTTGAAAATAACTATTGGAAGATTATTGATAGAAAAGAAGCTTTAAGAAAAGCAATTGATTTAGCAAATAAAGGAGATGTTGTGATTGCTACCGGCAAAGGTTCAGAGCTTTGGATTCATTTAGCGAACGGCCAAAAAATTCCTTGGTCAGAAAGAAAAGTTTTTGAGGAGATTTTGAAAACAAAAAAAGAACCAGCCTAAGGCTGGTTGGGTGTGCTTTTCATAGAGGGAGAGCTAGCTGCTTCCACGTACTTTTTTCGGTTTTTATCACTCTTTCTGCTGTTATCGCAGAAAGAGTTTTTACAAGCTCTTTCATTTCTCTTTTTGTTTCCTCACATTCTTCGAGAGGGGGATCGAAGAACCACCCCACCCCCTTAATCCTAAACGCTTGAATCTTCAGTTTTTTGCCGTCGTTGTCATCGGTGATAATGGCTATAGAGATTAACGTTGCCATCTTTACCTCCTTTCTTTTTAAGAAAAACACAGTCTGTTTTAAGTTGTCAAGTTTTAAATTTGTTAATTCATCCTGTTTGAAATATAATTAGCTTGTAACTCGAAATTTATTTTTTGAAAAAATGTTATGAAACTAACATTTGTTGGAGGAGCAGGAGAAGTCACCGGCGCTTGTTATCTTTTAGAAAGTGATAATTTAAAGATTCTAATTGATTGTGGACTTCATCAAGGCTCTTATCATTGCGAGAAAGAAAATTTTTTACCCTTTCCTTTTGATGTAAAAAGTATTGATGCTTTACTTATTACTCATGCTCATATTGATCATATCGGAAGAGTCCCAAAGTTAATAAAAGATGGATTTAGAGGGCCAATTTATTCTACTGCTCCTACTAAAGATGTAGCTTATGAGCTTTTATTAGACGCTCACCATTTAATGCTTCAAGAGCTATCAGGAAAGGAAAAACCTTTATATGAAGTTGAAGATATTGATAAAGCAATTAGTGTTTGGAGAACGGTTCATTATCGCAAAGTTTTTAAAATTAAAGGGGCGGAAATTGAATTTTACAATTCGGGTCACATTTTGGGTTCGGCTTCTATTAAAATTAATGTTGGTGGAAAATCTATCGTTTTTTCAGGGGATTTGGGGAATATTCCCGCGCCGCTGGTAAAAGACACAGAATATGTAGAAAACGCTGACTATGCTTTAATTGAATCAGCTTATGGAGGAAGAATTCATGAACCAGTTGAGGAAAGGATAAATGTTTTAGAAGATGTTATTGAAGATACTGTAAAAGCTAAAGGGACACTTTTGATTCCTGCTTTTGCTATGGAGCGTACTCAACAACTTCTTTTTGAATTAAACTCTCTTGTTGAAGAAGGAAGAATCCCCAAAATTCCAATTTTTATTGACAGTCCTTTAGCTATTCGCTTAACTCAAATTTACCAAAAATATTCTTTAGATGAGGAGTTTTTTGATCAAGAAGCAATTGCTGCTATGAAAAAAGGCGATCAAATTTTTAATTTTCCGGGATTAAGATTTACTTTAACTACTGAAGAATCAAAAGAAATAAACAATGTTCCTCCTCCCAAGGTTATTATTGCTGGCTCAGGAATGTCTCATGGCGGAAGAATTCTTCATCACGAAAAACGTTATCTACCAGATCCGAACAGTACTTTTTTAATTGTTGGTTTTCAAACAGAGGGTTCTTTAGGAAGATTAATTTTAGACAAAGCTAAAGAAGTAAAAATTATGGGGGAAAATATTCCGGTCCGTTGTCGGGTAAAAGCTATTGGTGCATATTCTGCTCATGCTGATCAAGTATTGCTTTTAAATTGGATACGTTTTCTTTCTCATTCTTTAAAAAAAGTTTTTGTTGTTCAAGGAGAAACGGAGCAATCTCTTGCTTTGGCTCAAAAGATTAGAGATGAATTTGCTATTGAGGCAAAGGTTCCTCAATTAAATGAAGTAGAAGAGCTTTAATTTTTTAAGACTACCTATCCTTTTTTATTTAAGGTATAATAAGGAAGCCATTTGTTTTTTGGTAACTTTATAATTTAAAAATATTTTAAAATATGGATAATCACGATTTAGAAAATAGTCATACTCCTAAATACAGAATTTGTATTTCTGGTGCAGCTGAAACAAGTCATTGTGGTGATGATGCTTTTAGTAAAGCTGTTGAAATTGGAAGAGAAGTTATTCGTCAAGGTGGTATTTTAATTAATGGAGCCACTACTGGCTTTCCTTTTTGGGCAGCTAAGGGAGCCAAAGAAGCCGGAGGAATTGTTATTGGCTTTTCTCCGGCTGCAACTCGAAAAGAGCATATCAAGGTTTATAAACTACCAGTTCAATACCACGATTTAATTGTCTATACCGGCTTTGGATATTCGGGAAGGAATTTAATTCTTACCCGTTCTTCGGATGCGGTGATAGTAGGATGTGGCCGGGTAGGTACCTTAAATGAATTTACCATTGCCTTTGAAGATAAAAAGCCGATCGGAATCTTAGAGGGGCCTTGGGAAACCGACGATTTAATAAAAGAAATTATTGCTCGCGGTCATCGAGGACACGGAAAGATTGTTTATTCCTCTGATCCCAAAGATTTGGTTGCTCAATTAATTCAATTGATTGAAAAAGAAAGAGAGGAGGATAGAAAAATTTTAGAGAAAGAAAAGAAAGAAATTACTCCTGATCTTTTGGAAATAGAAGGAGATTAAACAAAGAGTCTTTTCTTTTAAATTAAATTACCCAAAGGTCGTTTTTTAAAAGTTAATTTTTTATGAATCAAAAACCGATTGCCAAAGTGGTTCATGTTTACGGAAAGATAAATGTAGCTATTCTGGAATGTTTGGCTCCGCTGAAGGTTGGCCAGAGGGTACGGTTTAAGGGGCATTCTACCGATTTTGAACAAGTGATTGATTCGATGCAGTATGAGCATGCTCCTATCAGCGAAGCCAAGAAGGGACAACAGGTAGGAGTAAAAGTGACAGAGAAAGTAAGAGAAGGAGATGAGGTTTATTTGGTGGAAGAATAGGAAGGAGTTTGATTTTTTAAATTTTTATTTATTAAACAACTTTGTTTTAAGTTGAAAGCTTTTGTATGAGTTGGTGGAAAGAGTTTGTTTTACCGGCAAGTTTATTGGCCGGAACTATCATTGGGGCAGGAATTTTTTCTCTGCCATTTGTTTTTTTAAAGGCGGGATTAGGGTGGAGTTTTCCCTTTTTGTTTTTAGCGGCTTTAGTTTTTTGCTTGCTTCATTTGATGTACGCTGATTTGGTTGTAAAGAATGGCGATCACCATCGTTTTGCGGGGTTAAGTGAAATTTATTTTGGAAGAGAGGGCTATTGGCTAGCAGTGGTAGCAACGGTAATTCAGATGTTTTTTGTTTTGGTTATTTATCTTTATTTAGCTGTTTCTTTCTTTTCTTTAATTTTTCCTTCTCATCTACTTTTTTGGGGGTTAATTTCTTTTTGGTTAATCGGTTCTTTAATAATTTTTTTGGGAACAAGAAAGGTAGCTTTTTCTGAATTTTTGGCGATTGTTGGTATTTTGGCGGTAGTTTTCTTGTTGGCGGGATGGGGAATCCCTCAGTTTTTGAAAAAATCAGTTTCTTTTTCTTTCCCCTCTTCTCCTTTTCTTTGGTTTTTACCTTTCGGCCCCTTGCTTTTCTCCTTAAGCGGTCGGCCCGCGATTCCGGCCTTAATTCATTATTTTCGAAGTGTTCGAAGGCCAGTAGAAAAAGCTAAAAGAGCAATTATTGGAGGGACTCTTCTTTCGGCTTTAGTTTACTTGCTTTTTGTTTTTTCGATAATTGGGCTTTCTGATGAAGTTTCGGTTGATTCAATTTCTGGAATTTCTGCTAATCTTCCCTCTTGGCTTCTGTGGGCAGTTTTTGGGATATTAGGAGTTCTTTCTTTATTAAGTTCTTATTTTGCTATTGGTTTAGATGTTCGCTATTCGTTAGAGTTTGATTTGAAGTTTTCAAAATTCTGGTCAATTTTTTTGGTGGTTGTTTTGCCTTTGGTTATTTATGCTTTAAATGTAGGAAGTTTTCTTTCCTTGATTGAATTTGCGGGGGGAGTTTTTGTAAGTTTGGAAGGAATAATGATTTTATTGATGTGGAGAAAATCTCTTACTCAAAAAGATAAAGTCTCGAAAGAAAGTTTAATTAAAAAAGTTCCCTTCTGGATCTGGTCTTTAATGATGGGGTTACTTATAGGAGGAATGGTTTACACTTTCTTAAGCCGGTTTTTTAATTTTTAAGCTACCGGAGGCCAATTTTTTGGTAAACCAGTTGAATCTTTTTTTGAGCAATTGTTTTAGCTTTTTTTCTTCCCTCCGAAAGAACTTTTTCTATTTGGGAAGAAGAAATTTGATTGTATTTAGTTTGAAAAGGAGAAAGGAATTTTATTATTGCTTCGGCTAAATCTTCTTTAAAAAGAGCATAACCAGTCTCTTGATATTTTTTTTCTAAACTCTTAAGAGGAATACGGGTCACTAAAGACATAATTGTTAAAAGATTAGAAATTCCCGGTTTTTTGATGGGGTCATATTTAATTCTATTTTCCGAATCAGTAACTGCCTTTTTGATTTTGGTTTTAATCAGTTCGGGCTTGTCGGTGAGAGCAATAAAACTAAAGGGATTTTTATCACTTTTAGACATTTTTTTAGTAGGATCATCTAAAGCCATAATTCGAGCCCCTACTTTTTCCACCAAGGGTTGAGGCAAAACAAAGGTTTCCCCAAATCTTTGGTTAAATCGGCGAGCTATTTCTCGAGTCAGTTCAAGATGTTGAATTTGATCTTCTCCTACTGGTACCAATTGAGCATCGTAAAGAAGGATGTCAGCCGCCATCAAAATAGGGTAATTAAGCAATCCGGCCAAAGCGCTCTTTTGTCCTTCTTTTTGAACCTTATCCTTATACTGAGTCATTAAAAAGAGCTCGGAAACTTTGGTAATGGTGGTTAAAACCCAAAAAAGTTGTGTGTGTTCAGCAATTTCTGATTGCTTAAAGATAACAACTTTTTGAGGATTAAGTCCGGAGGCCAAATAAGTCTTAACTAAATTAGTTATATTTTTTTGAAGTTGTTTTGGCTCTTGAGGGGTGGTTAAAGCGTGTAGATCAACGACAGCAAAAAAACACTCGTTCTTTTCCTGAAGAGTAAGCCATTGTTTTATTGCTCCAAAGTAATGCCCTAAATGAAGAACATCGGAGCTGGGTTTGATCCCCGAAAGAACTCTTTTCATAGTTTTATTAAACCTCAATAATAACAGGCAAAATCATCGGTCTCCTTTTGGTTTTATTATACACAAATTGGCCGATTTGGTCTTTAATCAAGTTTTTCAGATAATCGGAGTCAACTGATTGGAAGCGGGGAATTCGGTTAATAAGGTTTTTTAGTTTTTTTCTGATTTCTTCAACTAATTCCTTGCTGCCTCTCAAATAAATAAAACCGCGGGAAATGATATCGGGATTCTTTAAAAATCTTCCCGTTCTTCTGTCTAAAGTAACAATCAAAACCATCATTCCTTCTTGAGCTAAAACAGTTCGATCGCGAACTACTACTTCTTCAACATCTCCTACTCCTAATCCGTCTACCATTACATAAGAGGCCGGAACTGTTTCTTGAGAAACAACCACTTTTTTCTCATAAATTTTTACTACTTGGCCATTATCTACCAAGAAGCAGTTTTCTAAAGGTACGCCCACTTCTTTGGCTAACTGAGCATTAGCGGCTCTCATAAAGTACCAACCATGAATGGGAATAAAAAATTTAGGGGAAATGATTTTGATAACAGTTTTTAAGTCTTCGGCGGGTCCATGGCCACTGGAGTGAATGTCGATATGCTGGGTTTGAATAACGCGAGCGTGCTGACGAGTAAGGTTATCTTTGAGGATTTGAATTTGTCTTTCGTTGCCGGGAATAATGGAAGAAGAAAAGATAATGGTGTCTCCTTTTTTTACTGAAAGATACTTGTTTTCTCCATTAGCGATTTTAACTAAGCTGGCGTTGGGCTCTCCTTGAGCGCCAGTAGAAATTACTAAGATTTTTTCATCTTTGTACTTTCCAATTTCTTCGATATTAAGGATGGTTCCTTTTTTAACTTTAATGTAGCCCAAATTTTGAGCAATCCGAACATTGTTTTTAAGAGATAAACCACTCAGAAAAACTTTGCGGTCATATTTTTGAGCAATTTGAAGAAGATCATTAATTCGGGTGAGTAAAGAAGCAAAAAGTCCCACAATAACTCTTCCCTCCGCTTTTTTAATGATTTCTTCCAAGTTTTTCACTACTAATTCTTCAGGAATGGATTTTCCCGGTTTTTCGGCAGCGGTGCTTTCTAAAAAGAGGGTATGAATATTTTTTTGAGCCACCCTTTTGAAAGTTTCGATGTCTTTTTCTTTGGGATTACCTTCTAAATCGTAATCGATTTTTAAATCGGTGCAGTAAGCCATATTGCCAACGGGGGTTTTAAGAATTAGTCCGATAGAATCAGGAATGGTGTGGACAATATCAAAGAATTCAACCTCAAAATGTTTTGAAAGACGCAAGATGTCTCCTCCTTTCACTACCTCAAGGTTGAGTTTGGGAGCGTTAACGAAATCTTCTTGTCTTTTTTTGATGATTTCTTTGGTTAGGGCAGTGGCATAAATAGGAATCTGAGGACCCAATTTATCCATTAAATAAGGAATGGCGCCAATATGATCGTAATGGCCGTGAGTAATAATAATCCCTTTGATTTTGTCCCTTTTTCCTAAAAGATAAGAAATGTTAGGAATAATATAATCGATTCCGGGAGTATCTTCTTCGGGGAATTGAAGTCCCATATCGATAATTAAAATCTCGTCCTCATATTCGAAAACCGACATATTTCGTCCGATTTCCTCTAATCCTCCTAAAGGAATAAATCTCAAATGAGATTCTTTATCTAATCCCTCTTTAATTGTTGTTGGAGTGGATGAGAAAGAAGGGCGATGACTGTCGCCGATTCTTCTCGAAGTTCTTCTGGTAGGTGTCATTTTGTTTTTGTTTTTTAATAGTAATTTTTAAAGTAAATTTTTTGAGCTTTTTAAAAAGCTGGTGGGGATAGAGAGATTCGAACTCTCACGGGCTTTTGCCCATACGCCCCTGAAGCGTACGCGTCTACCAATTCCGCCATATCCCCTATTTTTTTCTAAGAAATAAAAATTTTTTTGGATTTTTAATAAATTCCTGATAAATTGGTTTTTTTCCTGAAGCAATTGATGGTTGAAAGGGAAGTTTTTTAAACACTTGAGGAAAATTTTTATAAGCAGGGTTCTTTTCTAATTTGAATCCGTTTTTGTTTATTAAGAGATACCAAGCGGGTCCGTGATTCTTTTCGAAAAAGGAATAATCGGCGGCTGAAGGGAAATTAGAAAAAATATTAGCTATTACTAAAACCTTTCTTTTTTGAGGATTAATAGTTATGTGTCCTAAATTAGCAGGAATAAAGATTTTTTCTCCTTCTTTTTTTCTTATTAAGTAAGCTTTTTGATTTTTTTTATCCTGAAGGTAAAAAAGCGCTTCTCCGTAAATTACCTGATAAATTTCAGCTAAGTTTTTTTTGTGAAAATGTCCAATGGTTCTTATTGGTTCTTGCCCAATTTTTCCGGCTAAAATTACAGTCAAATCGTAGCGTAATCCAAACTTTTGAAAAAGAGGAATATCTTTCAAAAGAGCAAGGTTTCGATAAATATAGTATAAATCTCGATTTTTTTCAAGGGATTGATTTTGAAAGAAATTTTTATAGGTTTGATAATCCTTTTTTTCAAAGGAAGGTTGGCTAACTAAACGACCGTTAACAACAAGCCGATTTCTTTTTAATTTAAGAGGAAGAGTAGAAATTTTTTTTAAGTCGATCATAATTGAATTCCTTTAAACTTTCTTTTTGTTTTGATGTGCCATTGATTAACTTTTTCGAAGCGATCGCTAGCTAAAGAAAGAGTTTCGATAACAACTTGTGGTCGACTAGCTCGATGAATATAAAGATATTGAGGATTAACCAAAAAGAGAGCTCCTAACTCAGAAGTAATTCTTTCCTGAATTTGAAAAAGTAATTTATTTCTTTGAGGATCTTGAGGAGCAACTTGGCGGGAAAGAGCAATTAAATTATCTGTCAAAGAGTCGTTGAAGAAAGATAAGTTTAAGCCCGGATAAAATCTTTCAGTGGAATGCCAGAAAGAAAAAAGATCTGGTTCCAAAGAAACGATATTTCCAAAAAGAAGAATCTGGTAATCTCGATTTTTGATAATTTCTTCTCCTAAAAGAGCGGGATCGTATTTTTCTATCTCTGTCTTTATTCCAATAGCTTGCCAATCTTTTTGAATTCGTTGAGCCATTCTTAAGAGAAGAGGGGTATCGGGAGTTTTAAGAATAACCGCTAATTCTTGAGTTGAATTATTTTTTTCTACCTTTTGCCACAAATTAATTTCGGGGTTAAAGATCCAGCCCGCATTAGCAATTAATTCTTTGGCAAGCGATGGATTAAAGGAAACATCTTTTTCAATTTCTTTGTTATAAGAAGGCAGGGTTGGAGGAATAGGTCCGGCCTCTAAAAGAGCGTATCCTTTGAACTCCTGATTAATTAGGGAATTAATATCGGTGGCTAATTGGAGCGCTTTTCTAATCTCTTTTGATTCGAGGATGGGATTAGCATTCGGATTAAAAAAAAGAGCGTAATATTTGGTGGTAGGGATTTTTTCGGTTAGAGAATTAATTTCTATTTTATCGATCAAAGAATAATCAGTTGCAAGGAAGCCATCAATGATTCCCGAATTATAAGCTTCGATTAGTCCTTCTTCGTTTTCAAAAAAGTGAAAGGTAAATCTTTTTAGGTAGGGAAGAGAGCCAATCGAGCGATAAGCAGGGTTGATTTTTAACTGAAATTGACTAATAAAGCCATCCTTTTTTCTTTCCATTTTTTCGTAAAGAAAAGGTCCGCTTCCAAACGGTTCTAGATTGTAAGAAGAGAGTTTAATGTTAGCAGGAGCAATATCAGCAAATATTTTTTTGGGAATTGGCCTTAACTTTTTTAAAAGGTTTTCAAAAAGAGAATAAGAGGTGGGTAACTCAAAGCGAATTTCTCTTTCGCTGACTCGGGAAACTTTAATGTTTTGCCAATCAGAAAAAAGAGGGGATAAGACATCGGGATCTTGAATGGCTTGAATAGTGAAGATCACATCATCGCTGGTGATAGGAGTTTCATCTTGCCAACGGGCATTTTCTTTTAAGCGCAGAGTCCAAATCTTGAAGTTTTTTTCGGATTTCAAACTTTCGGAGAGATCTAAAAGATTAGCAAAGGTGAGGGCTACCAAATCGTCATCAACGGTTCCGGGTTTGGCCAAAACCGGGTTAATAAAGGCTGGTTGTCCAACCACTCCTTCAATAAATTCTCCTCCGCTGGCTGGCACCTTAACTGTTGATTTTTCAATAAAAAAAAATGAAAGCGAAATCGAAGAAATCACAAAAAAGACAAAAGCCATCCAAAAAACCATTCTTTCTTTAAAAGAAAAAGACTTAATCGCCGAGATTAAAAGTTGAACCATATTTTTCTTGCTTATCCCTCTCCTTCTTTATTTAAGAAAGGAAATCGCTTCTTTTTAGGAAATTAATAAGTTAGCCAAAGAAACAGCAGCAAAAAGAAAGAGGAAAAACAAAGTAGCAAGATAGATCCATTTTTCCAGGCCTCGTTTGCGAGTGCTAAAGCCTCCCTCTTGACCACCGAAAGTTTCTGAAATTCCCCCTCCCCTTTCCTGTAAAAGAACCAAAACAATAAGGATTAGCGAAATAACCAGTTGAGCGATAGAAATAATATTTTTCATATTCTCTTAATTTAATCTTGATAAGCTTTTTTGGCAGAAAAATGAAAAAGAAAATTAGTTAAGCCGATGATTAAGGTAGCATAAATAAGCGGGTAAAGTCCAGAGATAGATAAATCGTCTAAAAACCAATCTAAACCGTAAAGCAAAAGGGCGTTTACAATAACTACTCCCAGTCCTAAGGTGATAAAAATAATGGGAGAAAGGATAATTTTTAAAATGGGTTTGATAAGGAGATTGGCTAAGGTAAAAATAACTGTGACTCTCAAGTAAGCTTGCCAAGTGGGTTGGATATTAAATCCGGCAATAAAGTAATCAGCGATAGCCAAAGCAAGAAAGTTGGAAGCTAATAGAAAAATTGACTTAAAAAAAAGCTTCATAATTTTTTGTTTTCTTCATTATAGCAGATTATTTAAAAAAACGCTCTTTTGGTTATCCACAATTAATTGGACTATTTTTTGTTTTTTGGTTAAAATAAATCAAAGCATAATTTAATATGCTTCTCTCCCTTATTAATAAGGGGGGCAAAAGGTCGATGAATTTTCTTCTTTTTTGTTAATTATTAATTAATTATTAAAGGTCAAAAATTATGAGTGCTTACAATTGGGCAGATGCTTTAGCACTTCCTCTTCAAAGCACTTGGCAAACAGTTATTGGCTTTTTGCCGTCTTTGATTGGAGCGTTGGTGGTTTTGATTGTTGGTCTTTTGGTGGCTTCTTTGCTAAGAGCGCTCTTTGAAAAGATTATTAATCTTTTGAAAGTAGATGTGCTTTTGAAGAGATTAGGAGTGGATGCATTTTTAGAAAGAGCCGGCTATCAGCTTTCCAGCGGCCGCTTTGTGGGAGGATTGGTTTATTGGTTCTTTGTGGTGGTGGTAGTTTTGGCAGTTTCTGATATTTTAGGATTGTGGGGACTTTCCACTTTCCTTAATGATGTTTTGAACTACTTCCCCAATGTGATTGCGGCGGTCTTGATTATGTTAGCTGCCTTAGTGATTGCTAATTTCTTGAGAGGATTAGTGCGAGGCTCAGTAATGGGAGCTAAGCTTCATGCCTCCCGCTTTTTGGGAACCTTGACTTGGTGGGCAGTAGTGATTTTTGGATTCTTAGCGGCCTTGATTCAGTTAGGAGTAGCGGGCGCTTTGATTCAAACTATTATCACTGGCTTTATCGCAATGCTAGCTTTAGCTGGTGGTATTGCTTTTGGTTTGGGAGGTAAAGATTACGCTGCTCACTTAATTCAAAAGTTTCGAGAACATACGGAATCTCACTAATTCTTGAAGCTTCGACAAAAAACAACCCCCACTTTCAGGGGGTTGTTTTTTATTGAGATAATTTTTGTTTGACTTTTTTAATTACTTTTTCTATACTGAAAGCGGATCCGCTCTTTGAAGGCGGATCAATCTTTATTAGGGGAAATTTTAATAATTTTTTATGTTTGATTTAAAAACTTTATCGAAAGCCATTGACCAATTGGCGGCTGAAAAAGGACTGGAAAGTTCTCAAATTTTGGAAGCGGTTGAGGCAGCTTTGGCTTCGGCTTATAAAAAAGAATATGGCAAAAAGGGCGAAATCATTCGCTGTCTTTTGGATCCTAAAAAAGGAACGGTTGAATTTTTTCAAGCTAAAACGGTAGTTGATAAAAACTCGGTGCGTTTTGAAACCGAATCTCAAAAAAATCCTCAGGAAACCGATTCTTTAAAGAAAGGTAATCCTCTTCCTTTATATAATCCGGATAGACATCTTCTTTTGGAGGAAGCCCTACAAATTAAACCTCAGGCGACAATCGGAGAAGAAATTCTTTTTCCTTTGCCGGCGCCGGATAGTGAATTTGGCAGAATTGCGGCTCAAACCGCTAAGCAGGTAATTTTGCAAAAAATTAGAGAGATTGAAAAGGAAACAGTAAAAAAAGAATTTGAAAATAAAATAGGGCAGTTAGTTACGGGAGTGGTTCAGCGCATTGAAAGAGGAAATGTTTTTGTTGATTTAGGAAAGGCTTCGGGAGTAATGTTTCGCTCCGAAGCTATTCCGGGAGAGCATTATCGAATTGGAGAGCGCTTGCGCTTTTATCTTTTGGATGTTCAGGAGGGAAATCGAGGTTATAATTTAATTCTTTCTCGTTCTCATCCTAAATTTGTTTCTAAACTTTTCGAATTAGAAGTTCCCGAAATTGCTGAAGGAATTGTTCAAATTAAAGCAATTGTTCGAGAGCCGGGTAGCAGAACTAAAATTGCGGTTGCTTCTTCAGTGGAAGGAGTGGATCCGGTGGGTGCTTGCGTAGGACAAAGAGGCGCTCGAGTAATGGCGGTTAATAATGAATTAGGAACAGAAAGATTGGATATTATTGAATGGTCAGAAGATCCCGCAAAATTTATTGCCTCGGCTCTTTCTCCAGCAACGGTTTCTTCGGTTGAAATTGTTTCTCCGCGTTCTGCTTTAGTTTTGGTCCCAGAGGATCAGTTGAGTTTGGCTATTGGAAGAGGAGGGCAAAATGTTCGCTTAGCAGCGAAACTTACTGGCTGGAGAATAGAGGTTCGTTCTTTATCGCGCCCTGAAGAGGAGTTAGAAGGAGGAAAAGCAGAAGCAGAAGAACTCGATGAAGAAACAAACCAACACCAAAAAGATTTTTCGCCAATGGAAACAGAAGCAGAAGAAGATTTAGATCAAGAAATTGATTCTCTTTCAAAAGAGAGCCAATCGGAATAAAAAAATAAAAGAGTCAAAATTAAAAAACAATTTTATTATCATTAATTAAAATTAAAAGTTAAGGAAATATGTTTTACTATTTTATTTTTACTCCTTTAGTCTTGGCCATTCTTTACGGTCTTTATCTAATTTTTTGGCTTAAGAAAAAACCAGTGGAAGATGAAAGAATGAAGGAAATTTCTAAAGCCATTCAGGAAGGAGCCAGCGCTTATTTAGCACGTCAATCAAGAACGGTGGCTGTAGTAGCAGCGGTTTTGGCGGTAATTATTTTCTTAGCTTTAGGTTGGAAAACTGCTCTAGGATTTCTTGTTGGAGGACTAACCTCCGCTTTGGTGGGTTATATTGGAATGAGGGTGGCGGTTAATTCTAACGCCAAAACCACTCAAGCGGCCAAAGAAGGAGTTAACTCGGCCCTTTCCTTAGCTTTTAAGGCGGGATCAGTCACCGGACTTTTGGTGGCAGCTTTGGGATTATTAATTGTTTCTCTTTTTTACTTTCTTTTCAAAGACTTGGCGGCGTTAGTGGGGCTTTCTTTTGGAGCTAGCTTGATTTCAGTATTTGCTCGTTTGGGAGGGGGAATTTATACCAAAGCGGCTGATGTGGGAACCGACTTGGTAGGTAAAGTGGAAGCTGGAATCCCCGAAGATGATCCGCGCAACCCCGGAGTGATTGCGGATAATGTAGGAGATAATGTCGGCGATTGCGCGGGAATGGCAGCTGATCTTTTCGAAACTTATGCTGTTACTTTAACAGCGGGAATGCTTTTGGGCTTAACGGCTATTGGAACCACTATCTCGGTTGTCTTTCCTTTGGTAATCGGAGGAGTTTCTTTGGTGGCTTCTATTTTAGGATTCTTTTTTGTTCGCTTGAAAAAGAATGATTTTAATATTATGAAGGCTCTTTATAAAGGGTTGGGAGCTTCTTTAATTTTATCAGCGATTGGATTTTATTTAGTGAGTCGTCTTTTCTTTGGCGCGGGTTATCTAAAAATCTTTCTTTCTTCTTTAATTGGCTTGGCGGTAACCGCATTAATGGTAATGATTACTGATTATTTTACCGCCAAAAAATATCGTCCTGTTCAATCGATTGCTCAAGCTTCTTCTTCGGGGCATGGGACTAACATTATTATGGGAATAGCGGTTGGATTTCAGTCAACAATTTTGCCGGTAATTGTAATTTGTTTGGCTATTTGGGCAGCTTATTCTCTGGAAGGTCTTTACGGAGTAGCTATTGCTTCAACAGCGATGCTTTCGGTGGCTGGAATTGTTGTTTCGATTGATTCCTTTGGTCCAATTACTGATAACGCTGGAGGAATTGCGGAAATGACTCAGCAATCAGAGGAAATTAGAAAAGTTACCGATGCTTTGGATGCGGTAGGAAATACTACTAAAGCCGTTACTAAAGGGTATGCTATTGGTTCGGCGGGATTGGCGGCTTTGGTTCTTTTCTCAAGCTATGTAGAAGAAATCAAGGGAATTAGTTTTGATTTGAGCAATCCTTTGGTTTTAGTCGGCTTACTTTTGGGAGCGGCAGTTCCTTATTTGTTTGGTGGAATTACTTTAAAATCAGTAGGAAGAGCAGCGGGAGCGGTAGTAGAAGAAATTCGTCGTCAGTTTAGGGAAATTCCCGGTCTTCTTGAAGGAAAAGCCAAACCTCAATATGGTCAAGCGGTAGACATTGTCACTAAAGCGGCTTTAAAGGAAATGATCCTTCCTTCTTTAATTCCGGTAATAACTACTTTGCTGGTGGGTTTTGTTTTGGGAGCAACAGCTTTGGGAGGATTTTTGATGGGAGTAATTATTTCTGGCTTGTTTATGGCATTATCAATGACTACCGGAGGAGCAGCTTGGGATAATGCCAAGAAGTTTATTGAAGAGGGAAATTTTGGAGGAAAGGGTTCGGAAGCTCATAAAGCAGCGGTAACTGGTGATACCGTTGGCGATCCTTACAAAGACACCACTGGTCCCGCTATTAATCCTCTTATTAAGGTAATCAACATTATCGCTCTTTTGATTGTTAAGTTCTTAAGGTAATTTTGGAAATATTGCTTAATTTGTTTTGTAAAAACTTGTTTTTACAAGAGTTTCTCTTTGTTTTGCTTTGAGGGAAGTGTTATAATTAAAAAACAAAAATATGTCTCGAACAAAAAAGAAAGCTACTAATTTTGATGTGGAAGAAGACTACACTAGCCAGCTTATTCCGATGGTAGTGGAAAAATCTCCCTACGGAGAAAGGGCTTACGATATTTATTCCCGTCTTCTTAAGGAAAGAATAATTTTTCTTGGCGGTCCGATTACTGATGCCTTGGCTAACTCAGTGATTGCTCAACTTTTGCTTTTAAATCACGAAGATTCCAAAAAAGACATTTTGATCTACATTAATAGCCCCGGAGGATCAGTGACTGCTGGGTTAGCTATTTATGACACCATGCAACATGTTAAGCCCGATGTTTCTACAATTTGTGTAGGAATGGCGGCTTCGATGGCGGCGGTACTTTTGGCAGCAGGGAAAAAAGGAAAAAGATTTGCCTTGCCAAATTCAGAGATTTTACTTCATCAAGTAATGGGAGGTGCCGAAGGACAAGCAACCGAAATAGAAATCACCGCCAAGCAAATTATAAAAATCAAGGAAAAAATTAATCAGATTTTAGCTAAACACACTGGCCAATCGGTAAGTAAAATAGAAAAGGATACTGATCGGGATTTTTACTTGAGTGCTTCGGAGGCGAAAGACTACGGAATTATCGACGAGATTATTAAACCCGCTAAAGGAGGAAAATAAAATCTTTATTTTATGGCGCGCGTAGGTTTGTTTCAAATAAAAGGCTGGGAAGCGGATTATCTAAAATCCAAGTTAGAAGCCGCTGGTTTTGAGGTAGATATTTTTGAAACAGAAGTTGAAAAATCAGAAATTTCTGATTTTTCAAAATATCAAGCCATTTCAGTTTTTGTTGGCTCTTCAATTAACAAAGAAGTCATTGATAAATTCTCTAATTTAAAACTTATCACTACTCGCTCTACTGGTTTTGATCATATTGATCTAAATTACGCTCGTTCAAAAAATATTGCTTTAGGTTATGTGCCAAACTACGGCGAAAACACGGTGGCAGAATTTGCGATGGGCTTAATTTTAACTCTTTCTCGCAAGCTTTATTTAGGAATTGACAGAATTAAAGAAGGAGGCGAATTTTCTTTTGAGGGCTTGGAAGGTTTTGATTTGAAAGGGAAAACTTTGGGGGTGGTGGGAGCCGGAAGAATTGGCCGCCATGTAATTAAAATGGCTAAAGGGTTTGATATGAGAGTGATTGCTTATGATCGCAATCCCAAGCCGGAATTAGCTCAAGAGTTAGGTTTTGAGTATGTTTCCTATGATGATTTGTTGAAGGAGTCTGATATTATTACTTTCCATGTTTTTTATGCTCCCGAGACTCATCATATGTTTAATAAAAATTGTTTAGAAAAAGTGAAAAAAGGAGTGATTATCATTAATACTGCTCGGGGACCAGTGATTGAAACAGAAGCTTTGGTTTTGGGGCTTCAAAAAGGAATTATTGGCGGAGCGGGGTTAGATGTTTTGGAAGAGGAAGGAGTTCTTAAAGATGAGCAAGGATTTTGGATGAGAAGTTTAGAAGAAGAGTCTTTAAAAACCAATTTAAGGGTGCTTTTGGAAAATCATTTACTTTTCCGAATGCCTAATGTAGTAGTAACTCCTCACAACGCCTTCAATACTCGCGAAGCCAAAATGAGAATTTTGGATACTGATTTTGCCAACATTTCTTCATTTTTTGAGAAAGGAATGGTTCAATTTCCTATTCCTTAATACGAAATAGTTTTTTCTTTTTCTACTCTACGTTTTGTTTTTCTGAATTTTTCTGCTATAGCAAAAAAATTAAGGGATGGTTATTTTATTTTCTTTTTTGGTTTTTGGCGGTGTTGTTTTTTTATTATTTTTAATAATTCAAAAACAACAATTCCAAAAGCAACCGCTACATTAAGCGATTCTTTTTTGCCATACATAGGAATTTCAATAATTTTATCAGCCATTTTTAAAATTGATGGCGATACCCCCTTTACTTCATTGCCAACAATTAGAGCGATTTTTTGCTGACGATTTTTGATTTTTAATTTATCGTAAGGGATAGATTTTTTTGATTGTTCGATGGCGTAGATTTTAAAGCCTTCTTTTTTTAGTTTTTTTATTAAATGAGTGGCCGATTTTTGATATTCCCAAGGAATATATTTTTCTGCTCCTAAAGCCACCTTGGTAATTTGGGATCGATAAAAGCCGTATTTATCTTGAGGGGTAGGGGTAATCCCGCAAAGATAAATTTTTTCTACGCCAGCGGCATCAGCGGTTCTAAAAATTGAGCCGACATTATATAAGCTGCGAATGTTGTAAAGGATAGCGACGATCATTGTTTTTAGTATATAAAAAAGGAAGGGTTTTTAATAGATTGGTTTAATCGGTTAAAACTTTATTTTGTTTGACATTTTATCTTATTGTTGGTATTAGTTACTGAAGAAAGGAGGAGCGATGAAAACCTTGTACTTTCTCGGTGTTTTTTTTCTTCTCCTTCTCTTCGTGCCGAAGAGAAGGAGAAATTTTCCCCTTTGCCCCCTCTGCGGGGGCGTGGGGAATCCGGAAAGTCCCTGCCCGCTTTGCGGGCAGGAGATCGAAGATCTTTGCTGGGGGGAGTGATCCCCCCATTTTTTTATTACTGAGCGATAATTCCTTTAATCTCAAAGTAAATATCCTTTAGAAAAGGTTGATCATTAAACCAACTAAGGTATTGAATCCAAGAATTATTTAAGCGAGAAAACAAATAAACGCCTTCTTCTGGATAAGCTTCTTGATTATTAATTAGAGTAATTAAGTATTGATTAGAAGCTTCTTCTGCTCCTTGAGTCTCCATAACCAAAAAGTATCTTCCCGGATTAATTTGCAGAGGATTAGGTAATATTATTTTTTGGAATTTGGGCTCTCCCTGCCAGCGACTAATATTTTCTAAAACTATCTCTGTTAGTTTATTTCCTGAAGGCAGATGATTATCATCTTCTGTTTGAATAGAGATTTTGGCTTGGATAGGAGGATTTTCTTGAAAACTTCCCAAAGAAAGATTTATTTCTTTAATCAAGGAAGGATTTTTGACATAAAAGCTTTGAGCAACTTTGGCTTCCGAAACAGGGCTTTCACTGCCACCAGTTTTAAAACCAAGATTTCCCCTCATTGATTGAAGAGGAGCTTGAGCAATGATTTCCAAAGGCTCAATGCTTAAAGAAAGCACTGCTGGCTCTGAAGCTAACTCTATCTCGTCTTGAGCTCTCAGGTAAAAAAGATATTCTCCTTTTTCCAGGGGTCCAATTTTTGGCTCAATTTGAGTTGTTATTAAATTTCCATTTTCAATAGTTTGGCCAAAGGCTTTTTGAGCAATTTGCCAACGACTGTTATCTAACGGTTCTCCTTTTTTGTGATAATTAAATTGATAGGTAATTTTTTCATCTAAACTATCAGGGTCAGTTGAATTATCCCAGCTTAGAAGAACAAAGTTATCATTTTCGCCGTTGGTTTTTTGAGCTTGAAAATTAGCAGGGATAGACGGGGGTTGGTGTAAAGGAAATTCTTTATTAAAAAAGAAGTTTCTTTTATCGGCGGCAATTAATTTGTAAGTAGTTTCTCCTAAACCACTTAGATTTTCTACGGCGTAATATCCTATTGAGACAAAATCTTTTTCGGTTAATTCTTTTTCTTGGCTGGAAAAATCAGCTATGGGAAGGATTATATTTTTATCTTCAATTTGGTTGAGATTTAAGGAGAGAGAATACGGTCCTTCTTGAAGGCGACAGTGAGTGTTGTCATCTGCCAAAAAAAGCGCCTCGTGTTTTGTAGGTAAATTATTTCCAGCGCAAGGAAGATAGTTAAGCGAAAGAGCCTTTTCACTAATTCCCTGAGTTTTGTTGTCGAAAGAATTAGTAAATCTGATTTCTTTAAGAGGAGGGCTATTTAGATAAAAGACAACCGCCTTCCAGCCATCAATAGTGGGCTTAGGATAAACCGAGGGAATGAAAGGGTAATCTTCAAAATTAATCTCAATTAAATATTGATCTTCGAGAGGATGTTTAAAAAAGGAAAGATTTTTTATAAATCCGGGAACAAAAATTTTAGCTTCAGCAACTAAAGAAGGCATCTTATCCTTATCAAAAGCTCTTACAAAAAGTGAGTATTCTTTTTCTACTTCATCAATAAAGACTTGCTGTTTGGTTTCTGAGGTTTGAATTGGATCGGATTGAGAGATCTCTGGAGAGGTGATTTGATAGGAAATTTCTTGAGAGTTTCCTAAAAAATCTTTTGAAGCCTCCCAGCTTAAATTTAGGGAGAGGCTTTCTTTATCGAAATTTACAACCAAATTTTGAGGAACGGAAGGAGCTTGGCGAGGCTCGGGAAGGTTGGAGGTATTTTGCGGTAAGGCTTGGGTTCGAATATAAAAATCTTTAGAAGAATTATCGGTGTCGCAGTTATTTCCTCCGAACTCTCCTTCTTCTTGAGCAAACAAACACCGGCCTTGAAGAACTACTTTTCTTTCAAAGCTTTGGTTACTTTCGGTTAATGAGGAAAAAGAATTTTCTCCGATTATCGGGCTTCCATAAAAGAAGGCATCTTCAATATTTGGATCGTTAATACTGGTGATTTTTTCTTTAGATTTAACAAGAAAAATTCCTCCCCCCTTAGAAGTGCCGGAGAGTGAAAAGCTAAAGGTTAAATCAGCTTGAGATGCAAATTTAGATTGGGAGTTGGCTAAAAGAAAAAACCCCAAAGGGGAAATTTGATAATTATCTTCAAAATTTTTCTTGGAAATATTTTCAAAAGTCATCGCTTGTCCACTTAAATATTGAATTGAGTATCCTGCCAAAGAAATAGTTTCAGAAGTTGGATTATAGATTTCTATAAATTCGTCTTCTGGATTTTCTCCCCTAACTTGAATCTCGCTAATAACCAAATGATTTGCTGGGACAACTGGATTAACTTGATTGATTTCTTTTTGGTTTGGTTGGCCTGGGGTAGGGTTAGCTTCTTGCCAGACCCCTTCAATTTTTTGAAGAGATTTACCGTTACCGTTTGCACCTGTATTCGATGAGTATTGATATTGATCAATAATGTTTTCTTGGTAGGTTATTCTAATTATCTCCCCATCGTTACCCAGAGAAAAAGAGCTGTCAAAAAGATTTCCGTTGAAGTTAGGAAAATCTTCGAGAAATTTTTGAGGATTATCGGCAATTACAGCATATTGACCGGGAATTAAATTCTCTAACCCTTGGGAAAATTCTATTCGGTGATTGGTATCGTTTTCATTTAATTTAAGATCAGTAACTTTGACTGTTTCTGAACCGGCGTTGTAGATTTCTATCCATTCTCTATCAGTATCTGAACCACTGGGGTTATACATTATTTCATTTATCAAGATATCTCGAATTGTTTGAGTTTGATTGCTTTCTGATTGTTGGCTTGATCCTCCACCTCGAATTACTTCTTGTTGGTAAGGGGATGAATTTTCTTGTCGAGGAGTACCTCCAACAACACTTGAGGTGTGCCAAGCTAAATTGCTTTGATTTCTTTCCATTGTTCTTTTAGATGAATTATCTCCTGCCGGCCAAGAGGGGGAAGCTAAAACTTCATCGGCTAAATTGCAATTGGGGTCAAAAAGCCTTAAATCCTCCCCCGAGTTTGCTAAAGAGCCAGTGTAAATTAAATCGGCTGAAACAGCAGGGACACTGTTATCATCGGTTCTTTCCAGTAAGAGAAATTTTCCCGGAAGTAAAGTTTTGGTAGCCGCTTCTTTAAGATTGATTTTAATTTCTTCGTTTTTGTCAACAATTTGCCAGCCAGAAAGATTGATGGGTTGAGAAGAGATGTTTTTAATTTCTATCCATTCATCGGAAGCGCTTTGAGTTGTCCCCATCCAGGCAATTTCGTTGAAAATAAGTGATTGTCTTTGAGGGGATTGAGTGGTTGAAAAGGAGCAGCTTTTTTCCTGAGAGGTTAAGAGGGTTAAATTTTTCTCATCTTGCTCTTTTTGTACTTGATTTTCTTTTTCCAAACATTTGTTTGGCGACCAGATGCCTTTTTGATTTTGACGAGTGCCTTTTTCTACATCCTCAAAGACATCTTCTAAGTCGTGAGGGTGATTAAAATTATAGGAATAAGCCAATCCCGCTTCTATTATCATTTGATTAATGCTTTTGGAGGGGGAGGATTCTAGATAAACATATCTTAAAAGGCGACCAAAATTATCTTTATCTTGAGGGGAGGTTGTGTTTTTCTTTAGGAAAACTTTTTTTCCTAAAACGAGAGAAGCATTGAAATCGCGCGCTTCTTTTCCTAAACACTCGACCTTTCCTCCTTCTGAAAATTCAGGAGCGTCAATTCCTAAATAGCGAACTACTTGATTGTTTTCCAGTACAATAGTGTCGCCATCGATAACGCGGCTGACTAAGAAGGTTTCTTCTTTAGATGGGATTGTTATGTTTGGATTTTTTTCTTGATTTAAGGAAAGAGAATCAAGTTTGTCTTCTTTACTTTTATTTGTCGGGAGTGATGGTGTTTTTTGAGAAGGTTGACCTTCTGTTTTTTCGTCTTGGTTAATGGTGTTTTCTATAGGAATTACGGCAACTTCTTGAAAAGAATTTTCTCTACTTGTTATTTTCTTTACTTTATTGATAATCTGATTAGCAATTTCATAAATATAAGCCAAAACTCCTTTTTCTTTTTGGGTAAACTCGGGGTTATTTTTGTTTTTCTCTACTTCTTTAAAGAACAAATCAATTACTCCTGCTCCATATTCCACCGCTTTTACAGAAAGAAGGGACCAGTAGTCGTTCATTATCTTTTTGTTTTTATCAACTAATGACAGATTATTTTTATTTGTTATGGCATAACCAAATCTATTGGGGGGAGATTTATATAAAGCAATTCTGTACCACCCTCCATCTTTGTCATACATTAAAATAAAAATCTCTCCGCTTTCTTCTGATGTTATCTCTGACTGAGGTTTTTGATAACTGGTTTGTATTCCTATAGCATCTTTACTGAAAAAATTTTCGTTAGAATATTTTGCTAACTTATCAAAATAAGTCTCTAATTTCTCAAAGGATGGAATTTTATTAAGTTGGGGCCTTTTAGTTATTTCTTTTCCTAATGCGTATTCTTCATAGGGGCTACCTCTTAAATGATGATCATTTCTTGCGTGGTCAGGAACGGAAAGATCTTCTACTAAATGAAGAATGTGTCCCAAAGTAAACATTGCCTCTTCTTTGTTTCCTTGAATCCATTGTTTCAAGGCTTTTTTCCAAATAAAAGCGCTTTCGGTAGAAAGCGCTGATATTTTTTTCTGTTGAATGGCGGTTAAGATTGAGGCAATGGTTGCGGTTATTTTATAAGTCGGGCTATTCTGAAGTGATTCGCTTTGGGCCCATATTTTTGATGACGAATATTCTATTCCTTTTATAAACAATCCTCTATTATGGATAGGATCATAGAAGTGATTCAGCCAACGCGGGGGCTCATCTTCTTTTCTTGATCCGTCGATTAAGAAGGGGATAAGCTCTTCATCTATTTTATTTTGAGGATTATTTTGATTGTAGAAATTTACAATTTCTTTTGTTAGATAAGTATGAGTTTCTATTTCGTAGGCAAATGTTTCTTTTGATTGGTTAAAATTAATTGTAAATATGAATAAAAAAAAGATAAAAAGAAAAATGCCCGCCTTTTTTCTTTTTAACATATTTTTTATTTTTTAATGTTTTTTGAGATTTCGATAGATTAGAGTGTTATAAGTATTAGAAACTCTCTATTTTCCAAACATTAGAATATTTATTAAGAATCATTACTAACTGAAGCTCTATTTCGCCGTTAGAGTTTTTGTAGACAAATACATGCTCAGAATCAGAAAATTTATAGTTGTCGTCATATCTTTTTATATCATCGGCAAATCTAATAAGATTTCCGTCTTCTTTTAGTTTTTTCAGCATCTCTACCCATTGTTTATCAATCATTCCCTCTTCATTTAACGCAAAATACTTGCTTGCTAACTCAATATCTCCCTTTTTCAAAGCTTCTATAAACATTGCTAATGTTTCTTGAGGAGTTTTTCCTCCATAAGTGTCAGCCTTCATTGCTTCTTCATAATTCTTCTGAAATTCATAAAATTTTTGATATTTTTTCTCCAAATCTCTTCCTACTTTTGCAGATTCACTTAAGTAATTATTCCAAAGATAAAATCCTCCCAGAGTTAGGAGGATTATTCCTATAAAGACAGAACCGAACTTTAAAAAAGATTTTTTATTAATAGGGGAGGAAATATTACTTTCAAGATTATTTTCTTGAGGATTGCTTTGAGGAGAAAATTGCTCTTGTGATTCTTGCATATTTTTTAAATTCTTAATTTTAATAAAAAAATGCTCCTCTTTAAGAAAAGGAGCATTTATTTAACAAAAGGCATAAAAGACCCCTTACTGATATTTTCTTAATTTTATCATTTTTTAAATAAATCTAAAATTTGGTTGTGTATAACTTTTGAGAGACTCTTAAAACCCATTAAAAAACCAGAGATTCGATTACCTTCCGTTATTTTTAGCCCGATTGACATCTTTTATTATTTCTTTCTATACTAAACTCAAGTGAGGATGGTTAATTTACTACTATGTTTACCAAGGAGTTTTTCAATCAGAGATCTTTTGAGGTGGTGTGGGCAGTTTTTCGAGTGGCAGAATATATAAAGAGGGAAAAGATGAGGGAGGTTTTGGAAAACAAAGCGCTTGAGTATATTTATAGAAAGGATTTAGAGAGTTTGGCGAGTTTGGAAGATGTGGTTCGGTTAGCGGTAAATATTAAAGAAATAAGTCAAATAAACGGAAAGGTGATTTTAAGAGAAATAGATAACCTCCGACAGGCAATCTTTGATATTTCGGCTCACCAGAACAGAACCCTTATAGAAAAAGATCCAGAAAAAGCTCCTAATGTAGAAACTATTTTCTCCAAGCCTCCTGTTTTGGCCTCAGAATTCTCAAAAATTTTAAAGGAGGTATCATTCTTTGATAATAATCACAAAAATAATCCGGCAATGC
The DNA here is from genome assembly GCA_025999395.1 of Candidatus Parcubacteria bacterium. Classification (GTDB taxonomy): domain Bacteria; phylum Patescibacteriota; class Minisyncoccia; order UBA6257; family JAGOQP01; genus KatS3mg098. Next base: position 187,329 of record AP024682.1, read on the forward strand.
CATTAGAAAAAAGCGGCAAAGCCGAAGTTGAAAAAGATAAGGAAAATAGCCAAAATTTTGAAGTTGTTGAAAATAATCCGGCAATCGCAAACAAAAAAAGCGGCAATGTAAACTCAGTTGAAGACAAACAGATGGCTATTTTGGAAACGATTAAGGAGAGGGTTTTTTGTAGGCTAAGAGATTTAATCGCTCTTTATCCAGAAATGAGCGAAAGAACCTTAAGATACAACATTCAAAAGCTTATAGATAAAGGTTTAATAGAAAGAGTGGGAAGTGGCCCCGGATCTTTTCTTAAGCTTAAAAAGGCATCAAAATTAGCTAAAAAAACAGCTTCTTAGCTTTAAAGAAAGGGGGCTGGCTTTATTCCGGTTTCTTTTAAATTTTGAAGTTCTCATCATTCTAGCTTACATACCTTGTAACATCTAATTTTATTTCTCGTTTTACTTTTTTAGAACCGAAAATTATTGAGGTTTATTGAACGGAAGGCTTCGATTGACTTAGTTTTTCACAGTAAGAAGTTGACAGAAATTTATATTGGTTTAGAATGGAAAATACACGGGAAGGTAATTCTTGGACGAACTGGATGAGTGATTCAGAAATGAGAGTTGTAAATTTATTCAGCTTTAACTAACTTCAGAAACAAGATGACAAGATAATAGGTTCTGTTCTCTTCTTTTTGAAAGGGTTTTGAAGATCAAAAAGAAGGGAAGGTGAGGCGGAACCAAAATTTTTTCCAAGGTTTCTTGGAGAAAAATAAATTAAACTTGTGTTTTCGCCTCACTTTCAAAAAGTGAGTTTTTGTTTTTAGAGAGTCGGATTGTTCTTTAAAAATTACCATTAATTAATGAAATAAGAGTTCTCTTTACTTATTTGCTTGCTGATTCGTCTTAACCGATGAAGCAGCAGGTCGATAATAAGTAAGCGAGAACTGTCGGGAAGTTTTTCCTTAGCTTCAAGCTAAGGGAATCATTAAAAAATTTTAATTAAAAGTAAATAAATTAAATTCCGAAAAATGAGTACTACTTTTAAAAAATTCGCGTCGATTACGGTTTCTGCGGTGACAATGGTTTGGGCTTTGGGAGGAGTTTTTCCTTTCTCAGCGCAAGCTGCAACAGTTGAGGAGCTTCAAGCTCAAATTGCTCAGCTGTTAGCCCAGATCAATCTCTTGCAGAGCCAATTGACGCAGCAAGGAGGAGGTGCAAGCACTGGCACTTCTTACAACTTTACCCGAGACCTCACCTTGGGTTCAGTTGGAGAAGATGTTAGAGCTTTGCAGCAATTCCTTAATGCTCAAGGATTTACGGTCGCAACCAGTGGCGCTGGTTCTCCCGGAAATGAGTCCACTTATTTCGGTCCCAAGACCAAAGCAGCTTTGGCTAAGTTCCAAGCCGCGAAGGGAATTTCCCCCGCTCTTGGATACTTTGGTCCTAAGACCAGAGCTTTTATTGCTACGATGGGAACTGGCACCGGAACTGGAACCGGCACTGGCACTGGAACCGGCACTGGAACTGGTACTGGAACAACTCCAACCGGAACCGGGATTGTTTTTGCTGGCGTCTCAGTTAGCGGTGGTGATGTTCCAAAGGGAGCAACTGGTGTAACTGTCACCAAATTTGATGTTACTGCCAACGAAGCCTCTACTCTTCAGACATTAGTAGTAACCCTCAAAGGAGTAAGCTCTCCTTCTGATGTTAGCCGAGTCTACCTCTACGAGGGAGACACTCGACTTTCTACCGGAAAGACCTTCTCTTCTGAAACTTTGAAAGCGGAATTCTCTAACTTGAATTTAGCTTTCACTGCTGGACAGAAGAGAACTCTTTCATTAGTGGTAGATGTGGCTTCGAGCGCTAACTCGGGAAGTGCTATCCAGATTGAGGTTTCCTCAGCTACCTTTAGCTCGGGAACTGTTTCTGGACTTCCTTTAGTGGGAGCTACAGTAAGAGTTAGTGGTGTTTCGGGAGCTACTTTGAAGATTGCCAACAGTGGTTCTGTTGCCAATGTTAAAGTTGGTGACACTAACGCTGTTTTGGCTAACTTCAGCTTAACCCCAGCCAACGAGCATGTTACCTTAAAGAGAGTGACCTTGCGCAACTTAGGAACCGCTGATATTTCTACCTTTACTGACTGGGTGTTGGTAGATACTGCGGGAACCAAGTTAGCGGATGGTGTTGTTAATGGAAGATATGTAACCTTCTCTGGTTTCAACTACACCATTAACAACGGTACTCAGAGAAACTTTGAGGTGAAGGCTACAGTTGGGGCAGTGAGCAATCCCGGAACCTCTACAGTTCAATTTGCGGTTGATCAAGCTTCCGATGTCTATGCTGTAGGTAACTACTACGGCTACGGAGCTCAGCTGCTTGATAGCTCTGGAAATGCTTACTCAACTAATGCTTATCAGGAGACAACTGCTATTACTGTTGAGGGTGGTCAGTTGACTTTCTCCTTTAATGGTCCTTCAGCTTCTAATGTTGCCATTAACAGCCAAGATGTAGTTTTGGCTGAATTCACTCTATCTTCAGCAGTGGCTGGCTACATTGATTCAATTAAAGTAGCTGTCTATGCTGATGATGATGGTGACAATGATCCGTTTGATGGCAACCCTTCTACTGCTTTTGATGCTGGGGGTTTAATCAGAGGTGATGGATCTGCCGATGTTGAGGCTAACTTGAAGGATATTAAGATTAAGAGAAAGTCAGATGGAGTAACTGTTTGGGGACCACAAGAGCTTTCCTTGAGTGGAAACGATGCTACCCAAACCTTAACCTTCAACGAAGATGTCACTTTGACTACTGGTTCCGTTGTCTATCAAATTACTGCTGATATCGACAACGATATGCCAGCTAGTGTAGAGATCGGTGCTTCGTTGGTTAACAATGGATTTAGCGCTTGGGATAGTCAGAACAACACTATCACCAACGTAATTCCTTCCGTTGCCAATTTGGGAAGCATCAAGGGTAATGTAATGACCACTACCTCTGCTTCTTTCTCAGTTGCTTTGGCTTCTAACCCAACTTCTCAAACTGTTGTTGGAGGAGGATGGGTTGATGCAGTAGGTTTGGTCTTTACTGCCGGATCAGCTTCCGATGTCACCGTCTCTTCCTTAACCTTACAAGGTATTGGAGATGATGATGGTTCTGGAGCTTCCTACACTGCTGGAGAATTCGATGATGTTGTTCAGCAGTTAACTTTGTGGGTAGGAAATACTCAATTGGGAACCGCTGTTTCTCCCAGCTCTGCTGGAACCTTTACTTTCAGCGGCTTCTCAAGAAAGATCTCTGCTGGACAGTCTGAGACTTGGGTAGTTAAAGCTTTGCCTGACACCACTTTGGGTGCAGCTACCCCTGACAAGTTCTACATTGATTTAACAAGAACAGCAGCTGGAGAGAGTACTAATGTAGGAGCAGTTGATAAAGACGGCAATCCTCTTAAGGCTACTAATAGCTCTGATTGGGGAGGAGCCAGCACCGAACTTAACGATGCTGGAGAAGTTGCTGTCACTGTCCAATCTTCTGGCTCTTTATCAGTAATTTTGGATGGTAACGCTCCTTACAGCCAACTTCAGGTTGCTAATACTACCGGCAATGAGCTTTCTAAGTACCGCTTTGATGCTCTCTATGAAGCTTTCAAGGTGGAGACTTTGTCGGTGGCTAACCTGACTTCAGCTGGAGCTTTAGCCGCTTCTGATGAGTTGGCAACCGTTAGTCTTTATGGAGCTGAAGGATCTGCTACTCCTTCTCCTATTGCTTCGGGATCATTAGATTCCAATGGAGTAGTGAGATTCTCTAACAGCGGTGGCCTCTTTACTGTTAATCCCGGTACTCCTTACTATGTAACAGTAAAGGCTGATGTTGCTGCTGAAGGAACTGGCTCCAGCGGTGCTGACTCTGGAGACAGCGTTCGTTTGTCTTTGTACTTGGCAGATGATAATGCAGTCACTGACTTTAGAGCGGTTGGTGTCAATTCTTCTTCTGCTGTACAAGAAGCCGACGCCGCTTCTGATAACATTGCTCCAGTAATCTCCAATCTTACCTTCGCTGATAACACCAGCAATGGTGATAACGATGCAGACTCGGTAGTGATTGCTGGAAACAATATGATTGTTCGCAAGTCTAAGCCCACTGTTGCCTCAACCAGCTCTTCTGGAACCTTGTCAAACGGTGAAAACACCTTACTTGAGTTCACTGTTTCCGCCTCTGGTTCTGATGATGTTACCTTAAAGAGAATCCTTTTGGATTACTCTGAAACCGGAACCTTAGAGGTTTCTGACTGGAAGGTTTATGAGGGAAGCAGTGATATCACTTCTCAAGCAACCTTAAGAGCGGTTGGTGATTTTGATGGTAACGGCGCTTTGGATCTTGAAACTGATACTGATCTTACCAGCGGAGACATTGGTCTTTCTTCGGGTGCTTCAGCGGTAGTCTTCCTCACCTTTAACAGTGAGAGAGTAATTGCCGCCGGCTCCTCTAAGACCTTTGCTATTAAAGCCACTGTTTCTTCAGCTGGAACTGGAGAATCAGTTACTTTGGGCTTGCGCAACGATTCAGTTAACTCCGGCACTCGAACAGCTTATGGTCAGTATCGCCAGTATGACTTCATTCTTGATCCAACAGGAAATACTGTGAAAGTTAAGAGCTTAACCGGTAGCGACCTTGCTACTTTGGCGGTTGGTACCGAAGCTGGTTACGCATCGGCGGGAGAAGATGCGGGTAGTGGTTTGCGCCGCATTACTGGCTCCTGTGTAGCAGCAGTAGATACTGGTGTGGTTGCTAACAACACCTTCTTCTTTGACTTGAACTGCAACGGCACCGATGAAACCGGTGAACCAACAGTAGCAGCTGCTAATGTAGAAGATGAAAGCTATGCTACTTTGTCTGGAGTTGATTTGAGCCGTGCGCCGTTGGTTATTTCCAGTGCCACCCTGATGTTCTTTGATGTCAACGGTAATGGAACCAACGACACCGGCGAAGCTGGATTGACTATCACTGGAGGCGTTACTGGTTCGGGTGGTGTTGTCTCCAACTTTGTCTGGTCTGATTCTTCAGCTGATATTCACTCCGAAACTAGCTCCGATTGGACTAATGGCTTCTATGTCAATGCTCCAACCGGAAATCTTTCTGGAGTGAAGAAAACTTTGAGCTTGTAAGGATTAGACTCAGCAAAGATAACCAAAAAGAGCCCCGTTAGAGGGCTCTTTTTGGTTTTTATCTTTAACTCTTTTATTAACCCCCTTATTTTCTTAGTCTTTATTTATATGAGTTAGAGCTGTATAATTTTGAAAACAAACTACATCTTTGATTTTAGTTTTGTTTATATTACAATTATGTTACAGTTTAGTTTACACATAATACAAAAAGGTCGGTATTTTTTGATCTTCCCTTCTAACTACCAAATTAATTCTTCTTAGTATCGAGAGACTTAATAAAATTAAAAAAAGTAGAAAATATGAAAAAAATTTCAAAAATTTTGATGATAGGGTTTATAACCTTTTCAGTTACTTTCTGGTCGACCGGGGGCGTTCAAGCAGCTTCCACTGCTTCTCAGTTTACTAACAATGGTGCTCCCACAAACACTGTTGGTCGAGGAGATACTAATGTTCTTTTGATGGATATTACTCTTTATGATCCAACCGATACTCTGGTTCATGATGGTTCACAACCGTCAGCAACAGGAGAAGCACTACTTTCTTTCCCCGCAGCAACTAAATTTTACGATGATACTGCTACTAACAACAATACTTACGATGATGGAGAAGCAATTATTAATGATGCTGATAACGACGGCTTTCCTTCTGCTGGAGACTCGGTTATTACCTCAGGTAAAGCCAAGGTAAAAGGATTAAATAATCATAATGTTTGTTTTGATGGTGCTGATGCAGAATACGATGGCACAGAAGTTATTTGGTATGATGCTGATAATGGCGGTTGTACCTCTGCTGCCTTTACTACGGGAGTAGATGTTATCTTAGTTGGTTCGGCTACTCCCTCTGGAGCTGGAGGAGGAGAATTTGCTGCTGGCGGAGAACAAGAGATTGGATTCTTAGATGAGGATAATAATGGCTCATACACCTGTTCTCGAGCAGGAACTTGTGAACCACTGGTTTATTCTGGAGTCAACGCCTCTAATATCACTGATGGTATAAATCTTCCCACAACTACCGCTTTCTTTGATTCATCAGCAGAAGCAACTGATGGTATCAAAACTACTGGTGTTGGATGGGATGAGACTGGTGGTGCTGAAGATTTAAACGCCTTCCCTGCTGGAAATAAGTTTCGCGACAATGACAACAACAGCGCCTACAACGATGGAGAGGATATTTACTTTGAACAAGATCCAAATGCTAATTCTGTGATCAACCAAGGGAGTTTAGGTCTAATTACTCTTATTAGAAATCTAGGAACAGGAAAAAATTACGATATTTCTAATTGGCATATTTATAAAGAAAGCGGTGCTACTCCCGGATTTCAAGCAAACCAAGATTTACCATTAGATCTATTTATTACTGACTTTGATTCCAATCTTAATTATTGGACTCTTATACCAAACCCGCTCACAAGTGATACCACCTTCACCGCCAGTCAAAGAAGAATCTATATTACTGCTGACATTTCCTCAGGAGCTGATAATGGTCATACTTTTCAACTTAAAATAGATGTCAATGGTTTTGATATGGATGAGATCGATACCACTGGTGATGGACCTTCTGATGCTCCAATTATTAATTCTGGTATTATCACTATCAGTGTTCCTTCTATTGGTCCAGCTGACTCTACTCCACCAGCTGCTCCTTCTCAGGTTAAAGCCCAAGGAACTGGTAAAAGTGGAGAAATTAAGCTTACTTGGAAAAATCCTACTGATTCTGATTTTTCTGGAGTAAGAATCTTTCGATCTCTTTCTGAAGGAAAAGCCGCTATCAACGGAGAGATTATTGTTCTTTCCACTAAAGAAGAATCCTTTACTGATACTGGCCTAACAGATGGAAAAACTTATTACTATGTTCTTAAGGCAATGGATGGAGCTGGCAATATGTCAGTCTCTCAGGAAGTAAGTGCGATTGCTGGCTCTCTTCCTCAAGAAACTCAACCATCTACTCCTTCTCAACCCCAAGAAGAAACCCCAATACAAACTTCTCCTGAAACCCAACCAACTCAACCAACTCAAGAAGGGTCCACTTCTCTTCCTTCTCTTGAAGAGCTTTTAACTATTTCTTTGCCCTATCCCAATCCTTCAGCTGCTGAAGAGATAAAGGCTGATATTGAATATCTCCAGAAAAAGTTACTCGACTTACAAAAAGCCGTTGCTCAAGCAAAAGGAGAAACCCTTCCTCCTCTAGCTAAAGTTTATGTCTTTAATACCGACTTTGGTAAGGGATTGCGAAACGATATTGTTAGAAACCTTCAAACCATCTTGGTTTATGAAGGTTTGCTTGATCCTCAATATGTCACTGGTTACTTCGGAAACATTACCTTTGAAGCTGTCAAGAAATTCCAAGCCAAGTACGGTATTCCTCAAACTGGTTTTGTTGGTCCCTTAACTCGCGCTCAACTTAATAAGCTTTACGGAGGAGAATAAAACTTTTTCCAAAATAAAGATTTAATCCTATTAAACCAAAAAGGGCTCCCAAGAGCCCTTTTTGGTTTTTACCTAAAGTTCTTTTTCTGGTTTACTTTTGAAGGGCCAGTAATTTTTCTTGTCTTGTTTCTTTTAAAGAAAAAAAGTAAGTAGAATGGTTTAACATATAAATTTGTTGTGGTATTATTCAATCAATGGCAGTCACTAAGATTATTGGATATATTCTGCTTTCTTTAGTTTTTGCTCCTTTGCTGGTTGATATTTCGGTTTTCTTTCCTTATATTACCGCCAAGGTGATGTTTATTCGGTTAATGGTTTTGTTGGCGGGGATTCTTTTTTTTCTTAATTTTCTTTGGGAAAAGTCTTTCCGAGAAAAAGTCATTAAAAAACTATCTCTTCTTTTTTCTAATCCTCTTTTTATTTCGGTTCTTTTATTTCTCTTGGCAAATTTTTTAGGAACGGTCTTGGCGGTTGATTTTTTTCAGGCTTTTTGGGGAGATGTGGAAAGAGGAGAGGGGTTTGTGGGGCTTGTTTATTTCTTTGGTTTCTTTCTTTTTTCTCTTTTAACTTTTGAAGAAAAAGAATGGCGATGGTTTTTGCGTCTGTCGCTAATTTCGGGGTTAATCCTCTTTTTAGATGAAATAAGGCAGTGGCTTTTCTTTCATCAAAGCCGGCCATCTTCTTTTTTGGGAAATCCTATATATTTAGGAGCTTATTTCCTTTTTATTATTTCGGCTGCCATTTTTGTTTTTTCAGAAAAAAACCCTTCTTTATCTAAGAGAAAATTTTCTTATTATTTCTGGAAAGTTTTGGCGGCGTTAATAATTCCTTTGTCGGTGGTAGGAATTTTGGTTACTCAAACACGAGGAGTAATTTTGGGCTTGGGAGTAGGCTTTCTTTTTCTTTCTTTTTATTTTTTAAAAGAAGGAAAGGATATTTCTTTTTTTAAAAAGCTAAATTTTCAGCAATTGGGAGCAATTGTTTTGTTTTTTGTTTTTGCTTTAGGTGTTGGTTTTTTCCTCACCAAAGATCTTTCTTTTTGGCAGAAAATTCCCGGTTTTGATAGATTGGCAAAAATAAATTTTCAAGATGCCACCCTTCAGACGCGATTAATTGCCCTCAAAATCGGCCTTCAAGCCATCAATCCTTCCAATGAGGGAATTTCAAAATTTATTTTTGGCTGGGGGCCGGATAATTTCTTCATTGCCTATAATAAATATTACAACCCCACTGTTTATCTTTATGAAAATAGTTGGTTTGATAGAGCTCATAACAAATTGATAGATGTCTTGGTGATGAATGGTGTTTTGGGTTTGTTGTTTTATCTTTTTATCTGGATTTTCTTTTGGGCAGCGCTTCTTAAAAAAGAAGGTTCCTTGGCTAAGCATTTAAACTTTTCTCAAAGAGGCGGGCTTCTTTTCTGGGGGGTGGCTTATTTTTTCCAAAATCTTTTTGTATTTGATTCGATTGCGACTTATTTAAATTTTTTCTTTTTTTTGGCTTTGGTAGTTTACTTTTCTTCTTTAAAAGAAGTTAAGGGGGAAGTTAAGGAAGCTAATTTTCAAAAGGATTCTTTTACTCAAAATTTGGAAACAAGAATTTTTTTGGGCAAGAAAATTGCTTATTTTATGATGTTTGGAGTTTTAATTCTCTTTTTTTCTTCGAGTTTTTATTTTAGTTTGGTTGCTTACTCTCAAATGAAAGAATATTTATCGGCTTTACGCACAGGAAACGCTAACTTAACTTTGGAAGCTTTTAGAAAATCTTTGACTCCCTACACCTATGCTCAAGAAAATATTCGCACTCATTTTGCTTCCTATATGCAGGATTATAACGGGCGAGGGGAAAAAGCTGATAGAATGATTTTAGAATCGTTAGTGGCTTTAGAGGGTTTGGTGGCTTTTGAAAAATATGACCCGCGTAATTTTTTGGTTTTAAGTCAATCTTATTTGGCTTTCGCTGAAGCTAAAGGAGATTTTAATCTTTTGAAATCAGCTGAATTTTATGCTCGCAAAGCTTTAGAGCTTTCTCCTCGAAGACAAAATGTTCGCTATCTTGTAGGAGAGATTTTGGTTTTAGAGGGAAGGCTAAAAGAAGCCGTCTCTCTTTTAAGAGAAACTTTAGCTCAGGAGCCGGCAGTAGGCGATTCTCATTTTCATTTAGCTTTAGCTCTTTTGGATGAAGGAAAAGATTCTTGGCCTGAAGCTTTCGATGAATTAGAAACTGCTTTTTCTTCGAGGGGACTTTATACTTTAAGAGCAAGAGATGAGGTTTTTTTGTCAAAAGTTTATCAAGATCTTTTTGAGTATTTTTTAAAAACCCGCGACACTCGCCGCTTTGTGGCTACTGCTCAAAGATTGATTTTGTTCTTTCCGGAAAGGGAAAGTTTGCTAAGGGAATTTATTGATGTGGCTCTTGAGGGAAAATGGGGGAAAATTAATCCTCGCTTTTTTAAAAATGAGGGAATTTAAAGTTTTTCTCTTCTAAAAAGACTTCGTAAATCGTTGATAGCGCTTTCCCGGCTCAAAAAGAGGCCTACAAAATAAGCTAAACCTCCCAAAATTACAATAAGAAGAGCATTAAGATCAAAAGCTTTCAAAAGAAAGATTGCCAAAACCATTGCTGTCAAAGAAAGAAGAATTTTTTGCCATTCAAGATGAGGAGAAATTTGAAAGGAAAATTCTTGGTGAATCTTTTTTCTTAGATAAAGAAAGGCAATTGTTTGATTAATCAAAGTAGAAAGAGCAGCTCCCGAAATACCAAGCCAAGGAATAAAAAGAAAATTAAAAAAGATATTTCCAATTGTTGCTAAAAAGAAATATTTGAGAAGAATTTTTTCTTTTTTTAAAACAAAGATTAAATTGCTTAAAGCAATAGAAATAAAGTTAGGCAAAAAGGTGAGCGCCATTAAAATAAAAGGAGTGACTGAAGGAAGATATTCTTTTCCAAAAAAAAGAAGGATAAGACTTTGAGAAAGAATGGCTCCTCCTACCGATAAGGGTAAAGCCAAAAGGATTAAGAAATGAAGTTCTTTTTTAAGAAGAAAAGCAACTCTTTCCCGATTTTGAAAGTTTTTGGCTAAAGTTGGGAAAAAGGCGCTAGCAATTAAAGCTGGAAGAAGATAAATTAACTGAGCTAATCGCTGACTAACGCCATAATAACCAACTTTTTCAATATCAGCCAACCAGCCAATCATTAACGAGTCGGTGTTCAGCATAATTGCTCCAATAAGCCCCATCATTCCAAAGATCCAACTGGATTGATAGATCTCTTTAACTAAAGAAAGGGAGAATTTTTGTTTAATATTTTTTAGATAGTGACGAAAAGGAATTAAAGAAATAATCATTCCTACTCCTGTTCCGACAACATAACCTAAGGTTAATGATTTAGCGGAGGGAAGGTTTTTTAAAGCCATAATTCCAGCCACAAAAATCACTAAATTAGTAAGAATTTGAATAAAGGATTCCCATTCCATCTTTTCCCAAGCTCGAAATAAAGAAGCACCAAAATCACGCAAGGTATCAAAAAGAACTACTAGGATAATTAAAGGTAAAAGAGTGGAAACTAAGTGAGCGTCCGCTTGAGAAGAGGTAAAGTGAGAAATTAAAAAAGGATAAAAAATAATCAATACTCCTCCCAAGAAAATACTTACCGCTATCTTTAAAATTAAAGCACTAGAAAAGTATTTTTCTTGCTTTTCTTTATTGCTGGCGGCTTCGCGAGTGATAACGGCGTTAATTCCAAAATCAGCAAAGATGGTGAAAAAGGCAGCGATGCTTAAAGCGTAGTTAAAGGCTCCGAACTCTCTGGCGCCAATCACTCGAGCAGCATAAATAAGTAAAGCCGCTCTTAAAAGGCGGGAGATGATATTTCCGGAAAAAAGCCAAAAAGTATTTTTAAAAATTGTTTGCTTTAGTGATTGATTTTGAAAAAGCAAGCCTTTTATTTTTTTAAGCATACGCTTGTAAATATTTATTGAATAATACTCTAGAAAAAAATATAATAAAAGAGCTTTTGTTTTCTTTACTATGATTAACTACTATTTTCGATCGTTAAAAGATGAGGGGATAAAAAGGATTGATCACCAACGGAAGGGGTGCTGGATTGAAGTGGTTGATCCTAGCGAAGAAGAAATAAATTTTCTTTCTCAGGAATTGGGTTTGGATAAGGGTCATTTAACCGATGCTTTGGATGTTTACGAATCACCTCGTTTGGAGATTGAAGGGGGCGATGTTTATGTTTTTTTAAGAGTTCCTTTTAGTAGTGAATCGATGGTTCATACTTTGCCGGTTCTTTTTGTTTTAACTGAAAACTGGGTGGTGACGGTTGTTAGTCGTCAGATTCCTCTTTTTGATGATTTTCTTTCCGGAAAAATCAATGTCTTTACTACTCAAAAGTCTAAATTTCTAGTTCAGTTGTTTCTTAAAGTTAATTCTCTTTTTCGCAACTTTATTGACATTATTGGCAAAAACATTTGGCTTCGCCAAGGGAAGATTATGAGAATTTCTGAGGAAGATATTGTTTCTTTTGTTCAGTGGGAGGAAATTTTAAATGATTTTATTAATTCGCTGGTACCCACAACTGCAATTTATAAGCTTTTGCTTTCTAAACAGTATTTAAAGTTTTTTAAGGAAGACAAAGATTTAATCGAAGATTTACTCCTTTCCAGCGAGGAGATTTTGGATATTTGTAAAACCAAAATTAAAGCCATGGTTAACTTAAGAGAAGCCTATTCAACCTTAATGACTAACAATCTTAACCGAGCAATTAAATTTTTGACTGCTATCACGATTGTTTTTACAGTGCCTACTATTATCGCCAGCCTTTGGGGGATGAATGTAAAATTGCCCTTTCAAGATCATCCTTTGGCCTTTCTTTTTATTATTGGAATAACTTTTGTAATTGCTCTTTTGCTTTTCAAACTTTTTTCCAAAAAAGATTGGCTTTAAGAAGAAGGTTTGGAAAAAATTAGTTTTAGAGTTTTAAGAATAATTAAAAAATCCAAAACAAAGGAGCGGTTCTTGATGTAAAAAAAATCGTAACGTAGCTTTTCTTGAGTATCTTTAAGAGAAGAAGCGTAGCGGTAATTGACTTGCGCCCAACCAGTAACTCCGGGTTTGACAAGGTGTCTTAATTGATAGTAGGGGATTTTTTCTTTGAGTTTTTCTACAAACTCAGGTCTTTCCGGGCGGGGTCCAACAAAAGAAAGTTCTCCCTTTAAGATATTGATAAGTTGAGGAAGTTCATCTAAATGACTAACTCTTAGGATTTTTCCTACTCGAGTAATTCGAGGATCGTTTTCTTTTGCCCATTGAGGGCCGAATTTTTCCGCTTCTTTAATCATAGTGCGGAATTTGTAAAGAGTAAAAATTTGATTATTTTTCCCTACCCTTTTTTGCTGATAGATTACCGGTCCCTTAGAATCTAATTTAATTGCTAAAGCTATTAAAACAAAAAGAGGGAAAAGAAAAACCAGCAATACAAAAGCCGCTAAAAATTCTAAGGGTCTCTTGGTAGCCTCATAAGCTGATTTATCTTGAGAAAGAATGCTTGCTAACCAGAGCTCCTCTATTTTTTCTAAAGGAATTTTGAAAAGAAATTTTTCACAAGCGCTTAAACTATCTTCAATCTCAATTCCTTGACTGATTTGAGAAAGAAGGATTCTTAAAATTTTTCTTCCTCCTTTGGGGGGAGCAATAATTATGGCTTGAATCTGATATTGATTAATAATTTCTCTAATTTTCTCTGAAGAAGGAAGTTTTTTTTCTCTTAAATAAAAAGCTAAGCGATATCCTACTTGAGGGTATTTTTTAAAGTAGTCAGCCAACTCATTGTTTTCTTGGCTTTGGCCAACGAGAAGGAGATTTTTTTGGTGAGTGACTAAATTTTTTTCAAAGAACCAACGCCAAAGCAAGGAAAAAATAAAAAAGAAAAAGGAAAAAATAACCAAATTTCTCTTGGGAGAAATAACAAAAGAAGGAACAAGATAAAAAAGAGCCAAAGAAGCAACTAAACTTGTTAGAACTCCAGCCGCCAAATTTTCTACTAATAGATAACCCCTTTTGAGAAATCTAATTTCATAAAGTCCAACGATATAAAAAACAGCTATCCAAAAAAGAAAAGCCACCGAAAAGGGCCAGAGGTGAGCTTCTTTTAATTGGGGAGTAATCTTTCCATAGCGTACCAGTAAAGTTAAAGCTAAAGAAAGATAAAGCCCGACAATGTCGCCTGCCAAAAGAAGGACTTGCTTTATTTTATTCATACTCTATAATACTGAAGTTTAAAATTTTACCAATAAAAAGTAAACCTAGATTTATGAAAAAAGACAAACTTCTTACTTTTTTGAGCATTGGGGTGGCAGTTGTTTTAATCGGGGGAGCTTTAATTTATTCTTTAGGAAAAAATCAGACCTCTAATCCAACAGTTAATACTTCTTCATCAGAGGAAGAAGGGGCAGATTTAAGCTCAGCACCAGTTTTGGGAGAAGCAAATGCTCCAGTTACTTTAGTTGAGTTCGGGGATTTTCAATGTCCGGCTTGTAATCTCTTTTTTCAAAAAGTTGAGCCTTTGTTGAGAGAAAATTATATTAAGACTGGAAAAGTAAAGATGGTTTTTAAAACCCTAACTTTTATTGACAGTTTCGATGGTTATCGATCGCCCCAGGAATCTTTTTTGGCGGGGGCGGCAGCTGAATGCGCTAAAGAGCAAGGAAAATTTTGGCCGATGCATGATGCTATCTTTGAAGAGGAAAAAAGAGAATTAGAAGCTGGTAAAAATCCTGAAAATAATGGTAATCTTAATGAATCATTTTTTATGAAAACAGCTTCTGATTTGGGCTTGGATACTCAAGTTTTCGCAAGTTGCTTTAAAGAGGAAGCGAAGCATAAAAAAGCGTTTGATAAAAACATGAGAGAGGCTGAAAAACTTATGGCGGGCCGAGTTTCTACTCCTACTGTCTTTATTAACGGGAAAATGATTAAAGGGGTGAATGATTTTTCGGTTTATCAGAAAGCAATTGAAGAAGCTTTGGCAAATCAGTAAGTTTTTAAATTTGACTTTTTGAGAAAAGGAGATTATATAAGTTTAGCTCCTTTTGTTACCTTTTTATTATTAATTAAGTTAAAGTTAAAAATATGGTTAAAATTTATACCACTACTTATTGTCCTTACTGTAAAATGGCTAAGGAGTACTTTACCAAGAAGAATGTGGCTTTTGAGGAGTATAATGTAGAAAACGACGAAAAAGCTTTGGAGGAAATGGTAAGAAAATCAGGGCAGATGGGGGTGCCGGTGATAGAGATTAACGGCACTATCATCATTGGTTTTGATAGAGAAGCGATTGATGAGGCTTTAGAGGCTAATAAGTAGAAAGCTTTTAGAAAAACTTTAAGATTAGACAATTAATTTGTTTATGCCTTACGAACTTATCATTATTGGGGGTGGACCAGCGGGAGTAGCGGCGGGAATTTACGCAGCCCGGAAAAAGATGAAAGCCCTTTTGATTACTAAAGATTTCGGCGGGCAATCAATTAATTCTTCCAATATTGAAAACTTTATTGGTTTTAAGTCTATTTCCGGCTTAGAGTTGGCTAAACTTTTGGAGGAACATCTACGCTCTTTTCCTGAAATAGAAATTAAAGAAGGGGTTTTAGTAAGTAAAATAGAAAAAAAAGATAAGCTTTTTCAAATTACCGATTCCGCAGGAGGAACCTATGAAACTAAAACCGTTTTAATTACTTTGGGCAGCAGCTATAAAAAATTAAATGTTGAAGGAGAAAAAGAATTTGAAGGAAAGGGGGTTTTTTATTGCTCTATTTGCGACGCTCCTCTAATGAAGAATAAAGAGGTGGCGGTGATTGGAGGAGGAAATAGTGGACTGGAGGCAGCGCGCGATCTTCTTCCTTACGCAACTAAAATTTATATTTTGGAATATACCAATAAGCCCAAAGGTGATCCCATTACTTTAGAAAGAATAATGGCCTCAGGAAAAGTAGAGCTTATCACCAACGCTAAAACCGAAAAAATTGGCGGGCAAAATTTAGTAGAGTTTTTAGAATACACTAATCTTTTAACAGGTGAAAGAAAGCAGTTAAAAGTGGCGGGAGTTTTTGTGGCGATTGGTTTTAAACCCAATAGTGATTTGGTAAAAGATTTGGTAAAACTTGATCAGTGGGGAAGGATTATCGTTGATCACAAAACTTTTCGCACCTCCTGTGAGGGAATTTGGGCAGCGGGAGACATTACCGATACTCTTTATAATCAGATTAATCCCGCAATAGGAGACGCTATTAAAGCAGTCTTAAATATTTACGACTATCTTAATTCAGAAAGGGAGAAAAATTAGCTGATTTCAAAAATCTCGAATAACCTTTAAAAGTTTTTCACTTTAACCTCTATCTTAGGGAGGTTTTTTTTGTTAAAATAACTTAAAGTTTTAAGCGAGTAGATTTTATTGTTATGGTTTTGGTTTTTCTTTTGAAGACTCTTTATTTTAGAATCTTAGCTTTTTTCCGTCATTGGTATTTGGATACTTTTCGGCTGCTTTGGGGTTGGCTTTTGGGAAGATTAAGAGCTTTGGAAAAAAATTTGGCTATCCGCCTAAATTTTAGATTTCTTTTTGTCCCTCTTTATCAGGAATACAATGTCTACGGCTATGTTTTGGGATTTATTTTTCGATTTTTTAGAGTACTGATGGGAGGACTTTTTTATTTGCTGATCTTTTTGGGGGTAATGATTGTTTATCTTTTTTGGATTTTGATTCCTCCCTTTTTGATTTATAAGTTTTTTACCTCTGAAAATTAAAAAATTTTAGTAAAACTTTGGAAGATATGGAGTTTACCTTTAATCGAAGAATTGTTTGGATGAGCCCTTGGAGCCGCTCTTTGGCAAGGATTATTTCTTATTCTTTTTTAATTATTGTTTTGGGAGCAACGGCGGCTTTTTTGATTTCGGAAAGTTCTCGCTTTCATTGGTTGGGAATTTTGTTGGCTCTTTTTCTAATTGATTATGCTATTCATTTTTCCTCTTCTCATTACAAAGTAAGCCAGCTTTTTGCTGGCAAGGTTCCTCAAAATAATGTTGCTTTGTGTCTTAATCGTCAGGCTTTGGGAGCTCTTACTTTGGCTTTGGAGCGAGCGCTTTTGATGAGGGAAAAATTTTATTTGGTTTTAGCGCTTTTTTTGCTAGAGAAAGATTCGATTGCTAAAGCTTTGGAAAAATTAGAGATAAATATCTCGGAATTTAAAAACAAATTAGAAGAAGAAATTGAAAAAACTAGTGGTCAGGAAAAAATTTCTCTTCCCGAACTAAAAGAGGCGGTGAAAGACTTGGTAACTCAGGCGGCTTTTATTTCTAAATTTCATTTGGAGGAAGAAATTAATTTGGAAAGTCTCTTTTGTGCCCTCTTTTTATCAGATGATCCGTCTTTAAAAAAGATTTTGGATCTTTTTTCTTTAACTGCTGATGATATTAACGCGGCTATTGTTTTTTCTCGTTTTGCTTTTGGAAAAAAAAGTCTTTTGCCCGCTACTCTAGGGGGCTTTGCTTTGAGGAAAGCTAAAATTAAGAGTCATCGAGTTAATCGTACCTTCACCTCCCGGCCAACTCCTTTTTTGGATAATTTTTCTGTTGATTTAACTGATTTAGCTCGGCGAGGAGATGTTGGATTTCTCATTGGTCATCAAAAGGAATATGAAAGAATGATTAATATTTTATCAGGAGAAGGCAGGCGCAATGTTCTTCTGGTGGGGGAGGCTGGTATTGGTAAAGAATCTTTGGTTCAGCATTTAGCTTTTCAAATAATTAATGATAATGTTCCCGCTCCTCTTTTTGATAAAAGGTTAGTAAAACTTTCTTTGGAAGAAATTATGACCGGAGCTGGAATTGAAGAATTAACTTTAAGATTAAGAAAAATTATTGAGGAAATTGTAAAAGCAGGAAATATTATTCTTTATCTACCCGACATTCATCTTTTAGCTAAAACTTCTCAAGAGGGTGCTTTTAATCTTTCTGATGCCTTTTTGCCTATTATTTCTTCCTCGCTTTTCCCGGTGATTGGCGCCACCTATCCCAAAGAGTTCAAAATGTATATTGAAAGTCATTCAAATTTTGCTTCTCAATTTGAGGTAATTCGAGTAGAAGAAATTAGTTTAAACGAAGCCATGACCTTACTTACTCATGAGGCACTTTTATTAGAAAGAAGATATCGAGTTTCGATAAACTTTTCTGCAATTAAGCAAGCGGTTTTTTTGGCTTCGAAATATTTTAAACAAACTCCGCTTCCTTCCAGCGCTGAGAATCTTTTAAAAGAAGCTTTATCTTGGGCTTCTCAGACACAGGAAAAAGTGGTTGATAAAGAAAGTATTATTTATATTGCCGAAAGAAAAATAAATATTCCTCTTCATAGAACCAAAAAAGAAGAAGCGGAAGCACTTTTAAATTTGGAAGATTTAATTCATCAGTCGTTAATTGATCAAGAAGAAGCAGTCAAAGCAGTGGCTGATTCTTTGAGAGCTTTTAGAAGCGGATTAGCTCGAAAAGGAGGCCCAATTGCTACTTTTCTTTTTGTCGGACCAACAGGAGTAGGAAAAACTGAGCTTTCTAAAATTCTTGCCAAAATTAATTTTGGCTCAGAGGAATCAATGTTGCGCTTTGATATGTCAGAGTATCAAGAAAAATCATCTATTGTTCGTTTTATTGGTTCCAGCGACGGGAAAATTGTTGGTTCTCTGACGGAAGGAGTTAGTCAAAAACCCTATTCTTTAGTCTTGCTTGATGAATTTGAAAAGGCTCATCCCGATGTTTTAAATCTTTTTTTACAAGTTTTTGATGATGGTCGTTTAACTGATGGTTTGGGAAATTTGGTTGATTTTCAAAATACAATTATTATTGCTACTTCTAATGCTTGCTCTCTTTTTATTCAGGAACAAATATTAAATGGCAAAAAGGTAGAAGATTTTGCTCAGGAACTAAAAAAGAAATTAGCCGAATTTTTCAAACCAGAGTTGTTAAATCGTTTCTCTGATATTATTATCTTTAAACCTCTTTCTTTAGCAGATATTGAAAAAATTGCCTTTCTTAATTTAAAGAAACTTGCCTTAACTGCGTTAGAAGCTCAAAAAATAGAGCTTGTTTTTGATGAAAAAGCAGTCAAAGAGATTGCTAAAAGGGGTTATGATCCGGTTTTTGGAGCTCGTCCTTTAAGAAAAGCTATTGATGATAACATCAAATCTACTCTTTCTAAAATGATTTTATCGGAAAAGGTAACTAGCGGCAGTAAAGTTTTGGTTTCTGTTGATGATAATCATCAATTTACTTTTTCCATTGGTTGATTTTTTAAAATTTTTTAAAGGTTATGTTTCTTAGGTCAAAGAATTTTAAAAATGCTTATCAGAAAAGAGAAATCTCTTCGGGGATTGTTATTTTTAAAAGATTTGAGGATGGGCCAAGATTTCTTCTGCTTTATCGAGGAAATAATATTTGGAGTTTTCCTCGAGGAAAAATGGAGGAAGGAGAAAAAAGCTTTCCCGCCGCTTTAAGAGAGGTTAAAGAAGAAACGGGATTAAATCGAAGCGATTTAAAACTTCTTGGTTATTTTAAAGCTTATGAGAATTTTTCTTTTATTAGAAATGGAGAAAGGGTTTTTAAGACGGTTATTCTTTATTTAGCAGAGTCAAATAAAGATTACATTAAAATTTCTCAAGAACACAAAGGCTATGGCTGGTTTTCTTACAGAGAAGCTTTAAAACTTTTTCCCCAAGAAAAATTTGCCGATAGCCGAAAAGTCTTAAGAAAAGCTTATTATTTTATTATAAATGAAGATAAAAATTTTCAGCCGGAATTAAAAAAATCTAATAAGATTTTTTGATTCTTTTTCTCGAAAATAATTTTATAAGCGGTTTTAATATCACTTTTTAAATATTGACATCTGTAAAGAAATTGTTATATAATTTAAATAGTCCTTTGAAAAGGAGGACTAGAAAGGGGGTTAAAATGAAAAAACTGGCGCTTGTTTCTGTTATTTTATCTTTTTGTATTTTCTCTTCCTGTGGAGGTAGCGACACGCCCACGTCACCTTCTCCAATTAAAAAGGCTTTAGTTGTTCAAATACATGGCATATCGAACGGGCATTCATGCGGAGACCAAGTCAGAGGAAGGGCAGTCATTGAGATAAAGTATAGCTATACTGCTGAAGTTAGTGTATTACCTAGACCTGTGCTAGAGGGGGCCGATTTCTTTCTCCAAGCTTCGATAGAAAAACCTTTACCTCCAGCAGAAAATAGAGTTCGCTACTTATCGGTATCATGTCCGGTGAGTCAAGGTAAGAGCACCTGTTCGGCCATGGGTTACCACGATCTTGCAAATATCGTCACTAAAACCATTGGAGTATCGTTGGTTGACCCTGATTCAGGAGAGGTTTTCGACAGAAAAGAGATCCCATGCGAGCTCACGTGGTTGATCGATCCCTAATTAACAATCTCTAACTCCTTTTCTCCAAACACCCTCTCCCAGCGCTCTCTAGCGGCTTCATAAAGCCGCTTTTTTTTATTTTTTATTAGTTTATAATTTTTGTAATGCATTGTAATTAAAAAAATAAGTTGTAATTAAAAAATAATTAAAGTAGCGTCGAAATTAGTTAATCAATTTTAAATATGAAAAAAATATCTAATTTTAAAATAAAAATTTTTATATTTTTTATTTTTTCTCTTTTTTCTTTGCTTTTTCATTCAAAACTTGCTTTAGCTACCTGTAATCCTGTAACAGGTGAAGGGGAGGGATTAGCTTCTGCTGAAATAACAAGTCTAAATTTTAATATTAATTATCAAGATAAAATTGTATATTTTTCAGGTTTTGCTCGTCCCGGTCTTAATTGCAGTAATGATACTTTTTATCTCGGAGTTGATTTTCAAGTTGATAATACAAACATAGGAGGGACTTTAATAGAATATTACTCTTCTCATTCTGGAAATTTAATGCCTTTTACAGGGGATTTTTATATTAATAATCTATTTTCAGGAACATATACTTTAAGAGTTATCGCTTATGGTCCTCCTGGAGCTCCGAATGATGAAGAAACTCGTACTTTTTCTATTTCCCCTCCAACTTGTTCACCGAGTTATCAAACAGTAGAAGTTGGCCAAATGGTTAGTTTTTCTGCTTCTGATGGAATGTTAACTGGTGATTATAATTGGACTGCTTCAGGAGGAAACCCATCTTCTGGTTCGGGTACTTCTTTTTCTACTTCTTATTCTTCTACGGGCACAAAAACAGTTACTGTTAAAAAGGGAAATGATCCTACTGCCGGCACTTGTACTGTTAATGTTATTAGTGATCAAGGAGGTGGTGGTAATACTCCCACCGCCTCTCTTACTTCCAATTATGACTCTATTCTAAAAGGAAATCCGGTAACTCTTAGCTGGACCTCTTCAAACGCTGATAGATGTGATGCTTTGGCAGGAGCTGGTTTTTCTACTAACGGCTCAACTTCTGGATCAGATGAAGTAAATCCTTTAAGTGGAGATACGACATTTTCTATTAGATGTTATAAAGACACTAATGGAAATAATCAATTTGATAACGGCGAACCTTCCGCTCAAGCTAATAAAACCGTTACTATTTTCTATCATACCTTAAACATAGACGCCGCTCTTTATTCTAACTCTAATTGTACTGGGAGTACTATAGCAATGGGTCAAGATGCTAATTCGGTTACTGTAACTGTCAAAAAAAGTTCCACAGGTCAAATTTTCGATTTTGGAGTTGGTCCTCAAAATATTTGGGGTACAATGCCAGAAACTTATTCTGTTTCTAATGCTACTATTAATAATACTAGCTATAAGTATTGTGGTTCATCATCTTCAGTAACTTTTAACAGTGTTTCTCAGACTCAAACAGAAACTTTGACAGCTTTCTTTGCCCCCATCTCAGGTCAAGATAATCCTCCTTCTTCTCCTCCTTCAAATCTATCCGCTTTTGGAGAGTGTCATCAAAATTATCCTTCAGCTTCTACTCAAGTCTATCTTTCTTGGTCAGCTGTTTCAGGAGCAACTTCTTATAATGTTTATAGAAATGGATCTTATATCGGATCAACCACTAACACTGATTTTATTGATAGAAATCTATCTTTTAATCAAACCTATTCTTATCAAGTTTCAGCTGTAAATAACAAAGGAGAAGGTCCTAAATCAAACTCTGTTTCTGCAACTACACCATCTTCTTGTAGTAATCCACCTGGCGGTGGCGGTGGTGGTGGCAACAATCCTACTTATGTTATTACTCCTTCAGAAGCTAGCATTGAAGTAGGCAATGAATATCAATTTACAGGTCTTTACGATCCAGATGGAACAAATGATCGTTATGGAGATTTTGATGTTACTAGTTTAGCAAATTGGGGCATTAAAAGTGGCATAAATTACATCCAAAAAACAGGTCCAGGAAAATATAAAGGTTTATCTCCAGGAAGTGATCCTCAAAACATAACTTCCTCTTATAATTCCATTTCTGCTTCTGCAACTTTAAACGTTGTTTCTAGTTCTTCTTACTTTACCCTTTCTATTTCTCCTTCTTATCAAGAAGTTACAAAACCAGGATTAGTTACATATACTGTAACTGTTTCTTCTCAAAATGGATTTAACGGCACTGTCTCTCTTTCTGTTTTAGGTCTTCCTTCAGGAATAACAGCTTCTTTAAATCCTTCATCAGTTACTCTTTCAAACAATTCACAAAATTCTACTCTTACTCTTAACATCTCATCAAACGCTTCTATCGGTAGATCAACTTTTTCTGTAAAAGGATCAAATCAAAATCTATCATATACTGATTCGGCTGATATAAATATCTTAGGAAACAGCACTGGACCACTTTCCTGCAGTTTAAATGCTTCTCCTAATCCAGCAAATGCAGGAAATTCTGTAACTTTATCTACAACTATTTCCGGAGGAAGTGGATCTTATAGATGTCGATTTTATTATGAACCTGGATCGGTTGATTTAGATTATTTTAATTGCTCTGACCGTACTCATACTTACTTTTCTTCAGGAACATATACCCCTTCTGTGGATGTTATAGATCAAAACAACTCTCAACTTCAAACTTCTTGTAACACTTCTTTAATTGTTTTTCCTGGAAACGAAAATTCTTATCATACTGAATGTATAAACAATGCTTGTGTTATAGTTGACGGACCAGGTAATAATCAATGCCTTTCAAATAACGATTGTAATCAAGGCAATAATAATCCTTTTGTTGACTTAAAGGTAAACAACAGTGATGGTCCATTAACTATTGGTTATCCTTCAGGAAGTCCTTTAGGAGGATTAATGAATATTTCTTGGAATTCAAACAATGTTAGTTTATGTCAGGCTTCAGCTCAACCAGCAGTAAATGGCTGGAGCGGCTCTCTTCCAAATTCAGGATCAACAGATGCTTTTGCTTTTGATACTAATCCTAATTCTTCAGGCACTCAATACAGACTTTCACTTTCTTGTTCTCCTAATAAAAGTGATTTTGTTGATGTAAATATTATTGAATGTGGTTTAGATTCATCAAATGATCCTGCTTGTCAACAATTTGATAGTTGTTATCTAAACGCCACTCCTGATACTGTCTTTTCTGGTCAGTTTTCAACTTTAACTTGGGGCTGTTCCTTCCCAGAAGGAAAAACCTGTTTTATCAATCAAGAAATTGGTCAAGTAAATGCTTCTGGAGGTAGTTTAAAGGTTAATCCTCGTAAAACCACTACTTATACTCTCTCTTGCACCGGAGTTCCGGATGTTTCCACTACTGTTTCAGTTTCTTTCTTGAAAAAGTTAAAAGAAGTTATTCCTTGGTAGGGAAAATAAAAAAATTTTTATATAGAAAAAGAGAGAAAAAATTTAGGAGTCAAGAGTAAATTTTACTTAACTTCTTCTACAATTTTTTTAAAAACAGCTGGGTGTTTTTGAGCAATTTCAGCTAAAATTTTTCTATCGATTTCAACATTTTTCTTTTTTAAGGAATTAATTAATTTACTATAAGTTAATCCATTTTCTCTAGCGGCTGCGTTAATTTTTACTTGCCATAAAGAACGAAAGTTTCTCTTTTTTTCTTTTCTTCCTCTGAAAGCGTGGACTCCTGCGTGAAGCAAAGCTTCTTTGGCTGCTCTTTCTTTGCTTTTTCTTCCCCACTTAAAGCCTTTCACTTTTTTTAATATTTTTTCTCTTTTTTTGTGAGCAATAACTCCTCTTTTAACTCTAGTCATAGATTGGATTTACTAATGATAATTTGAAGTTATAAAGTTCCAGGTTTTTTGAAAATATTTTTAATTAGATAATCACTTCTTTTTGGTTGCTTCTTTCTTTTGATCTGTTTAGAACTTTTTTTGGAAAGAAAGTGACTTTGGCCGGCTTTTCGGCGAACTACTTTCTTGTTTTTGGTGATTTTGAGCCTACTTTGAACTAATTTTTTTATCCTCATATTTTTATTCCAATTAAGTTATTTATTTTTTTGAGATTTGAATAACAATTCCTCTCCCTCCTTCTTTAGCTGGCATAGTGATTTTATATTCAGTTTCGATCATTTCCAAAAATTCAGTTAATTTTTCATTAGCCCACTGACGATTGTATTTTTCTCTTCCTTTAAGCATTAAAACAATTTCTACTTTATGTCCTTGAGCCAAAAATTCTTCTATCTTTTTTACCTTTATCTTTAAGTCATTTTCTGCTGAGCGGGGGGTAATTCTTACCTGCTTTAATTCTTCTCGACCTTGTCTAACTCTTTGTTTTTTCTCTTCTTTTTCTTGTTGATAGCGAAACTTATCAAAACTGATAATTTTGGCAACCGGTGGATTAGCGCTTGGAACAATTTCAATCAAATCAAGCCCCTGCTCTGAAGCCAGCTTGAGAGCTTCTTCTTTGCTCATTACTCCCAAGTTTTTTCCTTCTGCATTAACTACTCTCAGCTGAGGGGCAGTTATTTGATTGTTAACTTTGAAATTCTTGATGATGAACGAATTTTTTGATTAATACTAACTTTAAAAAGCTAACATAAACTAAGCTTTTTTGCAAATTTTTTCAGGATTTTTAATTAAGGCAAAGAAAATAAAAAAGGAAGTTCTAAAAATTTCCTTCAGCAATAAAATAAAACCTTTTCTTTTATAAAAGTGGTGGAGAAGTGGTGGAGATGATGGGAGTTGAACCCATGTCCAAAGTAATTTTTAGTAAACCTCTACGAGCGTATCTCTCTTTAGAGAGAAAATAAAGTTGCCTCTTTTTTGTCCTTCTGTTTTTGGAGGCACAAAAACAGAAGTAAGTCTTGTTTCTTACACCGAACTTCCCTACAAGACCTCAGGAGTCGATGCCTCTCGATTTAAGCGAGAGGAAATCCCTGCTTTACGCAAAAGCGTAAGCGGGAGCCAAATTTTTGTTGGCAGTTATTTTTTTTGATAGCTTAACGGGCTATCAGGCGGCTCGCAGTTTACTAAAAATTTACTTTGTCGAATCCCGGCATCCCCATTTTTATTTTTAAAGTGCTTTAGAAATTGTTTTTAGCTTTCTTTGAATCTCTCTTTCGGTTTCCCTTTTTTTAATTATTTCTCTTTTGTCGAATTGTTTTTTACTTTTAGCTACTCCAATCTCTATTTTTAAAAGGTTGCCTTTATTATACAACTTTAATGGCACTATTGTCAATCCTTTCTCCTGCGATTTTCCTAAAAGATAATTTATCTCTTTCTTTTTTAAAAGAAGTCGTCGGGGGCGCTCTTTATCGTAGCCAGGGGGAGTATTTTTTTCTTGAAAAGGGGAAATGGAAGCTCCCACCAGCCAAGCTTCATTATTGTAGATTTTTACATAAGCACCAGTTAAGGATCCTTTTTGAGCGCGTAAGGCTTTTACTTCGAATCCTTCTAATTCAATT
Source organism: Candidatus Parcubacteria bacterium (assembly GCA_025999395.1). GTDB lineage: Bacteria > Patescibacteriota > Minisyncoccia > UBA6257 > JAGOQP01 > KatS3mg098. Next base: position 212,789 of record AP024682.1, read on the forward strand.
CCAGCTTCGAATTTTTCTAAGATTTGATAATCAAAGAAAGCTTTTTTGTTTTCAAGAAGAATCATATTTTGATAATAATTTAGTCTTCCTTATTTTATCGAGTTTTTTTCCAAATTACTACCGATTTTATCTCTTTGCTATTCTTTTTTTGTTTTCGAATAATTGGTAATTTTTCTGCTATCGCAGGAAAATTAAGAAGATAAGAAATAGAAAGAAAATCATTTTTACCCAAAGGTTTCAAAAAGTGGATTTTTTTCAAAAAAATGTTTAAAATGGTTTTTATGCTAATCAACTTAAAATCTTTTAACCCTTCGGAGGTTGAAGAAAAAGTTCTTCAATTCTGGAAGGAAAAAAATATCTTTCAAAAAACTTTAAATCCCAAGGGGAAAAAGAAAAAATTCTTTCATTTTTGGGAGGGCCCTCCTTACGCTAATGGACGGCCGGGAATTCATCATGTTTTGGCTAGAGTGTTTAAAGATGTTTTTTTGCGTTACAAAACGATGCAGGGGTTTATAGTTCCCAGAAAAGCTGGTTGGGATACTCACGGTCTTCCTATTGAAATTGAAGCAGAAAAAGATTTTGGAGTTAGCTCTAAAGTGGAGATAGAAAAAATAGGAATTGATCGTTTTAATCAAAAAGCCAAAGAAATTGTTTTCCGGTGTAAGGATGAGTTTGAAAAAATGACTGAACGAATTGGTTACTGGTTGGATTTAAAAAATGCCTATGTAACTTACTCTCCGGATTTTATTGAAAGTTTGTGGTGGGTGTTTAAAAGAATTTATGAGAGAGGTTATTTGAAAGAGCTTTACCGAGTAGTTCCTTATTGTCCGCGATGTCAAACTCCTTTATCTAATCACGAACTGGGTCAGCCGGGAGTTTATAAAAGCGTTCCCGATCCTTCTTTGTTTGTAAAATTTCCTTTGGCAGGAAAAGAAAACGAATTTCTTTTGGTTTGGACCACTACTCCCTGGACTTTGCCGGCGAATGTTGCAGTGGCAGTGTTACCGGAAGGAGATTATGTAAAGTACAAAGTTGGCCAAGACTATCTCTGGATGCTTGAAGGGGCACCTTTTTTGAGAGAGAAATTTGAATTAGAGGAAGTGGAAAGAAAAAAAGGAAAAGAAATGGCTGGCTGGAAATATCAACCGCTTTATCCTTTAAAACAAAAAATTAATTTACCAATTGAGCCTTACAGCGTCCTTTTAGCAGATTTTGTTTCAATGGAAGAAGGGACAGGATTGGTTCATATTGCTCCCACTTTCGGGGAAGATGACTTTAATTTAGTTTTTGCTCAGGGAATTAAAGAAAATCATCATCTGCCCCACACCGTTGAGGATGATGGAACGATGGCTAAAGAAGTAATTGGAGAAGGGCTGCCGATAAAAGAAGCTGATAAAGTAATTCTTCAGGATTTAGAAAAAAGGGGATTAGTTTTATTGGTGGATAAGATAGAGCACGAATATCCTCACTGTTGGCGTTGTTCTTCTCCCTTGATTTATTTTGCTAAAAAGTCTTGGTTTTTTGAGGTTTCTCGCTTAAGAAAAGAATTAGTAGAAGCTAATCAAAAAATAAACTGGTACCCTGAATATCTAAAAGAAGGAAGATTTGGAAATTGGATCGCCGAAGCCAAAGATTGGTCTATTTCTCGCGATCGCTTTTGGGGGACGCCTCTCCCAATTTGGCGTTGTCAGAAATGCCAAAAGTTAACAGTAGTAGGAAGTTTTCAGGAATTATTTTCCTTACAACCCCACGAAGAACCAAATAAATATTTTCTTCTTCGTCACGGAGAGGCGGAAAGTAATATTAAACAAATTGTTGATGCTGATCCTAAAAACAAAGACAGGGTTGGTTTAACTTCAAAAGGGAAAAAACAAGCTCAGCAGGTAGCCAAAAAGTTAAAAAAGGAAGGAGTTGATTTAATTTTTTCCTCTGATTTTCGAAGAACTCGAGAAACAGCTGAAATTATTGCCAAGGAATTAGGCATCAAAAAGGTTATTTTTGATGAGCGCTTAAGAGAAATTAATGTGGGAATCTTTCACGGGCATAATGTCCAAGATTATCACACTTACTTTCCTTCTTATCAGGATAAGTTTCAAAAACAGCCGGAGAAGGGAGAAAGTCTAAAAGATGTTTCTAAAAGAGTTTGGGATTTTGTTAAAGAGGTGGAAAAGAAATATCACGGCAAAAAAATTTTGATAGTTAGTCACGAGTATCCTTTGTGGATGCTTTATTCGGTGATTAAGGGTTTGTGGCAGGAGCGCTCGATTCGGGAAAAAGAAGAAAGGGGTAATGATTTCTTAAAGCCAGCCCAATTTGAAGTAGTTGATTTTGCTTTAGTGCCGCGAGATGAGTGGGGAATGGCTGACTATCATCGCCCTTATGTAGATAAGATTTCGCTTAAGTGTCAGCATTGCGGATCTTTAGCTAATAGGATTTCTGATGTAGCGGATGTTTGGTTTGATTCAGGAGCAATGCCTTATGCTCAAGAACATTGGCCTTTTTCTAAGATAAAAGAAGGATCATCGATTTCTGATTTTGATAAAAAATCTCTTAAAAAACCGGATCGTTTTCCAGCCGATTTTATTTGTGAAGGAATTGATCAAACAAGAGGCTGGTTTTACACTCTTTTAGCAACCGCGGTGCTTTTGGGAATGGGTACTCCTTACAAAAATGTGGTTTCTTTGGGATTGGTTTTAGATAAATATGGTCAAAAAATGTCAAAATCTCGCGGTAATGTAGTCGATCCTTGGTCGGTTATCAATAAGTTTGGAATCGATGCGGTGCGCTGGTATTTTTATTCAATTAATTCTCCAGCTGAGCCTAAAAACTTTGATGAAGAAGAAATAAAAAATTCCTTAAGAAGGTTACTGATGCTGGTTTACAATTCCTTTGCTTTTCTTCAGCTTTATGGGCAAAGGCGCCTACCTTTAGAAAAAACTCCTTCTTTAAAAAATCCCTTAGATCAATGGATTCTTTTGCGTCTTAGCCAAACCGCTTTAGCGGTTGAAGAAAGAATGGATAATTATGATGTTTTAAAATCAACTCAGTTAATTGAAGAGTTGGTGGATGATTTGTCTCGTTGGTATATTCGCCGCTCGCGAAGAAGATTTCAAAAACCAGATTTAGATTCTTTACAAGGAAAGAAGGATTATCAAAATGCTTCTTGGGTGTTGGCTTTCGTTCTTTTAAATCTTTCTAAGTTGTTGGCTCCGTTTATTCCTTTCTTTGCCGAAGCTCTTTATCAATCTCTAAAGAAGCTTTATCGATTTAAGAGTCAGGATTCAGTTCATTTGGAAGAGTGGCCTTCTTTTTCCCGCCCCTCTCGTAAAGAAGCAAAGCTTTTAGAAGAAATGTCCAAGATAAGAAATTTGGCATCATTAGTTTTGGCTAAAAGAATAGAGGTAAAAATTAAAGTTAAACAACCCTTATCGGTTTTGAGAATAAAGAATCCAGATTTATGGGTAGACAATCCCGGACTTTTGAAAATTTTAGCTGAAGAAGTAAATGTTAAAGAAGTAGTGTTTGATAAAGAAATTAATCAGGATTTTGAATTGGACACCACCATCACTCCCGAATTAAAAACCGAAGGAATTCTAAGAGAATTATCAAGAAATATTCAAGACTTAAGACAAGAAGCTGGCTGTCTTCCTAAGGATAAAATTAATCTCTGGTTTGAAGGTGATAAAAATCTTTTAAGTTTGGTAGAAAATAATCTTTCTTGGATAAAAGAAGAAGTGAGCGCTAAAAATATAAGATTTGAGCGCTCAGCAAAGGTAACTGCTCAAATGGAAACCAAGATTGATAATCAAAGAATTTGGATTGGCCTTGAGGTAGTTTAGAAATTTAGGCTCAAGTTCCTTATGAAGATGATTAAAAACTTTTCTTCTCTAGCTTCCTCTCCTCTTCGCAAGCAGGCTCTTTCTTTAATTGAAGCTGCCTTTCAAGCGCTTGAGGTAGAAAAAGTAATTAAAGAAAGGGTTTTTCTTAATCGGGAAAGGCAGGCTCTTGCCTTTAGTAGCGTCTCAGGAAAAGAAGTTGAATTGGATTTAACTAAGATAGGAAAAATTTATTTAATAGGCTTTGGCAAAGGTTCTTTGTTGGCGATCGCTTCTTTAAAAAAGACTCTTTCTTCTTTAGGAGAAAAAATTGCTCAGGCTATTGCTTTAGATAAAGAAAGAACTCTTCCCTTATCTCAAATTAGAAAACTAAAAATTAAATTTTTCCAAGGTAGTCATCCTCATCCTTCTTTGAAAAACATTCGAGCTGCTGGTTTTATTTTAAAGACTCTTAATCAACTCAAAAAAGATGATTTGGTAATTTATTTTATCGGGGGAGGCGGTTCGGCGCTACTTTGCGCTTCTCAAGAAGAACTTAGATTTAGTCGATTAGTTTTTGAGCGGCTAACAAAAAAAGGGGCTTCAATTAAAGAGATTAACACCGCTCGAAAGCATCTTTCTTTGGTAAAGGGAGGTTTTTTGGCTCGTTATACTTATCCGGCTACTTCTGTTTCTTTAATTGTTTCTGATGTTTGCGGAAATGATTTTTCAATTATTGCTTCAGGGCCAACGGTTTTGGACAAAACAACCAAGAAAGATGCTTTAAGAATTTTAAAAAAATATTTTTCTTCTGAGGAAATTAAAAAATTTTCTTTAGCTTCTGCTTTGAAAGAAACCCCTAAAAATAAAAAGTATTTTTCAAAGGTTAAAAATCTTCTTTTAGCCTGTAATCAGGATGGAATATTGGCTATGAAAGAAAAAGCTCAGTCTTTAGGATTAAAGGCAAAAATCATTTCCTTAACCTATCAAAATGAAGCTCGAAAAACTTTTCTATCTTTTTTAAAAAAAATTAAAAAGGGCGAAGTTTTTCTTTTAGCGGGAGAAACAACGGTTAAAATTGAAGGCAAAGGTAAGGGAGGAAGAAATCAAGAAGCGGTTTTGGGAGCAATTGCCTGGGCTTATCAGAAAAAATTTGATTTTCATAATCTTTTAGTAGCAAGTTTTTCTTCTGATGGCTGGGATAATACACCTGTAGCTGGGGCGTTAGCAGATGAAAAAACTCTTCAATTAGTTTTTCAACGAAAAATTAACCCCTTTCTTTTTCTAAAAAACAATGACTCTTTTCATTTTTTTAAAAAAGTGGGTGGCCATCTTAAAGTTCGAAGACAATCTTTTAATGTAGCGGATCTGATGATGATAATTAAAGGCAAATAATTTCTTTATTTAGTAAAGAAAGTGTATAATTTTATCGTTGGAATTGTTAAAAATTAAAATTAGCTTTCTTTTTTATTATGTCTCAATACATAAAAGCTTTTTCTTCTCTGACTATTAAAGATGTTCCTCAGGTAGGAGGGAAGAATGCTTCTTTGGGAGAAATGATTAGAACTTTAACTTCTCGAGGAATAAATGTTCCCGACGGCTTTGCAATCACCGCTCAAGCTTATCGTTTCTTTTTAAAAAAAGCTCAAGTAAAGGTTGAAAACGGTCAGTGGCTAAGCTTGGAAAATTTTCTCAAGAAAAGTTTAGCAAGTTTAAATATCAAGAATTTAAAAAGCCTCCAACAAACAGGGAAAAAGATAAGAGAAGCTATTAAAAATGCTTCGTTACCGCAGGATTTGGAAAAAGAGATTAGAAAAGAATATCAGCGGATGGAAAAAAAATATGGTCCCAAAGTGGATGTAGCGGTTCGTTCCTCGGCTACTGCAGAAGATTTGCCTTCTGCTTCTTTTGCTGGTCAGCAAGAAACTTATCTTAATATTCGAGGAGAGGAAAAACTAATAGAGGCAGTAAAGAAATGTTTCGCCTCTCTTTTTACTGACAGAGCCATTTCTTATCGTCAAGACAAAAAATTTGATCATCTAAAAGTAGCACTTTCAGTGGGAGTTCAAAAAATGGTTCGCTCCGATAAAGCTTGTTCAGGAGTAATGTTTACTTTGGATACTGAATCTGGATTTAAGGATGTGGTCCTCATTAATGGGTCTTGGGGTTTAGGAGAAATGATTGTTCAGGGAGAGGTTATTCCGGATGAATTTTTGGTTTTTAAGCCCTTTTTGAAAAAAAATTTTAGTCAACTTCTTCCAATTATAGGGAAAAAATTAGGGCAGAAGGATAGAAAAATGATCTATTCTTCTCAAGAGACAAAGCCTACCAAGATTGTAGAAACCTCACCAAAAGAACGCCAAACTTTTACTTTAAATGATCAGGAAATTTTAACCTTGGCTAAATGGGGAATTTTGATTGAGGAGCACTATTCTAAGAAAAATGGTCGTTGGACGCCAATGGATATTGAGTGGGCTAAAGATGGATTAACTGGACAGTTGTTTATTGTTCAAGCTCGACCAGAAACGGTTCAATCCCAGAAAGATTTTTCTATTATTCGAGAATATCGGCTAAAAGAAACACCCTCAAAAAACAAAATTTTGGTAAGCGGAGCTTCGGTGGGGAACAAAATTGCTTCTGGTAAAGCGAGAGTTATTTTAGATGTTAAGGGGATTAATTCCTTTAAAGCAGGAGAGATTTTAGTAACAGATATGACCGATCCTGATTGGGAGCCGATAATGAAAATTGCCTCCGCGATTGTTACCGATAAAGGAGGGCGCACTTCTCATGCGGCTATTGTTTCTCGAGAACTGGGTATTCCCTGTATTGTGGGAACCGTTAACGCCACTAAAAGGATAAAAACCGGGCAATCGATAACAGTAGATGCGACAGGCAGTGAGGGTTATGTTTATGATGGTTTAATCAAGTTTGAGATTAAGGAGCAAAATATTAGAAATCTTCCTTCGGTAAAAACCAAAATAATGGTTAATGTTGGTACCCCCGAAATTGCTTTTAAGAGCTCATTTTTACCGGTTCAAGGAGTGGGGTTGGCGCGAGAAGAGTTTATTTTGGCTTCTGGGATTGGTATTCATCCAATGGCTTTAATTGATTATCCAAAACTTAAAAACCAACTTCGGCTTCTGGAAAAACAAAAAAAGCTAAAGCAAGCTTCTTTCTTAAGAAGAGTTCTAAATCTAATAGACAAAAAAACTGCTGCCTATCAAGACAAGAAAGATTTTTACATAGATCAGCTAGCTTATGGAATTGCCAAAATTGCGGCTGCTTTTTGGCCGCGTGAAGTTATTGTCCGCTTTTCAGATTTTAAAACCAATGAGTATCGGCAATTAATAGGCGGAGAGATTTATGAACCAAATGAGGAAAATCCAATGATTGGTTGGCGAGGAGCAGCGCGGTATTATCATCCTTCTTTCGAAAAGGCTTTTGCGCTGGAAGTAGTGGCCATTAAAAAAGTTCGTCAAGAGATAGGATTAAACAATGTAAATGTAATGATCCCTGTTTGTCGCACTCCGGAAGAAGGGGAAAAGGTTTTATCTCTTATGGGAAAATATGGTCTAAAGCGTGGTCAGCAAGGGTTAAGGGTATATGTAATGTGTGAGGTACCGGCCAATGTTATTTTAGCGGATAAATTTTTAGATATTTTTGATGGAATGAGCATTGGCTCTAATGACTTAACTCAAATGACTTTGGCTTTAGATAGGGATGGAAATGAAAGAATTAGAAATATTGCTAATGAGAATAATGAAGCGGTAAAAACTCTGATTTCTTGGGTGATTAAAAAATGTCGGGCTCGCAAAAAATATATTGGCATCTGTGGAGACGCTCCTTCTACTTTTCCTGAATTTGCTAAGTTTCTCGCTCGAGAAGGAATAGAAAGTATCTCTTTAAGTCCAGATGCGGTAATAAGAACCATTCTTGAAATTGCCAAGTCGGAAAGAAAATAGACCAAGCTTTTATTTTTTTGTCGCTAAAGTATAATTAATATAGTTTAGTTAAACTCAAAAAGGCCCAAACAAAAATTAAAGGATTATTAAAAAATTTAATTAAAAAATATGAAAAAGTTTGGTCTCTTGTTTTTTTCCTTTATTCTTTTAACTTTCTCTTCCTCAAGTTTTGCTTTTTCGACAAATCAATCCTCTCAAATTAATTACTTAGGGAAATTTCTTGCTGATGTCTATAGTGCCCTTTTTGGCACTTCTCAGACTTCTCTTTTAACAAAAGCAGAAGCTACAGGTAGTGTTACAATTCATGCTCTCATTGGAAAAAGAGAGACGACTGGAGGTGCTATTACTAATACTCGTCCAGCGACAGCAAGTGAATTAGCCGGCTTTTCTTATAAAATTGAAAGAATCGAAGGACGAGGAACAAATACTAAAATTACAACAGTCATTGATAATGCCAGGGCTGAACAAACTTACTCCTTAGCAGCCAATGATCCGTCAACGAGAGATGAGTATTTTCTTATTGTTAAAGACACTCCCGAAAACATTACTTATGATCCCGGTATTTTTGGAGGTATTTATTTTAAAGTGGCAGCTGGTCAAAATACTGATGTTACAGTTACTTATTATGTTGCTCTTAGCACTGCTAAACCTGGTGCGGCTGGGGAACCAATTGAGGTAACAATTGATGCTGATGTGGTAGATTACAAAGGAAATTTTGTGAGAAATTTGACTGCTGAAGAAAAAAATCGAATTAAATTTGAAGTTAAGCAATTTGATAGCTCTAGTAATTATGGAGGAGAAGTGGGAACCTTTGAAAATGCTGGTAAAGCGACCTCAGCCTTTCCTTCGCCGGCAGGATTGGGAACTTTTAAAAATGTTCCAGTTAGAAGAGCGGCTCAGGTGAATAACTTTTGGGGATATCGTTTATTAGATATTGAATTGCCTAGCGGTTATTCTTTAAGATCAATCACTTCAGAAATTATTGGTGATGAAAATGTTCGACACAACGGTTATAATCAGGGAACTCTTTTTGTACCACCCTTAGTTGTTCCTCGTAGTTTTTGGGAACAATATCAAGACATTCTTGGACCTTACGGTTCAGTACCTAAATTTACCCTTAAGCTTCATTTAGCAGAAGTTGAAGATTCAAGAGTTCAGAAGAAAGATAAGCTCTTATTCGTTGGGGAAAATAATTCAGGTTTAGATTTTGTTAAAAGAATTGTTCAAACCTATACCGACAATGAAGGTTTATATTTAGAAAGGCATAGCAATGATAGAGTTCCTCACAACGCTCAAGGAAAGCGCCCCTTTCCTTCTTCTTTTCAAGTTGTTTCCAATAACGGTAAAAATTATTTAGTTTTGAATGCTCGTTCTCAGATTCATATTTATGATGTTACCAATCCTACCAATCCTAATTTAGTTGAGAAGTTTAATGTAGCTGAAAACCTTTCTTCTTTTCAGTTTTTAGCTCATGGGGCGGGAGTTGGGACAGCTTCCGGTTGGCCTCAGGTGGGAGATGTATTTTTTGTTGATGGTTCTCCTTATGTTCTTGCAAACTACGGTTACGGAGGGGGAAATGGAATGAGTGGAATAGTAATTTTGCGTCTTGATAAGGATTCAATGAAACTTTCTTTTGATGAGAAGTTAGCTTGGATTAATTACAGAGGAGGCAATAGAGCTTATGGCCAATATAAGGGTAGTGACGGGAAGATTTATTTTGTAGCAAGTATGTCACAAGAAGATGAAGGAACCAAAGGGATTAAACTACCCTCTAAATCATCCTCAAATGTTTTTGGAATTTTTACTCTTGATTCTAGCGGCCAACTAAAACTGGAAAAAACACTGCAAGAAAAATCTGGTTTTAATTATCGATTTAATTCGCAAGACATTAGCTCTTCGAGCGTCGTTAAAGATTTTCCTTTAGATAATGCTAAATTGGAAAATGTTGGCGACAAAACTCTTCTTCTTGTATCAGTTTCAAAATATATAACTACTACCGAAAGTCCCTCCTTAAAGATAATAGATATTACCGATCCCCAAAATGCTTCGGTGGTTGCTTCTTTAAAAATAACAGATGGAGTAGCAAGAATGGCGGTTGATAGATATCAAAAGAGATTGATTATAGTTGAAGGATCAGGAAAGGTGGATGTTTTTGATATTGCCAATCCTTCTTCTCCTCAAAAATTAGCTGATTATTCCAATCTTTTTGAATTGTTGGGAATAAACGAGCAAAGTGGCGCAGTGTTAGAATTAAAGAAGAGACTGAAAATTCCTTCAAGCGAAAACATTTTACCAGCTTTATCTAATTATTTTAATACTTCTCCTTCTTTTAGTTCGCTAGCGGTTGCTAACGGAAAAATTTTCTTATCGGTTCCGACGGGGAGTAACTTTTTGAGAGGCGAGACTGAATATTCTGATTATAATGCTTGGTATTTCCAGTTTTTTGCTGATATCAAAGATCTAAGCAATCGCAAGGTTTTAGGGATGATTTTACCACGTCAGATTTTTTACGCAGCCACTGGCAGCAGCCCTCAACCTCTCGAATATTGCTATGCTGGGCAAAATGTTCTTTTCTACCGAGATCGCTATATTTATCGAGCCAATTGTCATTTAGCTGATGTTTGGGAGTTTAAAAACATAACTGCCTCCAGTGCCCCCCCAACTCCCGAAGCTCCGGGTGCTGGCGGGACAACTCTTACTCCTCAACCCTCTTCTCAACCTCAGGTTCCATCTCAGGGGAGTATCTTTTCTATTCGCTCTATTTATAACTGGGTAAAGAGGGTTATCAAGCTGTAGTTGATGGCTTACTTTATATTCTTTTATATCGGCTTGTCTTATCTTACTTGAGAGAGGCAATTTTCTGTTTTTATGTTAAAATGGATATTAAAAGATGAGAATAAAAGATATTCATCTGAAGGTTATTTTAGATTCTCGAGGCCAGTCAACTTTAGAAGCTGAATTTTTTGCTGAGCTGAAAGGAGAAACAAAGTCGGTTATCTCTAGCGTTCCTTCGGGAAAGAGCAAGGGAAGTTATGAGGTGGTTTTTTTAGAGCCTCAGCTAGCTTTAGAAAAATTTGATCAAGTTAAAGAAAAAATTTTGGCTCGAGATTTTGTAAGTCAAAAAGAATTTGATGATTTTTTAATTTCTTTAGATGGAACTTCTTCTAAAAAAATTTTGGGAGGGAATTTGATTTTGGTACTTTCTATGGGCTTTGCTCGGCTCTCAGCTCTCTTCCAAGGAATTCCTCTTTATCAGTATTTAAGAAAGGAGCTTGAAGGTTTTGAGGTTTCCTTTATTCCTGTCTTTCCTTTTCCTTTTTTTAATGTTATTAACGGCGGCGCTCATTCGGGTTTAAGAAATGAAGGAAAAAATTTTTTGGATTTTCAGGAATTTCAGATTATTCCTCAGGTTAAGGATTACTCTGTTGGATTAAGTGTGGCTCAAGAATTTTATAAAAAACTTCAAAGATTTTTAGAGGAAAAATTTAGCAAAGACCAAGTGTTTTTGGGGGATGAAGCTGGTTTTTCCTGCCCTTTTTCTTCAAATGAAGAAGCCTTAGAAATTATTTTTGAATTAATTAAGAAGGCTCATTATCCTTTAAAGATTGGTTTGGATATCGCCGCTTCTCAGATTTTTGAAAAGGGCGGCTATAGAATTGGCGGCAAACTTTTAAGCTCCTCTCAATTAGCTGACTACTATAAAGATTTAATTAATCGCTACGAAATAATTTCAATCGAAGATCCTTTTTTTGAAGATTCTTTTGATGATTTTTCTAATTTTCTTTCTCTTTTTAAAGACGCTTCTAACTTTTTAGTGATTGCTGATGATTTAACGGTGACAAATAAAGAGCGCTTAACAACAGCAATCACCAAGAAATCCGCCAATGCTATTTTAATAAAATTAACTCAAATTGGTACCGTATCCGAAGCTTTAGAAGTAGTTGCTTTTGCTTATAAAAATAATTGGAAGGCTGTTGTTAGTCACAGAAGTGGTGAAACTTTAGATGATTTTATTGCTGATTTCGCTGTAGGGATTGGTGCTTGGGGAATAAAAGCAGGTGCTCCAGCAAAACCCGAAAGAATGGCAAAATATTATCGCTTATTAGAAATTTGGCAAGAAATTAATCAAAAAAGTTAGTTTTATTGAATCCAAGAATTATTCCTGATATTATCAGCTTATGGCAAAAATTAATGAGGAACTTTTAGATCATCTTTTTCATTTGGCTAAGATTGAAAAAGAACACAACCCTCAACGTCGTCAGAAACTTCTCAATGATTTAGAGAAGATTTTAAACTATTTTAACCAACTTCAAGAAGTCGAAACTCAAGAGGTAGAACCAATGACCGGGGGAACTTTTTTAGCAAATGTCTTCCGCAAAGACGAAGAAAAAATTTTTTCTCCTCAAGAAAAGGAAGAAGCTAAGGAAAGATCTTTAGCTCAATTTTCTTCAAGAGAAGAAAGATTTCTAAAAACTCCCCCGGTTTTTGATTGATTTTTACTTTGAAATTATTTTTTGTTGTTTTTATGTTTTTTGAGAGAAATTTTACTATTGAAAAATATCGGCAGGGAATTTTGAAGAGAGAATTTTCTCTAACTCAAGCAATTGAAGCTTTTTTTGATTATTTGAAGGAGAAAGATAAAGATTTAGGAGCTTTTTTGGAAATTTTCGAAAGTGCGGGGAAAAATCAAGCGCGAGTATTAGATAAAAAACTTTCTCAGCTTTCTGAAAAAGAGCGTGCTAATCTTTCTCCTCTTTTTGGAGTGCCTTTGGCGATTAAGGATAATATTTTAATTGCTGGTTTTAAAACTACCGCCGCTTCCAAAATTTTAGCCAATTACATCGCCTCTTATGATGCAACAGTAATTAAAAAACTTAAAAAGGAAGAGGTTATTTTTTTGGGAAAAACTAATTTAGATGAATTTGCGATGGGCGCTTCCACTGAATATTCAGCCTTTAAAAAAACAAGAAATCCTTATGACTTATCTAAAGTACCGGGAGGCTCTTCGGGAGGGTCTGCGGTGGCGGTAGCGGCTAATATGGCTTTAGGAGCTTTGGGATCAGATACGGGTGGCTCAATTAGACAGCCAGCTTCTTTTTGTGGAGTGGTGGGATTAAAGCCAAGCTATGGGGCGGTTTCTCGCTACGGTTTGATTGCCTTAGCTTCGAGTTTAGATCAGATTGGTCCTTTTGCCAAAACAGTGGCAGATGTCGCTTTAATTTTTAAAGCGATTGCTGGTTTTGATGATTTTGATTCCACTTCGGTTAAGGTTGATTGGTCGAGGGTTGATGAGTATGAACCCTCTGCGGCAAAAAAATTAAAAATTGGAGTTCCTAAGGAATATTTTGTCGAAGGAATGGAAGAGGAGGTGAAAGAAGCGGTAATGAAAGTGGTTGAAAAGTTTAAAGCTGATGGATTTGAAATAAAAGAAATTTCTTTGCCTCATACTCAGTACGCTGTTTCTTGCTACTATATTATTTTGCCTGCGGAAGCCAGCGCTAATTTGGCGCGTTATGATGGATTGCGTTATTCTCCAGTGGCTGAACTGAAAACTGAAAACTTAAGTTTGTGGGATTATTATTTAAAGCAAAGAAGTGTTGGTATTGGCGATGAACCAAGGCGGCGAATTTTGTTAGGGAACTTTGTTCTTTCTTCAGGGTATTATGATGCTTATTATGCTAAAGCCCAAAAGGTGCGTCGTTTAATTTTGAATGATTTTGAAAATGTTTTTCAAAAAGGAAAAGACGGAGTGGATGTTATTTTAGCTCCGGTGTCTCCCACCAAAGCTTTTGAAATTGGTGCTAAAGCCGATGATCCCTTGGCGATGTATTTGGCTGATATTTTTACCATTCCTGCTAACTTAGCTGGACTTTGCGCTCTTTCTTTGCCAGCTGAAAATCCTCAAAACTTTAGCAAAGAAAATATGCCGGTTAATTTTCAATTAATCGGCCGTCGATTTGAAGAAAAAAACATCCTTAATTTAGGAAGATATTTCGAAGAAGAATTAAGAGACTAATTATTTTGCGCGGCCGACCGGACTTGAACCGGCAACCCCCGCCGTGACAGGGCGGTGCTCTGACCAATTGAGCTACGACCGCTTAGAACCTCCACTGAAAATGTGAAGTGTGAAAATGGAGGTGTGTTGCGTGCTGTATGTGCTGTAGTGTGTGCTGTAGTTAAGTAAGGATGTTTTTTGACGACCCGGCGGGGTTGGACCGCTTCCTCTTTTTAGTTTTTTATGAGGTTTTTCGGGTCGCTTTTGTATTCTATTAAAAGAGAATTAAAAGTCAAGAAAAATTTTGGAGAAAAGATTGATTTTGTTGCGGGGGAGGGATTTGCACCCTCGATCTCCTGGTTATGAGCCAGGCGAGATACTACTTCTCCACCCCGCTATCTTACTATTGAAAAGTCGGCTTTCATTCTATATTTTTTTATTGTTTTTGTCAATTCTTTAAAAAGAAAAAAGCCGCTTTTGCGGCTTGGGTGTACTTTTTGTTGTGTGTGGTAAGTGTGCGATGAAACGCAATGAGACGGTTGCGGCGCGGTCGGTTTGTTTCTTTGTTTCTTTTGTTTTTTTAACTAAACTAACTAATTATAGTAAGTATATAAAAGGGACCGCGCCGCAACCAGTGTAATAATAGCATATTTAAAAATAAAGTCAAGTGCAGGCAGTTGTTATAAAAACCGATTTTCTTTAGTTTCACTCAATGGTGTTTTGGTTAATAGTATTTTGTGCGGTGCTTTTTTCAAAATAAAATCCGCCTCTAAGGCGGAAAGAGTGCTGATATAATAAATGGATGCGGTGTACACTAAAGATGGGCTTTTTTGACGGGACCCCCCTTTGTCTGTTGCTGGGGGGCGAAAGTTGGCTGGAAAAAATGGACAAAAGTGGACAAGTGGACAAAAAAGATGGGAGTGTACACCGCATCCGCGTCTCTTATCTTAAGAAAAACACTTTTTATTTTATAAGTCAAGTTTATTTTTGTCTTTATTTCTGTTAAAATCCTTTTAATTTTTTAACTGGTTTTTATGACCAAAAAAAGAAAAGAAGAAATTTTAAAAGAAATCGTTGAATACTCTCAAAAATTCGTTGGTGTTCCTTATAAATACGGAGCAAAAATGGAAGAGGCGCCTCATTTTTTTGATTGCTCAAGTTTTGTTAAATATGTTTATGAGCAATTTGGTTTTTTCCTTCCCCGAAGCACCATTCTTCAAGCTGAATTTTTAAGAAAAACAGTTAAAAGTTTAGATGATTTAAGAGAGGGAGATTTACTTTATCTTCATGGTACTCGAGGCTATTACACCAAAAAGTTTCCTCAAGGAATTGGCCATGTAGCAATTTATCTTGGTGATGGAAAGGTTATTCACGCTGATGGAAGCAGCAAAAAGCCGGGGGTAAAAATTGAAAAAATGGAAAAAGTTATAGAAAGAAAAAAGCCACTTGTTGTTATTAAAAGAGTGGTTTAGATTTTGGCCTTTTAAAGTTTTTTATTATTTTTAGGGTTTGATTTTTTTATTTTAACCTCTTGAAGAGCTTGTTTTTAAAAGCTATACTTCCAAAAACGGCAGGGTAGCTCAGTTGGTTAGAGCGGGCGTTTCATAAGCGTCAGGTCGTGGGTTCGAATCCCACCCCTGCTACTCTTCTCTATCTATCGAAGGCAAGTTCTTGGTAAGCTAGATTCTTTTACCAAAGGAAGATAATTAAAAAGCTTAAAAAAAGTAAAAATGTTATCAAGTTCAAACTTTGATAGTTTTTATTTCTTTTATTAGTTGTTTTATCCTTTTCCCCCACAAGCTATTTTTTATTTTGTTATCTACTTTTTCAAACAATGTTTCTAATTTTTTTAGGTAGTGTTTGCTTTTTTCAAACTGTTTTGTGAGGTTGTAAAACTTCACCAAGTTTGAGTAACACGCCCAGTTGTTTGGCTCAATTTTCATTCCTTTAAGTAGCCATTTTTCGGCGTTTTTGTAATCTCCAATGGATTCATAAATGAATCCCACATTTTGGACATAAATTCCATAATCTAATTTATTCTGTTTAGCTAATTTAATAGCCTTTTTGGCGTAGGGGAGAGCTCTTTTGCTTTTTCTGTGCCATCAAACTCTTCCTATTCCCCAAACTGCTCCGGGAAGTTTTGGATTTATTTTTATGGCCTTTTGATAAAACTTAATTGCTTTGTCTTCTAATTTTTTCCTTTCTTGTCCCTTCTTTCTTAAAGCAAGGTGGTCGTACAATAAACCTAAATGACAGAGAAAAAAATAATTTCTTGTCATCTCTCTATTTTTACGCCCCAGCTTTTCCAGTTGTTGTATTCCCCATTTATATCTGTAGTTATTTGCGGCAGCTCTGAAAATCTCTTCTATCTTTTTAGATTTATCTTCTTTTGGTTTTTCCATAATTACGAATATAAATGATCTCAGTATTTAATAGTACTCTAAATTTACTGGTTTTTGTATACTTGAGCTGACTTCTATTATAACTAATGCCCAATTTTATTTATTCGATGTTTTCACTACTTTCTAAAAATCAGCGGAGAGATTATGCAATTGTTGATTCTTATTTGTTTATGTTTGTTTTGGGTTATTGTATAATTCGAGTAAAATACACTGAAATACAGTGAAAGAAAATATGAAGGAAAAAGAAGTAAAAATAACAAGGAGTTACGAGCATGCAGATAAAGGAGAATTAGAATGGAAGGAATCTGAGGCAAGAAGAATAAGGGAAAGAATCATAAATTTAAGAAGGGATCAAATCGGAGCTTTGTCGTATTTGATTGGCGTAGAGTTTCCAAGAGACGAACTTGATCAGATTGTGTTGGAAATAAAAGAAAATGGCCAAAATTCTGTTAATATAGACGCCATTGTCTATGAAGCGGAATCAAAAGAAAAATTACTTTGGTGGCTTGATTATTTTGAGCGGCGCAACAAGTGATTTTTTTATTGGTTTACGCCTTCTTTTTTATATTTATACTTAAACAAATACAGTATTGACTTAAAAATTATTTCTTATAATAATAATTATTGAAGCCGAGAGATTGGCTCTCGGCATAGCACATTAACAAAGTTTAGACCTGGGTGAGATATCCCCAGAAAGGAGGTGAGAAGAATGGCTCGCAGAAAAACATCTAGAATTCTCCGTGCTATTCGTCGAGAGGTGAAGAAGGAGAAAAAGCTTCATTTCAAGATTCGAATTACACCTGGTTGCAGCGAACTGAATTGCAGTACTTACTGCTCTGATCATGAGGATGCTGATCACTAACGAGAGTGGTTCTCGAGGGGGCGTAGTTGTCTTTTTTTAAAACAACTGCGCCCCCACCGTATTTGTGCGAAGATGTAAGGAGGTGTAGGATGAGAAAAAAGATGACAGTTATGATATTACCGGTGGGATTAAGTTGTAACATGGCCTGTAAGTATTGTTATCACGATGGCAGGCCGCGTGTGAACGAGAAGCAAAGCAGAATGTCAGTTGATTTATTAAGAAAGTTGATTAAAGACAGCGCAGAATTAGCCAGTGATATTGATTTTGTTTGGCATGGAGGAGAACCGCTTCTTGCTGGAATGGAACACTTTAAGACCGCCATTGATATTCAAAGGAAGACTTGTTTTTCGGGGCGAGTCAGAAACATCATTCAAACCAATGGGGTTCTTTTGAATAAATCTTGGTGTCGATTTCTTTCGCTGAATCATTTCATAATAAGTACAAGTCTTGATGGTCCTGCAGAAATCAATGATGCAAATCGTCTTTTATTAGGAGGTGGAAAAACCTATCATCGTGTTGCAAGAGCGGTTCGATTATGGAAGCAAACCGGTAATCAAATGGGAGCTGTTGCTCTAGTAACCAGAACAAATGTAAGGTATCCTGCAGAAACGTACAGAGGCTTGAAAAGAGTAGGTTTTAAGAGTTGTGCTTTTCACGTCTGTTCTCAAAATGATGATCAATCTGTTGATCTTGTACCCTCTGCTGAAGAAGCGGCTTATTTTCTTAAGTCGGTTTTTGATTTGTGGTTCGAGGAGGATGATCCCACGTTTTTAATTCGCAACTTTAGGAATGTTTTGAGAGTGTTGTGTGGGGGAGTAACAATTGATTGTGCCTCTCGTGTTGATGGTTGTTGGGGATTTATAGCCGTTACTGCTAACGGAGATGTTTATCCTTGTCATCGATTTGTCAACAGAACCAATTTTCGATTAGGAAATATATTAGAAGAAAGCCTCTCGGCTCTCTATAAGAAAGGATATTCACTTTACAGAGCGATGTGTTCTCTACCCGAAGAGTGTGAGCGGTGTGAATGGATAAATGTTTGCGGTGGGGGATGTGCATACGAACGTATCGTGGTTAATGGTTCTTTTCAAAGTATTCACCCAGCTTGTGAGGTAAAAAAAGAACTTTTTGCTCACATAAAAATCAAAACAAACGAGCTCATAAAGAAGTAACGAGCCGTTTCCGCACGGAGATGGCTCTTTTTTTTACCACAATCCGAGCTATGGCGTGCTTATGTGGTTCTGGGTAACCCTGATGCCCTCTATCTTTTATTATTTCTTCTCTATAAAAAATTTTTTCGAAGTTTTCTTTATCGAAGTGCTTAATTAACTCTTTAGGCTTGAGAAAATACCATTTATTTCCCTTTTTATCCCGAAAGGTCCTTTCGCTAGTTTTTATAAACTGTTTTGATCTACTCATCTTTTTAAACATTTCGTCTTTAGTAGTGAAAGAAGAAATTATTATCAGTCCGTTTTCTTTTACCGCTGTTTTCATTTTTTTTATGATCGAGTCAAATTCTTTTTTTGAAAGAAAGAAGAGAGAGTTCGTTGCAATAATAGCAGAATAGTAGTTTTTGCGGAAAGAGAAGTCGCGGATATCTTTATGCTTAGCTTTGATGGATATATTTTGAGATTTGGCCAATCTCTTTATTTTTTCTATCTGGTTATTGTTTTTGTCAACCGCTGTTACTAAAAATCCTTTACTTGCCAGAAACAAAGAGTTATTTCCTCTTCCACAACCCAAGTCTAACACTCTGCCTTTTGGTATGTACTTAACAAATTTACTTATTAGCGGAGAGGGTTGGTATTTGTGTTTATTATCCCGCTTCATAATCTAAGTTTTTTGTTTAATTTAGAAAAGATGGGTCTGGAGCAAACGATACTTCAAGTTTAAATTTGTATTTATTATAGTATAGTATTAAAAAAGTTAAAAAATATCTCGTTTTTTAGCGTATTCATAAAAATGACTCAAACAGAAGTAACTCAAGAAATAAAAGACATTGTCTCAGAATTTAAAACAAATGGCTTGCTGAGAATTTTTGAGATTCTAGAGTGGATTCATAAGAATTTAAAAGTAAGCCAGGACAGGGAGTATAAAAGAAAATACTTCAGATCACGCACCTCTGATGAAATAATAAAGAGCAAAATGTTAACCGGTTGCACCGATTACGCATTGGTTTTTTTGTCTCTTATCAGAGCTAGCGGATTTGAGGCTAAATATGTGGAAGCGATTGAGACGGTGTGGTTGGAACGCGGTTGCGATGAGATTTTGGGGCATGTTTTTGTTGAGGTTTTACTCGACAATAAGTGGCTTATCGTCGATCCTCAGGGGGCCGCAATAAAAGCGTGGTACGGAAGACGCTATGTAATATACGCTAAGGGAAATGATTCTTGGGATTTGGGAATAAAAAATTTTGATGACCTAAAAAATAAATTTATTGAATACAGAGAAAAATATTTCAATAACAGCAGAAACCCTTAAGCGATGAGCACAGGCTTCTGGTTTTCAGCATCTCCCCAGAGAGCAACAACAAAAATAGAGCCACACAGACTTGATCATGTCTCTAAAGTGTTCAACCTTAATAAAGCGAATAAAATTTTCAATTCTTATGAAGGAAAAAGAAGTAAAAATAACAAGGAGTTACGAGCATGCAGATAAAGGAGAATTAGAATGGAAGGAATCTGAGGCAAGAAGAATAAGGGAAAGAATCATAAATTTAAGAAGGGATCAAATCGGAGCTTTGTCGTATTTGATTGGCGTAGAGTTTCCAAGAGACGAACTTGATCAGATTGTGTTGGAAATAAAAGAAAATGGCCAAAATTCTGTTAATATAGACGCCATTGTCTATGAAGCGGAATCAAAAGAAAAATTACTTTGGTGGCTTGATTATTTTGAGCGGCGCAACAAGTGATTTTTTTATTGGTTTACGCCTTCTTTTTTATATTTATACTTAAACAAATACAGTATTGACTTAAAAATTATTTCTTATAATAATAATTATTGAAGCCGAGAGATTGGCTCTCGGCACAGCACATTAACAAGTTGTGTGAAGCGGGTGAGGCTTCCCCAGAAAGGAGGTGAGATGATTATGAAAATTCCCAAGAAATTTAGTTGGAGAATTGCTGTTGAACCGAGAAAATCAGTTCCGTGCTCCTCCGTCTTTCAAACTCAATGCAGTTGTGGCGGCAGCAGTTGCTGCGGCAAGTGTGGCAAGTGATCGAGCGACGTTTTAAGTTCTCGGGGTATTATGGAAATAGTCATAATACCCCATTTTTTTACAGTTTATTTTATGATTCTATTATTTTGTCAGAGCTGATTTGAATAATTTTTTTCCAAGAAAGCTTCGGGTGTTTATTTCTGAATTTCTTCATAAAATAGTATCCAATTGAGTATCCTGTCCACTGCTTATATTTTTTATTTCCGTAAAATATTTTCTTATATAATCCAATACCATTTTTGTTCAAGTATGACTTTAGTGTTTCAAATTGCCTAATAGTTTCCTCTTCTGTTAAAGCCAGGGTCCAAGGAGAGCGACTACCTTTAACTATCTCCTCTCTAAAAACTTCTGCCATTCCCTCCATTGCCATATATGTTCTGAGGTTATACGATTTTTCTTTATGGTATCTGTAGAATACTAAATGATTCCACTCATGTGCGATGGTTTCTGTTAAGGATTGTTTACTATAATTATTTGGGTTTATAAATATGTGCATAGTGTAATAAGTTGCAAAAGCTGTTACTCCTTGAAAAAGAGAGAGTTTTTTTGTATTAGGAAACCACGGATATATAAAGATAAATATGGGTGGATCTGGGTGTGGTAAAAATTGATGGCATTTTTTTAGTGTCTTGTGGATGTTTTTTTTGATAAATGATTTTTGTTTTATTGAAAGTGGTTGATACTGAATAAAATTACTTCTACTCACATATGATTCTAAATCTTTTTGAAATTTCTTTTTATTTGAGTAGCCAACATATTTAATATTCCCCGACTCTTCCATTTCGTTTATAATCAACCCAACAAGCTTTTGTTCGCTTCTAAGCCGATGTATCTTTTTAGGAAAGCAGAAGTTGATTTTTGCTAAGCTTAGATCCATGCTTTTATTATGTTCTTCGCACTTTAATTTATATAATTATTTATACAAATACAACTATATTATATCAAGTATAATCGCGGGGCGGAAAACGCTGTTCCGCCCCGCACGAGTTACGCAAAAGGATGCGGGAATTTAGTGATGTTTGCGTATGAAAGGCTAACTCCTCCAAACTCGTAAGCTATTGTGTATAGCCTCTCTACTCCTCCTGGTTCTTGTCGGTAGCCAAATGTCATTGGTACTATTCCAGTGACAATGGATCGGATGATGTGTAGGTTGCCATTCTCGCTGTATTTGTCCGAGAGGAATCGAGGGAGTAGTCTTTCGATTATACTATTGACTTTTTTTAATGTGATTGGTATAATTTGGGCATCGCACATTGAAAATTTTTATTCGCTTCCGATACTACTGAATTGTTGGTCTTACGGGGTTTTTGAATCTAAGTTTTTCTTGGGTTTAAAAACCCCGTAAGACCTGAACCTTTTAAAGGCAGGCAGGGAAAAGGAGGCAGCCATGAACCGCAAATGTTTTGGCGTGTTTATTGTTATGGCGGTTCTTGCCGCCATAACAAATCAAGCGGAGCCGGCGGCATCTTCACCTTCTGAAAGTGTTTCGAGCATAATAACGCTTGAAGCGAACAGCATGTCTCGTGCTGGCTACGGTGCGGTGGAAGCTAACTACTGGATGGACCAACTCGGATTTACTCGAGATCCGGCCGTTATCCAAGATGCCATGGATAGATACTACATGTTTGCTCCAGAAGGAATGCCGAGGCGTTGGGGTGATGGTTGGCTTAGCAAATTCGTTGCTAGTTTGCTAGCGATTAGGGCGTGGGATATTCGCGACAAGCTGACAGAACCTCAAAAGTCCCAGCTCAATGAAATCCTTACAGATGCGATTCGGGAGGAAACATTTCGACTGGATATGACTTGTGGTATCGACCCTTGGAATTCCTGCTCCGAAGACTTCGTTTCTTACTTAGCCCTACTTTCTCGGGTAAAGAACCTTTATCCTACTGTTGCAGAAAAAGCTGGAATCGGTTATGTGAGTAGTTTGGAGCGAAAATACTTAGAACTCACCTTTTCTACAGATAAAGGTTACTACTCGCTGGTTCGCGAACAAACTCAAGATGGTATGCGGGTGTTGATGCACAACCATGGAGAGCAATCAGCGGTTTACACGGGCCTGCTTTTAATCTATTTAAACCACACTCTGCGAGCTTACTCTTTAGCAAACAATCCTCTGCCCGACTATTTTTGCCAGGACTGGTTGATGGCCAACATCCGGGACATGTTTGAGTGGCTTCAATCGGTTTCGACTTCTGATGGGCTCTCCTTTTTAAACAGTTGTCTAAACGCTGAAGGCAATTTAGTCTCCTGCTCTGATATGAAGGTAGCTAATGCTGTTCCTAGAGTCGTACCTGCTGGTCGCCTGATGGTGAATTTAGTAACGAGCGGCGTTTTCAAGACGGAGGAGATCTTTTCTCTCCACGAATACCATTACCGCTTCTTTGATATAACTTACAACGGCGGCAACATTTCAAACAATGGTCGACGCGCTGATTACAATTTGGATAATCAGGAGTTCGAGGTTCTGTGGGAAAACCCCTGCCACCTCTCTTCTCATCATTCGCTGAGACAACCACGCAGACACCTTCGCTCTGTTGATAAATGAGTATTTCGAGCGATTAGTTGATTGTCTCTTTGCACCCCCAATCCTGTTTCCTAATTCTAGGAAGCAGGATTTTTTGTTTTAAGAGACAAATTTTTTAGACAAAAATAGACTTTTTAGTAATTGAATAGGAAAAACAATTTTACTGTTTGATTATTTTTTTGTGGCTTTCTATAATTTAACATGGAATTAAACTAAAAAATTTTATGGGGGAAAAATTTGATAATCGTAATCATTCATCTGAAAATGTTTCTCAGGAAACAGATGAAAGGTCTCGGAAGAGAGAGGGAGGAGCAAAAAAATACCTAAAAAAGGTAGCTGCTCTGATTTTAGGAGCGGCAGCAAGTTTTTCTTCTGGTGGAGAGTTGGCGAGCCGGTCACTTTTTGAAACTTTTGAGGAAGAAGAAAAAACCGCGGTAGCGCAGGCATCAGAAATTCAAGATTCGTTAGAAAATAATTCCCTTTCTTTTCTTACGCCAGAGGAAATAAAGGAAATTAATTTCTTAATAAAGGAAGCTATTAAAAAAGAAGTAGAAGCCTCTACTAAAAAAGAAATAAAAGCTTCCACCTTGGAGACCGATCCTTTAGGAAATAATTGGGAAAGATCTTTGGAGGGGGCGGTTGAGGCTAATTATTGGAGTAATGAATTAGGATTGACAGAAGAAGATTTAAAAAAATTTGAAAACAATCCTGAAGAATTTGGAAGGAATTACGCAAAAACAATTCAGCGCGCTCTTGATAGTTACTATCTTATTGCTTCACCAGGTGCTCCTTACAAATGGGGAAATGGCTGGCTTTCTAAATTTGTGGCCAGCAATTTAGCAATCAATGGTTATAGATTTAGAGATTATCTTTCTAGCGAACAAAAAGAACAATTAAATACAGTTTTGGCAGATGCGGTTAAACTTTCTACTTTTCGATTGGATACCACTTGTGGGATTGATCCTTGGAATTCTTGTTCAGAAGATTTTGTTTCCTTTCTAGCTTTAATTGCTCGAGTAAAAAACTTTTATCCGGAGGTTGTTTCACGAGTCGAGAAAGAATTGGGGGAAGATTATTTTATTAATGTAGAAAAAAAATTTCTTGAGCTTACTTTTACGGACGAAAATGGATTCTATTCGTTAGTGAGAGAAGAAACAGGGTTACAAGACGGAGTTTCTTATGTATTGGCTCGAAATCATGGTGAGCAATCAGCAGTTTATAGTGCACTTCTACTTATCTACTTAAATCATGCCTTGGCATCATATCCGCTTAGTGGCAATAAAATCCCTGGTTTTTATCGAGATAGTAAGATTATTGAAAACATTAAGTCTTTATTTTCCTGGCTTCAGGAAGTGAGTTCTCCTGATGGAAATTCATTTTTGGGGGCTTGTCAAACTTCTGGAAAAGAAATTGTCGCTTGTAATGATTCTAAAGTAGCTAATGCTATTCCTAAAGTGTTACCAGCTGGAAGATTGATAAAAAATCTGATAGTTGCTGGAGTTTTGCCGAAAGAAGTTTTTAAAGAAAACAAGTATCATTATCTTGATTTTGATTCTTCTTATGAGGGGGGGAATATAAAAAACAAGGGTCGGCAAGAGGATTATAATTTAGATAATTTAATGTTCGAGCGAGGGAGGTTGGTATTTATGCTCCCTCCAATAAGAAGAGTTTTAAGGGGTCGTTGATAAAATAAAAATAAAAGATCAAAGATTTCTGTGTCCCAAGTTTTTAGATTCCGAAATGTTGAGGTTGGTTAAATTAGTTGAAATTGAGGGAAATTTTATTTTTAAGTGCTATAGCATTTGTTAATTATTTTCTGGGAATTTTTCTGTTTTTATTGTAAAATGAAGTTATGTTATAATTTAAAAAGCATAGTAAACATATAAAGGCCGTCACTTATTTTTTAAACTCTAAATAAGTTAAAACCGAATTAAAACATCAATATGAACAAAAATAAAATTTTTATTATTACAGCAACTCTGCTATTACTTGTTGGTGGTATCTTTTATTTTAGTAAAGAAGCATTAGCAGCTTGTGTTGATCCTGTATCTGGGGAAGTAATAACTTTAGGGACACAAGATGTTGGAGTAAGTGTAAGCATCAAGAATTTTTCTGTTTCTGGTAGTAGTATCTCATTTACCGCCGAGGGTAATAGTTTTTACAAACTTCATTATTGTTCATTAACAACTGATGGAACAAAGCCTGTGAGTTTGAATGCGTATATTGATAACATTCTTAGAGCTAGTGTTACGGTTAATCCTCAATCATCTACTGATCCAGATTATTCCTACGATTTTTCAATTTCAGGTATAGCCGAAGGATACCATATCTTAAAGGTCACCGCTAGTTCTAATGGAACAAATGATGAAGCAAATCTTTCTTTTAATATACCAACGACCCCTCCTTCACCTCCCCCAGGGCAAGGAGGAAATCCTTCTCCGGGAACGGCTTATTTTGATCCAACGGCGGTTGTAAATAATCAATCTTATTCTTTTCGTGTAGAAGGGGCACCTGCTAATACCACAGGTGATCTTTATAAGTCTCAGAAAGTTAATGGCGTTTGGCAAAATTGGCAAGTTAGTAATGATTGGATCGTAACTAATAGTAGTGGAAGTGCTACTAAAGGACCTTGGACATGTACCAGCGCCACAGCCGGTGAATTTAAAGTAAAGATAAAGTGGGATGGTTATAATGATTTGGAAACACCCGAAGCTTATTTTAAATGTACTTACTATCCACCACCGACCGCTTTTGCATCTATTAGCCCATCGCAGATGGTTGTTGGAGGTGGAAATGTAAATTTTAATTGGGGCGGGGGGCCATTTTGTCAAGCGACTCTGAGTGCGGGAATTGGTATCAATGTTAGCGGAGAGAGATCATTTTCGTTGCCTGTTATTTTTAACAGCGCGACTAACGATCCGGTAGACTATCGGCTTTCTGTTACTTGTCACAATGAAGTCGGTGAGATAGCTCAAAGTAGCGCAAGCTTTAATGGTTTTTGGAGTTATGCTCACTGGTATGCTTTTAAGAAAAATAGCTGTGAAGCTGCTGATAATACAGCCCAAAGGGAAACAACTTTAGAAGGTAAGAATGGAGTTAGGTTCACTGCTAAAAGAGTTTATTCTGATAACGGGGATATTACCACTTGGCCCGATAGTTATCTAAATGATGGTGACGATCGAGTTTGGTCGTATAATAATAATCACCAAGCTACTTACTCTGTTGATAGTGTAACACTAGTTCCTTCCGGTTATAAATACTGCAGTAATAGTGGACCTGTGACTTTTTCTGATCCAACAGTGCCTAAAGAAGATACAATTAAATTATATTTCGCACCAAGTGTAGGTGGTGGACAACAATACACTCTCTCTGTATCTAAATCGGGTACAGGTAGCGGAACAGTTATCTCGAATCCATCAGGAATTAACTGTGGTGCTGATTGCACTGAGAGCTATAACTCTGGCACTCAAGTTACTCTCATAGCTAACCCTGATTCGGGTTCGAGTTTTATAGGTTGGAGCGGAGATTGTTCAGGAGTAGGAGATTGCATTTTAACGATAAATAACAACAAATCAGTAACAGCCACTTTTAATACAAGTAGCATTACTGATCCGCCAAAATCAGCTCCTGATCTTTCCGGAGTAGCTGAGTGTCATATGAATTATCCTACTTCATCGGTTCAGTCTTATCTTTCCTGGACAGAGGTGCCGGATGCCACAAGTTATGAGGTTTGGTGGGATAAACTCATTAATCAATTGTTAATAACTACTTCCAATTTGTTTTATATCCATCGAGATCTAAATTCCGGTTCTTCATATTCTTATTTTGTTAATGGAAAAAACAGTGTTGGTAGTGGCCCTGATTCTAATACAGTAACCTTAACAATGCCATCTTCTTGTTCTAATCCCCCCCCACCTCCTCCGGGAGCTACTCCAACATTAGTGATTACTCCTAGTTCTCAAACAATTAGCGTAGGAGATAACGCTTCTTATATTGCCTTGTATGATCCCGATGGTACTCAAGATAGATATGGAGATTTTGATGTAACTCAGTTAGCTAATTGGTCATCGGATAATTCAACAATTGCTTCTTTACAAGGTAAGGGACTCTTTCGCGGAGAAAAAAGTGGCTCCACTCTTGTCCATGCTACCTATCAAGGGTTAACTGCCAATGCTTCTATTAGTGTTTTGGCAGAAAATGATTTTTCTCTTTCTATTACTCCAAATTTGAGAGAAGTTCAGAAACCCGGTCAAGCTCAATATACTGTTACCGTTTCAAAGATAGGAAATTTCAGTGGGAATGTTACTCTTTCAGCACCAAAGCTTCCAGTGGGAGTAACAGCTAGTTTTTCTCCTCAAGTTGTTTTGGGAGGAAGTGGAACTTCTACTTTAACTCTTAATGTAAGCAATGATGCTTTAATAGGAAGATCAACTTTTGATGTAAAGGGAGTGAGTGGAAATCTATCTCATCTTGCTCAAGCGGATATCAACATTACAGGTACACCTCCGCAGCTTTCCTGTACAGTTATTCCCAATCCGCAAAGTGGTCAAGCACCATTAACAACCACAGTTTCTGCTACTGGTTCTGGAGGAAGCGGTAATTATCGTTATCGTTTTGATTGGGAAAGTGATGGTACTTATGATACAGGATTTGTTACTTCTCCTAAGCAGCACACTTACACTAGTAATGGTACTTATCGAATCACCGTTGAGGTAAAAGATTTATCTGACAACAGTACTGCTACTTGCAATACAGGAGTAGCTTCTGGCTCGTGTCAAGGCTCAAGCTGTGATGTTTGTGTCGGTGATAACTGTGGAGGAAATCAGCCCTCGGTGGATTTGAAAGTTAATGGTAGTGACGGTCCCTTAACCTTAGCTTATCTGCCGGGGAGTAACTTTGGAGCAACGATGGATGTAAACTGGCAGGCAAGCAATGTTTCTTCTTGTACTGCTTCAGCTTCTCCTGAGGTAACTGGCTGGAGCGGGGTTTTGCCTTCTTTGTCAGGGCAAGTTTCTGCTTATGCTTTTGATGTCAATCCCGATCCCAATCAGGGAACTAATTATCAACTTCAAATTACTTGTAATCCTACCGATTCGGTTTCGGTAAATGTAGTTAAGTGTGGCCCAGGATCAGAAAGTGTTCCTCAGTGTCAACAATTAGATGCTTGTTATTTAACAGCAACTCCTTCCACGATTATTTCGGGCCAGTTTACAACCTTAGAGTGGGGCTGCACTAATCCTCAAGGAAAAACATGCACCATCGAGCAGGGAATTGGTGATGTTAGTCCAGAAGGAGGCACCAAGAGAGTCAATCCTCGTCAAACTACTACTTATACTCTTTCCTGCACCGGAGTAGATGATTCTTATGTAACTGTAAGAGTTAGCTTCTTAAAGAAGATTAGGGAAATAATTCCTTGGTAGGCAGGAGTAATTTTTTCTAGGTTTTGAGAAGTTTTAGATATCTTATTAGAATTTTTAATTATAGATTATTTGGCAGATGGCTTAAAAGGCTGGTTTTTCTGTAAACTTTTTAATCTTGACAAGAATAATTTGTTTTGGTATTATTTCAAAGTAAAAGGATAATTTAATCAAGGGGTCGTAAAATAAGGGAGACAAATTAATTTTAGTTGTACCACCTCTATTTTATGAGAAAAAAATTATTTCTATCATTTTTAATGGGCGCAGTTGCTTTTTTGTTGGTGGTAATGGTTTCTGATAACTTTTCTCAAGCCAAAAGAGTAGGGGAAAGGTATGATTGGCGAGATAATTATTTTTTGAGAGAGAAAAATAACTTTACGAAGTGTGTTCAGATAGCCACTCCGGCTCTCAATCCAAGAACAGGAGAATGTGTAGTTTTTTCTAATCCTTGCAATGTCCCTACGGGATGGAAAATTATAAGTGGAAGCTCTTGTTCTTATGTTAAATAAAGTGATTATGGCAACTGATATCTTTTGGTATTACTGGCAATCAAAAATTAAAAGAGAGAAATTAATTTTTCAGGTTGGTTTAGGTTTGTTCTTACTTTTTGCCATTTATTTTTTTAGAAAAATTAATTATTTCAAAGCGGCTTTCTAAATTTAGAAAGCCGCTTTCTTTTTATTATAAGTAATTTAAATAAATAATCCCTATGTCTCATGCTCAGAAAGAAAAGATTGCTCTTGGAAAAGAAAATCAAACCTACCAGCTGAAAGTAGGGGACAAAGCAAAGGTAAAGATGCCCGATGGTTCGATAAGGGTTTTTCAAGTGGTCTGGAAAGGAGAAAGTGATCCTTTGAATGGAATGATCTCCAACGAATCTCCTGTTGGAAGGGCTCTTGTGGGGGCGGTTGCAGGAGAGAAAAGAAGTTATCGGGTTATAAGCAATGGAGAGGAAAAGATTTTTCAGTTGGAGATTTTAGAGATTTACCCTAAAGAAGAAAAATAAAAACTAATCTTCTAGTTTTAGTTTAAAAAAGGAGAAAATTTTTTCAAAAACTTCTTTGAGAATTTCTTGATTTTTAGAGGAGATTTTTTTAAGTACTAATTCTTGAGCTTTCTGCCGGATTCTTTCTTTTTCGGGACGGATGCCAATTTTAATTCTCCAAAATTCCTGAGTTTTGAGGCTATCAATTACTGATTGAACCCCTTTATGACCAGCCGAGCGCTGATCAAAAGCAATTTTATAGTTTCCTAAAAAAATATCCGAATCATCATGAGCTAAAGCAATTTCCTGAGGTTTTAGTTTAAAGTAGGAAAGAGCCTCTTTTACTGCTTCTCCTGACTGATTCATAAAAACTAATGATTTGATTAAAATCAGTTTTCCTTTTTTGAGATAGCAAAAATTTTTTGAGGCTGGCTTTTTGAAGTTTGGATTTCTTTCTTGAGTTAAAAAGTCAACCAAGTTTGCGCCTAGATTATGATAAGTCTCTTGAAATTCAAAGGTGGGATTACCTAATCCGATAATGGCTTTAATAGGTAAAGGATTTGCCTTTTTCATATCTTGCTATATAATAGCACAAACTTGTCATAAGTTTCCAAAATTTTATTTTTTCATTTAGTCTATGCGTAAAGTTTTACTTACTTTTTGGGAGATTGGAGAAATCTTCTTGATTGCCTTTGTGGGAGTGGCGGTGATTAAGTATTTTTTTGTCCAGCCATTTATTGTTAATGGTGCCAGTATGGAGCCAAATTTTTACGATGGTGACTATTTACTGGTGGATGAGATT
The DNA here is from genome assembly GCA_025999395.1 of Candidatus Parcubacteria bacterium. Taxonomy (GTDB): domain Bacteria; phylum Patescibacteriota; class Minisyncoccia; order UBA6257; family JAGOQP01; genus KatS3mg098. The sequence continues at coordinate 242,773 of AP024682.1, forward strand.
AGTTATCGATTCGGTCAGCCAGCGCGAGGTGATGTGGTTGTTTTTCGCTCTCCTCAAGATCCCTCAACTTATTATATTAAAAGGATTATTGGTTTGCCTCATGAAAAAGTGGAGGTAAAGGATAATAAGATTAAAATTTATAACCAAGAGCATCCGGAGGGTTTTTATATCCAAGAGCCTTACCTTTCTAATTTGCGTAACTCTTGGTCGGGAGAGGCGATTTTTTCTTTAAAAGATAATCAGTATTTTGTTATGGGCGATAATCGAGCTAATAGTTTGGATTCTCGCTATTGGGGTCCCTTAAACAAGGAAGCGATTGTCGGATTGGTGCGCCTAAGACTTTGGCCTATTACCAATGTTAAACTTTTTGAAAGGGTTTCTTATAATTTTTAGTTTTTAAACTAACTTCTTTTTATTTTTAAAAGGCTAATAAGTTATTAAATTTATGATCAGAATTCCTCGCGCCAAAAGAAAACAAAAAGCTCCTCAAAATTCTTTAAGAGGGAAAAAGTTTCCTTTTCAGTCTCCTAAGGGGATGCACGACATCTTGCCTCAAGATTTTCTTTATTTAGAAAAAATTGAAAAAGCTTTTAAAAAAGTTTCCTGTTTTTTTGATTTTTTAAGATTAGAGCCGCCTCTTTTGGAAGATGTAAGACTTTTTGAGCGAGGAACGGGGCCCAATTCTGAAATCGTCCAAAAGCAAATGTTTTTTGTAAAATCTCGCTCTCGAAGTGAATCAAGTTTGGTTTTGAGGCCAGAATACACTCCCGGAATTTTTCGAGCCTATGTAGAGAATGGTTTAACTCACAGTTTGGTGCCGGCTAAATTTTGTTATTGGGGGCCGGTGTTTCGCTATGAGCAACCCCAAAGAGGGCGCTTTCGCCAGTTTTATCAAATGGGGTTTGAAATATTAAATACCTTAGATTCGGTTTATGATGCTCAAATAATTTCAGCTGTTTACAAAATTTTGGCGGAGCTCCATCTGAAGGGAATAGTGGTAAAAATTAACAGCATTGGTTGCCGTAGTTGCCGAGCTTCTTATGTAAAAAAATTAAGAGATTACTATAAAAACAAGTCTTTTAAGCTTTGTAATGACTGTCTAAAAAGACTGAAAGAAAATCCTTTAAGATTGTTGGATTGCAAAGAAGAAAGGTGTCAACCTTACAAAGCCAATGCTCCTCAAACTTTGGATTACCTTTGTAATAATTGCAAAACTCACTTTAAGTCGGTATTAGAATATTTGGATGAAGCTAAGATTCCTTATTTAATTGAGCCAACTTTGGTAAGGGGGCTGGATTATTATTCGAAAACGGTTTTTGAGATTTTTGTGGAAGGCGAAGAAAATGCTCTGGGAGGGGGCGGCAGATACGATTACCTTTCGGAAAGCTTGTGGTCAACAAAATTAGGCGCTGCGGGAGCAGCTTTGGGGGTAGAGCGAGTAATGGAGGCAATGAAATCTCAAAAAATTGTTCTTTCTCCCAAAAAAGAACACAAGGTTTTTCTAATTTATATGGGGGAAGAAGCCAAGAAAAAAGCTTTTGTTTTGATGGAGAACTTTTTTAAGGAAGGAATTTTGGTAAAAGAATCTTTTTCAAAAGAATCTTTAAAATCTCAATTACGCCAAGCAGATAAAGAAGGAGCCGAAATTGCTTTAATTTTGGGACAAAGAGAAGTTTTTGAAGAGGTGGTTATTTTAAGAGATATGAAGAGCGGTAATCAGGAAACGGTTCCCATTGAGAAAATTGTCCCTCAACTAAAGAAAAGATTACGCTTTCTTTAAAAGAAATTTTTGTCAAAGACTTGATTTTTTCTTCGTTTTTTGTTTTCTTTTTTAGGAAAGATTTTTTGCTTTAAAATTAGTTGTAAGCAAGATGGATTGCATTTTTTGTCAGATAATTAAAAAAGAAAAAGCCGCTCATCTTCTTTATGAAGATGATTTTGCTTTGGCGGTTTTGGATATTTTTCCTCGAGCCAAAGGGCACACTTTAGTTTTGCCTAAAAAGCATGGAGAAACGATTTTGGATTTTTCCGGTCAGGAATTGGGAAATCTTTTTGAAGCCGTTAAAAAAGTAACCGCCCTTTTGAAGGAAAAACTAAAGGCTGATGGCTTTACAATTGGTATTAATCACGGTAAAGTGAGTGGGCAAGCAATTGATCATCTTCACATTCACATTTTACCTCGCTTTGAGAATGACAAAGGCGGCTCTATTCACAGCGTTGTTAATCAGCCGCCAGCTGAAAGCTTGGAGGAGATAAGAAAAATTATTTTAAGTTGATTTTTAAGTAATTAATAAAAATATGATCGAAGTTAAACGAAAGGAGGGGGAATCGATTAGTTCTTTTCTTTATCGATTCACCAAAAAAATTCAGCGCTCCGGTATTTTGAAAGAGGCCAAAAAAAGAAGGTTTTGGGATAGAAAGCCAAACAAGAGAGCGCGAAGGGAATCAGCAATTTATCGAGCTCAAAAAAAAGCCGAAATAGAAAAATTGAAGAAACTTGGGCGCTTAAGATAGCGAAGTTATGATTTTAGAAGAAATTCAAAAAAGAATTAAAGAAGCGCTTTCTCAAAAGAAAGAATTTGAGCTTTCTGTTTTAAGGATGCTTTTAGCCTCGATTCATAATCGGGAGATAGAAAAAGGCAAAGATAATCCTTTAACCGAAGAAGAAGTTTTGGAAGTTTTAAGAAAGGAACTAAAAAAAAGAAATGAATCAGTTTTAGCTTATAGTCAAGGGGATCGTCCTCAATTGGCTCAAAAAGAAAAACAGGAAGCCGAAATTATCGCTCAGCTTCTCCCCCCCACTCTTTCTTTGGAAGAGGTTGAAAAAGTAGTCGATGAGGTTTTGGGTAATTTTCCGGGCGCCTCTTTGAAAGATATGGGAGCGATTATTAAAGCGGTAAAAGAAAAAACCAAAGGAGCAGCAGAAGGAGAAGCTATTGCTAAAATTGTTAAAGAGAAACTTTCTGCCTAAGTGAGAAGATGATTCAGATTAATATTTCTTTTTCCCAAAAAAAGTTTGAAAAGTATTCCGATCTTGTTTTTACCCTTGCTCAAAGGGCTTTGTTTTTTTTAAAAAAGGATAATTTAATAGTAGATTTTTTTCTGGTTAGTGAGAAAGAAATTCAGAAGATAAATTTTTTAACCCGGGGGAAAAATCAGCCCACCAATATTTTAAGTTTTTTAGAACCAGAAAATTTTATCCACCCTCCTTTACCTGATAAAAATTTGAAAAGATTAGGAGAAATTTATCTTTGTCCTCCCTTTATTGAAAAGAAAAAAGATGATTTTAAGCTTTTAGTAATTCACGGTCTTTTGCATTTGTTTGGTTTTGATCATCAAAACGAAAAAGAAGCGCGATTAATGGAAAAAAAGGAGAAAAGATTTTTAGATTTTTTGAAGGAGTTAGAGTAATTGAAATTTCTTTATTGAAAAGAAAAATCTCTCTTCTTTTTTAAATTGAGGAGAGATTTTTTATTTGCGAAAGGAGGTCTTTTTTTCTAAAATGATTTAGTTTCAAAAATAGTTTTTGATTTTTTTATTTTTGGTTTAAAATAGTTAAAGGTTTTAATTAATTTAAAGATATGTATCTAACGGCGATTGATTTAGGCTCAGCTCAAATTAAGGCTTTGGTTTCGGAGGTCAAAAAAGATGGCTCATTGGCGATTTTGAAAGTGGTTAAAAGAAAATCGGCCGGCATTAAAAGGGGCGAGATAGTATCTTGCGAGGAATTAGTTAAAGAGTTAATCGAGGTTTTGGAAGAAATTAAGCATTTTGATAAAAAGAGTTTAAAAAGCGTAGTTTTTGGAATTTCGGGAACTAAATCGCGGTTTAATGTTTCCCGAGCGGCCGTTTCTATTCCCCGTCCCAATTTTGAGATTTTACAGGAGGATGTGGATCGGGTGATTAGAGAATCAATGGCAATTAATCTTCCTGCTGGTTGGCAAATTATTCATTCTTTGCCGAGAGAATTCATTATCGATGATATTGAAGTGGAAGGGATGGATGTGGTGGGACTTTCGGGGAGGAAATTAGAAGCTAATGTAGTTTTAATCTCTGTTTTTTCTTCGATTTACAATAATTTTTTGAAAACAAAAAATTTAATTTTTGGAAAAAAGAATGATTACGATGGGGGAATTATCTTTTCTCCCTTAGCGGCAGCGCGAGCAGTTCTTTCTAGTCACCAAAAAGATTTGGGGGTGGCGCTGATCGATATTGGTTGGGGGACAACCTCTTTAAGTGTTTGGCAGGAAGGAAGAATTTTGATGACAAAAGTATTACCTGTTGGCTCTGGCAATATCACTAATGATTTAGCCGTTGGTCTTAAGTGTTCTCCTGAAGCAGCCGAAGAAATAAAAGTTTCTTTGGGGTTTGCTTTGGCGCGAGAAGTTTCTTCGAAAGAAAAGGTTGATTTGGAAATAGGGGAAGAAACAATCGAAGTTTCCAAAAGATACATTGCTGAAATTATTGAAGCTCGAATCGTAGAGATTTTTAATTTAGTTGGTCAGGAATTAAAAAATATCGGCCGTTGGGCTAAGCTTCCGGCGGGGGTGGTTTTAAGTGGCGGCGGAGCTAAGTTGGCTGGAGTTTCAGATTTAGCTAGACAAGAGCTAAAGCTTTCAGCTCAGTTAGGTTTGCCAGCAATGGAGGAATTTGAGATTGCCAATCAAATCATTGAATCTCAGCTAAATGATCCGGAAATGGCGGTGGCGGCGGGATTACTTTTGGCACGGGTAGATAATTTGTTTAGAAAAGGCTTTAGCTCTTCTTCAAGGATTGGCTCTCGATTAATAGATGAGCCGTGGTGGAAAAAAATTTTTAAAACCTTTATGATTTCTGATTAAGAGTATGAGAAAAAATAAAAGAGTAAGAAAAATAAAAAAGAAAGGGAAGATTTTAAAGAAAGAAATTAAACTAAAAAAGGAAACTAAGAAAGAAAAATCCCTTTCCACTCCTTCTTTGATTTTGAAGAATAAAAAGAAGAATGCTTTTCCTTTAGCTAAAATTAAAGTGGTGGGAGTGGGAGGAGCGGGAGGAAATGTTATCTCCCGAATGTTTGATTATTTTCCTCGGGGAATAGATTTGGTAGCTATCAATACTGATCTTCAAGATTTGGAAAATTGTTTAGCCAAGAGAAAGGTTTATATCGGCAAGCAAGTAACCAAAGGATTAGGAGCGGGGATGAACCCAGAATTAGGACGACAGGCAGCTTACGAAAGCAAAGAGGAGATTGCTAAAATTTTAGAAGGAGCCGATTTAGTTTTTTTAACTGCTGGTTTGGGGGGAGGAACGGGTAGCGGAGCTTTGCCGGTAATTGCCGAAATTGCTCAAGAGTTGGGGGTTTTAACAATTGCGGTAGTAACCAAACCCTTTGCCTTTGAAGGAGCTCAAAGAAGTCAAATTGCTCAGGAAGCTTTAAGCCATTTAAGAGAAAAGGTAGATGCTTTAATTACTATTGCCAATGATCGCATCTTTTTGATTATTGATAAAGAAACCTCTCTTCAAAAAGCTTTTGAGGCAATTGATGAAGTTTTAAAAAATGCGGTCTTGGGAATCACCGAGATTATTGTCTCACCGGGAATAATTAATGTTGATTTTGCTGATGTGAGAACAATTGTAAAAAATTCCGGCTCAGCCATTATTGGAGTAGGGATAGCTTCAGGCAAAGAAAGAGCGCTGACAGCAGCTAATTTGGCTTTAAATTCTCCTTTGCTGGAAACTTCAATCGATGGAGCGAAGGGAATTCTTTTTTCCGTTTCTGGTCATCGAGATTTGAAAATGTATGAGATAAATGAAATTGCCAAAGTAATCTCTGAAAGTGTTGATCCTAATGCCAAAATCATCTTTGGAACTTACTACGATAAAAAGTTAGATAAGGGTCAAATAAAAGTAACCCTCATTGCCACTGGCTTTGGTTCTCTTTTAGGAAGAACCGCTCCTCTTTTCGAGGATTTCTCTTATCGGTCTTTGGGGAAAAATCCAATTAGCTTTGAAAGTGGTTTGGGTTCTAGTAAAATAGAGAAAGAATCTTTGGTTTCTGATAAAGAAAGCTCTTCTAGTAAAAAAGAAAAAGAAATAGTTGAACCTCAAGAGGAAAAAGAGGAGGATTTTTGGGAAATTCCGGCTTTTTTAAGAAAGAAGAAAAAGAGATAATTTGAGTAGCTGGAGTTTTTTTGGTTTTGGGTTATAATAGTTCTTAAAAACGATGAGGTTAAGACTTAAAGGATTGATTAAGAAAGGAGGGGAAGAATAAAATTTTTGTTCTTATTGATTCTCTGGGGATTAATAAATAATTCTTTTCAAACATATGGCGCTTAACAAAACCTCAAAAAAATCTCACCCTTCTTTCTCTCACTCTTTTTCTTTAACGCGTTTCTTTACTAAAAAAGGCGTTTCTCCATTCGATGAAGTACGCTGGGTGAAAAGAGATGCAAAGGTGGGTAGTTTTGAGCAAAAGGAAGTAGAATTTCCTGATTTTTGGTCAGAAAATGCTGTGAATATTACTGCCTCTAAATATTTTCGTGGCAAACTAGGCACTCCTCAAAGAGAAACCAGCTTAAAGCAAATGATTAGTCGGGTTACCAAAACTCTTCGCAAGTGGGGTAAAGAGTTTGGTTATTTTGAAAATAATTCTCAGGCCCAAATTTTTGAAGATGAGCTAACTTATTTGATCTTACATCAGATGGGGACCTTTAATAGCCCAGTTTGGTTTAATGTTGGAGTTAAAGAAAAGCCTCAATGCTCAGCTTGTTTTATTCTTTCGGTTGAAGATGATATGAATTCTATTCTAGATTGGATAAAAACTGAGGGAATGATTTTTAAAGGCGGATCGGGAGCGGGGATTAATCTTTCTCCCTTGCGCTCAAAAAGGGAACCCTTATCAGGAGGAGGAATGGCTTCCGGCCCGGTTTCCTTTATGAGAGGAGCGGATGCGGTAGCAGGAATGATTAAATCAGGAGGCACTACTCGCCGGGCAGCCAAGATGGTTATTTTAAACATTGACCATCCCGATATTGTTGAATTTATTCGCTGTAAAGCGGAAGAAGAGAAAAAAATCAGAGCTTTGATTGAAGCTGGCTTTGATATGAGCGATTTAAATAACGAAGCCTGGCACTCAATTCAATTTCAAAATGCAAATAATTCTGTAAGAATCCCGGATGAGTTTATGAAAGCGGTTGAAGAAGATGGTGTCTGGCAAACTCGCTTTCGCACCACTGGAGAGGTGGCTGATACTTACCGAGCTCGCGATCTTTTAAATGAAATTGCTCAAGCGGCTTGGGAATCAGGAGATCCGGGGGTTCAGTTTGATACTACTATCAATGATTGGCATACTTGCCCTAATTCTGGAAGAATCAACGCTTCTAATCCTTGCTCGGAATATATGCATTTGGATAATTCAGCTTGTAATTTGGCGTCTTTGAATCTTCTAAAATTTCTGAGAGACGATGGTAGCTTTGATACTAAAGCCTTTAAGCAAGCAGTTGATATCTTTATTTTAGCTCAAGACATTATTGTTGATGGCTCAAGTTATCCAACTCATAAAATTGCTCAAAACGCTCACAATTTCCGCCAATTGGGATTAGGATTTTCTAATTTAGGGGCGCTTTTGATGACTAAGGGAATCCCTTACGACTCTGATCAAGGCCGAGCTTGGGCAGCAACGATTGCTTCTTTGATGTCGGGAGAGGCTTATTACTTTTCTGCGCGGTTGGCAAAAAAATTAGGGCCTTTTGAAGGATTTACCATTAATCGTGAACCGATGCTTAGAGTGATTGAAAAACACGCTCTTGCTTCTCAACAAATTGACGGTTTATCTTTGGATGATAAAGATCTTTTTAAGGAAGCTCAATTAGTTTGGCAAAAGGCTTTGGCTTTAGGAAAAGAGGCTGGTTTTCGAAATTCTCAGGTAACAGTAATTGCTCCTACTGGAACCATTTCCTTTATGATGGATTGTGATACTACAGGAATAGAGCCAGATTTTTCTTTAGTGAAGATGAAGCAGTTAGTCGGAGGAGGGTGGATGAAAATTGTTAATAGCAGTGTTAAGCGCGCTCTTTTGAATTTAGGATATAGTGAGGAGGTAGCGGAAGAAATTATCTCTTGGATTTACGAAAAAGGAACTATCGAAGGAGCACCTCAATTAAAAGAAGAACATTTGCCTGTTTTTGATTGTGCTATTCGGCCCTCGGGAGGAACGCGCTCAATTTCTTGGAAGGGTCATGTAAAGATGGTGGCTGCTGTTCAACCTTTTATTTCGGGAGCTATTTCCAAAACTTTCAATATGCCTTATGAAACTACCAAAGAAGAAATTGCCGAAGCTTATTTGATGGCTTGGAAGATGGGGATTAAAGCTTTTGCGGTTTATCGAGACGGTTCAAAAGCGGCTCAACCTCTAAGCACGGCTGATAGTAAGAAGGAAAAAAGCAAGGAGAAGATCAATGTTATTCGTCGCCATCTGCCGCCTACTCGTCAATCAGAAACTCATAAATTTTCAATCGCTGGCCATGAGGGTTATCTTACTTATAGTACTTTTGAAGATGGTTCGCTGGCAGAAATCTTTATTCGTGTTTCCAAACAAGGAAGCACTTTAGCAGGATTACTAGATGCTTTTGCGATTTCTATCTCGATGGCTTTACAGTACGGGGTTCCTCTTAAAAGTTTGGCTTCTAAGTTTATCTACAGTCGGTTTGAGCCTTCTGGTTTTACCCAAAATCCCAAAATTCGAATTGCTACTAGTATCATTGACTACATTTTCCGTTATTTAGCCTTAAGATTTTTGAGCACTGAGGATTTAATTGATTTAGGAATCGCGCCTTTAGCTTTGGAAGAAGGAAACACTTATCAAAACGGAGATCAAAATAATCTTTTAAAAGCTAAAGAAAATTCGGAGCCGGTGGAAGCCACTGTTTTTTCTTCAAAGGATGGCGCCTCAGAAATGATTTCAAGTGAATCTTCTAAAAAATCGGCAGAAGGAGTAGTTGGAGAATCTGTTTGCCGCAAATGTGGAGGAATGATGGTGCGTACCGGCACCTGTATGACTTGTCTTCAGTGCGGAACCTCTTCAGGGGGATGTTCTTAAAAAGAAGAATTTTCTTCTAATCTTTAGAAATTTAGAAAGCTTTTAAAACAAAGTGCTTATGCTGTCCTTTTTTCTTAGAAAGTTCCCTCTTTTTGTTGCTGGCCTTTCTTTGATTGGTCTTTTAGATTCCTTTTTTATTGTTTTAAAGACTAATCAAGCTAAGTCGACGGGAACAATTTCCTGTGCGGTCACAGATGGCTGTGGAAATGTTCTTTTCTCTTCTTACTCTAAGTTTTTAGGAATTCCTTTGGGGGTTTGGGGGGCGATTTATTATTTTCTTTTAACTCTTTTAGCGTTTTTTCTTTTCTTTTATTTGAAAAAAAGTTTAGAAAGCAAAGAAAAAGAACCTTTCTTATCTTTTTTTGCTAAACTTTTTCTTTTGTGGGTGGGGGGAGGATTTCTTTTTTCTTTGTATCTTTTTTATGTTCAGAAATTTGTTTTAAATTCTCTTTGTTTTTACTGCTTAATTTCTTTTGTTGATATCAGCTTAATCTTTTTTTTGACTTCCTTCTTTTTTCTAAGAGAAAAAATCTTCTTTTTCAAGGATAATTCTTAAAAGAGTAAGAAGCTCTTGTTTTTTTTCTTTTCTCTTGTTATATTAGATTTCGATGAAAAAGAGAAAAGCTCTTTTTTTATTGATTTTTGTTTTTTTAGCCAGCGTTGTTGGCGCTTTTTTTGTTTATCCTCAAAATTTAATTTCTCGTCTTTATCAGCTTAGTCCTTGGAAATTGGGATTAGATATTGTAGGAGGGGCTCATCTTACTTATAAAGTAGATACCTCTAATTTGTCAGAGACCGACATTGATGAAACCATTGCTGGCTTAAGAGATGTTATTGAAAGAAGAATTAATCTTTTTGGAGTGAGAGAACCACAGGTAGCAATTTCCAAGAGTGGAGGAGAATACTATATTATTGTGGAGCTTTCGGGAGTTTCTGATCTTTCTCAAGCTATTAATGAAATTGGCACCACTCCTTATCTTGATTTTAGGGAAATTCAAGGAGAGGGAGAAAAGGCTTCTTATGTTCCTACCGGATTAAATGGCCGCCACATTAAATCTGCTCGACTTGACTTTAATCAAACTACTGGTCAGGCGCAGGTAGCTTTAACTTTAAACAAAGAAGGAGCGGAACTTTTTGAAAAAATTACCGAAAGAAATGTGGGAAAAATTGTAGGGATTTTTCTTGACGGGTTTCCTATTAGCCAACCTCGGGTTAATGAAAAAATTACTGGTGGACAAGCGGTAATCACCGGCGATTTCACTCTCAAAGAAGCAAAAGCTTTAGTAGAAAGGTTAAATGCTGGAGCTTTGCCAGCACCAATTACTTTGGTTGATCAGCAAACGATTGGAGCAAGTTTGGGTAAGGATTCTTTGAAAAAATCAATTCTCGCAGGAATTGTGGGGGCGGCTTTGGTGGTAATTTTTATGATCGGTTATTATCGTTTCTTTGGATTGTTAGCTTCGATAGCGCTTTTAATTTATGTAATTTTTTCTCTTTCTATTTTTAAAATCTTTGTAACTTTGACTTTGGCTGGGATCGCAGGTTTCTTGCTTTCTATTGGAATGGCGGTGGATGCCAATATTCTTATTTTTGAAAGGATTAAAGAAGAGTTAAGGAGGGGATTAACTAGAACTTCAGCTATCGCTCAGGGGTTTAAAAGAGCTTGGCCTTCCATTCGTGATTCTAACATTAGTACTATTATCACTTGTTTGATTCTTTTTAATACCACCTCTGGATTTGTAAAGGGATTAGCCTTAACTTTGCTTTTGGGTGTTTTGGTAAGTATGTTTACTGCTATTACTGTGACGCGAAGCCTTTTGACGGTATTTGTAAGGGAAGAAAGAAAAGAGGCTTAAAGTAATTTTTAAAAATATGTTAAACATTATCTCTAAAAAATATCTATTTCTTTCTTTTTCTGGGATTCTGATTTTAACCTCGCTGGTGGGGATTTTGCTTTTTGGTTTTAAATTGGCTATTGATTTTACCGGGGGAACTGCTTGGCAAATTAAGTTGGAAAATAAAGATGTCAGCGCTTCTCAATTAAAAGATTTTTTTGCTTCTCAATTAAAGGTGGAGAATCCTTTGGTTTTAGAAGAAATTTCTTCTCGTTCTTTCATTGTTCGATTGCCTCATCTTTCAGAGCAGCAACACCAAGAGTATCTTTCGGCTTTGACTGAAAAATTTGGTAAGGTAGAAGAATTGCGATTTGGTTCGATTGGACCAGTGATTGGAAAACAGCTTAGAGAAAAATCAATTATTGCTACTCTTCTAGTTCTTTTGGGAATTTCTCTTTATATTGCTTTTTCTTTTCGACAAGTTTCTTTTCCGGTTCGTTCTTGGAAGTACGGGGTGATTACTTTAGTTACTCTTTTTCATGATGTTCTGATTCCTAGCGGAGTGGTTGCTTATTTAGGCCACTTTAAGGGAGTGGAGTTGGATGTAAATTTTGTTATTGCTCTTTTGGTGATTATGGGTTTTTCGGTTCATGATACAATCGTAGTTTTTGATAGAATTAGAGAAAATCTTCTTTTGAAAAAAGGTACAAAAGCTTTTGATGAAATTGTTAACGATAGCGTTAATCAAACTTTAGCTCGTTCAATAAACACTTCTTTGACCTTAATTTTAGTACTGGTAGCGATGCTATTGGCAGGACCCGCTTCTCTCAAGCTGTTTGTCTTAATTATTTTAATTGGAACAGTGGTAGGAACTTATTCTTCTATCTTTGTTGCTAGTCCCTTATTGACTATTTGGCAAAGATTTGGTAAAAATAAGTAGTCTTTTTGAAAGAAAGAAGGAGATTTTTGAAAAAATAGTTGAAAAAGCCTGAATTAATTATTAAAACAAGTTTTTTTGTTACTTTTATTTGCTGAAATTATGAAGTTAACAGAATCTTTAAACCGCCTAATCAAAGAATTAAATGAGCGTCAAAGAGAAGTAATTGTCCACCGATTTGGGATCGAAACAGCTCCTAAAACTCTGGCTCAATTAGGAAAAAAATACAAAGTTACTCGAGAAAGAGTGCGTCAGATAGAAGCGATGGGGCTGAAGTCTTTAAGAAAAAAAGCTCAGGGAGACGACTCTTTGAAAAAACATTTTGAAGTGTTGGTTAATTATTTGGAAGAGTTAGGGGGGGTGCGACGAGTTGACTTGTTAGCTAGCGATGCTCAATTGATCTTTAAAGATCCTAAAATCTCTTCTTCTTATTTAGAGCTTCTTTTTGTTATTTTTGAAAAACCTCATCTTTTTTCTGAAAACAAGGATTTTTACTCTTTTTGGTACCTCTCTCCCAAACACTTAAAAAACAATCTTGATTTTGTTAAAAAACTTCTCAAGTTTTTAAAGGACAAAAAAGAAGAGGTTTTAGAGAAAAGGTTATTTGATTATCTTTTTTCCCAAGTGGTTAAAGAGCATTCTTTAAGCGATTTTGTGGCTTTGAATTTTATTCAAAATTCCAAGAGATTTGCTACTAATCCCTTTGGAGATTTTGGTTTGGCCGAATGGAGAGAAATTCTTCCCAAAACAGTGCGTGATAAGTCTTATTTAATTCTTAAGAAGAGAAAAACCCCCATGCACTTTAGAGAAATTGCTCAGGAGATTAACAAAATCGGGTTTGATCACCGTCGGGCTCATCCTCAAACAGTTCATAACGAACTAATCAAAGATCCGCGGTTTGTTCTGGTAGGAAGGGGGCTTTACTCTTTAAGGGAATTTGGAATTATTCCGGGAACCACCCGGGAGATTTTAAAGAAAATTTTAAAGACTCATGGTCCTTTGCCTTTGGAAAAAATTATTGAATTAGTTTCTCAGCAAAGAGTAATCAAACACAATACAATTTTGCTTAACTTAGCTAATCGAAAGCATTTTAAGAAAACGGAAGACGGTTTATATCGAGTGGCTTAAAATTTGATATTGAGATAGAGAAGCCGCTTTTTTAAAGCGGCTCTTTTTATTTAGCGCTTTTCATCTCTCGATTTTTGTGGTATTCTTTTTTAAATCAAAAAGAACTTTTATGAGCGAAAATTCAAAAGATATTATTTATCTAGCCAAAACCAATTTTCGCAATCAAGAGCGAATTTTTGGAATTAGGCGTCAAGATCGACGTCAGCACGTTTATATTATTGGAAAAACTGGAACCGGAAAGTCAGTTTTGCTGTCTAATATGATTTTACAAGATATTGCTAACGGGGAGGGAGTTTGTGTAATTGATCCTCATGGAGAGTTGGTGGAAGGAGTACTAAGAAATATTCCAAAATCTCGCAAAGAAGATGTTATTTATTTTAATCCCGCCGACACTCAGTATCACATTGGTTTTAATGTTTTAGAAATTCCCGATCCTACTTATAAACATTTAGTAGCTTCGGGGCTGATGGGAATTTTTACTAAAATTTGGTCCAATGTTTGGTCAGCGCGAATGGAGTATATTTTAAATAATACTATTTTAGCTCTTTTGGATACGCCCGGCTCAACAATGTTAGGAATCAATCGAATTTTGGTTGACAGCGCTTATCGCCAACGAGTAATTGCCAATATCAAAGATCCAGTAGTAAAAGCTTTTTGGATCTATGAATTTGAGCAGTGGTCTAATCAATTTCGTAACGAAGCTATTGCTCCAATTCAAAATAAGGTAGGGCAATTTCTTTCTACTTCAATTATTCGCAACATTGTGGGACAGTCAAAAAGTACGATTGATTTTTTCAAGATTATGAATGAAGGAAAGATTCTTTTGGTGGATGTTTCTAAAGGAAAAATCGGAGAAGATAACTCGGCTCTTTTGGGGGCGATGATTATTACCAAGCTTCAGCTTTCAGCGATGGAGAGAGTTAGAATTCCGGAGGAGAAAAGAAGAGATTTTTATCTTTATGTTGATGAATTTCAAAACTTTGCCACTGATTCTTTTGCTAACATTCTTTCAGAAGCTAGAAAATACCGTCTCAATTTAACGGTGGCTCATCAGTATATTGGTCAATTAGTGGGTCCTTCCAATAACACTAAAGTAAGAGACGCTGTTTTTGGTAATGTGGGGACGATGATTGTTTTTCGAATTGGAGCGGCGGATGCTGATTTTCTTAAGGAGGAAATGGCTCCGGAATTTAGTCCTCAGGATATGGTCAATCTTCCTAATTATCACATTTATCTAAAACTGATGGTTCAAGGTGTGACTTCACGACCGTTTTCCGCAATTACTCTTCCGCCTTTGATTTTGAGGGAAGAAAAAGCCGAAGTAGAAGAAATTATTGAGGAGTCGCGTTTGCGCTATGCTCGTCCTCGGCAAGAGGTGGAAAAAGAAATCGATGCTTGGAGTCAAGCAACCCTAGGCTTTTCTTTTCTTAAGCCTTCTTTAGAGGAATCTACTTCTATCACCGGCTTAAAAAGAAAAGAATGTGCTCTCTGTCAGAAAACGGTTTTGGTACCCGAGGACTTTTCTGAAAAAGATCCTTTTTACTGCCAAGAGTGCCTTGAAAGATTGAATTCAAAAAAGTCAGAAGAAATATCGATTTCAGAGTTACCTGCATCTCAAAAAAGCGAAAGCCCTCCCTTAGCAGAAGCTGAAAAGAAAAAGAAAAAAAAGATAGATGTTGAGGGATTAAGGGAAGCTTTGCGGAAAGCTCTTTCTTCTTGATTTTAATTAACAAACAGGAAAATAATTAGATAATTATGATTATATTAGAGGCTGGGCAATTAATTCTTAATGGGTTGGAGTCTTTATGGTGGTTATTGGCATTAATAATTTTGGTACCTTTAGCTCACGAAAGCTGGCTGGCTTGGCGTCAAGAAATTTATAAATCAGCTGTTAAATATATCTTGCTTGAGATTCGAATCCCTCCTCAAGTGAAAAAAAGTCCCAAAGCAATGGAGCAGATTTTGGCTCAAATTCATTCTTTGGGAAATTATCCGGGAAATCTTAAATCTTATAATTTAGAGGGGGAAGTAACTCTTTGGTTTTCTTTGGATGTAGTTAGTTTTGGAGGAGAGATTCATTTTTATTTACGCCTTCCTCAAAAACATCAGGAAATTGTAGAAACCGCTTTCTTTTCTTATTATCCAGATTTGGAAATAGTGCCGGTGAAAGATTATTTGGAAGATCTTCCTCAAACCCTATTTGAAACTTATCAAAGAAACTTCGATTTTTGGGGAACTGAATTTGTTTTAGGAAAAGAAGATATCTACCCTTTGAAAACTTATCAAGATTTTGAAGGAGGAACAGAAAAAGAATTTGATCCTATTTCTGTTTTGTTAGAAGTTTTAGCTAAAGTAAAGAAAAATGAGTTTGTAGCTCTTCAGTTTATCTGTCTTCCTTCGCCAGCAAAAGATTGGAAGGAAAGAGGGGAAAGGGTTATTCAAGAGCTAAAGGAAAAAAGCTCTCCGGCTCCAAAAGAATCTTTGGAAGGTCAGACTTCTCAAGTTAGCCCTCCGTCTAATTCCAAAGATTTAGAATTAGCTAAATTGATTGAAAAAAATATAGAGAAACCAGCTTTTAAGGTTTTAATTCGAGCTGGTTATTTTGGTTCGCGTGAGAATTTTAGCGAGGGTTTTGTAAAGAATGGGTTAAAAGGCGCTCTTAATCAATACAGTGGCCCGGAGATGAATTTTTTTAATAGTAATGGTCAAGTAGAAACTAAACCTCAACTCACCGGCTGGCCTTATCTTTTTCCTCGATTAAGAGTTTCTTGGCGCAAGCAAAGAATGCTTTTTAACTTTTCTAGATTTCTTATTCCTCCTCAAACCTTTATTGGAAAATTAGCTACCTCTCATCTTTTAAATAGCAATTTTAACTCTCAGATGTTTTACTTAAACACTCAGGTTTTAGCTACTCTTTTTCATCCCCCCTTACATTTTGTCATCACTTCCCCCCACATTAAAGAGCTTCCTAGCCGAAAATTAGGAGCGCCTGCTGGCTTACCAATTTTTGGGGAAGAGGAAGAGAGATTAAAAAAATTTGAGATTAAGTAGTGAATAAGAAAAAAATATGGAAAATCTTTTCGGACCTTTTACTAAAATCTTTGAGGTAATTAAGATAGTAGTCATCGGTTTGGATGTTTTTCTACTTTTAATTTTTCTTTATGCTTTAAGAGGCTTAAGAAATTTTCGACCTCATTTTTTTGATTGGGAGAAAAAATTTCAATCCTTGGAGACGGCTTTTAATAAAAATAATCCAACTCTTTCTTTTTCGGAAGAATGGCAAAAGGTTTTATTTCTTTTTCGAAAAGAGAAACCGGAAGCTTGGCGGCTGGCTTTATTGGCCGCTCATTCTTTAGGTGAGAGGGCTTTAGCTCAATTAGGATTAGCTAAAGAGAACTTTAAGCAATCACTTCTTTTTTTGGAAGAAAGGGGGTTAGAAAGTTTAAAGGAGGTGGAGAGGGCTTATAAGCTTTACAAGCAATTGTTGACTTTGCCCTATTTTTCTCTTTCTCTAGAAGAAACAAAAGAAGCTCTTTTAGCTTATCATCTTTTTCTTAAAGAATTAGGCGTCTTAAAATAGAGATTTGTTTTTCTTGATTTTTGGTGATTTTTTGGCATATAATGAGCCTGGTTTCTTTGTTATTAGAAAATAAATTTTTTCTTCTATGATTGATTACAACGAATTAAGACCGGGACAATTTATAGAATATGAAGGCTCGGTTTTTCAAATTTTGGAAGCGAGTTTTTTGCGAATGCAACAAAGAAAGCCGGTAATGAGAGTAAAAATGAAAGATTTAATTTCTGGTAAAATAAAGGAGGTTTCTTTTCAACAAAGCGATCGTTTAGAAGAAGCTAATTTGGAAAAAATAAAGGCGGTTTTTATCTATGAAAATAAGGGGCAATATTGGTTTCATGAAGTAGGAAATCCCAAAAATCGCTTTTTCTTCGAGGCGGATTTTTTAGGCGCCAGCGCTCAATTTTTGAAACCAAGTCTAGAGGTTACGGTGTTAAAGTTTAAAGATAAGTTTGTGAGTGTAGAATTGCCTATTAAAGTGGATTATAAGGTTAAAGAAGCTCCTCCCTCTGTCAAAGGAGATACAGCTTCCGGTGGTTCTAAACAAGTTATTTTAGAAACCGGTGCTAAAGTAACCGTACCCTTTTTTATCAATCAAGGGGATATCATTCGGATTAATACTCAAACAGGAGAGTATGTCGAGCGAGTAGAAAAAGGTTAATTTTTGAAAAGATTTTTACTTACTACTTTTCTTTTGCTAAGAAGCTTTCAAACCTTCTTGGAGATTTTTAGTGAGTGAGGTTTTTAATTATTCACTATTTCGTGTCAAGAGATTTTTTAAAATCAGCAAAAAATATTTTTTGTATTGGTATTGGAGGGATTGGGGTTTCTGCTTTAGCAAGAATGTTTTTGCTTGAAGGGAAAAGGGTTAGCGGCTCCGATATTAGCCCTTCTTTTGTAACCGAGGAGTTAAAAAAGAAAGGAGCAAAGATTTTTATTGGTCACAAGGAAGAAAATTTAAAGAACGATACTGATCTGGTTATTTATACGAAAGCCATTAAGAAAGATAACCCCGAGCTAAAGAAAGCTAAAAGATTAAAGATAAAAACTCTTTCTTATTCTCAAGCGCTGGGAGAAATTTCTTCGGGTAAATACACGGTTGCTATCTCTGGTTCTCATGGCAAAACCACCACTACCGGAATGATTGCTTGGGGACTTTTGAAGGCTAGAAAACAGCCAACGGTTGTTGTGGGTAGTTTTTTAAAAGGTTTAAAGAGTAATTTTGTTGCTGGTAGGGGAAAATACTTTGTGGTAGAGGCTTGCGAATACCAAGAATCGTTTTTAGATTTAAATCCCCAAATAATTGTTGTTACTAACATTGATAACGATCATTTAGATTACTATAAAAACTTATCCAATTTAAAGAAAGCTTTTTTAAAGTTTATTCAAAAACTGCCTTCAGGTGGTTATTTGGTTTGCGATTTGAGTGATCGGAAAATCAGTGATCTTGTTAGGAGGATAAAGAAAAAGAGATTTGAAGTTATTGATTTTTCCAAATCTAAAATAGATTTTCCCTTAAGATTAATTGGGGAACATAATCTGAAAAACGCTCAAGCGGCAGCCAGTGTTCTTCGCTTGTTGAAAGTTGAGGATAAGATTATTAAAAGCGCTCTTTCTTCTTTTTCTGGAACATTAAGAAGATTTGAATATAAGGGGAAAAAAGAGGGAGTTTTAGTTTATGATGATTATGCTCATCATCCCACCGAAATTAAAAAAACTTTAAAAGCCGCCAAAGAATTTTTTAAAAATCAAAAAATTACCGTTGTTTTTCAACCCCATCTTTATTCACGCACCAAAATTCTTTTTAACGATTTCTTAAAGAGCTTTCAAGATGCTGACTCAATAATTTTTCTTCCTATTTACGCAGCTCGGGAAAAGTTTGATAAATCTATTTCCTCAAAGAAACTTTTTTCTCAACTAAAGCATAAAAATAAGTTTTATTTCGATTCCTTTAAAGAAACGACTGATTTCTTAAAATCTTATCTGAAAAAGGGCGACATTCTCTTAACTATGGGAGCAGGAGATGTTTATAAAATTGCCGAAGCTTACCTGAAGAAATAACTTCTCTTTCTTTATTATCCTCCCTTTACTTTTTTAAATTATCGGTTTTAAATTTTAAAGCCATGTTTTTCTTAAATAAAAAACATCAAAAAGTTTTTGTAGCTCTTTCAGGGGGAGTGGATTCCTCAGTGGCGGCTTTGTTACTTAAAAGAGCGGGTTATCAAGTTTTTGGAGGGTTTATTCGGGGCTATAATCTTGACGGCTGTCAAGACAAAGAAGCTTACGATGCGCGCTTAGTAGCAGAAAAACTAGGCATTCCTTTTTATGTTTTTGATTTTGAAAAAGAGTATAAGGAAAGAGTGGTTAATTATATTTTAGAAGGTTATCGCAAAGGAATTACTCCCAATCCTGATGTGGTTTGTAATAGTCAGATCAAATTCGGGCTTTTTTATAATCAAGCTAAAGCAATGGGGGCAGATTTTGTTGCCAGCGGTCACTATGCCATCTTGAAAAGAAATTTTTTTACTCGGAAAGTTTCTCTTTTTCAAGCCAAAGATAAAAATAAAGATCAAACTTATTTTTTGTGGCAAGTTCCTTATGAAAGGTTTAAACAGCTTATTTTTCCGATCGGTTCTTTTAAAAAAGAAGAGGTCCGTCGCCTAGCTAAGAAGTTTGATTTGCCAACCGCCGAAAAAAAGGATTCGCAGGGGATTTGTTTTTTGGGAAAATTTAAGTTTTCTGATTTTTTGAAGCAACACTTAGGAGAAAAAGAAGGAGAAATTATAGATGTTTATGGAAAAAAAGTGGGAGTTCATCGAGGGGTTTGGTTTTATACTTTAGGTCAAAAACACGGTTTTATTAATACAGCCGGCAGGGAGTTTTATGTAATAGACAAAGATCTTCAAAACAATGTTTTAATTGTAGCCTACAAAGAGAATAAAGAGGTTTATTGTCAGAGTTTTAAGGTAACTGATTTGAATTTTTTGGATGATGAAATATCCAAAGCTTTTAAAAACAAGAAAGAAATAAAGGTTTGGGTGCGCGTCCGTTATCGCCAGCCTTTATTAGAGGCAAAAATTTCTCCTCTGGATTTTTCTTTGGCTTTGGTAACCACAAAAGAACCTCAAATGCTTTTTCCAGCCTCAGGCCAATCAGCAGTTTTTTATAGCAAAAAGGGACAGGTTTTGGGGGGAGGGGTGATAGTTTAAAGAGCAAATTCTCCCACATAATAGTACAATAAATCTTCTTGATTCTTTTGGTTTTTTTGCTATGATTTATCTGCCTCCTTTCCTTTCCTTCTCTTTGCCCTCCTTCCCCCCGAAAGGGGGGATTTTTTTATTTGGGTTTGATATAATCGATATAATGATTGTTGTTTTTACAGGAAATGGAAAGGGGAAAACTACTGCTTGTTTGGGACAAATGATTCGAGCGCTAGGGCAGGGGAAAAGAGCGGCGATGTTTCAATTTATCAAAGGCCCCTGGATTTCAGGGGAACACAAATTTGTCGATCTTCTTTCTTCTTCATTGAAAAAAAATTTTTTAATCTATCGAGGAGGAAAGGGTTTTGTTGGAATTTTAGGTGATAAACTTCCTTTTCGGGTTCATCAAAGAGCCGCTCTTTTAACTTTAAAAAAGGTTCAGCAGGCAATTCAATCAAAAAAATGGGATTTGGTAGTTTTGGATGAAGTAAATGTAGCGGTTTCTTTGAAACTTTTGAAAGCAAGGGATGTTTTAAGAGTAATTTCTCAAGCTTCTCCTCAAAAAGTCATTATTCTTTCAGGAAGAAACGCTCCTTTAAGTTTTATTAGAAGGGCAGATTTGGTAACAGAAATGAAGGAAATAAAACATCCTTATCAAAAAGGAAAAAAGGCGCAGGTTGGTTTTGAATTTTAGGCTTAAAAACTTTAATGAGTTTTATTCTTTGAACTTTTGAAAAATTTTTGGCTATGAGCTTGGAAAAAAGAGCTTTTTTCTTTTTTCTCTTCTTTTTAGTAGGTCTTTTTTTATCTTCTTTAAATTTAAAAACTTTTTATTTGATAGGAGGAGAGCTTTTTTTCTTTTTGGTGCTTTTGTTTTGGGGTGTTTTAAAATCAGATAAGTTTTTTCTTTCTTTGGCCTTTCTTTCTCTTTTTCTTTTAATGGGTTGGGGATGGGGGAAAGTTTTTAATTTCTTTTATTTTTCTCAGTCATCTTTGGAGTACAACAAAGTCACTCTTTTGGAAGGGAAAATTTCTTCTTATCCTAAGGTCAATCAGGGTTCGATTAACTTTCTTTTAAAAACCTCTCAAAAGGAGGTGGTTTTTGTTTCCTTGCCACCTTTTTATTCTTTTGGTTGGGGGGATTTTCTTAAGATAAGAGGTAAAATTCAAAGATTAGAGGAAAACAATCGTTTTTTAATGAAGGATAAGGTCAAAGGGGTAGTTTTTTCTCCTGAAGTTTTAGAGCATAAAAGAAACCCTCTTTTTTCCTTAAAAAGGGAGCTTTTTTATTTGAGAGAAAAGTTGTCTGAGGTTTTTAGAAAAGTTTTTCCTCAAGATGAAGCGGCTTTGGCAACGGGTTTGCTTTTAGGTCAAGAAAGTGCTGGCTTTTCTTCTTCTTTTAAGGAATTTTTAAGAAAAAGTGGTACCAGTCATTTAGTTGCTTTATCGGGCTACAATGTTTTGATTTTAATTAATGCTATGCATTTGTTTTTAGGTTTCTTTTTTAAAAGAAAAACTAATTTTTTCTTGTCTCTTTTTGTTATTTTTCTTTTTGTTTTAATGACGGGCGCAGAAGCTTCGCTGGTGAGAGCATCTTTAATGGGGGGATTGATTCTTCTAGCTGAAAATTTAAGCCGAATTCCCAATTTTTTAAATTTAACTCTTTTTTCTGCTTGGATAATGGCTCTTTTTAACCCGAAGATATTTTTTGATGTTGGTTTTCTCCTTTCTTTTTTGGCTTTTTTGGGAATTAGTTATGGAGGTTCTTCTTTAGATATTTTATTTTCTTTTAAAAGCTCTTTTTGGGATCGAGTCAAGAAAATATTTTTTGAAACTTTTTCTGCTCAAGTTGCTGTTTTACCGATTTTAGTAATTTACTTTGGAAATTTTTCTTGGATGGGTTTTGTTTCTAATATTTTTCTTCTCCCACTTATTCCTTTAACAATGTTTCTTAGTTTTTTGGTGGGAGGGGGAGGAATTATTTCTCTGGCTTTAGCTAAAATGATTTCTCTTTTGCTTTGGCCTTTAATTAGGTTAGAAGTTGATTTAATAAAATTTTTTGGCTCCTTTACAACTTTTTCTTTTTCAGCTAAAGGGTGGGTGTTTTTTGTTTATTATTTAATTCTTTTTTGCTTGGGAAGATGGATTTTTAAAAAGGCTAATGAAGAAAAATTAAAACTCGGCTTAATTTTATGAAAAAGAAATTTTTTATTTTTGGTTTAGGAGCTCTTCTTTTCTTTAATATCTTAGCTTGGCGGCTGGTTTTTGAAGGTAATAAAAATGAGGTAGCCGCTTACTTTCTTGATGTTGGTCAAGGAGATAGCCAGTTAATTAAGATTAATCAAGCTAATTTTTTAATTGATGCTGGAAGAAACGATTTGGTTTTAAAGAATCTTGAAAGAATTCTCCCTTTTTACCAAAAGAGAATTGATGTTCTTTTTATTTCTCATCCTCAAGAGGATCATGTTAAAGGCATTTTTTCTTTGGTAAGGAATTATGAAATTGGAGCAGTTATTTTTAATGGACAGGAAATAAGTTTCTGGCCAAAGTTAGCTTCACTTTTTAAGGCTAACAATATTCCTTTTTTTGCTTTAACAAAGGGTGATGAGGTTGTTTTTGGAAAAAATTACTTTCAGATTCTTTGGCCAGAGACTAATTTTGGAGGTAAGCTTGATGAAAATGACGCTTCTTTAGTAGTAGCCTTTAGAAGTAATTATTTTTCTGCTCTTTTTTTAGGAGATATTTCATCTAAGGTGGAAAAGATTCTTCTAAACTCGTTTGATTTTTCCAAAATCAAAGTTGATGTTTTAAAGGTAGCTCATCATGGATCGAAATATTCCTCGGATTTTAATTTTTTGAAAGCGGTGTCTCCTAAAGTAGCGGTAATAGAGGTAGGAAAAAATTCTTACGGCCATCCCACTTCTGAGGTTTTAGAAAGACTAGCTAATTTAAAGATAGAAGTTTTTAGAACCGATAAGGATGGAATAGTTAAAATTTTTAGTGAGAATAATCTATTGAAAGTAGCAAAATCTCTCTCAAATTGATTTTTAAAAATTTTGATTTTTTCTGCTTTTTTGATATTCTAAGCTTATGTTGAAAATGTGGATAAAAGAAGTTACTCAAAAGGTTGGAGAGGAAGTGGAGTTACTAGGATGGGTGGCTAATCGTCGCGATCACGGAAAATTGGTTTTTATTGATTTACGTGACAGAAGCGCAATTTGTCAGGTGGTTTTTTCTCCTGCCTCGGGAGAAAGGGTTTATCAAGAAGCTCAAAGATTAAGGGGCGAGTGGGTGATTAAGGTTAAAGGAATAGTTAAAGAAAGGCCAGCGGGAATGATCAACGAAAAAATTCCTACCGGCAAGGTGGAAATTGAGGCACAGGATTTGGAAATTATTAATCAAGCCCAAACCCTTCCTTTTGATGTTGGCGGGGATGGTTATGAAATTGGAGAAGAAATTAGAATGAGATATCGCTATCTTGATTTAAGAAGACCTCGTCTCCAAAAAAATCTTCTTCAAAGAAATAAGATTATTAAGTTTTTTAGAGATTTTTTGGAGAAGAAAGATTTTATTGAAGTAGAAACTCCTATTATTACCAAATCAACTCCTGAAGGAGCCAGAGATTATTTAGTTCCCTCCCGTCTTTATCCGGGAAAGTTTTATGCTTTACCTCAATCACCTCAGCAATACAAACAGCTTTTAATGGTGGCCGGAGTTGAAAGATATTTTCAGATTGCTCGCTGTTTTCGAGACGAGGACACTCGCGGCGACAGACAACCAGAATTTACTCAGTTAGATCTAGAAATGAGTTTTGTAGAAGAAGAAGATGTTTTGTCTTTGATTGAGGAGCTTTATTTGGAAATGATTAAAGCTCTTTATCCTCAAAAAAAAGTTAATTTAGATGAAAACGGCAGAATTCCTCGAATGTCTTATCAGGAAGCGATGGAGAAATACAATTCTGATAAGCCTGATTTAAGAAAAGACAAAAACGATCCTGACGAGTTAGCTTTTCTTTTTATAGTTGATTTCCCAATGTTTGAATGGAGCGAAACTGAAAAAAGATGGGATGCGGTTCATCATCCTTTTACTGCTCCTAAACTTCCCAATGGTTCCTTAGAAAAGGAAAAGATTCTTGAGTTTTTAAGAAACGATCCAGGAAAGCTTTTGGCTCGTCAATACGATTTTGTTTTAAATGGCTATGAAATTGGCGGCGGCTCGATCAGGACTCATGATCCGGAAATTTTGGAAGCGGTTTTTGAAACAATGGGTAATAAGCCCGAGGAAATAAAAGAAAAATTTGGTCATATGCTTGAAGCTTTTTCTTATGGAGTTCCTCCTCACGGGGGAATTGCTCCCGGGATTGATAGATTGGTAATGATTTTAGAAAACGAACCCAATATTCGAGAGGTGATTGCTTTTCCTAAAACGGGAGATGGGAGGGATTTGATGATGAATTCTCCCAGTGAAGTTAGAGAAGAACAACTTAAGGAATTGGGAATTGAGATTTCTAAAAAAGAAAAGTAATTAGAAATTAAAATTAATTATTTTCTAATATGTTGTGGAAAGAAAGAACCTTGGTGCTTCTTAAACCCGATGCCGTCCAAAGGAATTTGATCGGTGAAATTATTACTCGTTTTGAAAGGGTAGGACTAAAAATTATTGCTATGAAGTTTCTTATTCCCACCAAAGAACAAGCTTATAAACACTATGTTAAAAATGAGGAGGAAATTGAGGCTTTGGGTAAGCGATCAATTGAGGGGAAGAAAAAATCCGGGATCGAAACCAACGAAGATCCCAAAGAATTAGGACAAAAAATTATTGATCGATTAGTAAGATTTCTTTCCTCAGGGCCGATTGTGGCAATGGTTTTGGAGGGTAATCAGGCAGTAGCAATTGTAAGAAAGTTGGTGGGTTCAACCGAGCCCCTTCAGTCAGATGTAGGAACAATTAGAGGAGATTTTACTTTGGATTCCTATGCAATTGCTGATAATGATAATCGAGCGGTGAGAAACTTAGTCCATGCTTCTTCTTCGGTTGCGGAAGCTGAGTATGAAATTAAGGTTTGGTTTGATGAAAAAGAAATTTTTAGTTACAATAGCGTTAGAGACAGAGTTCTTTATGATGTTAATTTAGATAACATCAACGAATAATAATTAAAAAAAACAATTTATGAAAAAAGAAAACTTTCCTCCTTTGGGAGAAAACAACCAAGAAGAAAAACCTCAAGAACCTTTAGATTTAGATGAATTTATGATTCCTACCGTTTTGAGAAATCAGGGTCAAGAGATTCCTCATTTTAAAATTGAGGAAGGAGCCGAAGAAAATCCTGATAATTTATTAGTTCCTACTCTTTTACGGCAAGCTTTGAGGGGAGAAAGAGGGGTTAAATTAACAAAAGATTTGGCTAAAAAAGCGGTGGAAATGGCAGTTGAAGCAATTGCCGCTGGTAACAATGATTTCAAAGATTTGTTGAATGCCATTTTAAAACTTAACTCGGGTGAATCGTTGAACGAAGAAGAAGCAGAGATGATAATCGATTTGATAGCTCAAGCCAGAAAGAGAGAGAAAGAAAATCTCTAATTTTTTTCAAAAAGAATTTGACTTTTTGGGATGGTATTTGATAATGTAAGTGAGCCCTGCCGAAAAGATTCTCGGATTAGCCGTTTTTAAAGGGAGGGCAACAGCATTCTAACCCGTGGGTTAGAATTGAGCCCACCCACCTGGCTTTAGAGCTGGGAAATCTTTAGGCGGGGCTCTTAGCGTATAGAAAATGCTTTTAAGTTTTAATTAAATGTTTTGAAAATTTATGAGAGAATGTGAAATTTGCAAAAAAGGTTCTATAGTAGCTCGAAGACGTCATAAATTAAGAGGGAAATATAATCCTACTCCTCAATCTCGCCGATATCCTAATCTTCAAAAGGTAAGGCTTCCTAATGGAAAAAGGGTTTTAGCCTGCACTCAATGTATTAAAACACTAGCTAAAAAGGTTTCTGTAAAATAGTTAGTTGTTTTTTGCTAGTGAAAAAATTAAGCGGGCTGTAGTACAACGGTAGTATACACCCTTGGGGTGGGTGCGACCCGGGTTCAACTCCCGGCAGCCCGACTAAAATTAAACTATCTTTATTTTTTTAAAAAGCGGTTTTTTGGCTTATATTGTAGAAAAAAATTATTTTTCTTGACATCAAGGTTGGGTTATTTTATTTTTGATCAAGAACTCAAGAAAGGAAAGGAGGAGAGAAATGAGAATAAAGCTCGCGCCTATTGTTGTTCCATGTCCCAAGTGTAATATGGCAATAACCATTATTGCCCCGCCTCTCTTTGGGTATTATTATGAAAACAAAGAGGTTAGGGTAGTAATGGTAGTGGTTGGCTGGTGTGAGTATTGCGAATTACAGGTGACAACAGAATTTTCCTTAAGGGATACTGTAAAGATTTTCAGGGAGATTGAGAAATTAGCTCAAAATGATATAGGGGAAATCGTTTCCTTCTCAAAGGCAAAAACAACAAACTAGCCCGACTCTGATCTCATTGTCAGCAAGCGCTAAGGCGCTTGCTTTTTTTATTAAATTTAATTAAGGCTGAAAAATCCATTCAGGCAAAAAATAAACTTTTTTAACTTGAGAGAATTGTTTGGCAGTAGCTTCAATCTGAGAGCGGAGAATATTTACCCGGCAAGCACCACCGGAGGTTTTATTGAAACTATCTTCAAACTCTAAAATTAAAGTGCCATCTGCTTTAAGGTTAATGCTTTTTAGTTTAAGTCCTTCCAAGGGGTACTCTGTGGTTATTCCTTGAGCAATTTCTTCAGGCTTGAGATTTTCTCTTCCTTTTAATAAGAGATTTATTGTCTCCTGAATAGGGGTTTTGCTTAAGAAAATTTCTCTTTCAATTGGAGTTAGTCCCGCTGATGAACACTTTATATTTCCAAGCTCATCTTTATCTTTTTGGGGGTTGTAGTAGTAAAGCAGCACCTTTCTTCGAGGTATTTCTTTAAATTGAACGGGGATCTCAAAAATTTTTTGGTTTTCGGATAATCCCGAAGGGTTGGCGCTTAAAAATTTAAGACTTCCCGAGGAGGTGAGGGGGGGAGTAAAACTTAAAATTCCCTGAAAAGGAACAAAGCCCTCAGTCATCCAATCTTTTTGAGCAGTTAAGGTTGCTTTTCCTAATAAGTTGTTGGAGGCATCATAAAGCTCTGCTTCGAATTCAGCCTCAAAAAACCAATTACCTCTTGCTTCTCCGGAAATTAAAAGCGGGCTTTCGATTGGTTTGTAAGCTGGAGGTGAAAAAATTTTGATGTCAGAGGAAGTATCTTTATTTTGAGAATTAAAATTTATAATTTGGTTTTTGGGAAAAATTAAATTTGGCAAAACAGCAGTGCTTACAAAAACAAAAAGAGCTATGCCTAAAATTATAAAGACTTCGATTTTTTTCTTTAAAAAGATCAACCATAAAAGGCAAGCAAAGATAATTGCTAAAGAAAACATTGCTCTAATTCGACTCGATAAGCTCTCGTTTTTTCCATAGTCAGAAATAAAAAGATTTAATTCTAAAAAAGTAAAAACAAGCCCTATAATAATTGCTAATGTGATTTTCATCGTTTTCCTCATTTTTTAATGATAGCCTTTTTTAAAGAAAAAAGCATTTTAAGTTCTAAAGTGGTTCTGATAGAATAAGGGAGCAAAAATTGACTTGTTTAAAGTTAGAAAAATAAAAAATTGGAATATGGAGGAGATACTTTTTGAAAAACCGATCTTAAGTGAAGAAGAAAGATATTTAATTGAACCTTTTTTTACTAATCTTGATAGATCTGTTTATGGAGTAACCTTTTTACCCCCGGAAATTGTGGGAGCACTAAGTTCAAGGGCGAGTCGAACCAAAGATGATTTAAGAGTGGTTTTTTTAAATGAATTTATTAAGCCTTTTCTTGAAACAGATTATGGAAATTCTTTTCAAGAATTTGCTCACTTTTTGCATCAAAACTCCTTTGAAAAGATTTTCGCCAACCCCAAAGCTAGAGAATTTTATTTTAAATGGCTTTCGGAGTATGGCGATGACTCAATTGCTCAAATGGCGGGAACTCATCTGGTTTTTTCTTCCCTTTCTCAGTTAGCGATAAAACATTTTGAAAACCAAAGAATTGGATTGGCGCCGATTGAAAAATCAACCAGATATGTTGATTTTTCAAGAAAAATTAATAATTCTTATCGCTATTTTACTCCTCCGGAAATTGAAAAATTTGGCCTCAAACAAGATTATAAAAAAACCTTAGATTTTCTTTTTGAAACTTATTCTTTTCTTTCTCAAAGTTATTTAGATTTTTTAAAAAATAAGTTTCCTAATGAAAAGGAATTGGTTTTAAAGACAAAAGCTTTTGATGTGGCAAGACTTATTTTACCGGTGGCCACTCTTGGTCAAGTAGCTTTTTTTGGTAATGGCCAAGCTTTTGAATATCTCATTAGTCGCTCTTTGGAAAGTAACTTAGAAGAAGTGAGATGGGCCGCTCAAAGAGCCTACGAGGAACTTTTTAAGGTTATTCCGGCTTTTTTGAGACGACTGGATAAAGAAGAAAGCAAGAGCTACAGAAAATATTTGGGAGAAAGAAAAAGCAGAGTCAAAGAGGTTTTCAAAGAAATACCTTTTCCTTCAGAAGAAAAAATTTTCCAAGAGGATTCGAAGGTGAGATTACTTGAATATGATCCTTTGGGAGAAGATAAAGTAATTGCCGGAATTCTTTATTCTGAAAGCGGGATGAATTTTTCTCAACTTTTAGAAAAAGTAAAGAAACTAACTCTTGAGCAAAAGGAAAGAGTTTTGGCAAAGATTCTTTCTGACAGAAAATTTCGTTGGTATAAAGTTCCTCGAGCTTTTGAAAATGTTTATTTGCGTTTTGAAATAGAGACAAATATTGGCGCTTGGCGAGATTTACAAAGGCATCGAATGCAAACTCAACAACACCAAAGGTTTACTATTTCTAATGGTTTTGATGTCCCTCAAGAACTTCGAGAGGCAAGATTAGAAAATTCTTTTTTGGAAGCAATAAAAGAAGCGGAAAATCTTTTTGAAAAAGTAAGAAAAATTGATGAAGAAGTGGCTCAATACGTGGTTAGCTTTGCTCACCGAGTAAGATTTATTCAATATCAAAACTTAAGGCAGTTTTTCTGGGAAACAGAGTTGCGAACCACTCCTCAGGGCCATCCAGATTATAGAAAGGTTGAGCAAGAGAAGGTAAAACTTGTTCAAAAAATTTATCCTTTAATTTCTAAATATCTTTTGGTTTCTTTTGAAGATTACGATCTTCCTCGTCGCCAAACACCAGAAGAAATTCTTAAGCGAGAAAAAGAGTTGAAAGAGGGGAGTGCTTAATTTTTCTTTAAACAAAGTTTCTTAAATTTCTGAGGGTTAAAGAAGTTTATTTCTTATTTTTGTGGTAAAATTTTCTTATATGGAGCAAGAAAAAAGTCTTTCCCAACTTATTAAGGAAAGAATTGAAGCCGGCGAATCGCGAGAAAAGATTATAAGCAATCTTATTTTAGAAGGTTATCGGTTTCAGGAAATTCAAGCAGCCTTAGAAGCAATGAAGGAAAGAAATGAATTACCGGCTGATTTTTGGCTTGAAGGTCAGAAAAAAAAGAAATGGGCTACTTTTCGTCCTTGGGGGAAATATAAGAAAATTGAAGAAAAATTAGAGGAAGATAATCTTTATCCTTTAGAAAAAAAGCCAGCAAGTCTTTTTTCGAAAAGATGGTTTTGGATTACTTTTTTATCGCTTTTGGGAGTAGGGGCGGCTTTAATTGGGGTATGGTATTTTTTCTTTTGGCAGTCGCCTCTGGCAATTCTTCAAAGAAGTTTGGTTAGTCTTTCTAGGGTTAACTCTTTAGGTTTTCAATCTTCTTTTCTTTTCAAGATTTCAGATTTTAATCTTAATCAAGATGAGTATTTAAAAAATCTTTTTAAAGACTTTAATCAAGAAAGTGGAATAAGAGTTAATCTTGAGGGTTCGCTTAATGCTTTTGAAGCTTCTTCTCTTAAAAGAGCTTTTTGGATAAAGTTTTTTGATAATCAAGGAAAAAACATTTGGAGTGCTGATTTTATCCAAATTAATCCGAATGAATTTTATTTATTAACTAATTTTTATTTAGACAACCAAAAAGAAAAAATTTCTTCTTTTCCTCAAAGTCATTGGTTGAATTTGGCAGAAAGCGGCTCTTCCTCAGCTTTTCAGCAATTTCTTCCCGTAGATATTTTTAGAAATAGCCTTTCTTTCTATTCTTTCAATAATTCCGATACTCTTCTTCATCTGAAAGAAAGATTAATGAATTTGTCTTTGTCTAAGGAGGATTTTCAGGTTTTAGAAAAAGTTTCTTCGGCTGGTTCTTTTTATCAAATTCGAATCCACCCCCAACCGGACTTGAATCGTCGGATTTTCTCAATTTTGGAAAATCTTATTTCTTTTGGGGGTTGGTTTAAAGAAAATCAGTTAATTCAGGCCAGCTGGGAATTATGGATAGGGAAAAATGATTTATTGCCTTATCAAATCAATGTTTTTCTTGATCAAACAAATCAACCCGCTATTCAGATAAAATTAGAGAAATTTAACTATCCTTTTGATATTAGCCGTCCTTCTTCCTTGCTTTTGCCCGAAGAAATGCTGGAAATCATTCAAGATAGTTTAGAAGAAAGTAATAATTAAAAAATAATAAGATAACGATTATGGATATTTTTCTCATTTTTTATTTGGTAATTCTTCTTTTTTCAGTGATTGTTCACGAGGTAGCTCACGGGTTGGCGGCCTTAAGTTTAGGAGATACCACCGCCAAAGACGCTGGTCGTCTAACTCTTAATCCTTTAAAGCACTTAGATTTTTTTGGCTCTTTTCTTCTACCTTTTTCTTTGTATTTTCTTTCAGCGGGGACTTTTGTTTTTGGTTGGGCTAAGCCGGTACCTTTTAATCCTTTGAATTTAAAAAATCCTAAAAAAGGAGCTGGGCTAATTGCTTTGGCTGGGCCCTTGAGTAATTTTGTTTTAGCGTTAGTGGCAGCTTTAATTTTGAGATTAGGAAATGTTTTTAATTTAGGATTAAGAGCAGATTTTTTGGAATTAGCTTTAGTAGTCAATCTTTCTTTGATGGTAGTTAATCTTTTTCCTATTCCTCCTTTAGATGGTTCAAAAATTCTTTTTGCTCTTTTGCCTCAAAAATGGGAGCATTTTTATCAGGAATTAGAAAGATTTAGTTTATTTCTTATTCTTATTTTTCTTTTCGTAGGTTTTCGAATAGTTGGTTTTTTGGTTAGTCTCTTAATTCGTTTATTGACATAAGCCCTTGTTTTTTGCTATGCTGTGCCTGTCTCTCAAGAAGGAGATTTTTTATTGCTTGTTTTATGCCTACTATTACTCAATTGATTAAAAAAGGAAGAAAGAAAGCGACCAAAAAATCTAAGTCGCCAGCTTTGAGTTTTTATTTTAATACTTTAAAAAATAAACCTGTCTTTTCTCTCTCTCCTTTTAAAAGAGGAGTTTGTATAAAAGTTTTTACCACTACTCCCAAAAAACCAAACTCAGCTTTAAGAAAGGTAGCCAGAGTTCGCTTAACCAATGGAGCGGAAGTAACAGCTTATATTCCGGGCGAAGGACACAATCTTCAAGAGCACTCAGTAGTGATGATTAGAGGAGGAAGGGTAAAAGACTTGCCGGGAGTTCGCTATCATATTGTTCGCGGACGCTTTGATGCGGCAGGGGTAGAAAATAGAAAGCAAGAAAGATCTAAATACGGAGTAAAAAAAGAGTAGTAAATAAAGTTTTAGTTAAAGTCTATGAGAAAAAAGAAAGCTAAAAGAAGAGAGGTAAAATTAGAAAACAGGTTCTCTAATCCTGCTCTTTCCCGATTCATTAATTATTTAATGAAAGACGGAAAAAAATTAGTGGCTCAAAAAATTGGCTTATCAAGCCTTGGAAAATATCGAAAAGAAGCTGAAAACTAACCCACTGGATGTTTTTGAAAAAGCAATTGAAAATGCCTCTCCTATTTTTGAAGTGGTTTCTAAAAGAATTGGTGGAGCTAACTATCAGGTTCCTCGAGAAGTACGTCCTCAGCGAAGATTCTTTTTGGCTTGCAAGTGGATTATCGAAGGAGCGCGTTCAGTAAAAGGAAAACCGATGGCAGAAAAATTAGCTGATGAAATTATTGCTGCTTTCAACAACGAAGGATTTGCTATTAAGAAGAAGCAGAATGTTCATAAGATGGCTGAGGCTAATCGCGCCTTTGCTCATTTTGCTAAGTAATTAAGTTTCTAAAAAGACTATTTTGGTTTAGTTTTATTTTTTATGAGATATCCTTTAGAAAAATATAGAAATATAGGAATCATTGCTCATATCGATGCTGGAAAAACCACCGTTTCAGAACGGATTCTTTTTTATACTGGTATTTCTCACAAAATCGGGGAGGTGCATGAGGGGCAGGCAATTATGGACTGGATGGAGCAGGAAAGAGAAAGGGGGATTACTATTACCTCAGCTGCCACTACTTGTTTTTGGACACCAATCCGCGAAGTTTTGAAAGTTTCCAGTGACGAAGAAAAAACTAAATTAAGAAAGGAAAGGGAACATCGAATTAATATTATTGATACTCCGGGCCACGTAGATTTTACAGTTGAAGTGGAGCGTTCTCTTAGAGTGTTAGATGGAGGAGTGGTGGTTTTTGATGGGGTGGCGGGAGTTGAACCTCAATCGGAAACAGTTTGGCGTCAGGCGGATAAGTATAAGGTGCCTCGCATTTGTTTTATTAACAAAATGGACAGAATGGGAGCCAGTTTTGAAAATTCCTTTAGATCAATTTTGGAAAGATTAACTCCTCACGCTGTAGCGGTTCAACTTCCTATTGGAGCGGAAGAAAATTTTGAAGGAGTGGTTGATCTTTTGGAAAAGAAAGCTTTTATCTTTAAAGGAGAACACGGAGAAATAATTGAAGAAATTCCCATTCCTCAATCGATGATAGATGAAGTAGAAGAAAAAAGAGCCTTTTTAATTGAAAAAATTGTTGAAAAAGATGAAGAATTGATGAATCGTTACTTAGAAGGTCAGGAAATTAAAGTTGAAGAATTAAGAAGAGTTTTAAGAAAGGCAACGATTGAAAGTGAATTAGTGCCTGTTTTCTGTGGTTCAGCTTTAAGAAATAAGGGGGTTCAGTTTCTTTTGGATGGAGTGATTGATTATCTTCCTTCTCCTTTGGATATTAATCATCTCAAACCAATTAAAGGAACTCATCCTAAAACTGGAGAAGAAATTGTTCGTCAACCTACGGATAATGAACCTTTAACTGCTTTGGCTTTTAAAATTGCTTCCGATCCGTTTGTGGGAAACCTTACTTACTTTAGAATTTATAGCGGTGTTCTTAAAAAAGGTACTTACATTCTCAACTCTACCAAGAATTTTCAAGAAAGAGTCGGAAGGATCGTTCGAATGCACGCTAATCATCGAGAAGATGTTGAAGAAATGTATGCAGGGGATTGGGAGCAATTGTGGGGCTAAAAGGAACTACTACCGGTGACACTCTTTGTGATCCTCAAAATCCGATTGTTCTTGAGGGAATTACTTTCCGAGAACCAGTGATTAATCTTAAAATCGAGCCCAAAACCAAAGCTGATCAAGAAAAACTAGGCTTGGCTTTAAGACGCTTAGCAGATGAGGATCCCACCTTTCGGGTTACTGGTGATCCGGAAACTGGGGAAACGATTATTTGGGGAATGGGAGAGTTACATTTAGAAATTTTAGTTGATCGAATGAGGAGAGAATTTGGAGTGGAAGCTAATGTTGGTCGCCCCCGTGTTTCTTATAAGGAAACAATTCGCTCGACCGCTGAAGCTGAGGGGAAATATATTCGCCAGTCTGGAGGTCGAGGTCAGTATGGTCATGTAAAGATTAAAATTAGGCCTCTAGAAAGAGGGAAAGGTTTTGTTTTTATCGATCAAATTAAGGGAGGAATTATTCCTCAGGAATTTATTCCGGCAGTAGAGAAGGGAGTAAGAGAAGCAATGGACAAAGGAATCATTGCCGGCTATCCTGTTACCGATGTTGAAGTAACTCTCTTTGATGGTTCTTATCACGAAGTCGATTCTTCGGAAGCAGCTTTTAAAATTGCTGGCTCGATCGCTTTTCAGGAAGCGGCTAAACAGGCTGATCCAGTGATTTTGGAGCCAATCATGAAGGTTCAGGTAATCGTTCCTCAGGAATTTGTAGGAGATGTGACGGGTGATTTGAGCGCTAAAAGAGGCAGAATCGAAGCTTTATCTGATCGGGCAATGATGAAGGTAGTTGATGCTAAGGTTCCCTTGTCAGAAATGTTTGGATATGTTACTAATTTAAGATCGATGACTCAAGGAAGAGGAACTTTTACCATGGAGTTTTCTCACTATGAAGAAGTTCCTAAAAATATTGAGCAATTGATTATTGAAGGGAAAAAATAATTTAAGTAATTAATTTTTTCTATGGCGGATTATATTATAGATTGTAAAGGAAAAAGATTTGGAAGAGTAGCAAGTGAAATTGCTACTATTTTGCAAGGGAAGAAAAATCCTTCTTGGAATCCTCGCTTGGCTGGAAATGATCGAGTAATTGTTAAAAACGTTGATCAACTTTCTTTCAGTGGCAAAAAGTTGGAGCAAAAAGTTTATTACTCCCACACTACTCAAATTGGTCATCTGAAAGAAAGAAAGGTAAAGGATGTTTTGGCCAAGAAAGGAGCGGCTTATGTTTTGAAAAAAGCGGTTTTTAACATGCTTCCTAAAAATAAACTTCGGGCTAAAAGAATGAAAAGATTAATTTTTGAATAAGTTTTAATTATTTACAAGTTTATGGTTACTAAAAGCAAAAAATCTCAGTCAGAAAATATTTCTTTGGAAGAAAGAACAAAGGTAGTTTTGCCTAAAGCTAACTATGTTGAAGCGGTGGGTCGCAGAAAAACCTCAACTGCTCGAGTGAGGATTTATCAAAATTCTAAGGAAAATCAGGGCAAAATTGTGGTTAATAATAAGGCGTTGGAGGATTATTTTCCAATGGCTGCTTATCGCCTAGAAGCGATTGCTCCTTTAGAGAAAATGGGAATGTTGGGTAATTTTTTTGTTAGTGTTCAGGTAAAAGGAGGAGGAATTTCTTCTCAGGCAGGAGCCATTGCTCATGGGATTGCGCGAGCTTTGATTGAAATTGATCCTTCTCTAAGGAAAAAGTTGAGAAGTTTGGGCTTTATTACCAGAGATCCAAGAATGGTAGAAAGAAAGAAATATGGTCTCAAAAAATCTCGCCGGGCCCCTCAATGGTCCAAGAGATAATCGGCCTAGATTTAAAGAATTATGTTAGTTTCTTTAAGAACGGTTCTTATTTTTTTTAGCTTTTATTGCTCTTATTTATTTTCCTACTGTAATTGAAAAGTGGTATTTGGACTATCCTTGGGTGGATATTCCTCTTCACTTTTTAGGAGGGGGGTGGGGAGCACTTTTATTTTTCTTCTTTTTTGGAAGTCTTTTTTCTGAGGAAAGGGGAGCCAATCATCCCTGGGAAAGGGTGAGAATTTTAATTTTGGCTATAGCTTTTGCTTCTTTTGTGGGAGTTTTCTGGGAGTTTGGAGAATTCATTCTTAATCAATATTTTTCTGTCGGTATGGAACAAAGTATTCCCGATACGATGGGCGATCTTTTTCTTGATATCTTAGGAGCTTTAACTTTTGGTCTCTTTTTAATAAGGAGAAAAATTTAAATCTACTCTCTTAAGAGAAGTATCTTCTAAAAGATAAATTTTATTTTCTGCTAAAAGGTAGGCGGCCTCTCCTTTTTTGTTGGTGATAAGAAACTGATTATTGGGTTCCAGCTTGGTTATTTCGGCTATTTGGATTTGGTGAGGATATTCTAAAAGAAGGTGAAAAGAGTCTTTGTAAAAGTAAATTTTTTCTATCTTTGAGGCATCGGCTACTTGAATTCTTAAATAGCTTTCTTTGGGTGCTTCTAAAGAAACAATCTCATCACTTAAAAGGTAAACAAAAATTTTTCCGTCTTTATCCTGGAAGACTATCTTGCTTTTATCAGGAGAAAAAGAAAATTGTTTGGCCTTAAAGGCAATTTGCCGAAAACTTTTTTCATCGGGAGAATAAATTCCTAAAGCTCCGTTTTCTAAAAGGAAAGCTAAAAGACCATTTCCTACTTTCAAATCGATAACTTTTTCTTGAGGATTAAAGAAACTAAATTCTTCTTGAAAAACCTCTTTATTGAGGGTTAAGTCGTAAATAATAATTTTTTTGCTTGTAATTTCGTTTTTCTTACTTCTTTCTACTTTTAAGGCGTAAAGATTCTTCTCGGTGGCGAAAAAATTTTCAAATTCTCCCTCTAATAAGAGAGAAGTTTTTTGTTGATCTAAATTCAAAAGGTAAATCCCCTTAACGGTTTGAGCTAAAAAAGCGTTTTCTTCTTGAGGAGAAAATTTTAGATTAATTATTTTGGATTTAAAAAAGGAAGCAATTCGAGAGCTGAGGTTAAAATTTGTTTCTTTTTTTAGGGAAGTTAAGTAGTAGGTATTATTTTTATCTTGAGTGAGGACATTTTGAAAATTATCGATATCTATTAGTTTTTCTCCTTTAAGGTTTTGAGCAATCGTTTCTTTTTTTAAAGTTTGAGGGATAAGAAGAGCATTGAGAATGCGAGTTACTTGAGAGGGGAAGACCTCGATATTTTTTTGATACTCATGGAAACCCTCTTTTTTTAAAATCAAGCGGTATTTTTTAGGAAGAATATTGGTAATTAAGGTTCCTTTTTGAAGAATACTTGATTTATTGGAAAATTCCTTGCCATTGATAAAAATAAGAGCATCTCGAGGAAGGCTTTCGATATAAATGGCGCCAGTCTTTTTAATAGAAAATGAGGCCAAATCAATTCTAAAACCTTGAGAATAGTAAATTATTCCTGTTCCCACAATTAGAAAAAAGAGAACAAAGGAAAGAAAGAGTTTTCTTCTGAAATTAATGGACATGAGATTTTTATCAGTTTTTGGATTTTATTTATTATAATCTTAAGTGAAGAATAAATAAACAAGACTTTTTTTACCTTTGATTTCTGAAATTTTTTAGGGTATTCTGAATTTGAAAAATCTTGGCTAAGAGGATTTAAAAACTTAGGGAAATCTTTAAAATGGCTAAATTTTTAATAAAAGGAGAAAGGGAATTAAAGGGAGAAGTAAGGGTTAAAGGAGCAAAAAACGCTGCCTTAAAAATAATTGCTGCCTCGTTACTAGCCGAGTCTCCTTGTTTGATAAAAAACGTTCCCCGGATCAGTGATATTGAAACACTTTTGGAAATTTTGAAAGGGATTGGAGTCAAGTTTGAGTTTAAAGAAAATACTCTTTGGATAGACGCTTCCTCGATTCATTCTACTAGTCTCGATGATGCCGGGATGAAAAAATTAAGAGGCTCGATTGTTTTAGCTGGTCCGCTTTTAGCTCGCTTTGGGAAAGTAAGTTTTAGTCAGCCGGGAGGATGCTTAATTGGAAGTCGCCCAATCGATGATCATTTAGATGTTTTTGAGCAAATGAAGGTTAAGATTGAGTATGAAGATGAGAAATTTTTTCTCTCTGGTAAACCCCAAGCAGCCCATATAGTTTTGGAAAAAATGAGTGTTACTGCTACCGAAAATGCGATGATGGCGGCGGTTCTTACTTCTGGAACAACTATAATTCATGTGGCAGCCGCAGAGCCGGAGATTAAAGATTTAGCCGATTTTCTCAATAAAATGGGAGCCAAAATTAAGGGAGCAGGGACTCACGAAATAGAAATTGAGGGAGTGGAAAAATTAAAAGGAGTAGAGCATCAAGTTTTACCAGACAGAATTGAAGCCGGCACCTATATTATCGCTGGAATTTTAACTAATTCAGAAATTGTTGTTGGTCCAATTATTCCTTGTCATTCTGATCTTTTTTTAAAAAAGCTTAAAAAAGCCAAAGCTAATTTTAGAATAGAGGAAAAAGAGGGGCAAAGTTATTTAAGAACTCTTAAAAGAGGAAAATTACTTGCCCAAAACATTGATGCTCGCCCTTATCCGGGATTTCCCACTGATCTTCAGCCTCAATATGCAGTTTTAATGACTCAAGCCGAAGGGAGATCGGAGATATTTGACACTATGTTTGATGGGCGGTTTCGATATCTTGAAGAATTAAAGATAATGAAAGCAGATGTAGAAATTCTTAATCCTAATCGATTCATTGTTAATGGCCCCTCCCAGCTAAAAGGAGCGGAGGTTTCAAGCCTTGATATTCGGGGAGGAGCAGCGGTGGTTTTGGCGGCTTTGGCGGCGCGGGGAGAAACTTTAATCCATAATGTTGAGTTTATCGATCGGGGTTACGAAGCTATTGATCTACGCTTGAAAGAATTAGGAGCAGCAATTGAAAGGATTGGTTAGTAAAAAGAATTGATTTCTCCCTTTTTTGGTTGTATGATAGCCACAAAGTAAAGGTTTAAAATGGTAGTTTAGCTTAACTGTTATTGTTTTGAAAAAGTTTTAAAAGAGTTGTCTTAAGTCTTATGTTAACTACTAAAATTGGAATTGATTTGGGAACGGTTAATACGGTAGTTTTTGTTCCTAAAAAGGGATTTGTTATAAACGAGCCAACGATGGTGGCTTTGGGGCTACCGGAAAACAAAGTTATTGCTGTAGGAAAAGAAGCTAAAGAGATGCTTGGAAAAACCCCTTCTGATATTGTTTCCTATAAACCTCTTAAGGATGGAGTAATTGCTGATTATTATATTACTAAAGCTCTTTTAAAATATTTTATCCAAAAAGCGGTTGGCTCTTTTAATCTTTTGATTAAGCCAGATGTAGTTATTTCGGTTCCAGCAGGCATTACTCAAACTGAAAGAAGAGCAGTTATTAATGCAGCTGTGGAGGCAGGAGCCAAGAATGCTTATGTGGTTAAAGAGCCGATTTTGGCAGCTTTGGGGGCGGGTATCCCTATCAATTCTCATTCGGGTAATATGATAATCAACATTGGCGGAGGAACTTTTGAGGCGGCGGTGGTTTCTTTGGGAGGAATTGTTTCTTGGGCTAGCTTAAGGATCGCCGGGAATCGTTTTGATCAGGCAATTGTTGATTATGTGAGAAAAAAATACAGTCTTTATATTGGGGAGCAAACTGCTGAAAAGGTAAAAATTGCTATTAGTTCGGCTATTCCTACTCGCTCTAAAAAAGAGTACCAAGTAAGAGGTCGGGATATGGCTACTGGGCTTCCCAAAGATATTGTTATCAACTCTAATGAGATTGCCGAAGCTTTAGCTCCCTATCTCTCCGAAATTGCTTCGGCGGTTAGAGAGGTTTTTAATCAAACTCCACCGGAATTAGTAGCGGATATTATGGAAAAAGGAATAATTCTTTCTGGTGGAGGAGCTCAAATAGAAAATCTCCCCGCTTTCTTTAAAAAAACTTTGGGGGTTAATGCTTATGTTGCTCAAGATCCGCTCTTTTGCGTAGCCAAGGGAACGGGCTTAATTTTAAGTCATTTGGATATTTATAAAAGAACCTTGTTAAACAAGAGTAATTAAAAGGATTTAGTTTTTATGATTTTTGGCTACGATTCTTTGGTAGCGGAGTTTAAACGCTTAGCGGCAGATAACTCTTTAGCTCAAACTTATCTTTTTTTTGGAGACAGGGGAGTGGGAAAATTTCTTTTTGCCAAAAGTTTGGCTAATTATTTAGAAAATGGGATTTTTGAGGAACCTAAGGGTGATTTGAGAGAATCTTTAATCGTTGATTTTAGTCAAACTAAAGAAAACACTCTTGAGGGCAATTTAGAAAGTGTTGGAATCGAAACTATTCGCCAAATAGAAAGTTTTTTATTTCAGAAACCCGTTGCTTCTCGTTATCGAGTGGCGATCATTAGAGATGCCGAATGGCTTACTTTGCCAGCTCAAAACGCTCTTTTAAAGATAGTGGAAGAGCCGCCTTCTTCTGCTCTTATTATCGCAATTGTTCAGGATTTCTCTGTTTTTCTACCTACTTTAGCCTCCCGATTTCTCAAGGTTTACTTCCCCCGCCTTTCTTTAGAATCTACTCTTGACTTTTTATCAAAATATTGTATAATTGAGAAGCTTTCAGAAAATGAGAGGAAAAAACTTGCAGAAAGAGCTTCGGGAAGAATTGGGTATCTTTTGAAAATCCTCGAAGAGAAAAAAGAAAAAAAAGAAAGTAAAGATTTGGTTAATCTTGTTCTTTCTAAAAAAAATACAGCTAACCTTTCTGATTTGGTAGAAAAGATTATAACCTTGAGCGAAAAGAATCCCTTAGAATTTGATCTGTTTTTTGAAGAATTGATTTGGAGATTAAGAGAAAAATTACCTTTTTCCTGGGCGGCTTTAGCGGAGGTTAATCAAACTTTTTGGCTTTTGAAAAATTTAACTGTTAATAAAAGAATTCAAATAAAGAAAATGTTGTTGAATATTAATTTTTAGAAGATAAACAAAAATATGGAAAAATTTACTTTTTTTCTTTTAGTTTTAATGGGATTGTTAGGAGTTTTTTGGGGATTGGGAGGATTTAATCAGTCAACTCCCTTGCCTTCTTCGGGGCTTTTTGCTTCTGCTTTAGCAATGGTGGAAACCGATTGGAATAGTGGCTGGGGGAGTTTTTTGATTTCTTTTGATAACTTTAATAACTTCCATCAAGTTACTTTAGAGAAGGAAGAAGCTGTTAAGGTTTTTGATGTCTGGGGAAAGGATAAAAGCAATTTAATTTATCTAGCTACCGATAAAGGAATTTTCTTCAGCCAAGATGGAGGTTTGACCTGGAATCGCTTTGTTTCTTCTAATAATGAAATTAATGAGCATTCTGTAGTATTTAGAATTCTTCCCGCTAGCCAAAACGAAGAAGATTATTTTGTTTCTGTTTATGATGGCCAAAAAGGGAAGGTTTATCGAACTTATGACTACTTCTTCAACTTGGAAAAGTTAGTAGATTTCGACAAGGAAGCTGTTTATGATTTTTATCGTTTGGGCGATTATCTTTATTTAGCTCTTTCCAATG
This sequence comes from Candidatus Parcubacteria bacterium, assembly GCA_025999395.1. Lineage (GTDB taxonomy): Bacteria > Patescibacteriota > Minisyncoccia > UBA6257 > JAGOQP01 > KatS3mg098. Next base: position 283,567 of record AP024682.1, read on the forward strand.
GCCAATTAATTCGCTTTAATTTAAAAACTCAGGAAGCTAAATTGGTTAACTCCTTTGCCTCGCCGATCTTAAGAATCTTTCGCTCTCCTAATGGTTATTTTTATCTTCTTTTTAAATCGGGCAATTTGGGCCGAGGAGTAAATTTGGAAAAAGAATTTCAAAAAATTGAATTGCCTTCAGGAAACTTTTTGTTTGCTCAAGGAGGAGTTAAAAAGATGGCTTTGGATGAATGGGGAACTCTTTATCTCTTAAGTAAAGATGGACTTTATTTGAGCTTTGATGATGGTCTTTCCTTTAAACTTCTTAAGTCTCTTCCTTTAAAAGGAACTATCGATGCCTTTGGAGTTAAAGAGGGAAAGATCTATGTAGTAGTTAAGAATAAGCTTTATATCAGTCAGGATGGCGGAAACAATTGGAAAATCAAAGAGGTGGCTGGTGATTTTCCAATTCGTTCATTGTTTTTTGTTAATCAAAGAGTGATTTTGAGTCGCTAATCAGAGAGAATATTTTTTTCTTTTTCAAAAGCCTCCTTGCGAGGCTTTTTGATTATTAAGTATTTGTCTTCTTATTTTTTTTGAGTTATATTTAATACACTTAAAAGGTGTTTTGGTTTTTTCTAGGTTTTTATGGAGACTGAGATTGAAAAAAAATTCAAGGATTCTTTAGCTCAAATCGAAAAAGCTTTCAGAGAAGAAATTGCTTCGGTGCGAGGAAGCCGGCCCACCCCTGCTTTAGTGGAAGATGTTTTGGTTGATTATTATGGTCAGAAAGTTCCTTTAAAGCAGTTGGCTTCTATTAGTGTTATTCCTCCTCGTGAGATTCAGATTTCGGCGTGGGATAAAATGGCGGTTTCGGGAATAATTAAAGCTGTTTCTTCGGCTTTAAATCTTCAGGCGGTTTCTGATGGGAGTGTTATTCACATTAATTTTCCTTCTTTAACTCAGGAAAGAAGACAGGAATTAATTAGATTAGTTAAAGAAAAAACTGAAGAATTTAAGGTAAGATCTCGTCTTTTAAGAGATGAAGTAAAGAAGGAAATTAGCGAAAAGGAGAAAAATAAAGAAATTACCGAAGATGACAAGTTCCAATTAAACGAAAGAATTCAGAAGATTTTAGATGAATTTAATGAAAGGGTGGAAGATTATTTAAAGAAAAAAATTGATGAAATTAATGAGTAATTTTATTTCAACTTATGATTTTTGATTTACTTGTTTTTATTTTAGTGCTGGCGATTCTGGTAATTGTTCATGAATTGGGCCACTTTTTGGCTGCCAAGAAGATGGGAATGTATGTAGAGGAATTTGGTTTCGGTTTTCCGCCTCGAATTTTTTCTTGGAAGAAGAAAGAAACTCGCTGGAGTCTTAATCTTATCCCTTTAGGAGGGTTTGTAAAAATTGCCGGTGAAGAAGGAGAAAGAAGTAATCAACAGGAAGAAGAAAGCGAAGAAGAAAAAACTATTCCCTCAGAAAGACTTTTTTCTGCTAAGCCTATCTGGCAAAGGTTGATTGTGCTAATAAGCGGAGTGCTGATGAATTTTTTATTAGGCTGGCTTTTGCTTTCTTTGGTTTTTCTTTTTGGAGAAGAAAAATCTCTTCTGATTTCGGCAATAGAAGCTAATTCTCCGGCAGAAGTCGTTGGCTTAAAAGCAGGGGATAAAATTTTGGGTTTTCAAGAGCCTGAAAACTTTGTTAACTTTATTAATCAGCATAAAGGCAAAGAAGTTACTCTTCAAATTGAAAGAGGAGGAGAGAAAAAAGAAATTAAAGTTGTTCCTCGCTCTCAAGTAAATGCAGGACAAGGGGCGCTGGGGGTTTCTTTGGTGGCTGGAGGAGTTGAAAAACTTCCCTGGTATCGATCTTTTTGGGAAGGATTTATTTCGGCGGTAAAAATTTTTGCTTTTGTTTTTATAATGCTTTTTAAATTGATTATTGGTTTTTTTACGGGAGCTAATCTCTTAAATTATCTTTCCGGACCGGTAGGAATTTATCAGGTAACTACTCAAGCAGCGGGATTGGGATTAATTTATTTGATTAATTTAGTGGCCTTGATCTCTCTTAATTTGGCTGCTTTAAATATCTTTCCTTTTCCGGCTTTGGATGGAGGAAGAATTATTTTTTTGATAATTGAAAAAATAAAAGGTGCGCCGGTAAGTGTAAGAACTCAGCAAATTGTTAATGCCATTGGTTTTTCTTTGCTGATTTTATTGGTTATTATTGTAAGTATTAAAGATATTGCTAAGTTAATTTAGTTTTATGTATCAGTCTCGGCTCCCCAATTTTATCAAGAAAGAGTTTCCTAAGGATGAGGAATCTTATAACGCCAAAATTCTTGTAAGGGCAGGTTTTGTTGATAAATTAATGGCTGGTGTTTACACTTATCTACCTTTAGGGTTAAGGGTTTTGGAAAAGATAACAAATCTGGTAAGGGAAGAAATTAATGCTTTGGGGGCTCAAGAAATTAGAATGCCAGCTCTTTCTCCTAAAGAAAACTGGCAAAGAACTGGCCGCTGGGAAAGTTTTGATGCCTTGTTTAAATTAATTGGAAGAGACAAGAAAGAATACGCTTTGGGACCAACTCATGAAGAAATTGTTGTTCCTCTTTCTCAAAAGGCTATTTTTTCTTACAAGGATTTACCTTTAGCTTTATATCAAATTCAAACTAAGTTTCGAGATGAAGCTCGAGCCAAAGCTGGACTTTTAAGAGGAAAAGAATTTTTAATGAAGGATCTTTATTCTTTTCATGCTGATCAAAAAGATTTAGATAGTTTTTATGAAAAAGTGAGTTTTGCTTATAAAAGAATTTTTCAAAGATTGGGTTTAAAGGCCTTGAAAGTAGAGGCTTCGGGAGGAACTTTTTCCAAATATTCTCACGAGTTTCAGGTTTTTTTGGAAAACGGGGAGGATGAAATTGTTTATTGTTCTCACTGCTCTTTTGCTCAAAACAAAGAAATTTTTGAAGAGAATAAAGGTTATTGTCCTCTTTGTCGAAGTTTTTCTTTAAAAATTGGTCGGGCTAGTGAAGTGGGAAACATCTTTAAGCTAGGAACAAATTATTCTCATCCCTTTTCTTTAAAATACAAAGATAAAGAAGGAAAAGAAAATTTAGTTTTAATGGGATGTTACGGGATTGGGATTTCTCGCTTAATGGGAGTTTTAGCTGAGGTTTTTCATGATCAAGATGGCTTAATTTGGCCTGCTAATGTTGCTCCTTTTAAGGTTCATTTATTGGCTCTTTTTGGTTCTAACAAAAAGGAAAATAGAAAAATTTTAGAAAGAGCTCGCCAAATTTATAAGAAACTTACCGCTCTTAAGATAGAAGTGCTTTTTGATGAGAGATTAGATAAAAGCGCGGGCGAAAAGTTAGTAGAAAGTGATTTAATAGGAATTCCTTTAAGATTAGTTGTTAGTCAAAAAACTAAGGATAAAATTGAGTTTAAAGAAAGAAAAAAGAAAAAAGCTCAGCTTTTGGGTTTATCATCGATCTTATCTAAGATTAATTCTTTAAAATAAACATTAATTTTTCTATTAGCTATGAGTATTTGGGACAAATTTAAAACTGATGTGGGAATAGATTTAGGAACTGCTAATACCTTGGTTTATTTGAAAGGAAGAGGGATTGTTTTTAATGAGCCAACGGTAATTGCGATAAATAATAAAACTGGCCAAATTGTTGCCATTGGCTTAGAAGCTCAAAAAATGATGGGACGTACTCCTTCTCATATTTCAGTAATTCGGCCCTTAGTGGGAGGAGTGATTTCTGATTTTTATATGGCTCAAGAAATACTCCGCTATTTTCTTAAAAAAATAAAAAAAGATTCTTTTTTAAACTACATTCGAGCAGTAGTGGCGATTCCGGCTAATTTAACAGAAGTAGAAAGAAAATCTACGGAAGATGCAGTAATTCTTTCAGGAGCCTCGAGTGTTTATCTTTTAGAAGAGCCGATTGCGGCGGTTTTGGGAGCTGGTCTTCCCATTGATCAACCGCAAGCTAGTATGGTGGTAGATATTGGAGGTGGGACTTCAGAAATTGCTGTTATTTCTTTAGGAGGAGTGGTGGTTTCTCAAAGTCTTAAAGTGGCGGGCGATAAATTTAATGAAGATATCATTCGTTTTGCTCGAGACAACTTTAAAATTGCTATTGGAGAGCCAACAGCCGAAAGAATTAAAAAAGAGATTGGTTCAGTTTTGCCGGAGGAAGATAGATTAGAAATTGTTGTAGGGGGACGAGATCTTTCCTCAGGACTTCCTAAAGAAGTTACTATCAAGGGTTCTCAAGTGAGAAATGCTCTTGCTTCTTCAGTGAAGCAAATTTTGGAGGCAATAAAAAATACTATTGAGCAAACTCCACCAGAACTCACTGGCGATCTTCTTCAAAACGGCATTTATTTATCGGGAGGAGGAAGCCTGCTTAGAGGGTTTGATGAATTAATTACCAAAGAATTATCTATTAAGACTACTCGAGTGGATGATCCACTTACCTGTGTGATTCGAGGGGTAGGAGTGGTGGTGGAAGATATAAAGAAATATCAGCCTCTCTTTTCTTTAACAGTAAAGCCGATAAGTGTTGAGTAATTTTTGGAGGGTGTTTATTATGAATTATGAAAAGGAAATGGCTTAAGATTTTTCTTTTTTTGGCGTTGATTTTCCTTGCTTTTTCTCAGGTTTTTTTACCTCTTGATTTAAGAATTGAAAATTTTTTAAAAAACATTTTCCGCGTTTCTTCTTTAGTGGAAGAAAATAATTATCTTCGCAAAATCAATCTTGACTTGGAAAACAAATTATCTCAACTTTCTTCTCAGAAAGAATTAGTTTCTCAAAACGGCTATTTGCCGGCCAAAGTTTTTTCTCTTTATCCTTATAATCTTAAAAGCCGTCTTTATTTAGATGTGGGCGAAAAAGATGGAGTAAGGGTTGGTAGTCCCGTTTTATTTTCGGAAACGGTTCTGGTGGGGGTGATAAGTAATGTTTGGAAAACAAGAAGTGAGGTGATGACTGTTTTTGATCCCAATTTTTCTTTGGCAGTAAGAATTGGAGAGGAAGAAATTGATGGTTTATTGGAAGGCGGTTTAAATCCCAAGGTGGGCTTAATTAGTAAAAATAAAGTTGTTTCTTCAGGAGAAAGAGTTGTTTCTGCCTCCAAAGATTTTCCTTACGGCCTTTTGGTTGGTAAGGTAAAAAGTATTAAAGAAGATACCTCCGGAGCTTTTTGGGAAGCTTTTTTGGAGTTGCCATATACTTTAAGTGATTTAAGAGAGGTTTTGATAAAAGTTGGAGAAAATAACTGAAAATAAGCAGGTCTATTTATTTCATGTTTTTTTTGGAAAATGATTTTTTAAAAAAAGAAGATTTTTGGACGGGGGCTTTCTTTTTGTTTTGGTTCTTTTTATTAAGGTTTTTTTTATCTTTATTTGGATTGGTTTTTCCTAATCTGGCTTTAGTTTTTATTTTAGCGCTTTCTTTTTTTATTAATCGGTTTTGGTCCTTTCTATTCTTTTTGGGGGTTTCTTTAATTATGAGCAAGTTTTTACCCTTTTTTCTTTGGGAACATCTTTTTCTTTTAGTAAGTGGAATTGCCTCTTTTATTTTCTTTAAATTTTTTCTTTCTTCTAAAAATGTTTTGGTTTTTCTTTTTAGTTTAATCTTTTGGCAGTTAATTTTTTATTTGACTTTTGCCAATGATTGGAAAGCTTTTTTTTCTTTAATTTTTTTGAAAGAATTTATTTATAATGCTCTTTTGGGCTCATTGATGTTTGCTTTAGGTTTATGGCTAAAAAAGAAATTTATTTAGAAGAAGCTGTTTTAGATGATTTGTCTCAAGGGTTAGAAATAGTAGAGAAGCCTTTGAGTGAGAAATTATTTAAGGTAATGGGAGGGGTGACTTTATTTTTGGTTTTTGTTTTCTTCTTGAGGTTAGGTTATTTAGTCATTTATCAAGGAAAAGAGTATCAACTAAGAGCTTTTGCTAATTCGGGGCAACAAGTAGTTGTTAGAGCACCGCGAGGAATTATCTATGATCGCTTCGGAAAAATTTTGGTTACTAATCAGCCCAGTTTTGATATTGTTTTAAATCTTTCTCAAATTCTTAAAGACGAAGGGACTCTTAAACAAGTATTGGAAGAAGTTTCTCAAGTTGTTCCTTTGGAGGTTGAGGAGATCAAAAATTTGATTGCCTCTATTGATTTAGAAAAGCAAGCTTATTTTCTGTTAAAGAAAAATGTTTCTTTGGAACAAATAATTGAATTGAAAAAGAAAAAAATTCCTTCTCTTATTATAGAAAACAACTTTAGTCGTCATTATTTTGAAGGAGAAGTTTTTGCTCATCTTTTGGGTTATGTGGGATTGGTGGATAAGACCGATTTAGCAAAAAACAAAAAATTAGGTCTCAATGATGAAATTGGCAAAAGCGGCCTTGAACTTTACTACGATGAATTTTTAAGAGGTCAGGATGGAGTTTCTTTGGTTTACAAAGATGCCGTTAGTAATGTTTTAGAGGAAAAGATGATTAATCCGCCTTTGGCAGGCAAAAATTTAGAAACTACAATTGATGCGGATCTTCAGCAATTTTTCTTTGAAGCTTTGAAGAATCAAATTCAGTCGCTTCAAGCAGCAGCCGGGGGAGGACTAGTAATGGATCCTGCTTCAGGGCAAATTTTAGCTTTGGTTAGTTTCCCCAGTTTTGATAATAATAATCTTAAAAAAGAATTTTTCATTGATAAAAGTCGTCCTTTGTTTAATCGAATAGTTTCGGGAGTTTATAGCCCCGGCTCTACCATCAAGCCTTTAGTAGCTTTTGCGGCTTTAGAAGAAGGGATTGTTGATCCTTTCTTTTCTATTTTTTCAGCGGGGTTTATAGAAATTCCCAATCCTTATTTTCCTAATCAACCTTCTCGCTTTCTTGACTGGAAGCCTCACGGTTGGGTGAATCTTTACTCAGCTTTAGCGCGTTCAAGTAACATTTATTTCTATCAAGTGGGAGGTGGTTTTGGTTCTTTTAAGGGTTTGGGAATTGAAAGGTTAAGAGAATACTGGGAAAAGTTCCTTTTAAACAAAAAAACGGGGATTGATTTGCCTTCTGAAAAGAGTGGTCTTCTGCCTGATCCTCAGCAAAAAGAAAAAAACACTGGCCAAATTTGGAGAATTGGAGATACTTACAATGTAGCTATTGGACAGGGTGATTTGATGATTACTCCTCTAGAGCTTTTAAGATATATTGCAGGCATTTCTCAAAGAGGAAAATTTCCTGTTCCTTTTATTGTGAAATCTTTAAAGAATTCTTCGCAGGAAATAATCTTTTCGAGAGATCCAAAATTTGAAGAAATTTCTTACAAAAATCAGAAAAACTTTGAAGAGGTAGAAAAAGGAATGATTGATGCGGTCGAAAAAGATTATGGCACTGCTCATTTGCTTGCTGATCTGCCCTTAAAAATTGCTGCTAAAACAGGAAGTGCTCAGATTGAAAATAATAAAAAAGTGAATGCTTTCTTTGTTGGCTACAATCTTCCTTTTTCTGAAAGAGAATGCCTTAATACTCCTAATCAAATCGCGGTTTTGGTTTTAATTGAAGATGCTCGTGAGGGAAGCTTAAATGCGGTCCCAGTAGCCAAAAAAGTTTTTCAGTGGTACTATGATAATAGATTAAGTCAGGATTCTTTTTGTCCCCAGAAATCTGAAAAAAATTAGTAATTAAAAAAAATGAATTCGGAACTTCGTTATCATCAAACATTGGGAGAATGGGTGTTGATTGCCCCTCGGCGTCAGGATGGCAAAAAAAAGCCCAATGAGTTTAAAAAATATCTTTCAATTGAAAGAAAACCTTCTCCTTTAAAAACTTGTCCTTTCGAAGATGAAAATTTAAAGAGAAGTGGGAATTTTCCTCCTTATTTTTGGTTTCCGGAAACTAAGCCGTTGGAAAAATGGAGCCTTCAGGTCCTTCCTAACAAATTTCCGGCACTTGAAAAAATTTCTGACTGTCGGATCGAAAAAAGAGGAATTTATTTTGTTGCTCGGGGAGTAGGTTCTCATGATTTAGTTATTACTCGCAATCACTTTCATTCTTTTGGGGATCTAAAAAATCAGGAAGCGGAAGAAGTTTTTTTGGCTTTTCAGAAAAGGTTTCGACAGCTGGCCTTAAATAAAAAGATTGCTTACATTTCTATTTTTTGTAATTGGGGACCTCAGGCCGGCGCCAGCATTTTTCATCCTCATTATCAAATAATTGGTTTGCCAGTCATTCCTCATTCTGTTAGTCGGTCTCTTTTGATTTCTAAAGATTATTTTAGAAAAAACAAAAGGTGTATTCACTGCGATGTTTTAAAAGAGGAAATGAAAGAAAAAAAGAGAATTGTTTATGAAAATAAGAATTATTTAGCTTTTGTTCCCTTTGCCTCTAAAGAGCCGTTTTGGGTAAGCGTTTTTCCTAAAAAACATCAGCCCTTTTTTGAAGATTTATCTCAAAAAGATTTGAAAGAAGCAGCTCTTGTTGTAAAAAAAATACTGGCTTTGATTAAAAGGAAATTAAATGATCCTGATTACAATTTCTTCATTCATACTGCTCCCTTAATTGAGAAGAAAAAGCATACTCATTATCATTGGCATTTAGAAATAGTTCCTAAATCAAATATTTCAGCCGGATTTGAATTAGGAACAGGAATTGAAATTAATCCCGTTTTTCCTGAAGAAGCGGCTCGCTTTTTGAAGAGTAAGTAATTTTTCTTGATTTTCTAAGAGGAATTGTTATTCTTTTTCTGTTATTTTTAGTTTTTGATTTTCTTGATGTTGGAAAATATTTTAAATTGGTTAGCGAGAGAAATTATTAGTCTCATTAACTCTTTGGGATACGGGGGAGTATTTCTTTTGATGGCTTTGGAAAGCGCCAACATTATTATCCCTTCAGAAATTATTATGCCTTTCAGCGGCTTTTTAGTGGCACGGGGCAATTTTTCTTTTTGGGGGGTTGTTTTTTGGGGAGCGGCAGGAAATTTAGTTGGTTCAATTTTTTCTTATAAATTAGCCTCAGTGATTATTTCTCTTAGAGAAAAATCAAAAATAGTTAATTTTCTTATTCCTCAATCTTTATTAGAAAAATCTCAGCGCTGGTTTTTTCGCTGGGGAGAGGCCACTACTTTTTTTTCTCGTCTTTTGCCAATTATAAGAACTTTTATTTCTTTTCCGGCAGGGTTAGGAAAAATGAATTTTTGGCGATTTTGTCTGTATACTTTTTTGGGGTCCTTTCTTTGGTCAACTCTTTTAACTTACTTGGGACTGGTTTTAGGGGAAAATTGGCCAACTCTTAGAACTTATTTTGAAAAATTTGATTATTTAGTTGCAGCTTTAATTGTAGGAAGTGTTGTTCTCTGGTTAATAAAACACCTGAATGGTTCAAGAAATAAAAATCAGCCTAAAAATTTTTAGTTCTTTAAATAAGTTTTTTGTGCTATTATTAAGCTATGAAAAAGCTAGTGGTTTTTAACTGGAAAATGAATCCTTCTTCTTTTCAAAAAGCGAAAAAACTTTTTGATTTTTCTTTAAAACAATCCCGAAAGTTATCTGCTCATCTTTCGGTTGTAATTGCTCCTCCCTTTGTTTATTTGGAGCATTTTTTTTATTTGCTAAATTCAAAATTCAAAAAAGAGAAGGGGATTTCTTTGGCTGCTCAAAATGTTTCTTTTAAAAATGAAGGGAGTTTTACCGGCGAGATTTCAGCTAAGATGCTGAAAGATATTGGAGTTTCTTATGTAATTGTTGGACATTCAGAAAGACGTTATCTTTTTGGAGAAAACGATTCTTTGATTGCTGAAAAAATTAAAAGGGCTTGGGAAAATAAAATTACTCCTATTCTTTGTGTGGGAGAGAAGAAAAGATCCTCTTTCTCTTCCGCTTGGTCTTTTGTAAGAAAGCAGATCGAAAAAGATTTAGTTTTTTTAAAAAAAAGGGAAAAAAATTTAGTTATTGCCTATGAACCCGTTTGGTCAATTGGAGGCAATAAACCAGTGGATTCATTGCGCGCCTCTTTGATGATAGAAAAAATCAAGTCTTTTTTAAAAGAGCGATTTCATCTTCTTTTGCCAGTACTTTATGGAGGAAGCGTTGATTGCCAAAAAATTGATGATTTTTTAAAATATTCTCAGATTGATGGTTTTTTGGTCGGCTCAGCCAGTCTTTCTTTAAGGGAAATTAAATGCTTATTAACAAAGGTTGATAATTTTTAATTTATTGTTAAGTCTTAAAATTAAGAGTAAAATAAAAAATATGAATTTTTTCAGCAAAGAATTTCTTTTTGGAACTTTAAGTTTTCTAGTTTTAGCAATGGCGGTTCTTTTGATTTACTCTGTTTTTTGGGGACCAATTGCTAATTACTCCAGCTCTCTTTTGCCAGCTCGGACTTTATCGGTTTCGGCTTCCGATAAAGTAACGGTAAAGCCGGATGTTGCTTTTCTTTCTTTTTCGGTAGTGAAAGAAGGTTCAAAAATTGAAAAAATAATAGAAGAAGGCAACCAAACAGTTAATCAAGCAATTGAATTTCTAAAATCATCAGGAATAGAAGAAAAAGATATTAAAACAACTGAGTATAATCTTTCTCCAGTTTATTCTTCTCCTTCTAAATGGGGAGAAGAATTTATTCCTCGAATTGTTAAATATTCCTTTACTCAAACAGTAAGCGTTAAAGTAAGAGATTTTAAGAAAATTTCTTCCATCTTGGAAAAACTTCCTCAATTGGGAATTAATCGGATAGGGGACTTGTCTTTTGGAATTGATGAGCCAGAAGTTTTTCTTTCTCAAGCTAGAGAAAAAGCTTTTCAGAAAGCTAAAGAAAAGGCAGAAAAAATTGCTTCTCAAAACGGATTAAAATTAGGAAGAATTATTTCTCTTTCTGATTATTCTGGAAATTACTATCCGGTACCGATGGGGCGGGGCGGAGCTGATAAATTGGAAAGCGCCGCTCTTTCTGTGGCTCCTTCGATTGAACCCGGAAGTCAGGAGGTAAGCGTCAATGTCAGTGTCATTTATGAGATTAAATAAGAAATTTCTTCGCTCTTTTGTGGTGATTGTAATTGCTTTTGTGACTCTCTTGGGGCTTTCTGACTTGATCTTTGTTTTGAGTGGAGTTTTTGATAAAATTAATAAAAATCCTTCAGAAAAGATAATGGAAAAAGTAAGTTTAAAAACAGAAGATGGAAGAGTTTTAGCGGCTAATTATTTTGAGGTTACTAATCCAGAGGGCTGGGTGCTTTATTTGCATATGATGCCAGCCACTAAAGAATCTTTTAATGATTTAGCTCAAAAATTAGCGCAAAAAAGGTTTGCTGGTTTAGCTTTGGATTTGAGGGGTCATGGCGAATCAGAAGGAGGGCCTCAAGGTTATCTTTCTTTTTCTGACAAAGAGCATCAGGATTCTTACTTTGATGTTTTGGCGGGTATTGACTTCTTGAAATCTCGAGGAGCCACAGAAGAAAAGATTTATTTAGTGGGAGCTTCTATTGGAGCTAATTTGGCTTTAAAATATCTTGCTCAACATCCTCAGGCTCGGGGAGGAGTTTTGCTTTCGCCGGGAATTAATTATCGAGGAATTACCACCAGAGATTTGGTGGTACACTTATCGACTTCAAGCAGGGTTATTTTTCTAGCTAGTCGAGATGATGGCGACAACGCTTCGGAAGTTGAAGAATTATTTGCTTTGGTTCCAGAGGGAGTAAAAAAGGAAAAAATTATTTTAGAAAACGCGGGTCACGGAACAAAAATTTTAGAAAACGAGGCGTGGGTGACGGAGAGAATTATTGATTTTCTTACTCAATAAAATGGCTACTCGAAAAGATTTTTTGTTGGTTTTTATTATCGGAGTTTTTTTTGGAGTTTTTTCTTTGCCAATTATTAAAAATGTTGCCAGTAGTTTTTCTTTTTCTTGGGTACTAGCAACGGGGTTTGTTTTTTTCTTAGGGATGGTAGCGGTTTTTTTTCTCTGGTTGGCTTCTTTGATTTCTTTAAAAATTCCAATAGTTTTTCAATTAGCTAAGTTTGCAGCGGTGGGTTCTTTTAATACTTTTTTAGACTGGGGGATAGTTAATTTACTGATTTTTTTAACAGGAATTGTGAGTGGTTTGGGGTTTAGTCTTTTTAAGGCAATTTCTTTCTTAATAGCAAATATCGGAAGTTATTTTTGGAATAAGTACTGGACTTTTATTGATAAAGATAAAGCCAACATTCAGGAGTTTGGAAAATTTTTTGTTGTTAGTGTTATTGGGATGGTGTTGAATGTAGTGGTTGCTTCTTTAATTGTTAACTACATTGCTTATCCTTCTTCTTTAAGCCCTCGGCAGTGGGCTAATGTTGCACTTTTGGTAGCTACTTTAGTTTCTTTGGTTTGGAACTTTGTGGGTTATAAGTTTTTTGTTTTTGAGAAGAAAAACTAACTTTTGTAAGAAAACCAAGTTTTATTTTTAAATTACCATTAAATCATCTATTAATATATAAGTATTTTCTTGTTAAAATTATAAAAATCACTTACCTTTTGTTTTATTATAATTAATACATTTTATTAATTTTGATTGTATGCAAAAAACAAAAAACAAGGGAATTTTTTTATCGAGTACTTCTATTACTACCTTTATTTTTTTAATTGCGCTTTTCAATGTTATTAATTTTGCAACCAATCTGGCTTTAGCGGTTCAAGAAGATGGAGGTTGCGAATACACTGGTAATGGTTATCTTTGCGGAGGTGAGTGGTATGAAGGAGGAAGCAGTGGAGGAGGAGAAGGAGGTGGAGGAACTGGCGGGGGATTAGCTTCTGCTATTGGTAAAGTGGCGGCCACAGCTGATGAAGCTATTCAGCTTAGAAGAACAGTTAAAGATTATGCTTATGGAGCTTGTGCTACTATTCCAAATCCTTTTAAGATAGCTGCTTTGCCAGGAAAGATTCTTGAATTGAAATTAAAAGTGGCTGAATTACAAGCACGAATCTTACAAGACGGTCCGCTTTCGTTAACTTCGAAGTTTGATGATTTAGTTAAGAAAACAGATGAATTTACTTTCTATGCTCTTCAAACTACTTTACCAGGAGGATGTCATAAAAGCAAAATTGATAGTACTTCTAAGGATTTGAATGATTTACTTGTTTTTATAAGAGATGAAGCGGCCAAGGATTTTCTTTCTTCTAAACTACCTCAAGTTATTACTTTAGCCGCCAACAATATTTCAAGTGTTTCAGCGACTTTGAGGGGTTCGGTAAGTCCGCCAGCTCAAAACAGCGCCGTCTACTGGTTTGAGTGGGGCGAAAATCAAAGTGATCTTTCTAAAAAAACAACAGAAAAAACAACAGGCATTGTTTCCTCTTTAAGTGTTTCTGAAAACATTTCCGGATTAACAGTGGGAAAAACCTACTATTTTAGAGTAGCGGCTCGAACGGAGGGAAAAAGTAAAGTAGCCTACGGTCAGATTTTAAGTTTTGTTGCTCAATCAACTAGTTCTCAACAATTCACTCTCACTGTTTCCAAATCAGGAACAGGAAGTGGAACTGTTACCTCAACTCCCACAGGAATTAATTGTGGTACTGATTGTAGTGAATCTTATGCTTCTGGTACTTCTGTTACTCTTCGGGCTACTGCAAGTGCAGGCTCAGTTTTTGCTGGCTGGAGTGGGGATTGTTCGGGAACAGGAACTTGTACAGTAGCATTAGATAGTAATAAAACAGTAACTGCTACTTTCAATTCTTCAAGTGGTGGCAGCGGAGGAACCCTTTCTTATAGTCAGGAGCATAGTTATTATGGCGATACTTATTATTTAACGGTTTCTAATGGGCCGGCTTCTTTAAGTGGCACTCTTTATAAACGAACCAAAAATACTGTTGATGATAACTGGGGTAATTGGGTAACAAGTTCTAATTGGATTCAAACAGATAATCAAGGAAACGCAAGAAAACCAGCTGGAAGTGGTACTTGGACTTGTTTAGAAGCAGATCCAGATGTTGCCGAAATTTATATAAAGTGGTCAAATGGACTTGAAACAAACCGCGCCGTTCATTACTGTACAGTAAGAGAAAATAACTCTCAACAATTCACTCTCACTGTTTCCAAATCAGGAACAGGAAGTGGAACTGTTACCTCAACTCCCACAGGAATTAATTGTGGTACTGATTGTAGTGAATCTTATGCTTCTGGTACTTCTGTTACTCTTCGGGCTACTGCAAGTGCAGGCTCAGTTTTTGCTGGCTGGAGTGGGGATTGTTCGGGAACAGGAACTTGTACAGTAGCATTAGATAGTAATAAAACAGTAACTGCTACTTTTAATCACATGTCTGTGAGTAGTGGAGATCCTTCGGTTAATGGTGAAAATCAACCAGGTCCGTCTGGTACCTACACTCTTTCTCTGAAACTAGGGCATTTTCAAGGAGGTTCATCCTTTGTTGAGGATCGGTAACTAACCAACACCGAAAAATCTCAACTCAAGGTGGAAATTTGGACTCAGTCTACAGGAATTTATAGCAGTGGTACAAAAGTTGCCGAAGGCAGTCTTGATTCTCCTATCTCTTTAAGTCCCGGGACTTATCAGGCGGTTTTGAAAGGTTCTTTACCCTCACCTTATAATGCTACCAAGCAAGTTCCCTTAAATTGTGTTTTCTTCTCAATTTCTTCTTCTCAGTCAACCGGAGTAACCTGCACTCTTGAGGCTTACAACAAAAACGATACTAGCAATTATAATCTTCCCTCATCAGAAAGACCCTCCGGTGCCCCACCAATGGTAGAAGTTGATTCGTCTCTAGGTTCCTATCAGTTTGTTAAAAATGTGGTGGATATAAGCGAAGATGGTCCTAGTAGTAGTATTACTTCTATTAAGTTTGCTACCTTATACGGCAAAAAAGTAATGTTAATTGGGACAAGAAAGTACTTAGATTCAAGTAGAAGATATGAATATAAGCTTTCGATTTATGATATAGCCAATCCGTTTAATCCTCAATTACTTAAGGAAAATACTTTTTCGGATGATTCTGCTGAGGTAAAGAGTATTTTACTTGGCGCTGCTGATTTCTCACAGCTAACGATTCTCGATAATCATCCGGTGATTTATGGGCGTCCCAATTATGCTGCAACTGGTGCTGTTCATGTTTTTGTCAAAATTAACCCCGACTGGAGTTTAGGCGATATTCAAGATTTTGATGTTAAAGAAAGTGGAGGCAGTATTAGTAATAAGTATGTTCCTACCACTTTATTCCGCGGCTTAGATGGGAAACCGTATGCTTTAGCATACGATACTTCAGAGGGCTATGGTTGCAACAACATTAAAATTTTAGATGTCTCGTCTTCTACTGCTTCTATTATTGGCGAGATAAAAGAATCAGAACTGAATATAGGTTATTGCGAGTCGGGAATAGATTATAATAATTCAAAATCTATCAGATGGTTTGCTGCTCAGCCAGTGCGTGCTTCAAGCGGAAAATTATATCTGGTTATTCCAACCGACGATGCAGTTGCTCGTCTTCATACCTCAGAACGAGCTTGGATTTCTGTTTTTGATGTTAGCAACCCTTCTAATCCTCAGTTTGTTGGTAAATGGCAAATGAGCGGATTAAATGGTCAGCTTCATTTTCCTGATGCGTCGGAATCTGAAAAAGCCAAAATTTATGCTGATGCTGGCTTAATAGAAGTTGATCCAGTAACCGGCTATGTCTACGATATTTTTCCCCATATGTATGACTTTCAAAACGGAGCTTATATGACAAGTGGAGAAGCAGTTAACGCCTTCAACAAAATCTCCGGTCCTTGGCGTTATCGCAACGGCATTATTATCAGAAAACTGAACAACTCCGGTAATTTTGATTTTGTTTATCGAGCTACTTTGTGTGAAACTGAGGGGAGCAGACCAAGCGGTAGTCAGTCTGGTAGCTTTCACCGGGTAGAATGTGGCGACCAAGCCGAATGGTGGGGCAACAAAACTTTTGATGAAGCTTTTTATGGCATTGGAGGTTATATAACAATACTACCATTGCCTGGAACTCACGCTTATAATGGTTTGGTTTTATTGAGGGATCTTACTAAATCCTCTATTGAAGAAAGTGGGCTAAGATTGGGTGGCAAAAAAATTAAAATGATTGCTGGTTCCCCAGTGGTTGTTGGCTTAATGACTTCTGATAATAAATTCAAAATTATCCCTGATTCTTCAGATGAATTTCTTAAATTCTCGGGTTCGCTTGCAAAAATTATTAGCACCGGTCAATACACAAATTATGGCAAATATCTCTTTGATGCCCATCTTCAACAAGTCGATAATAAAACCTTTGCTATCTTCCAGATTCATCCCACCTCAATTGATGTGGTTAAACTCACTTTAACTCAACCTCGTCCTCTTCCTTCAAGTAGCCCCTCTTTTACTCCTCAGGCTACTACAATGACTCTTACTACTGCTTCTGCTACACCCTCAACAGGAACCTCCTCTTCCATTCAAGGAACTCTCTATTCTATTAGAAGTATTCTTAATAATTTAAGAAGAATTCTAAGTAGATAATACTGGAAGCATTATATTTTCTTAGCTTTCTCTTTTTAGAGCAGAATTTTCTTGTTGAGTAAACAGTAAGAACAAATGCGAGGCAGCGGGTGAGCTTAATCTTGTTTCTTACATGTTTGCTGATTTTTTAGGGGTGGTGAGGCAATTTTTGTGTTTTTATTTTTCAAAACTTAGTGTAAAATAAAAATGGTGGCGGAAAATGCTCACTCAAGTAAGAAAAAAAACAGGAGCCTACCTTTCCGCCACCATTTTTATTAATGGTGAAAAAAGAAGTAAAATCAAAAAATTTCTTTTCTGCCCTTATTAGCGGAGGTCTGAAAAGAAATGTTTCATTAAAAAATTACAGTCATCTAAAAATTGGAGGCAGAGCCAGTTATTTTTTTAAGGCTTCGAAAATCGGTGATTTAATTTTAACTTTAACCTGGTGGCTTAATTCTTTTCCTCAAAAACCAATTTTTGTTTTGGGCGAGGGGACAAATGTTTTATTTAAGGGTGACTTTTTTGATGGCTTGGTGATTAAGATGGATTTAAAGAAATTGGATTATTTAGGGAAAGGCTTGGTTTTTGCGGAAGCGGGAGTTTCGATGAGGAAGTTAGTTAATTTTTGTTTTCAGAAAAAGTTGGCAGGATTAGAGTGGGCAGCGGGATTACCAGGAACAGTGGGGGGAGCGGTTTATGGAAATGCTGGTTGTTTTGGGAGGGAAATCAGAGATGTAGTTGAAGGGGTTCTTACTTTGGAAAGAAGGGGGAAAGAGCTTTCTCTTTCTTTAAGAAAAAACAAAGAATGTTTGTTTAAATATCGGTCCAGTATTTTTAAGAAAAACCAAAAGAAAGGAGAGCTTCTCTTAATTGTTGGAGTTCTTTTAAAATTACAGCCAGTAAAAGATATAAAACCTTTTAGAGAAAAAGCCTCTTTTATTCTTCGTTATCGTCGTCAAAAACATCCTCTGGATTTTCCAACTCTTGGCAGTACCTTTAAAAATATTTCTCTTTCTCGCCTGCCTTCTTCTTTAAGGAATAAATTTCAGGAGAAAATAAAAAATGATCCCTTTTTAGTTCTCCCGGTTGCGGTTCTTTTGGAAAAAGCAGGCTTAAAGGGAAAAAAGAAAGGGGGAGCGCAGTTTTCTTTGAAGCATCCAAACTTTATTGTTAATCTCGGGAAAGCTACCGCTAAAGATGTTTTGCAACTTATTGCTTTGGCAAAGAAAAAAGTTTGGAAAAAGTTTCAAGTAAAGATTGAGGAAGAAATTGAAATTGTGTAAAGCTTTAATTTTTTTTAAATTAGAACTTTAGAGAAAGAATAAATTTTTTTTAAAAATTTTTGAATGAAAAATTTTTACTTATCCACAGATTTTTGTTTTTCTTTTTTTAAAAATGTATTATAATTAAGTTGATAAAAAATTTTTTAGCGTAATTGGGTGGTCGGCAATTACGCTAAATAAGTGAAATTAATTTTCTTTCTGTTAACAAAAAGCAGAAAGAAAGAAAATAATGGCTATGAAAAAAAAGGCAGCCAAAAAAACCAAAAAAGCTGCCAAAAAATCAAGCAAAAAATCAAGCAAGAGAAGATAAAACTTCTTGCTGCTGATTTTGGCCCCCGCTTAATTTCCAGAAAAGTAAAAATTCTTGAAAAAGCGGGGGTTTTTTATCTTTCTTGTGATTTTTTGACTTTTATATTAAAATCGAAGTATGAAGATAACCATCAAAAACACTCAAATTTCTCCTTCACCAGCTTTAGCTGACTACATTCAGAAGAAATTCTCTTCTTTGTCAAAAATTATTAAGAAAATTGAGGAAAAATTTGTCCCTCATTTGAATATAGAAATAGCTCGAAGTACTAAACATCATCAGAAAGGGAACGTTTACTATGTGGAAATTAATTTGAAACTTCCCAAAAAAACTTTAAGAATAGAGCAATATGATAATCAGGTGAGAGTAGCGGTTGATAAAGCTAAAAAGAGATTGAAGGTGGCTTTGGAAAGGTATAAGGAGGAGTTAGAGGAAGCTAAGGCAACTTCTTTAAAAGAAGAATAATAAATTTAATCCTTTTGAAATTATTTTTTTAGATTTCTTTACTTTTCTATGTCTTTATTCGACAGAGTCTTTTCTCCTTTAAAAAAATATCGCTCTTGGGTAAAGAAGATAAATGATTTAGAAAAAGAGGTTAGTTTCCTTTCTGATGAAGAATTAAAGAAGAAAAGTCTTGATTTAAAAGAAAAAATTCAACTTAAAAAAGTTTCTTTAGAAGAAGCTCTTCCTCAAGCTTTTGCTTTGGTAAGAGAAGCAGCTAAAAGAACTCTTGGTCAAAGGCATTATGATGTTCAATTAATGGGAGGGATTGCTTTGTTTGAGGGAAAAATTGCTGAAATGGCAACGGGTGAGGGAAAAACTTTAGCGGCCACCGCTCCCGCTTATCTTTATGGACTAACAGGGAAAGGAGTTCATGTTGTAACGGTCAATGATTATTTGGCTCAAAGAGACGCGGTTTGGATGGGGCAAATTTATAATTTTTTAGGGCTAACGGTTGGCTGTTTGAGTCATGACGCGGCTTATCTTTACGATGCAGACTATAAAAATCAGCAACTAGACAAAGAAAGAGACACCAAAGGAAGTTTTGAAGTAGTTCATGAATTTTTGCGACCCGTTTCTCGAAAAGAAGCTTATTTAGCAGATGTTCTTTACGGAACCAATCATGAATTTGGTTTTGACTATTTGAGAGATAATTTAGCTTATCACACCGCCGATCAAGTTCAGCGGCGCCTCAGCCAAGAAGAAAAGCCCTTCTTTTACGCCATTATTGATGAAGTAGATAGCATTCTTATCGATGAAGCGCGTACTCCCTTGATTATTTCTGCTCCTGATACCCAAGCGGCTGATTACTACAAGGTTTTTGCCAAAGTAGTTAGTTTTTTGAAGAAAGATGAAGATTATTTGGTGGATGAGAAAAATCATTTTGTTCAAATCACTGAGGCCGGCATTTCGAAGGTGGAGAAAATGCTGAATCTAAAAGATCTTTACGGTCCTCAAAATATTAAACTAGTTCATTACTTAGAGGAATCTTTAAAGGCTAAAGCGCTTTTTTTTAGGGATAAACATTACATTGTCAAAAATGGGGAGGTGGTGATAGTTGATGAATTTACTGGTCGGCTAATGTATGGCCGACGCTATTCGGGTGGTCTTCATCAAGCCCTAGAGGCAAAAGAAGGAGTAAAAATTCAGGAAGAGTCAAAAACCTTTGCTCAAATCACTATTCAAAACTACTTTAGGCTTTATCAAAAGATTGCCGGAATGACTGGAACGGCTCTTACTTCTAAAGAGGAATTTGAGAAAGTTTATGGTTTAGAAGTAGTAGTAATTCCTCCTAATAAACCTTTAATAAGAAAAGATCATCCCGATTTTATTTTCAAAACTAAAGAGATAAAGTATCGCCAAATAGTAGAAGAAGTAAAAAAGAGAGTTAAAAAAGGGCAGCCAGTTCTTGTGGGGACTACTTCAATTGAGGAAAACGAAACTCTTTCTTTATATTTTTCTCGAGCAGGGATTAAGCATCAAGTTTTGAATGCTAAGAATCACGAAAAGGAAGCTGAAATTATTGCTCAAGCGGGAAGAAAGGGAGCGGTGACTTTGGCTACCAATATGGCGGGAAGGGGAGTGGATATTATTTTAGGCGGCAACCCCCCTGATCCTAAAGAAGCTGAAGAAGTAAGGAAAGCAGGAGGATTGTTTGTATTGGGAACTAACCGTCACGAAGCTCGAAGAATTGACAATCAACTTCGCGGACGAGCCGGCAGACAAGGAGATCCGGGAGAAACTCAATTTTTTCTTTCTTTGGAGGATGATTTATTAAGAATTTTTGGGGGAGAAAGAATTCAGCGGCTGATGAGCAATTTTAATTTTCCAGAGGATCAGCCGATTCAATCCTCTTTAATTTCTAAAGTTGTTGATGAAGCCCAGAAAAAAGTAGAAGGGATTAATTTTGATATTCGTAAACATCTTTTTGAATTCGATACGGTTTTAAACAAGCAAAGACAAACTATTTATCGCCGTCGGCAGAATCTTTTAGAAAGAATAGAAAAAGGAGAAACAATTCAGATTGTAAAGGAGTTTATTGGAGATGTGCTGTTTAAAATAATTTCCGAAGAAGACTTTTCTTTTGAAACTAAAGAGGAAGATTTTTCTAAGGAGCCTCAAGAATCTCGGCCGGACCTTTCTCAAAAAGTTCAAAACTTTCTCTTGTCTTTGGGATTAGTTGAAGAAAAGGCCGAGCCTTTTAAAGAAGATGAGTTAGAAAAAATAATAAGCGAAAAAATTTTTCCTGATTCTTTAGAAAAATCAATAGAAGCAAAAGTTTTGGCGGATAATCAGGCAGGATTAAAGATTTTATCGGCTTTGGATTTTCTCTGGATTGATCACTTAGAAAATTTAGAAGCGCTTTTAGAGGGAGTAAAAATTAGAGCTTATGGACAAAAAGATCCATTAGTAGAGTATAAAAGAGAAGCTTTTGAAATGTTTAAGGATTTGATTTTTAATTCGGAAATGATTGCTTTAACAAATATTTTTAAAAATGATAAAAAAGTAGAAGCAAACTTAAATAAAAAAGATTTTTCATTAAACAAAGATATCAACAAAAATTTTAAAAAAGTAGGTAGAAATGAATTATGCCCTTGTGGCTCCGGTAAAAAATTTAAAAAGTGTCACGGAACATAGGGATAAAGCAATAATGAAAATTATAATAGTTGGATATTCAAAATTTAGAAAAAATTACCGTTTTTAAATTTAAAAGGTTTTGTTAATTTTAATTAATCTTTTTATGGCTTAATAACACATTCTCCTGTTCCAGAAGCAATCGAACCACAAAGACGATTAGTGGGTGAGATTATTAAGGAGGAATATAAAGTTCCTGTAGCATTTACACAGGTTCCAGTAGGTGTTCTATAACTTTGGTAAGAACGATTAGCCATTAAAGAAGAGCCAGAATCATTATAAACACATGAAGGATAATTATTATAATCTCTTCCCCCTCTCCAGAAAGCTTTTTGATTATGATTTAAAGAAAGACAGTAATAGTAAGAAGGAACTCCAGCATTATTTCCTGTATAACCTTCTGTTGCGCTAAGTGTTGGCATAGTATAGAAGCCGTTATTTGGAAGATAAACAGTTCCAGAACAATTAGTTGAGGAATAATACCATGTAGAAGAAGCTCTTCCTTGAAAGGTGCTGCAATCTCCGGTTATCATATGCTTTTTTTGAAAGTTATTGATATATATTGTGCTATCACAAAAATTATCTGTTCCGGAGTCATAAAGAAGAACATTATTGGTTGGCATATAATCATATGAATTTCTTTCTCCGAAAATAACAATGGCGATTGTATTTAAAGTTTGTCCTCCAGCATTAATTCTGCCCCAAAAATCATAAATTCCAAGTACTCCTCCTATTCCTCCAAACTTTCCTACTAGCGTTGTTCCATCTGATTGGTATACATTTAATCGTTTATCGTAAATTGTATAAGAGAAAACTAGATGAGAAAAGAAAATAAAGGTTAAAATAAGGAAAAATAAAAAAATATATCTGATTTTTTTATTATCTATAAACTTTTTTTTAAATAACATAAAATATTTTAAGGCTTAATAACACACTCTCCTGTGCCAGAAGCAATTGAGCCACAAAGGCGATTAGTGGGCGAGATTATTATTCCATTATATAAAGTTCCGGTAGCATTAATACAGGTTCCAGTGGGGGTTCTATAACTTTGATAAGAACGATTAGCCATTAAAGAACCTCCATAATCGTTATAGAAACATGAAGGTGTATCTTGATAACGATATTCTCCTGGTGGATTACAGTATTTAAGATATGTACTATAACCGCCTCTCCAGAAAGCTTTTTGATTATGATTTAAAGAAAGACAGTATAAATAGTAGTTGTTTGCGTTATTGTTTATATCTGTACAAACATCATCTCCCCACCCTTCCCAGCCACTATTAACTGCCATTTGGAATAAACTATTAATATAAACTGAACCGGTACAATTTGTTCCTGAATAATACCATGTAGAAGAAGCTCTTCCTTGAAAAGTGCTACAATCTCCGGTTATCATATGCTTTATTTGATTAGTTGATGAGGAAAGGTAGACGGTAAAATCACAAAGATTATCTACTACTCCACTGTAAATAAGAGCTTGATTAGTTGGCATCCCATTAGAAGAATCCCTTGTTGAATAAACAGCTCGGGCTTGTTGAGAGTTTCCAGCAGCAGTAAAATCATAAAGAATTGGTCTTCCTAGATCAATTAACTGTCCCACCAAATTTAATCCATCTGACTGATAAACATTTAAAATTCCTTCACCTACTGAATTATCAACATATCCTTTTGTTGCTACATCGCTACTGGCAGTTGGAGAGGCGACATTGGTGATTTTGTAAGTAGGAGTTGCTCCCGAAAGCTTGATGTTGCCTGCTACCTCTAGCTTTTCTCCCGGTGTTCCTGTTCCAATGCCGACATTACCCGAGGCATCAATTTTTATTCCTCTTGCTGAACTACTCCATTGGCCGATCATAAGACTACCAGTATTTGATCCTCCCGATCCATAATAAATAAGACCAATATCTCCTGCTGATGACATTGGATTATATCCACCACTACCCAATTCAGCAATTGAAAATATTCTTGCCCCCCCATCATCTCTTAAAAGAAGACCAATTTCGTTGGCATTTGAAGTATAAATATCTAATTTTGTTCCTCCTGCTGGAGTTGCTACTCCAATCCCAACATTGCCACTAACAATTAATCCGTTGGAGGGGGCGGTGTTAACTCCAGCATAACTTCCAATGGCTACTCCGCCGGCAACATCAAGTTTGTTTAAAAGAGTAGTCACACCAATACCAACATTTCCAGAGAAGGAAGCATTCTTCCAGCGGTTCGAGGTTCCCACAGAGTAGGTATTGTCAACTCCGGGAATTAAATCAGAATCAAAGGTGGCTGCAGAAACACGAGAAACAGCAGAGCGCAAAGAACGGCGAATAGTGCTTCCCTCCACTTTATTAGCGGCTGACATTGCTAAATCGATTTGAACAATATCTTTGCCGGGGTATTGGGTAAGTTTCTTAAATTCAAGAGAATCAATAACAACTTTATCGCTGGTAATGGATTGAGGAGTACCACTGGCTCCTTCTTTTACATAAATTCTGCCATTTTCCAAATAAATAGTAGTGGGATCAACGGCGCTATCTTTCATTCTTAGAGTTAAAGAGGTGGTTGGTGTGCCGGGAGTTATATCTACCAAACTTGAGTTTCTAATAAGCCTTTGAATAGTTTGCATAGCAAAATTAAGCTGTCCTGAAATTTCTACTTGAGCGCTTTGTTCGGTTTGCACTTTGGTGACGCTTAAGAAAATGCCGGTAGCAACTGAGGCAACAATTCCCAAAATTCCTACATAAATAAGCATCTCCATCAAGGAAAATCCCTGATTGTTTTTGAAAAAACAAGAAGCAGAGGTTTTTTTCATGTTTTTAAAACCTTCTTTTTTAATTACATTGGGAGACACAACTTTTCTTTATTAATTTTACCAGCTTTAAAAATAAAAACAAAGCAAGGTGTGGATAAACAAGAGAGAAGGAATCAGAAGGATTTTAAAAGAATTACCTTGCCAATTATTTCTTTTTTGTCTATTAATCCAAAGCGAGTGGAATCCAGAGAACCTTCAATTTTATTTCCTAAAATTAAGTAGGTATTTTCTGGAATCACTGGATAATCTCTCAGATAAAGCTTTAAGATGGCTGATCTTTCTTTAGGAATAAAATAAGGGATTTGTTGAGCGTTAGTTAAAATTTGATCGTTAACAAGGATTTGATAACCATCCTCTTCTTCTTTTAGTTGCCATTTATCGTTGGGAAGAGCTTTTACAATTTTAATTAACCTTTGACCGTTAGGGTGCTGGTAAATAATTATATCGTTTCTTTGGACTGGGTGACATTGGTAATAATTTTCAAGAACTTTTATTTTTTCTCCGCTTTCTACAATTCCTGACATTGAATCTCCTATTACTTCTTCTAAAAGAGTTTTAATTTGGCAATCTTTTTCTAAGGGGGCCTGATTTTTCTCTTCTGAATTGAAATTTTCTTTGGCGACTGAGGCAGATTTATTTTCGACTAATTTATCGGAGTTATCTTGGAAAGAAATTTTATTGTCAGAAAAGGCGTCATCTTTTTGGCTAACTTTTAGAGAGAGGAAAAATAAGCCAAATAAGGCAATTAAAATCAAGGTCAAACTTCCTACTAAAATCAGAATTGTCTTCAATTTCATATTTATTTTATAAGCTTGCGATAAGCGATTATTGTCATTATACTCTGAAAAAGAAGAGAGAGGTAGTTTTTATTTATCTTATGGATATTCGAAATTTTTGTATTATTGCTCATATCGATCACGGTAAGTCCACTTTAGCTGATCGCTTGTTAGAAATCACAAACACAGTTGATAAAAGACAGATGAAGTCTCAGTATTTAGATCAGTTGGAGCTAGAAAGAGAAAGAGGGATTACTATAAAGATGGCTCCCGTAAGAATGAAATATTTTTTTCGGGGGCAGGAGTATTGTTTAAATTTGATAGATACCCCTGGTCATCCTGATTTTGGATATGAGGTTTCTCGGGCTTTAGCGGCAGTAGAAGGAGCAATCCTTTTGGTTGATGCTACTCAAGGAATTCAAGCACAGACTCTTTCTAACTTTTATGCAGCTCAAAAAGCAGGCTTAAAAATTATTGGAGCGGTAAATAAGATTGATTTGGGAAGTTTTGATGTAGAAAAAGCGGTCAAAGAAACCGCTTCTCTTTTAGGAGTAGATGAAAGCGAAATTTCAAGAATTTCAGCTAAAACAGGAGCGGGAGTAAAGGAATTATTGGAAAGATTAATCGAAGAAGTTCCTCCCCCCCAGATTCAAAATCATCAGCAAATTTCTCGAGCTTTAATTTTCGATTCCTTTTATGATAATCATAAAGGGATTGTTGCTACGGTAAGAGTTTTTGAGGGAAGTTTTAAAGCTAATCAGGAAGTTTTTTTGATCGCCGCTAAGGAAAAATTTAAGATCAAGGAGGTGGGTTATTTTACTCCTCATCTTTCAGCTACCGACTCTTTGTCGGAGGGAGAAATTGGTTATTTAGTAACTGGTATAAGAGATCCTCATCAAGTAAAAATTGGAGATACCGTTATTTCGCTGAAAGCGAAATTGCAGACAAATAAAATTGGTGTTAGTGCTAATCAACATTTTGATTCACATCAGGCTGCACTCTGGGCCCTGCCAGGTTATCGAGAACCCAAGCCAGTAGTTTTTGTTTCTTTTTATCCTGATAATCCTGACGAATACGAAAACTTAAAGAAGTCTTTGGAACGCCTTAAACTAAATGATTCTTCTTTTACTTTTGAACCGGACGCTAACGAAGTTTTGGGAAGGGGATTTAAAGGAGGATTTTTGGGGAAGCTTCATTTTGAAATTGTTCTCCAACGTTTGGAAAGAGAATTTGGAGTGAAAACAGTTACTTCTTTTCCTTCAGTGGCTTATAAAGTTAAATTACCCCCAGCTTCTTTAAAAAAGGATAATCTATCTAGGTTAGAAAAAGATGAAGAAGGTTTTTTGATTATTCGCAATCCCAAAGACTTGCCCGATAACTTTTTAGAGATTTGGGAGCCGATGATTAGGGTAGAAATTATTGCTCCTCATCATTTATTAGGAAGTCTTCTTCAATTAAAAGAAGCTTTTCGTTGGCAAGAAGTAAATACTAAGTTGATAGGAGAAAAGGTTATTATCGAAACAAAAATGCCTTTGGCAGAATTAATTTCTGACTTCGATGATAGGTTAAAGTCGGTTTCGGGTGGGTTTGCTTCTTTTAGTTATCAAGAAGAAGGTTACCAAAAATCAGATCTGGCGAAATTAGAGATTCTGGTGGCTGGTGAAGTGGTCCCCGGGCTTTCTCGAATTTTACCTAAAGAAACTCTGGAAAAAGAAGCGCGAAAAATGGTTTTGCGTCTTAAAGAAATACTTCCTCGTCAGCAATTTAGCCAAGCTCTTCAAGCAAAAGCACAAGGAAGAATTATTGCTCGAGAAACTATCCCCGCTTTAAAAAAAGATGTGACTGGTTATCTTTACGGAGGTGATCGAACTCGGAAGATGAAGCTTTGGAAAAAACAAAAGGAAGGGAAAAAGAAGCTTTTGTCTTTGGCGCGGGTAAGAATTTCTCCTCAAGACTTTAAAAAGATTTTGTCTAAATAGATTAAGGGGTTATTTTCTTTTGGAGAAAAATTATTTGGAGTATAATAAAAACAATGACTAGTTTTAAGAAATTGATTTTAGTGGTTTTTTTGGGGCTGATGGTAGCGGGATTAATGACGAGTGCTTTTTTATTAACCAAAAAAGTAAAAGAGTTCTCAAAAACTTACAAAGATCTTTCCGCTCAGATTAATAATTTAGCGGAAGAAAATTTGATTATTGAAAGGGATATAAAGTACTATCTTAACCCGCGCAATTTGGAAAAGAAGTTAAGAGAAAAGTTTAATTATAAGCATCCTTCAGAAAAAATGATTATTGTTGTGCCTTAAATTTAAAAATCTAATGTTGAGTATTATTAGCAACAAAAACAACAAAATTTATTTTGATTTAAAATTAAATTACTTTTTAAAATGAAGTTTGAATTATCTGAATTTTTAAAAAACAAAAAAGTTATCGGGTTAGCGTTGGGATTAGGTGGAATTTTAATTGTTTTTTTAATAGTTTTTACTTTTGGTTTGTGGCCGGTAGCCTTTGTAAATGGAGCGCCAATTTTTGCTTTTCAGTATCAAAAAGCTACTGACTTAGCCTTTAATTATTTTGCAAACTATTCTTCCAATGACCAAAGTAAAGAGAAATTAAAGGAAGGTTCAAGGGCAATTGCTTTGGAAGGCTTAATCGACGAAATTCTAATCGATAAAAAATTAAAATCAGAAATGAAAAAGAGTGAATTGGAAGAAAAAATAGAAAATCACATAAAGCCATTTTTAGATGATCAAGAGGCTCGTCGCTTGCTTTCCAAGCTGATTCGGTTGCCTGAAAAAGATATCATTCGCTACTTTCTAAGAATTCAGGCCAAGAATCAAATTTTGGATAGCCGACTAAGATTAGAAAAAAAAGATTTGATCTCTTGGTTGATTGAAGAAAGAAAAAAGGCAAAAGTAATTATTCTTGTCCCCGGAATCAAATGGACCGAAGAGGGAGTAAAATTAATTTAATTTATTTTTTAAATTTAGATTTTTTAAAAAAGTTTTAAAAGGATAGGAAGAGCGAGTGAGGGGAATCGAACCCCCGCCTGTTCCTTGGGAAGGAACTGTTCTACCACTAAACTACACTCGCGCATTAGATCATAGGATAGTTTAGTTTATGAAGTTTATAAGTCAAATTAAAAAAGAAACAATTAAGGGGAAAACAGCTCTTCTTCTCTTGGATTTAAATATCGAAAAAAGCGAATGGAAAAACTCTCTCCGGCTGGAAAGAGCAATTAGAGCTATTGATTTTCTTTTAAAAAAAGAAGCTCGAGTAGTGGTTTTGTCTTTTAAAGGAAGGCCGGATTTGAAGTTGGTTAAAAATAAAGATTATCGCGCTTCCTTTAGTCTTTTTTCAATTGCTCAAGAGATCTCGAAAAGATTAAGAACTTCTTTTGATTTTGTTGATGATTTTAATTTTAAAAATTGGAAGGAAAAAGTTAAAAAGTCATCTCGGTCATTAATTTTTTTGGAGAATTTAAGATTTTTTAAAGAAGAAAGAGAAAATTCCTTATCTTTTGGAAAACTTTTAGCGAGTTTGGGAGATTTTTATGTAAATGATGCTTTCTCAGTTTGTCATCGCCAACAAGCTTCGATAACGAGAATTCCCAAATTTGTGCCTGCTTATGGAGGTATGGGAATGGAGATAGAACTAAATTCTTTAAAAAGAATTTTTCAAAATCCTCTAAGGCCCGTAACTTTGATTGTTGGGGGAGCTAAAGTAGATGATAAGATGAGGGTTATAGAAAATCTTTATCCCAAAGTTGATTCTATTCTTTGTGGGGGAGGAGTGGCCAATACTTTGCTGTTTTTTCAAAATCTTCCCGTGGGTTCTTCTTTGGTGGAAAAGGATTTATCTTTCAGAGATTTTTATTTTCGGTTTAAAGAGAAAATAGTTCTTCCGGTTGATTTTCTTTGGGAAAGGGGAGCAATTTTTGATATTGGTCCCAAAACGATAAAGAAATTTTCTTCTATTATTGATGACTCAAAAACAATTATTTGGAGTGGACCGATGGGATTTTTTGAAAAGAAAAATTTTGCTGCTGGGACAAAGGCTTTGGTAAAAAAGATTTTGAAAAGCAAAGCTTTTTGTGTAATTGGCGGAGAGCAAACCACCTCTGCTTTTTTAAAGTTTTCAAAAACTGCTTCTAAAAAGATTTCTCGAAATCCTTTTTATTTTAGAAAAAATATCTTTTTATCCAGTGGGGGAGGAGCAATGCTTTACTATTTATCATCAGAAAAACTTCCGGGTTTAGTGGCTTTAGAAAATTCTTCTCGCCGTTAGAGTTTTTAGTTTTTATTTAAGTTCTTATTTAAGTTCTCAATTTTAAAATAAATTTCAAAAATTTAAATCAATGAAAAATTTTTCTTCTGATAAAAAAATCGTAATTTATACCGATGGTGGCTCGCGGGGGAATCCGGGCCCTTCCGCTTTAGGGGTTTATTTTAAAGATTTCGAAAAGAAGTATTCTTTTTATTTGGGAGAAGGAACTAATAATCAAGCAGAGTACAAGGCAATTATATTTGCTTTAAAAAAGGCTAAGCAATTAAT
This sequence comes from Candidatus Parcubacteria bacterium, assembly GCA_025999395.1. Classification (GTDB taxonomy): domain Bacteria; phylum Patescibacteriota; class Minisyncoccia; order UBA6257; family JAGOQP01; genus KatS3mg098. The sequence continues at coordinate 312,893 of AP024682.1, forward strand.
AGGAAAAGAAAAAGCCAAAAAAACTTTGGTAGAAATCAGAGCTGATAGTCAACTGGTGGTTAATCAACTCAATGGTGTTTTTAAGTTAAAGGAAAAGGAACTCTGGCCTCTTTTCATAGAAATTTGGAATTTAAAGCAAGATTTTTTGGGTGTTGAATTCAAATTTGTACCTCGTCAGGAAAATAAAGTGGCTGATTTTTTGGTTAATCAGGCTCTAAACATTGAAGCTCAGAAATTATTTTAACAGTCGATTGATAGTTGACAAAAATTTTATTTAGTTTCAAAATATTTAAAAGGTAGAGATAAGCGGGTAGTTGCTCTAATCCTTTTGGATTAGAGAGGAAAGTCCGGACACCCTACCTTGATTTTTCAAGGTACAAACGCCTCCGCTAACAGCGGACCGCCGAAAGGCGAGAGGTGCGAACAGAGACGTCGAAAACAGCAATGTTTTCGACATCCAAAGATTTTTCTTTGGATGAGTCCTGATGGTAACATCAGGGGTGAAACGGCTAAATCCTGGCGGGGTGCAAGACCGTGCCTTTTCTGCAGTTTTTGCAGAAAAGGAGAGTCGCTTGAGCCTGAGAGCAATCGATGGCCCAGATAAATAACTACCACTCTGATTTTTTCAGAGTACAGAATCCGGCTTACAGCTTATCTCTACTTTTTTTATTTTTAAAAGTTGTTTGTTGGTGATTTTTGCTTTATAGTGTATTTTAGAAAAATATGGGCAAGATTTTTTTAGAGAAAAAAGAGAAAGATTTTTTCTCTGATTCTTTTTGGAGATTTTTAACTAATTTTTGGACTCTTCTTTTTATGGGGTTTTTAATTTTTGATTTTATTTTTGAGGGTAAATTTTCTTATTTAGTAGCTGCTTTTTCGGTAATTTATGCCTCTATTTTAAGTGTTTTTGCTGGGACCAAAGAATTTCGTCGCTGGCAAAACGCCTATCAATCAAAAAATCATCCGGGAGAAATTTTTGTTTTTGTTTGGACGCTAGTTTTAGTATTTTTACTTTTAGCTCCTTGGATTTTTAAGAAGAACTATCAAATCTCTTCTGAAGTTGTTTCTGTTTATATTATGGTTTTAACGATTTTCGCTTTAACTCAAGGTTCTAAAAAAATTTATTCTCGACAAAAAAACACTCTTTCGGATTAAGCTTCCAAGATTTTAAGAGTTCTTAATCTTAATTTTTGATTAGAAACCAGAAAGTTATTGGTTTTTGATTGCTTGTATGTTAAAATGAAAGTATAGCTTTCAATTTGTTTTGAAAAGATTAAAAAAGAAAATCCGCCTTCAAAGACGGATTTCCTTTTTTATGAATTAGAGGGGCTAGAAGAAACACCTCTTTTCTTTCTTAAGAGAAAGAAATAAATTCCCCCAGCTATTAGAAGAACGGCTATTCCGCTACTGATAAACAAAGTGAGGCGATTATTTTTAAATGATTTTATTAACCCCAAGGCTGCTAATTTTTCGGCAAAGGCGGATGTTTTTGAATTTTCTTCTTGAGAAGACGGTGTTGCTGAGGTAACAGCGGAAAGTTCTTGAGAAAGTTCTTGGGGTGGGAGAATCGGAGCTTGAGCGGCTAATTCTTCCTGAGACTCAGAAGAAAGGCTAAGATTTTTTAAAGAATAATCAATAGAAACCAGAGTGGTTTCAATTTTTTCCAAGTGATTATTGAAAACACTCTTTTTCTCTAAAACTACTTTGTCTTGATTGTTTAGTTTGGTCTGCAGTTGCTGAAGAATAACCTCTAATCTATCTAATCCTTCTTTTAATCTGGTAGCATCTTGCGGACCGAGAGCATCAGTCGATATCTGAGAGGGGTTAGCTTGAGGAGAATTTATTTCTTGAGCTTGGACAAAACTGCTTTCTTTTATTAATCCTATTCCTGTCAATAGGAAAATCACCCACAATATTTTTTTTGTCATATTTGACTCCATTTTACTGATAAAAATAAGAATCTTAGTTTAAAATGCTTTTAGTAAATGGAGTGCTTTTGTAGAGTGCTAATTTTATAAGAAGTTTTGTAAAAGGTGCTAAAAATAGCATACAACAAGATTTTTAAATGTAAATAAGGTTTGTTTTTTGCTTTTTTTGAGTTAAAATAAAAAAGATTTAGAAATTAACGCTTTAAAATTTAATTTAAAAATGGCTAAAAAAAGGATTCAGGAAGGCCTCACCTTTGATGATGTTTTACTTAAGCCTCAATATTCTCAAGTTGATTCTCGTCGTCAAGTTAGTCTAAAAACAAAAATTTCCCCTCATATCACCCTCAATCTTCCTATCATTTCCGCTAATATGGACACGGTTACTGAATCGGCGATGGCGATTGCAATGGCAAGGGCGGGAGGATTAGGAATTATTCATCGGTTTTTACCGATTGAAAAGGAGGTGGAAGAAGTTCAAAAAGTTAAAAGAGCGGAAAATTTTGTTGTTGAGGAACCTTTTGTGGTAGAACCAAACTTTACCTTAAGAAAAGTGAAAGAATTATCGAAAAAGCACGATGTTCAAACTTTTGTAGTAGTTAATAAGGAAAGAAAAGTTTTGGGAATTTTAACTAAAAGAGATTATTTGTTTGAAAAAGACGAAACTAAATTAGTTAAGGAACTAATGACTCCTCGTTCTCGTTTGATTGTGGCTGATAGGGGAACTTCTTTAGAAAAAGCTCAGGAAATTTTTAAGAAAAATAAAGTTGAGAAATTGCCGCTGGTGGATAAAAATGATCGCTTACTGGGCTTAATTACCGCTAAAGATATTTTAAATCATCTTAATTCTTTAGCGGTGAGGGATAAAAAGGGAAGGCTAATGGTAGGAGCGGCAGTAGGGATTAAAGATGACTATTTAGAAAGAGCTCAAGAGTTAGTAAAAGCAGAAGTGGACTTATTGGTAGTAGATGTAGCTCATGGTCATTTAGATGCTTGCTTGAAGGCAGTTCAAACTCTTAAAAAAAGATTCCCTCACATTGATTTAATGGCAGGCAATGTGGCTACTAAAGAAGGAGCGCTTGATTTAAAAAGAGCCGGCGCTGATTCGATTAAAGTAGGAGTAGGCGGTGGCAGTGTTTGTTTGACAAGAATAAAAACTGGTGCTGGTGTTCCTCAATTGAGCGCTGTTTTTGAGACAAAAAAGGGAGCCGGAGAAACTCCTATTATTTCCGATGGCGGAATTAGAAATTCGGGAGATATTGTAAAAGCATTAGCAGCGGGAGCCAGCGCGGTGATGGTAGGAATGCTTTTGGCGGGTACCGATGAATCTCCTGGAGAAGTAATCAACTGGAATGACAAGCGAGTTAAAATTTATCGGGGAATGGCTTCTTTTGGAGCTAAGATGGAAAGAGAAGCCAAGATTAAAAGATCTTCTGGTGAGAATTTTTCAATGACTGATTTTGTTTCTGAGGGAGCAGATCAGGTTTTTATCCCTTATCGAGGAAGAGTAGAAGAAATTCTTTCTCAATTAGCCGGCGGAATTCGCTCGGGTTTTAGTTATTGCGGAGCAAAAGACTTAAAAGAACTTTGGCAGAAAGCGGAGTTTATTAAAATCACCGGTGCTGGTTTAAGAGAAAGTGGTCTTCACGATGTTTTTCTTGCTAATTAGTGAGCTTTAATTTTTTAAGGTTTATCAATGAAGACAAGAAGATTTTTTCTTCCTTTTTCATTATCGGGAAAGAAAGAGTTGTTAGTAGCTGATTGGCCAACCTTTAATCGATTAAAGAATGTTTTAAGAATTGAACCGGGAGAGGAAATTAATGTTTTTAATTCTCGGGAAGGAGAATACAGGGCAAGAGTAAATCTGTTATCAAAAGAAAAGATAGTTTTGGAAATCTTGGAAAAAAAAGAAAACAAGAGCGAGCCGGAAATAAAGGTTAATCTTTTTCAGTCAGTGATAAAGAAAGATAAGTTTGAATGGGTGGTAGAAAAATCAACTGAAGCCGGCGTTTCTTCGATTACTCCAATTATTACTCAAAGAACTGTTAAAACTAACCTTAACTTTGAAAGATTAAAAAAAATTGCTCAAGAAGCCACCGAGCAATCGGGTAGAATTTTAGTTCCTCAAATAAATGAAATTTTAGATTTTGAGGATTTAATGAAGAAGAAAAGTTTATCTTTAAAAAACAATTCTTTTTCTTTTCTTTTGGATTTTTCTGGTAAGCCGATAAGAGAGGTAATTTCTAAGATTAAAAAATTTGAAGAAGTTAATTTTTTTGTTGGTCCAGAGGGAGGATTTAGCGAGGAAGAAATTGATTTGGCAAAAAACGAAGGAGTGGAGATCTTAAGTTTTGGTCCGAGAATTTTTAGAAGTGAAACAATAGGAGCAGTGGTAACTGCTTTTATTTTAAATGTTTAGTATTTTTTAAAAATTCTTTAAGTACCTGATTTACTTTCCAAGTTTTTTTTATTTATTTTTTCTAACTTAGATATTAATAGTTCAATAGCGCTCTTTGGAAAAAAGTTTTTTATTTTCCCTTTTTCAAAAAAAAGATCTTTTTTTCTTATATTTTGCCAAAAGATGGGTATTGAATATGAAGCTATTTCTTTTGTTTCATAACTAATAATTTTTTCTAGATTTTCATTACTTATAAGATGGTTTTTTTTGCTATTTTCTCGAAGTATTTTTTTTATTTTTCTTTTAAATTTATTTAACTGCAAATTAAATGGTTGGATAAGATTTTGTTCGATAAGGGTATAGAGTGAAGTTCTTCTTACTATTACTCTTGTAAGAGTATCTTGATAGGAATCTATAATCTTGTAAATTTTTTCCTTGTTTTTTTCTATCCAAAGATAAGAATCTTTAAATCCTTTTATCATCTCGTTTTTAAAACTTTCTGGTTTCCATAATTTTCTATTTTTTTTAAAGATTCTGTTTTCTAATTTTATTTTACTGTAAGTTCTGTATTTTATTCTCATGAGATCAGTATTTTTAAATAGGATTATTGGATTTGCCAGACTTATTATTTTCTTGTTTCCACCAAAAATAGCACTTGTTAACTGTTTACTTTTTCTTTTTTCGATTATTCCGGTAGATTCTAAGCTGTTTTCTATTTTTTTGTTTTTGTAGAAAGAAAAATTTGTGAATAAACTTTCAAAATCTAAAATGATTGGCTTTTCTTTGGAAGCGATTAAATTTTCCATATGGAAATCAGATCCATTAAGTGAGTAAATCAAAGCTAAAATCTGCCCCAGTTGATAATAAAATTTTTTTGCTTGAAGAAAAGAAATGTTTTTATTTTTTGTTTGAATAAATTCTGAATACCACCCATCTTTTGTTTCTAAACTTTTAGGTATTTTAATTTGGATCTCGTTTTCTTTGTTGAATCTATTTATTATTTCAATAAAACTTTTTGCTTTTGAAAATTGATGCGGATTATATTTGATTATTTTTTGATTATCGAGAATGAAAAAAATTACTCTTCTCCCTTTTGTGTGTCTATCTGATTGGGTGGGTATTTTTATATATTTTATTTTTTTGAATTTTACTTTGAAAAAGTCGGAAATTAAATTTTTGTTGTTTAAAAATTTTTCTAACGAATCAAATAAAAAAAGAACGTCTTCTTCAAGAATTTTTTTTATTAATTTATAAAGTGAGGGAAAATTTTTTAAAAAGGTTTCTTTTTTTGAGAAGATAAAATTCTTAAATCTCTCCCTTGTATTTTTTCCTAATATCGAACCTTTCGATTTATCTAAATAAAGTTGCCAACAGAGAGTAGGTAAAATAATTTTTTCTACTTCGTTATTCAGATATTTTTTTATTTCTTTGTTGAAAAGATCTTGATTTTCGATTATTCCTCTGAGTAAGACCGAAAAGTGTTTATTAATTATTTTCTGTATCAATTCTTGGTAAAGAATTTTTATCATTTCTTAATCTTTTTGTTGGATTTTTTAACTGCAGGTTCCTGTACCACAACATTTGGTTGAGCTAAACGATCCTATTTCTTTCAGGATTTTTTTACTGTTTATGTTTATTTGATCAAATCCGGTTGGATGATATCCTTGGAATTTTTTTCCTTTCTTCCAAACTTTAATTGCTTTTTTTATTTTTTTCATTTTGTTAGAATTGTTAGTGATAAACTATAATTGCAAACTAAATACAAATCTCTGATGATTTTAGTAGTCTTACTGAATTTAGTATGCCAAAAATTTCTAAAATTTCAAGTTGCTTGAGATTGGTGAAATTAAAAAAAACTATTGTTGATAACAAAAACGACTTAGAGAAATTGGTTAACTTTGTTTATTCTTATTTTACTAAAATAGAGAAAAAGAAAATATCTTTAGAAAGGATAAAGGACGGAATTTTAAAAAATTTAAAGAATCATCGTCACGTTTATTTTTTTATTCTTTGGGATAATTACCCAATAGGAATGCTTCATCTTTTTTTAGGCGAAAAGTTTACAGATTTGTGCTTAATTTATCTTGAAAAAGAATTTAGAAGAAAGGGTTTAGGATCTTTTGTTTTTAATCTTTTAAAGAATTTTCTTGAAGAAAATAGATTAACTAAGAAGCCTTTGTGCATTGAAATAAACAAAAATAACAAAGCTTCTCAAAGGTTTTTTTCTAAAATGGGGGCAAAATTAGAGAGCGTGATTTACTTTTATCAGCTTTCTTCTAAAAATAACATTTAGATACCTTTTGGTTATTAGTTGCCATTAGCTGCTGGCTATCAATTGAATAACTTAAAAAATTACTCTTTGTGTTTGTGGAAGGTAGAAAATGTACTAATTAGCTGCGGGGCTAGGATTCGAACCTAGATACCAGCGTCCAGAGCGCTGTGTCCTACCATTAGACGACCCCGCAATTTTTATTTGTTTATCTTATAATCATTTTTTTTGAATTGCAAATTTCTTGGTTTTCTAAATTTTTGTTATAATCTTACTTGCTTATGAAAGATAGCTTTCCTGAATTAGAAAAGAGAGAACTACCTTCCCCTTTATCTTGGAAAAAAGCGTTAGGGGTAGGGGTGGTAGTAATGGGAATGGCGGTAGGCACAGGAGAAATAATTCTCTGGCCTCATTTGGTCACAAAACATGGCTTAAACATTCTTTGGATGGCTCTTTTGGGGATTACTTCTCAATATTTTATCAACAAAGAGGTGGCTCGTTACACTTTAGCAACGGGGGAAAGTTTTTTTACTGCCTCGGCAAGAGTTTTTAAATGGCTTGTTCCTTTTTGGTTTTTTTCGGCGATTATTCTTTACATTTGGCCGGGTTGGGCGGCAGCGTTAGGAACAATCTTAAAAGAACTTTTTAATTTTGGAAGTTATTACTTTTGGTCGCTGATTGTTTTGGGTTTAGTGCTTTTGATTACTTTTTTGGGAAGAGTAGCTTACAATGTTTTGGAAAAAAGCTTAAAAATTGTTGTTCCCACCTTTATTTTAATGCTTTTGGTGATTAGCTTTTTTAACTTAAACTGGTCTCTTTTAATGGAAGCCTTAAGAGGCCTTTTTAGTTTTGGAAGTTTTCCTAAAGAGATTGATATCAATGTTTTGCTGGGAGCTATTGTTTTTACCGGTGCGGGAGGAATGTTGAATCTCTGCGTTTCTTTGTGGTATCGAGACAAACAATTAGGAATGTGTGCTTACGGAGAAAAAATTACCAATCCGATTTCCGGGAAAACCACTTCTTCTTTGACGAAGGGTTATATTTTTGAAACTAATCCTCAAAATTTAGAAAAATGGAGGGGGTGGATGAAGTATGTAAAAGTGGATCAGGGAATTATCTTTTGGCTAACAGGACTGATTGCGCTTTTTCTTTTGGTGGTCAATGCTTATGCAGTTTTAAAACCGCAAGGAATAGTACCAGAAGGTCTTCAATTGGCGGTGGTTCAAGCTCATATTTTTGGGCAGAAACTAGGAAAGTTTGGCTTCGATTTGTTTTTAATAATGACTTTTTTGATGCTTTTTTCGGTAATGTGGACAGTGATCGATGCTTTAACTCGGATTATTAGTGATATTCTTTATACTAATTCCCGAATCGGCCCTTTTTCTCGTTTTTTGAAATTTTTTAGCAATATTCCGCTAAATTTTTTCTACTATGGAATTATTGTTTTGATAGTAATTGCGGGAGCTCTCTTAATCCCTCTAAAACAACCTTTGGCTTTTTTGGTTCTTTCTGGAGCCTTGGGAGGACTTTCAATGGCGATTTATACACCTCTTTTGATTTATATTAACAATCGTCTTTTGCCTAAAGAAATTAGACCAGATTGGAAAACTAATTTGGTAATGACAATCATCTCTATTTTTTATATAATCTTTTCACTAAGAATTATCGAAAGCTATTTTTAGGTAAATCTTTAAAGGTCGTCCCTTGTCCTTTTATTAAAAAGTAAATTAATAAGAACAGTATGAGTCTAATAGATTTCCTTTTTGTTTTGGGAAGGATTATTTACGGCGGCTTTTTTATCTATAACGGCATTGCTCACTTTGTTAATCGCAAAGAATTGGTTAATTACGCTTCCTTTAAGAAAGTAATAGCTCCTAACCTTGCTGTTTTGGTTACAGGTTTGCTTTTGATTTTGGGTGGAGTAGGCATAATCACTGGCGCTTATATTGTTTGGGCCGTTATTTTTCTTTCTCTTTTTCTTTTCTTTGTTTCTTTAAAGATGCATAACTTCTGGAAAGCTACTAGTCCTGAGGAAAAGATGAGAGAAAAAGTTAATTTCTTTAAAAACATGGCTCTTTGGGGAGCAGCATTGATGTTACTTTCAATTCCTACTCCTTGGCCGTATTCTTTGTTCTGATTATTAATTAGTTAAAAATTTATGTATCAGGCACAAGATTTTAGTTCTCTTTTAGGGTTAAAAGGATTTAGTGATCAAGCTCTCAGTCTTCATTTTTCTCTTTATCAAGGTTATGTGAATAATGTCAATAAAATTTTGGAAAGACTTGCTTTTCTAAGAAAAGAAAACCAAGCCGATTCTTTGGAATTTGCCGAATTAGCTCGACGCTTGGGGTGGGAGTTTAATGGAATGAGATTACACGAGTACTATTTTAGTGGTCTTTCCAAGAATCCTTCTTCTCTTAATTCCGATTCGGCTTTAGCGAAAAAAATAGTTCAGGATTTTGGTAGTTTTCAAGAATGGGAGAAGGATTTTAAATCATTGTCACTAATGCGAGGGATTGGTTGGGTTATTCTTTACTACGATCAGAAAGAGGAAAGATTAATAAATTTTTGGATTAATGAGCACCAAAGCGGACATCCGGCTGGTTTAAAACCTCTTTTAAACATTGATCTTTTTGAACACGCCTACTTGATCGATTATGGTACCAAAAAGGCAGATTATCTTCAGGCTTTTTTGGAAGCGGTTGATTGGCAAGTAATTGAAAAAAGGTTTTCTGAAAATAGTTAGTTTAAGACAAAATCTTCTTTGAGGGGGAGGGGAATAAAACACTTTCTTTCTTTTTTTCCGGCTGGAATAATTTTGGTGATAGCTACTTGATCATCATAAACAGTTGCTTCGAGAAGTTTGATTCTTTCTCCCCGAAGGAAGGTAAAAACGCCGGGATTAGGATTAAGAGCTCTGATTTTTCTTTCGATTAAAAGAGGATCGTCTTTTTCTAAATCCACAAAACCATCTTGAGTAGTAAACTTTTTAGTAAAGGTAGCTTTTGAATGATCTTGATTAATTAGCTTTATTTTCTTTTTTAAAAAAAGGGAAAGGTTTTCTCTTAAGAGTTCTCCTGCGAGTTGAGCTAATTCTTTTTCTAATTCTTCAAAAGACGGACGCCAAGCTTCTTCTTTTTTTAATGTTTCTGAAGCGATAATTGGTCCGTGGTCTAATTCTTCATCAAGGAGAAAAAGGGTAACTCCAATATTTTTCTCATCTTCTAAAATCATTGTTTGAATAGGCGAAGGTCCACGATATTTGGGCAAAAGCGAAGGATGAACTCCAATTACTCCCAAGGGAAAGGCTTTTAAAACTTTTGAAGAAATAATTTGAGAGAAGGCAGCCACAATTCCCAATTGGATTTCTTTAAAAAGATTTTTTTCTGCAAGTTCTTCCAGTTCTTTTTTTGAAGCGGGTTGAATGATTTTTACTTTTTCTTGTATCTCTTTTTTTTGAGAGAGAATAAGTTTTTTGGTGGCTGGAGGAGTAATTATTTTTTTGCGCCCAAAGGGTTTGTCGGGGTTACAAATTAAAAGCGAGGGAATCCACTTATTTTCGATAAGTTTTTCTAAGACAATTTTGGCAAAATTAGGCGAGCCAAAAAAAGCAAAATTGATTTTTTCTTCATCTTTTTCCATTTAGTGGTTGAAAGCAATTAATTTATTCTGAGGTTGTTTTCCTTTTAGTTTCATTATATCATCTTTGAAAATGAATAAGGAAGAATATCTTAAGCTGTTGAAAAAAAGAGCTTTTGTCAGTCGAATCTATCGCTCTTATCAATTAGTAGGACTGACTTTAGCTTCTCTGTTGTCTGATAGAAAACATAAAACTCTTTATATTAAGTTGGCCAAAGAAATAGATAATCAATTGCTTTTGGAGTTGGCGAAAGATATTGCTCAAAGAAATTTAAAAAAACCGGCAGCCTATTTTATGGCGGTTTTAGAAAAGAAGGGATTGATTCCAAAAGGAGTAAAAAAACCAAAACAAGGAAGAATAAAGCTAAAATATAAAAAATCTTCTCAAGGAAACAAAACAAACAAAAGTAAATAAAAAATTATGATTAGTGAGGAAAATAAAAAAATTTGGACTCTTTTTAATAAAGATGAGGAAAAAATTTTAAGAAAGAAAGTGAGTGATTTTGATTTTTCCCGCTATTCGAAGAAAGAAATTGAAGAATTAATTAGATTTTTAAGGAGAATGATGGTGGCTCACAAAGGAATTGGTTTGGCAGCTAATCAGGTAGGCTTAGATTTGAGAGTTTTTGTTGCTCAGTTGCCTTCAAGAAAAGGCCAAGGAGGCGGCTATCAAGGTAAGTTTTATGCTATTTTTAATCCTAAAATCGTTTCTTTGTCTGGAAAAAAGATTAAGGAAGAGGAAGGTTGTTTAAGTGTACCGGGGTTTTGGGGAGAAGTAGAAAGAGCAGAAAAAATAGAGATAGAAGGGTTTGATAAAAATCAGCGCCCGATTAGGTTAAAGGCTACTGGGTTACTAGCAAGAATTTTTCAACACGAGATTGATCATTTGGAAGGAAAGCTTTATATCGATAAGGCAAAAAATCTTTTTTCAATAAATCAAGAGGAAGAAGAAAAATAATTTCTATGCGTCTTTTTATTGCTATAGATTTACCCGCTGAAATTAAAGATTCTCTCTGGCAGCAATTAGCTTATTTAAGGGATTATCTTGAATTTGCTCGCTTTGTTGAAAAAGAAAATCTTCATCTCACCTTGGCTTTTTTAGGAAATCAGCCAGAAAAATCTTTGAACTTAATTAAAGAAGCAATAAAAGATACCGCTTTAAATTTTACTTCTCAAAAGTTGGTTATTGACAAAATATCTCTTGGGCCCTCTGAACTTAAACCTAGAATGATTTGGTTGGGGTTTGATAAAGCTTCTCAAGGTTATTTGGAATCTTTGACTAATCATTTAAGAAAGAATTTAAAAAAAGCTGCTCTTGATTTTGATGAAAAGGATTTTTCTAGCCATATTACGCTTGCCCGTTTTGATAATCGCTGGCAATTGAAGTTTCAAAAAAAGCTTTCTTTGTCAGAAAAAAATCGCGAAATTAAAAGGATTAAGGAAGACTTTTCGCCTTTCAAGTTGGAATTTTGGGTTGAAAAAATTACTCTTTTTGAATCAAATTTAACCCCTACCGGTCCTCTTTACAAAAAAATTTTTGAATTTGAATTAAAGAAGTGATAAAATGGCCAAGTAAAGTTTTTATTATTTATTGAAAGAAATGAATCTGAATTTTCTTAAAAAATTTAAAATTTCTCGCGATTCTATTTCTTATTTTGTTATTGCTTTGGTAGTGGTTGTTTTGATCGGCGGCTCTTATTGGCTGGGGTTTTTAAAGGGGATTCGGGAAACAAAAAAAATTGTGGTTGAAGGAGTAACCAATCCTCAAAAAGAGGGGATTGATTTTTCTCTTTTTTGGGAAGCTTGGAATGTTCTAAAATCCAAGTATGTTTCTCAAGAAAAAGTTAGCGATGATCGTTCTCTTTTGTACGGTTCAATTGCGGGCTTGCTTTCTTCTTTAAAAGATCCCAATACTTCATTTTTTTCTCCTGAAGATGCGGAAAAGTTTAGTCAAGATATTAGTGGAGAATTTGGAGGAATTGGAGCGGAAATTGGCTTAAATAAAGACGGTCAGTTAATTGTTATTACTCCTTTAAAAGGAACCCCTGCTGAAAAAGCGGGGCTAAAACCTCAAGATAAAATTCTTAAAATAAATAATGAGAACACTTTTGGCTTAAGTGTGGAGGAGGCAGTAAGAAAAATTAGAGGGCCGAAAGGAACGGTGGTAACTTTAACTATTTTTCGTGAAGGGTGGGAAAAGGAGAAAGATTTTTCTATTACTCGTGACATCATTCAAATTCCTACTCTTGATTTCAAAACTTTGAACTTTGAGGGGAAGGAAGACAAAAAGGGAAAGATTGCTTACATTAAACTTAATAACTTTTATGAAAAAGCCCCTTCTCTTTTTTATCAAGCAGCTTTAAAGGCAATCTTTTCTCAAGCTGAGGGAATTATTTTGGATTTAAGAAATAACCCCGGTGGTTATTTGGAAGCAGCGGTCAATATTGGGGGCTGGTTTATTGAAAAAGGAAAAACTATTGTAGTTGAAGAATTTCGAGACAAAAGTCAAAATGAAACCTTTGTTTCTCGAGGGCCTTCTATTTTTAAAGATGTCCCTACCGTTGTTCTTATTAATAAAGGATCAGCTTCTGCTTCTGAAATTTTGGCTGGGGCCTTAAAGGAAAATAATGGAGCAATTATTATGGGAGAAAAAAGTTTTGGTAAGGGAACAGTTCAGGAGCTGGTTAATTTAAGTGATCAATCAATGCTTAAAATTACCGTTGCTTATTGGCTAACTCCTCAAGGTCATCGGATTGATCAGAATGGTATTGAGCCGGATATAGAATTAAAATCACCTCAGGAGAACGAAAAAGAAGAATTTGATACTGATTCGTGGATAAAAGAAGCTACTCAAGTTTTAGTTAAAAAGATAAAAGGAGAAAACTAAGCTTTCAAAAATGAAGGTTCTCTTGCTGCAGGACATTAAGGGAGTAGGTAAAAAGGGAGAGATTAAAGATCTAGCTGATGGTTATGTGCGCAATTTTCTGCTACCTAAGAAATTAGCAGTGCTTGCGACACCTCAAAAAGAAAAAGAGGAACAACAAAGAAAGGAAAGAGAAGAAAAAGAAAAGTTAAAGAAGCTTCATTTTTTGGAAACTTTCTTGCCCCAGCTGGCTGCTACTACCTTTTCTTTTAAGGTTAAAGTTGGAAAGAATAAAGAAATTTTTAGCTCGGTTACTAGTCAGCAAATCAAGAAAAAAGTTTTGGATTTTTTAAATAGCCAAGATAAAGAAGTTGTTTTTCAAGAGGATGAGATTTTTTTGGAAATTAAGCCTTTAAGAGAGATTGGAGAAAAGAAAATCTCCCTTAAAATTGGCAAGGGAGAAGTTTCTAAAGAAGCAACAGTTAACCTTAAGATAGAGGCTGAAGAGTAAATCTATTGAGGAAGAACGCTTACTTGAGTAGCGTAGCGATGGTTGCCGTCGAATCTAATTTTCTTCACTCTTTTAAATTGAACCACTCCACTTTTTAGAGCGTAAAGAGTATCATCGGCACCCACTTTAACATTTTTTCCTGCTAAATAACGAGCTCCTCTTTGACGGACGAGAATTTCTCCACTTTTTACTAATTGGCCGTGCTGCCTTTTAATGCCTAACCGTTTAGCCTCTGAATCGCGACCTAATTTAGTTGAACCTAATTGCTTAGTATGAGCCATAAGAAGATGTTTTTAATAAGTTAGATTTTAAAAGATTTGAAGTGCGCTTTATTATATCTTATAATGATAACCTGTGTCAATAATTTTTAAGAATCAAGGCAAATTTTTATGGAAAGTAAAAAATTGGTTTTTGATATTGAAACGGCCGGTAAGGAATTTGAGTCACTGGATGTGATTTCTCAAGACTTTATGCTAAAGTATGCGGAAAGCGATGAGGAAGAGGAAAGAGTAAAGGAGGGGACAAGCTTTTATCCTTTAACCGGGGAGGTGGTAGCAATTGGAGTGCTTAATCCAGATTCTGGACAAGGAGCGGTTTTTGTTCAAAGTGAAGATAAAAATCTTCCCTCGATCTTAGAAGAGGGAATTTCTTTAGAAAAAGGAAGCGAAAAGGAAATTTTGGAAAAATTTTGGGAAGTAGCAAAGTTTTATAATGTTTTTATTTCTTTTAATGGAAGAAGATTTGATATTCCTTTTTTAATGATTCGCTCAGCAATTTTAGGAGTTAAACCTTCAAAAAATCTTTTAGCTAATCGATATCTTTCCAGCCAGCCTCAAGAAGCTAAACATATTGATTTGTTTGATCAACTTTCCTTTTATGGGGCTAGCCGCAAAAATTTTCCTCTTCATATGTGGACTAAAGCTTTTGGGATTAAAAGTCCCAAAGAAGATGGAATTAGCGGGAATGATATCACCGCTCTTTATCGAGAAGGGAAAATTTTAGAGATTGCCAAATACAATTTAGAAGATTTAAAATCAACTGCTGAATTGTATCGTTTTTGGGAAAAATATTTGAATTTTAATAATTAATTATAAATCTATGAGTTTATTTTTTTACTCTGTAGGGAGTGTTTTTTTAGTAAGCCTTATTTCCTTGATAGGGATTTTTACTCTTTATACCAACGAAGAGAAGTTGAGAAAAATTATTACTTTTCTTGTAAGTCTAGCAGCGGGGGGATTACTGGGGGATACTTTTATCCATCTTATTCCTCAATCTTTTGAAAGATTAGATGGCGAACTTACTGTTCCAGCTTTAGTGTTGGTGGGAATTCTTTTGTTTTTTATTTTAGAAAAATTTATTCGTTGGCGTCATTGTCATATTAAAACTTCAGAAAATCATCTTCATCCGGTAGCTTTTATGAATATTGTGGGAGATAGCGTCCACAATTTTGCTGATGGGGTAGCTATTGGTGCTAGTTTCCTAGTTAGTTTGCCGGTAGGAGTTGCTACTACTTTAGCGGTAATTTTACACGAAATTCCTCAGGAGATGGGAGATTTTGGGATTTTGATTAAGTGGGGACTTTCTGCTAAAAAAGCTCTCTTTTTTAATTTTCTTACTGCTTTAACCTCCTTGGTGGGAGTAGGGTTGGTTTTTATGATAGGAGATTTGTCTAAATATCTTTCCTTAATTCTTTTGCCGGTGATTGCTGGAGGCTTTCTTTATATTGCTGGCTCCGATTTAATTCCGGAACTTCACAATAATAAATGCGAAACTCACCTTTTTGAGTCTTTGGTTCAGTTAGCCGGCATTGTTTTAGGCTTGGTTTTAATGGCGCTTCTTTCTTTAATGGAATAAGAAAGAAATTTTAAAGGTTTGTTTTTTTAGTTTCAAAAATCTAAAGGAATTGCTTAATCACTTGAAAATCTTTTTTTAACTCTTCTTTAACATTATTGTTATAAACGGCAACGGCTGGGTGATAAAGAGGAATAATTTTTACCGCATGCCCTAATAAAGGATTAGCCGAAAAAACCTTTCCTTTAATTTGGCTAATTGGCTTAATTTCATTTTTAAGGCCAAACTTTTCTAAGATGTAAGCAGTGGAAAATCTTCCTAAAGTAACGATTACTTGAGGTTGAATTATTTCTATTTGTCTATCAAGAAAAGGAGCATAAACCTTTATTTCTTCCGGTAAAGGATCGCGGTTTTCTGGCGGGCGATCCTTCAGGATGTTAGTAATGTAAACTTCGCTTCGAGGAAGGCCAATACTTGCTAAGAGTTCATCTAAAATTTTGCCGGCAGCTCCGCAGAAAGGAATACCGCTTTCAGCCTCATTTCTTCCAGGGGCTTCGCCAATAAACATTATTTTGGCATCGTGATTGCCTTGGCCGATAACGGGATAATAGTTATTGGCTACTCTGTAAGAATAAAGAGGGGAGCTTTTTAAATTAAGCACTTCATCTCTGATTTGCTTAAGAAGTTCCTCTTTTTTTTGCTTATCCATTTTTATTAAGAATACAAAAAAGATTTCTCTTTGACAATTTAGCTTTGGTATTGAGGATTTCTTTATTTGACTTTTTCGAAATAAGGTTTATAGTTAAAAGGTGCTCTTTGGGTTCTTTAAAAATTAAAAAGAAGGTCCTTCCTAAAGTAGCGTTCAATAGTAAAAAAATATTGTAGTTGTCATGGCTAAGAAATTGTATGTAGGAAACTTATCCTACAAAACTACAGGCGATCAGTTATCAGAAATGTTTTCTGAGGCTGGAGAAGTTTCTTCGGCTAATGTCATTGTTGACAAAATGTCCGGCCGTTCTCGCGGATTTGGTTTTGTCGAAATGGCTAATGATGAAGAAGCAGACAAAGCTATCGAGATGTTTAACGGAAAAGAAGTAGACGGAAGAAGATTGGTGGTTAACGAAGCCCGACCTCTCAAAGAAAGAGGAAGTGGCTTTTCAAGGAATCGAAGAAGATAGTTTTGATAATCAGCCTTAAAAGCGTCCCTCTTTAAAAAGGGGCGCTTTTTGTTTAAGGGCTTTTTTGTTTTTTCTTTGCTTGGTTGTTATTTCTTTTGTTTTTATTTATACTAAAGCTTGTTTTAAAATTATGTCTTTTTCTTCAAATAAAAAATTTATTTCTGGTGAGGATTTTAAATTGAGTCGTTCGAAACTGGAACTTTTTCTTCAGTGTCGACGCTGTTTTTATTTGGATAGGCGACTGAATATTGCTCAGCCAGCCTCAGCCCCTTTTACCCTTAATTCTGCAGTTGATTTTCTTTTAAAGAAAGAATTTGATATTTATCGTCAAAAGAAAGAGCCTCACCCCTTAATGAAGAAGCATAAAATAAAAGCCATTCCTTTTTGGCATCCGGAGATTGATGAGTGGAGAAATAACTTTAAAGGGATTTCCTTTTATCATTCTCCTACAAAAATAATTCTTCAGGGGGCGATTGATGATGTTTGGCAAAACGAAAAAGGGGAGTTAATTATTGTTGATTATAAAGCAACTAGCATTAATGGCGAAGTGTCTTTAGATTCTTCTTGGAAAGAATCTTACAAAAGACAGATAGAAATCTATCAATGGCTTTTTAAAATGAATGGTTTCAATGTTTCTCGGATGGGTTATTTTGTTTATGCTAATGGTAAGAAAGATGTGGCGGGTTTTGGAGAAAAACTCGAGTTTGATGTTCGGATTCTACCTTACGAAGGCAATTCTTTTTGGGTAGAGGAAGCTCTTTTTGAAGCGAGAAAATGCTTGGAGGATGAAAAAATTCCTCCCTTTAACGAGAAATGTCCTTTTTGTCTTTATTCTCAAAAAATTAAGGAAATCGAAAATTAAAATTTTTTAAAAATTTCGAAGGCTTATGAGGTGGTTTCTTTATGCGATTTTTTCTTCATTATTTGCGGCATTAGTGGCTATTTTTGGGAAGTTGGGATTAAAGAATACTGACTCGGTGCTTGCGACTACGATCCGAGGAGTAATTATGGCGATTTTTCTTTTAGTGACGAGTTTTTTTCTGAAGAAATTTAGTTTAAATAATTTTAACTCACTTTCCTGGAAGGATTGGGTTTTAATTGTGGCTGCGGGTTTAGCAGGAGCGCTTTCTTGGATTTTTTACTTTTTAGCTTTAAAAGAAGGAATGGCTTCTAAAGTCGCAGCGATCGATCGAACTAGTATTATCTTTGTAATTATTCTTTCAGTATTAATCTTAGGGGAAAAAATTAGCTGGAAAGCCTTTCTGGGGGCAATTTTAATGGCGGCAGGAGCAATTATGGTTATTCTTTGATTTTTCTAAATTCTATTAAATCTCCCTTTTTGAGATTTAATTTTTTAATTGTGCCGGCTTTTACTTCTAAGACTTTATCGACTTTTTCTTTGGGGTAAACAATTTGAGGGGAAAGAAAACGACTGGGCGGAGGAATGTTTTCTGCTAAATCAACGATTTGATTTTGATTTATCCAGATAAAGTCTAAAGCGAATTTCATATCTTTCATCCAAAAGAAGGGAATTTGAGGTCTTTCGAAAACAAATATCATTCCTTGATTTTCTGAAAGCTCCTCTCTTTGAGAAAGCCCCTTTTCTTTTTTAAGAGAAGAAACTGCTGCCTCGGCTTGAATAGTTTTATCTTTAAAGATAACTTCGATAATTTCCCCATCTTTTAGAGGATAAAGGAAATTTAAGCTGGGGGTTGAATGAGAGCCTTTAAAAATAAAGATGATTGGCCAACTAACTAATAAAAAGAAGGCTAAAATTAATATCTTGGTCATTTTATTTTTGGTTAATGAATTATCCGCAGTTAATTTTAACAGAGTTGTTTATTATGATAAAATAAGATTAGAAAAATTTCACTTTAACTATGAGAAATTATTCAAAAGTAGGTAATCGTGTAGGAAAACCAGCTTACCGTACTCCAGCTTATTTTCGTCTTCTTCAAAATTTTAAAGTAAGAAAGTTAAAGGTTAGATTTTTGGAAGGAAGGAATTTTAAAAAGAAAAAATCTTCCTAAATTTTTATTTGAAAATTTAAATTAACTTTAGAAATCAAGACTATGAAATTTTTTATTTTCTTTGTTGGTTTGGTGGTGATTTTAGGGTTAATTTTTTGGAAACTAGTTAATCAACCCAATAATATTAGCGAGCAAAACCTCAATTTAGGAATAAAAGGACTTTCGGTGGTAGAGCTTAAGGCAGGAGAGGGAGAGGTGGCTCAAAAAGGAGATCGAGTTAGCGTTCACTATGTAGGTAAGTTAGCTAGTGACGGAAAGGAGTTTGATAACTCTTATAAAAGAGGAACTCCTTTCTCTTTTGTTTTAGGCTCTGGAGAGGTAATAAAGGGCTGGGAAGAAGGGATTGTCGGAATGAAGGTGGGAGGGAAAAGAAAATTAACTATTGCTCCGGATTTAGCTTATGGTGAAAGAGGATTTCCTCAAGCTGGTATTCCTCCTCAAGCAACTTTAATTTTCGAAGTAGAGTTGTTAAGGGTGGAAAAGTAATTTTTATGGCTAAAAGAGCTTTAAAGAATAATGTAAAAATCGGAGCTCATGTCTCTGTAAGTGGAGGATTTTTAATGGCTTTGGAAAGAGCTAAAGAAATGGGAGCTAACTGTATTCAGATTTTTGGAGCTTCTCCAGTGCGCTGGCAAGCTCTCTTGCCTTCCCTAAAAGAAGCAAAGGAATTTAAATCTTTAGCTCAAAAGTTGGAAATTCGTCCCATTTTTCTTCACGCTCCTTACTTAATTAATTTAGCAAGTGCTAATGAGAGATTAGCCAAAATTTCTACTCAGCTGTTAAAAAGGCATTTGGAAATCGCTAACTTTTTAGGAACTCAAGGAGTAATTTTTCATATTGGTTCCAAAGGTCAAAGGCCTCAAGCAGAAGCGGAGGAATTAGTGGCAAAAAACATTAAAGAGATTTTTTCTTTGGTAAAGGAAGGGTTTTTGTTGATAGAAAATAGCGCGGGAGCGGGAAATTTAGTGGGAGATACTTTAGAAGAAATAGGAAGAGTTATAGAAAAAGTAGCTAATCCTCGTTTGGGTTTTTGTTATGATACTGCTCATGGATTTGAGGCGGGAGTTCTGGTTGATTTTTCCAATGATTCTTTAGATTCTTTTGTTGAAAAAGTAGAAAAATTAATTGGCTTAGAAAGATGGCTGGCGATTCATGCCAACGACAGCGCTACT
This sequence comes from Candidatus Parcubacteria bacterium, assembly GCA_025999395.1. Lineage (GTDB taxonomy): Bacteria > Patescibacteriota > Minisyncoccia > UBA6257 > JAGOQP01 > KatS3mg098. The sequence goes on from AP024682.1 coordinate 332,669, forward strand.
GCTGCTTTTTCTAATAAAGATCGGCACGAAAATATCGGTCAAGGTTATTTAGGAAAAGAAGCTTTTTATAAGATGCTTCATCATCCCGAATTTAGAAAAAGGCCTTTTATTTTGGAGGTGCCGGGCTTTGATGATCAAGGACCAGACAAGGAAAACATCGATATTTTAAAGAGTTTAGCTTATTAATTTGCTTGAGTTTATTTTTAATTTAAAAGCGGGGTATGTATAAAATCCTTCCTCATACGGCTGATGTAAGGATTTTAGTCTCCTCTTCAAAAGTTGAGGGACTTTTTAAAGAAGCTTTGAAGGGGTTAGCAGAAATTCTTTCTCCTTTTTGGAAAGAAAGAAAAAGAAAAAAAATTCTTGGAAAAATTAAGATTTCTTCTTTAAATGAAACGACTCTTTTGATTGATTTTCTTTCAGAGGTTCTTTTAAATTCCTACGCTAAGAAAGCAGTTTTTAAAAAAGTTGATTTTAAGGAATTTAGAAATAATTTTTTGGAAGCAGAAATTGAAGGTTGGCTGGTGGATGGTTTTAGAAAAGATATTAAAGCCATCACTTATCATGAAGCCAAAATTAGCCGAGATAAAAAAGGGAGATTTGAAACGGTTATCGTTTGTGATATATAGAAAATATAATTAAAGTTTTTGAATGATTTATGGACTTGAAGTTTTTAGAAAAAATTTCTGATTATATTTGGGAAATTCCTCAAAGCTTTTCTCCTCGAATGCTGGTGCCGGCAAGGGTTTTTGCTAATCGGCCAATGTTGGAAAAAATTTCCTCGGATCGTTCTTTAGATCAATTGGTAAATGTAGCAACTTTGCCGGGAATAAAAAAGTATGCTTTAGCAATGCCGGATGCTCATGAAGGTTATGGGTTTCCGGTAGGAGGGGTGGCGGCTATTTCTTATTCTGAGGGAGTAATTTCTCCAGGAGGAATCGGTTATGATATTAATTGCGGAGTGCGTTTACTTTTAACACCGCTGGATTTTTCGCAGGTAAAAAATAGTTTAGAGCGTCTCGCAAAAGAGCTTTACAAAAATATTCCTTCAGGAGTAGGAAGAGGAGGAAAGATAAAATTATCCAAAAAAGAATTCGATGAAGTTTTAAATGAGGGAGTTCCCAAAGTGATTAAATGGGGCTACGGTTTAGAAAGTGATCTTGATTTTATTGAGTCTCGAGGTTTTCTTAAGGAGGCCGAGGCTTTCTGCGTCTCTGAAGTGGCGAAAAGAAGAGGTTTTGATCAATTAGGAACCATGGGAGCAGGAAATCATTTTGTAGAGGTGGGCAGAGTAGAAAAAATTTTTGATAAAGAAAAAGCTCGAATTTTTGGTTTAAAAGAAGATCAGGTGACTATTTTAATTCATACGGGTTCGCGAGGATTAGGTCATCAAGTGGCCACTGATTATATTCGGGAAATGATTAGAGTTTTGGAAAAATATAAAATTAATCTCAACGATTTGGAATTAGCTTGTGCTCCCTTTAATTCTCCAGAGGGAAAAAACTACTTTAAGGCAATGTCAGCAGCGGCTAACTTTGCTTGGTCTAACCGGCAAGTAATCACTCATTTAGTAAGAAATGTATTGGTTGAAATGTTTGATTTAGATTACGAAGAAGTAAAAATTCTTTATGATGTTGCTCACAATATTGCTAAAATTGAGGAGTACTCATTAGAAAACGAAAAAAAGGAAAAGTTTATTATTCACCGCAAAGGAGCTACTCGAGCTTTTGGTCCGGGCAATAAAGAGATTCCTTCTTTTTACCAAGAAACTGGTCAGCCAGTAATTATTCCGGGAAGCATGGGAACCGCCTCCTATGTTTTAGCGGGAACAAAAAAGTCAGAAGAAGTTTCTTTTGGCTCAACTTGCCATGGAGCTGGCCGAATGATGTCTCGGCACGCTGCTAAAAAAACAGTTTCCGGAAAAAAAATTAAAGACGAGCTAAGGAAAGAGGGGATTTTTTTAGAAGCCGGATCTTTATCGGGAATCGCCGAAGAAGCTCCCTTAGCTTATAAAGATGTTGATCAAGTAGTGGAGGTAGTAGAAAAGGTGGGCATTGCTTTAAGGGTAGCAAGGTTAAAACCAATAGCGGTAGTCAAAGGTTAAGAGAGAGTTGAAAAAAAGGTAAAATTTTGCTTGGATTTAAAGGGAGTTTCTCTAATTTTCTTCTTTTTGAGAAATCAATTTTATGATGGTCTATGAACAAAAAGAAGAAGATTGTAAGAAAAAAACACGCTAAAAAGGCTGGCAAGACAATTAGGTCTTTGCGCTATCGATGATTAATATTTGTTTTTTAAATGAAAATTAAAGCCACTTCAAAAACAAAACCGTTGGCTATCTTTGACATTGATGGAACTATTTTTAGAAGTTCTCTAACAGTAGAATTAACTTGGGCGTTAGTAGATTACGGAATTTTTCCTCCTATTGTAAAAAAAGAAATAGAACACTACTATTTGCGTTGGGTTAATCGAAAAGGAAGTTATGAAGATTATATTAATCAAGTAGTTAAAACCTTTAATAAAAGAATCGAAGGCTGTTTGGTGAAGGATGTTTGTAAGGTTAGCGAGATTGTTATTAAAGAGCAAAAAGATAAAGTCTATCGATTTAGTCGAGATTTAATTCAGCGTCTAAAGAAGACTCACATTTTAGTAGCTCTCTCAGGTTCTCCTTTGGAGATTGTGAAAATTTTTGCCAAAAAATGGGGTTTTCAGATATATTTCGGTACTTATTATTTCTCTTCGCAGGGAAAATACAGCGGAGAGATCAAGCCTATTCTTAATGATAAGGGAAAGATTATTCTTGATTTAAAAGAAAAAATGGGCTGGAGTTTAAAAAAATCAATTGGGGTGGGAGATACTGAAACTGATGCTAAATTTTTAGAATTAGTTGAGAAACCGATTTGTTTTAATCCTAACCAAAAGCTTTACAATTTAGCTAAAAAGTTTGGCTGGCAAGTGGTGGTAGAAAGAAAAGATGTCATTTATTATTTGTAGTTAGACTATCTTTATTTTGAGTATGTGTGGGATTGTTGGTTATGTTGGTAAAAGAGAAGCTCTGCCCATTCTTCTTGATGGAATTAAAAATCTTGAATATCGAGGTTATGATTCGGCTGGCATTTTAGTTGTTGATTCTAAAGGAAAACTTTCTTTAGCTAAAAGCGTCGGGAAAATTTCTAATCTTGAGAAAAAAATAACCAACCAAAATTTTTCTGGTTCTTGGGGGATAGTTCACTCGCGCTGGGCAACTCATGGAGGAGTAACAGAGGCTAATGCTCACCCTCATTGTGATTGTTCTAAAAATATTTGGTTGGTTCACAATGGTATTATAGAAAACTTCCAAGAGTTGAAGGAAGCTTTATTAAAAAGGGGTCATCACTTTCGCTCTCAAACGGATACCGAGGTAATTGCTCACTTAATTGAAGAAATAAAAAAAGAAAAAGGCCTTTCTCTAAAAGAAGCGGTGCCTTTGGCTTTGAAAAAGATTCAAGGAACTTACGGTTTAGTAATTTTGGATAGAAGAGAGCCTCATCTTTTGGTGGCGGCTCGTAATTTTAGCCCCTTGCTTATTGGTGTTGGAAATCAGGAAAATATTGTTGCCTCAGATGTAGCAGCCATTCTTTCTCATACTCGAAAAGTAGTTTACTTGAATGATAGAGAATACGCTCTTATTACTCCTCAGGATTTTGAAATTTTTAATTTAGATAGTCAGCCTATTTCTTGGAGAGTTCAGGAAATTGATTGGGATTTAAAGGCGGCTAAAAAGGAAGGCTTTCCTCATTTTATGCTAAAGGAGATTTTTTCTCAGCCTCAATCTTTAGAAGATTCTTTAAGGGGAAGGCTTTTAATTGAAGAAGGAAATGCTAAGTTGGGAGGATTAGAAAGAATCAAAGAAACCTTAAGAAAGATAAATCGTCTTTATTTAGTTGGTTGTGGAACTGCTTACTTTGCTGCTAAGGTAGGGGAATATATGCTAGAAGAATATGCTCAAATTCCTACCAAAGCAGAAATTGGTTCTGAGTTTAGATACAAAAAACCCGTTTTTTTAAAAGGTGATGCTTTGGTAGCAATTTCTCAATCAGGGGAAACCGCTGATACTTTAGCAGCGGTAAGAGAGGCTAAAGAAAAAGGCGTGCTTACCTTAGGAATTGTTAATGTGGTAGGATCCTCAATTGCTCGTCAAACAGACGCAGGAGTTTATCAACACATTGGCCCAGAGATTAGTGTAGCTTCTACTAAAGCTTTTACTTCTCAGATAGCTATTTTGGCACTGCTAACTCTTTTTTTAGGAAGACAAAGAAATCTTTCTTTGGTAATGGGTAAAAGAATTGCTCAAGAATTATCGAAAATTCCTTCTTTAGTGAAAAAAGTTTTAAGCCAAGCTGATTTAATAAAAAATTTAGCTAATAAATATGCTGGCTATAAGAACTTTCTTTTTTTAGGGAGAAAATACAATTTTCCTGTGGCTTGTGAGGGAGCTTTAAAATTAAAAGAAATTTCTTATGTTCATGCTGAAGGTATCGGATCAGGAGAGATGAAACACGGAACCATTGCTATGATTGATAAAAATTTCCCTTCAATTGTTCTTGCTTTTCAAGATTCAGTTTATGAAAAAAATCTTTCTAATATTCAGGAAATTAAAGCTCGTCAAGGAAAGGTAATAGCCTTAGCTACTCAAGGCGACAAAAAAATAAAGAAAATAGCTGACGATGTTATTTATTTACCTAAAACTTTAGAGATGTTAATGCCTATTTTAGCCGTTATTCCTCTTCAGTTGTTTGCTTATTATTTTGCTGTTTTAAAAGGTCTGGACGTTGATCATCCAAGAAATTTAGCTAAATCAGTTACTGTAGAATAATTAATTTTTTCTTATGCTTTATATTGTTTCTACTCCCATTGGTAATTTAAAAGATATTTCTCAGCGCGCTTTGGAAGTTTTGGAAAAAGTAAAGGTTATTATTGCCGAAAGCCCTTCGGATTCCTTGGTTTTATTAAGAGCTTATAATCTTTTGGGTAAGAAAATTATCAAATATAACGACAAAAACAAACATCGAATAACGGAAAGAATTTTAGAAATTTTATCGAAAGAAGATGCAGCTTATATTACTTCGGCTGGTACTCCTACGATTAGTGATCCGGGAGCAGATTTAGTAAGAGCGGCTCGAGAAAAAAAGATAGAAATCAGAATAATTCCCGGTCCCTCAGCCTTAATAAGTGCCTTGGCGGCTTCAGGAATTAGAGCTAGAGAATTTACTTTTGTGAGCTTTTGCCCTCGAAAAAAAGGGCAATTGAAAAATTTCTTTACTCGTTTTCAAGAACAAGAAAGTGTTTTGGTTTTTTTTGAATCTCCTTTTCGGATTCTTAAAACTCTGGAGGTTTTAAAAGAAGTAGCTCCTTCTTGTTATTTATGTGTTGCCAAAGAAATGACAAAAATTTTTGAAAATTATTTTTGTGGCTCTCCCGAAGAAGTTTTAGCTCAAATTAATCAATCTCCTAAAAATTTAAAGGGGGAATTTAGTGTAGTAGTTGATTTTAGAAAATAAGCATTCCATCTCCAAACGAAAAGAAGCGAAATCTTTCTTTGATGGCAATTTGATAAAGTTTAAGTAAATTTTTCCTTCCTACTAAAGCCGCTACTAACATTAGAAGGCTAGAACGAGGAAGATGAAAATTAGTGATTAAACCATCAATAAATTTAAAACGATAGCCTTCTTTAATAAAAAGTCGACTGTAACCGTGAGTTTTTATAATTTTTTCCCCAGTAGCGGCACTTTCTAAAGCTCGAACAACTGTAGTTCCCACAGCGATAATGGGCTTTTGTTCTTTTTTAGCTTGATTAAGAAATTGAGCGGTTTTTTTATCAATTTCATACCATTCTGGGTGAAGTTGGTTTTTCTTGAGATTTTCTTCGCTTAAGGGAGCAAAGGTCCCCAGTCCAACATGTAAAGTAAGATAAGCTATTTTGTGGCCTGATTTTTTTAATTTTTTTAAAAGTCTTTTTGTGAAATGAAGAGAAGCGGTGGGAGCAGCTACAGATCCGATTTTTTGAGCAAAGACTGTTTGATATTTTTCTCTAAGTTCTTTTTCGGAAAGGGGAGGGTTTTTTTATTATAAGGAGGTAGAGGAGTATGGCCGTATTTTTCTAAGATTTTTAAAATATCCAAGGAGGAACGAGAATTAATTCTCAGAGAGTAGATCTTTTCTTTTTGACTAATAACAGTAAAAGAAATTTTGGAGTTTAAAAAAAGTTTGGTGCCTATTTTTAGCTTTTTGTTGGCTAAGGCTTCTATTTTTTTTACCCGGTTTTATCTTTTTTGAGGTAAAGAAGAGCTACTCTCCCTCCCGTTTCTTTTTTTAAGAAAAAGTCGGGCAGGAATAACTTTAGTTTTATTGAAAAACCAACACTGAATTGAGGAGGGAGATATTTATTTAAATTTTTTAAAAGTGGTCTAAAAAAACATTTCTACCTTCTTGAGGAGATTTTTTTATCTTTTTTTGTAAACAAGAAGCCGTGCTTGATCGCGAGGGCGGCTGGGCTCTTGAGCAATCAATTCTTTGGGAAGAAAATAGTCATACTTCTTTAAAATTTTTTTCAATTTCCATAATTTTTATAAATTTCCTTTCTTTATTTCCTTTCTAATTTTTTCAAGATATTTATTAAAAAAATAAAGATTATGAAAAGTAAGAAGAGAAAGGGCGGTTATTTCTTTAGCTTTTAGCAGATGGCAAATATAGCTGCGGCTGTAGTTCTGGCAAAACAAAGCAGTTACAATATTTGTCTAAGGGTTTGTTTTCTTTTAAATATTTTCTTTTGTTTAAAATCTATTTTTATTTTTTCTCATGGAAAGACCAGCTCCTTTTAAGTTTTCAGGAATTTTTCCTACAAAAGCATAGCCATGGCGAGCATAATGAGTGGGGACGATACAATCAAAAGTATCCACTCCTTCTTTAACGGCTAAAAGGATATCTTCTAAATGACCAATTCCTAAGAGATGGCGAGGTTTGTTTGAGGGAAGTTCGTTGATGGTAACTTTAAGAATTGCCCTCATTGATTTTTTATCAATCCCAAATTCTCCGCCGATTCCAAAGCCATCAAAATCTAGCGAACCAATAAAGTTAGCGCTTGTTTTTCTCAAGTCTTTATATTTTCCTCCCTGAACAATACCAAAAAGAGCTTGGTTGGTTTTTTTGGTTTTTAAAGCAAATTTTTGCCCAAGTGTGAGTTCTCTCTAAGGCTTTTTGATTGTAATAATAATCCGCCAAGGGAGAAGGACATTCATCAAAAGCAAAAATAATATCGGCGCCTAGTTTTTCTTGAATTCTTATTGATTCTTGAGGGCCAATGAAAATTTCTTTTCCATCTAAGGGTGATTGAAAATAAACTCCTTGATTTGTAATTTTAATTTTTTTGAGGTTTGTGAAAAACAGTGATTTTTTGGAGAGAAGATTTATGAGAGGGAATTTTGATTTTTTAAGCACCTTTCCCGTTTCATAATCTCTTCCAAAACCAAAACTAAAAACTTGAAAGCCAGCAGAATCAGTCATTAAAGGTTTGGGCCAGTTCATAAATTTGTGCAGCCCGCCGTTTTTTTTTGATAATTTCTTCTCCCGGCTTTAGATGAAGATGAAAAGTGTTAGCAATAAGAATTTGAGTACCTGTTTCTCGGACTCTTAAGCTGTCTAAGGTTTTTACTGTGGCTTGAGTGGCTACGGGAACAAAAGCTGGAGTTTCTACTTCTCCGTGAGGAGTTTTAATAACTCCTAATCGAGCAGAAGAATTTTTTGACTTTTTTTAGTACTCGAAAGCTAATCATAAAGATGTTTTTTTATTAAAAATCAATTATAATGAGGATTATCTTAAATGCCAAGTTTTAGAATTAAAAAATTTTAACATGACGCGCCAAGAAGCCTTAAAAATTTTAGACGAGTGGGTAAAAAATCCCAATCTTAAAAAAACATATGCTGGCAGTTGCCAATGCTATGGCTTATTATGCAAAAAAGTTTAACGAGGATGTAGAAAAATGGTACGTTACAGGATTGCTTCATGATTTGGATTATGAAAAATATCCCCATCCTCAAGAAGGCGGTCATCCTTACAAGGCGATTGAGTTTTTGAAAGACAAATTAGATGAAGAGTCTTTGAAAGCTATTTTAGCTCACGCTTCTTACACTGGAGCACCGCGGGAGAGTTTGATGGCAAAAACGCTTTTTGCGGTTGATGAGTTGGTTGGATTTATTGTGGCAGTAGCTTTAATCAAACCTGATAAATCTTTAAACTCGGTTGATGTCGAGTCGGTTAAAAAAAGATTTAAGGAAAAAAGATTTGCGGCTGGAGTAAATCGCGAAGAAATTTTTCAGGGAGCGGCGGAATTAGGAATAGGATTGGAAGAACACATTCAAAATGTAATCAATTCAATGAAAGAAATTTCTAATCAGTTAGGGATTTAGCGCTTGGATTTTTTTAATTTTTCGATTAATTCTTTGATTTCAACTACTTTTTCAAATTGAAGATTTCTTTGAGCTAGTTCTAATCTTTGCTTAAGCTCTCGCAGGTAATCTTTTTTGAATTCCTCTTGAATAGTGAGTTTAGAAACGGCTTCTTTTTTCTTTAAGGGGAGAGTGCTAATAATTTCTTTGATAATTGGCTGAGGATTTTTGTGATGTTTTTGATTATATTTTTCTTGAATAGCTCTTCTTCTTTCCATTTCTTTTATAGCTTCTTTCATAGATTTAGTTATTTTATCAGCGTACATAATTACCTTACCATGCAAACTTCGAGCCGCTCGGCCCGCTACTTGAATAAATGATGTTTTATCCCTTAAAAATCCCTCTTTATCAGCATCTAAAATTGCTACCAAAGACACTTCTGGCAAATCTAAACCTTCTCTAAGTAAATTTACTCCTACCAAAACATCATATTTTCCTTGTCTTAGATCAAAAAGAATTTGCGGTCTTTCTAAGGTATCGATTTCTGAATGAAGAAAAGCCGCTTTTATCTTTTTGTCTTTAAGATATTGAGCCAAAGTTTCAGAAAGTTTTTTGGTAAGAACGGTTACTAATACTCTTTCTTTGTTTTTAATTCTTTGAAGGATTTCTTTAACGAGATCGGGTATTTGGTTTTTAGTTTTTCTTACTTCTACCTCTGGATCTAAGATAAAAGTGGGTCTAACAATTTGCTCTACCACTAAATCTGATTTCTTTATTTCGTACTCGGCTGGAGTAGCTGAAGAAAAAAGACATTGAGCTTGGGAAGTTTTTTCAAGAAATTCCTGAAAAGTAAGGGGTCGATTATCTAAAGCGGAAGGAAGTCGAAAGCCGTGTTCAATCAGAGCTTTTTTTCTCGATTTATCTCCTTCAACCATTCCTCTTAATTGAGGAATGGTAATGTGGGATTCGTCGATTACTAAAAGAAAGTCTGAAGGAAAATAATCGATTAAAGTAAAGGGAGGACTATTTGGTTGTCGGCCATCAAAATAACGAGAATAGTTTTCTATTCCTTTACACCAGCCCACCTCAGCAATTAGAGCTAAGTCATAAAGAGTTCTTCTTTTTAATCGCTCAGCCTCTAAAAATTTCTTTTGTTTTTGAAGATTTTGGATTTGTTCTTCCAGCTCTAACTTTATATTGGAAATAGCGATTTCTCTAACACTTTCTTCGGAAAGCCAAAATTTAGCCGGGAAAAGATCAATTTCTTTAACTTCTTTGCTTTTTCCCCAAGGAGCTTCCATTTCAATGATTTTTTTAACTTGATCATTGGTAATTTGAACTCGGTAAATTAAATCTTTTCCTGAGGGCCAGACATCGATAAACTCTGCTCGCTGACGAAATTTTCCTCGCCAAAAATCGTACTCATTTCTTTCAAATTGAAGTGCTAATAATTTTTTTAAGAATTCTCTTTTGGAGATTTTTTGATTAAGTTTAATTTTTAAGGAGAGATTTTGGTAAGTTTGAGGGGAGCCTAAATTGTAAATACAGGAAACCGAAGCCACAATAATAGTGTTTCGATTTTTTAAAACAGATTGGACAGCAGCGTGCCTAAGCTTTTCGATTTCTTCATTGATTTGAGCTTCTTTTTCAATATAAGTATCTGAAGCGGGCAAATAAGCTTCTGGTTGATAGTAATCGTAATAGGAAACGAAGTAGTGAACATAATCTTGAGGAAACAATTCTTTAAACTCTTCGTAAAGTTGAGCGGCTAAGGTTTTATTATGAGAAATCACCAAAGTTGGCTTGTTTAAAGCTTGAATTACATTAGCAATGGTAAAAGTTTTACCACTGCCGGTTACTCCTAGCAGCGTTTGAAATTTATTTCCCTTTTTGAATCCTTTTACAAGTTTTTGGATAGCCTGAGGCTGATCTCCGCTAGGTTTTAATCTTTTTGAAAGATGGAAGACTGACATTTTATTCTTCTAAAATTTCTTTTTTTCTTTTAAGACGATGATAACTTATAGCAAAACGATGAGCTTCGTCTCTTATTTGAAGAAGGACGCTTTTAATATTAAAAGGAATTTCTTTTAAATCCAAGCGATTTCGAGAATAAGGGGAATAAAGAAAGCCTTCGCTTTTTATCCTTTGGAAAGATCCTTCTTTTTTTGAAAGGTTTAATTTAGCTAAAGCAATGACGGGTATTTCTAGGTTCTTTAGCAAAGCCAATTGTGACTTTCCTCCGTCAATTATAATTAAATCAGGGTAAGGCCATTCTTTGTGTTTGAGGCGTCTTTCAATAATTTCTTTGAGAGAAGCGGGATCATTTATTCCCTTCACCCTTTTTATTTGGAAGCGGCGATAGTATTTTTTAAAGGGTTTTTTGCCAATAAAAGTAACCATTGAACCAACCGTTAATTTTCCTTGAGTATGAGAAACATCAAAACATTCAAGATGAGGAGAAGGCGAGATCGGCTCATTATAAAGTCTTAAAAAAACCTTTATTCCTTTAATAACTTGAGGATAGGTTTTAGTTTTTTTAAGATGAGCATTACAAAACCCTAAGTGGTACTCGAGACACGGAGTTGAGGGTTTATTTTTACAAGTGCGGTAAGGGAAAATTTTTCTTAGGAGTTTTAAAAATTGTTTAATTGCTTTGACTTGAGGAAAGGGGCCTTCTAAATCAGCCATTACTTTTTTTGTTTGATGAATTAAAGAAAGACGGGGTAGCTCTTCTTGGCTAAAAGCTACATACAAAAAATCTTTATCGTCTTTTAATTCGATATTGTATTTGGGTTGATATTTTTTTACTAATTTTCTTTCTAAAATTAAAGCTTCTGCCTCAGAATTAGTTTCTATGAATTCCAAGTCAGCTATTTTTTTGTAATTTATTAAAGTTCCTTGAAGAAAGTTGCTTTTTTGGAAATTTGATTGTCGAAAATGAGAAAGAACTCTTTTTTTTAAGTTAGCCGACTTGCCAATATAAATAATTTCCCCTTTTTTATCTTGAAAAAGATAAACTCCGGGATTTTGAGGAAGCTTGTTGATTTTTTCTTTTAATTCTTTTTTCATATATACTAACTAAATTATAGAATATTTTAATTGGTTGCTTAATTAAGATTTTTATGAACAAATCATTGGAATCAAAAGATTTTATCGAAATCAGAGGGGCGCGGGTTCATAACTTAAAAAATGTTAACCTTCTTTTGCCCAAAAATAAACTTATTGTTATTTGCGGAGTTTCTGGTTCGGGGAAGTCTTCGTTAGCTTTTGATACTCTTTATGAGGAGGGGCAAAGAAGGTATTTAGAAAGCTTATCTTCTTATGTGCGTCAGTTTTTAGGGGGTTTCAAAAAGCCGGAGGTGGATAAAATTGTTGGTCTTTCTCCTACTATTGCCATTAATCAGAAAAGCGTCTCTTCTAATCCGCGCTCGACGGTAGGAACAATTACCGAAATTTACGATCATTTACGCCTTCTTTTTGCCAGAGTCGGGGTTCCTTATTGTCCTTTTGATAACTTGCCAATCGTTGCTCAAACTCCTCAAGAAATTGCCCAAAAGATTATCGATTTAGCGAATTTAGGAGAAGTAATTTTGTTGGCACCGGTGATTGTTGGTAAAAAGGGTCAACATCAGGCAGTCTTTGAGGAAATAAGAAGAGGGGGCTATCTTCAGGTAAGGGTAGATGGATACTTTTACTCTGTAGACGAAGCCAAAGAGCTTTCTTTAGAAAAAAATAAAAAGCATACTATTGAAGTGGTAGTGGGCAGGTTTTTTACCGGTGTTAAAGTAAATATCGAGAAAAATCTCTCGCGTTTAGAAAAAAAGGCCTTAAAAAATAAGAAAAGAAAGATTGAAAGTTTAATCAAAGAAGAAAAACTGGAGATTTTAGAAGCAGTTCGTAAAGGTTTAATGATAGGTTCGGGGAATATTGTTGCTTTATTTAAAAATAAAGAAATTTCTTTTTCAGAAAATTATGCTTGTCAGAAATGCGGTTTTTCTCTTCCCAAAATTGAGCCCCGAACCTTTTCTTTTAATAGTCCTTTTGGGGCTTGTTCGGCTTGCCAAGGATTAGGGACAAAATTGGAGATTGATTTAAACTTAATTATTAATCCGGAAATTTCACTAGAAGCGGGAGCCATAAAACCTTGGTTTTTCTTAAGTCGGGTTGCGAAAAGAGCTTTAGGGGTCAATTGGCAGCGTTTTGTTACTTTAAATATTTTAGAAGATTTAGGAATTTCTCCGCGAACACCTTTTGGAAAACTTCCTTTAGAAGTTCAGCAGAAGATTCTTTATGGTGATAAAAATAACTACATCTACTTAAAAGATGGTGATTGGGAGGGAAAAACTTTGTTTGAAGGAATTATTCCTCGTTTGGAGCGGCTGTATTATGAAACCGATTCCGATTTTATTCGCAGCGAGCTTTCCAAATATATGACCGAAAAAGTATGCACTGTTTGTGAGGGTTCGCGTTTAAGAAAAGAGGCTTTAGCGGTAAAAATAGCCTCTCAGAATATTTTTCAAATTTCTTTGATGCCAATCTCTGACTTAATTAAGTTTTTTGAAAATAAAGTTTATCAAGGAATGTCGGAAAGCCAAAAAGAAGTTGCTGAACCAATTGTGAAGGAAATTTTAAGTAAGGCTAATTTTTTAAAAGATGTTGGACTTGAATATATTAATTTAGCTCGTTCAGCCAGCAGTTTATCAGTAGGAGAAAATCAAAGGATTCGTTTGGCTACTCAATTGGGTTCCGGACTTTCGGGAGTAATTTATGTCTTGGATGAACCTACGATTGGACTTCATGCTCGAGACACAGAAAGATTAATAAAAACTCTTAAGGAATTAAGAGATCTCCAAAATACCGTGATTGTGGTTGAACATGATCAAAAAGTAATTGAAAACGCGGATTGGGTAGTGGAAATTGGTCCGGAAGCTGGAGAAAACGGAGGAAGAATTGTTTTTCAGGGAACTCCTCTTCAGTTAAAAAAATCAAAAACTTTAACCGGAGTTTACTTTTCAGGTAAGAAAAAAGTTAGTTCTAACCTTACTAAAGTCTCTCATGCCTCGGGGGTAATAAAACTTTGGGGAGCTTCTCAATTTAATTTAAAAAATGTGAATCTGAAAGTTCCTTTGGGAAAGTTTGTTTGTGTTGCCGGAGTTTCGGGTTCGGGAAAAAGTACTTTAGTTTTAGAAGTTTTAGCCAAAGCTTTAGAAAAAGAAGTTTTAAAGGCAAATATTTCTGTTTCTAATTATCGAAAATTGGAGATTGAAGGAAAATTAGATAAAGTTATTGTAGTTGATCAAAGTCCAATCGGAAGAACCCCGCGCTCGAATCCGGCTACTTACACCGGTATCTTTACTCCGATTCGTCAATTTTTTGCTCGCTTACAGGAATCTCAAATTAGAGGTTACAGCCCCTCTTACTTTAGTTTTAATGTGAAGCCGGGAAGATGCGAAGCTTGTAAAGGAGAAGGCTTTAAAAAAGTAGAAATGTATTTTTTGCCGGATATGTATGTGGAATGCGAAGTTTGTAAAGGGACTAGATTTTCTCCCGAGGTCTTGGAGGTTAAGTTTAAAGATAAAAATATTGCTGAAGTTTTAAATTTGAGTATTAAAGAAGCCTTAGATTTTTTTGCTCATTTTCCCCCAATCGCTGATAAATTAAGAGTTCTGGATGAAATTGGTTTAGGTTATATGAAATTAGGTCAGCCGGCTACTACTTTATCGGGGGGAGAGGCTCAAAGAGTTAAGCTTTCTCAAGAATTAGCCAGAAGAGATACGGGAAAAACTCTTTACATTCTTGATGAGCCAACGGTTGGCCTTCATTTTGAAGATGTAAGAAAACTTCTCTATCTTTTGCGTTCTTTGGTTTTAAAAGGCAACACCGTTTTAGTTATCGAACATAATCTTGATGTTTTAAAAGAAGCTGACTGGATCATAGAACTAGGGCCAGAGGGAGGGGAAAGAGGGGGAAAAATTATTTTTGAAGGGACACCCGAGGAAATGAAAAAGAAAAAAACCGTGACCGGACGATTTTTGCAATAATTTTTTAGCGAGTGTGATGAAAGACATCGATAATTAGTCTTTCATCGGGTTTAATTTCTTCTTTGATGCTTTTAATAATAACCTCAGCCACCTCTTCGGCTGAATGAAAAGCCTTTCTTTCTCCAAAGAGCTTTCTAAACATTTGAGTATCGGTGGAGCCTGGGGTAATAGTAAAAACTTTGATTCCATAGTCAGAAAGTTCTTGACTAAGAGATTGAGAGAAATTAATCAACGCAGCTTTAGTGAGAGAATAAAGAGAAAGTTCTCCAATACCCAAAACTCCTGCACCGGAAGCAATATTGATAATCATTCCTCCCTTCGGATTAGCAGTCATTTCTTTTAGCACTTCTTTAGTAACTGTTAAAGTTCCTTTAATATTAACATCGATAAGAAAATCCCAATCTTTTTTAGTGGTTTGAATGAATTTTTTTCTTTGAGCAACGGCAGCGTTATTAATAAGAACATCTATTCTTTGAAATTTAGAGAGGGTAGCTGAAACCGCCTTGGCTACTTCTTGAGCTTTACAAATGTCACCTTTGATAATTAGGGCGTTTTCGTTGGCGGCAATCTTTTTTATTTCTTCATCTTTAGGAATTTCTAAGGAATAGATGGTAACTTTAGCTCCTTCTAAAAGAAGTTTTTTAGCAGTAGCAAGACCAATTCCCGAAGAGCCGCCAGTGAGAAAGACTACTTTGTTTTTTAAGTTCATATCATCAAAGGATCAGGTTTTTGTAGCCAAGGACACTTAAATATAGTATAATGAAAAAAATAAAAAATTAAAGTTCCTAAAATGAATTCTTGGATTTTCTTTGTTTTTCTTATTTTACAAGCTATTTTTTTAGTGGCTTTTTATTTTCTTTTCAAAAAAAGTTTTAAAAAGGAGGAAAATAACGCGCCTCTTTTAATGCTTCAAAATCAAATCAACGAGCTTTCAAAGATTATTGATTTAAAATTAGGTGAATCCTATAAAGCAGTTCAACATCAGTTTTCTGAAAGCGCTAAAATTATTCGAGATGTTACCGAACGCTTAACCCGATTGGATGAAACTAATAAGCAGGTAATTAGTATTACTGATCAGCTGAAAAGTTTACAGGATATTTTAAAAAATCCTAAACAACGAGGAGTGTTGGGGGAGTATTATTTAGAAACAGTTCTAAAAAATGTCTTGCCTCCTCATGTTTATCAAATGCAGTATGAGTTTGCTAATGGAGACACAGTGGATGCAGTGGTTTTTGTTAAAGACAAAATTATTCCCATCGATTCCAAGTTTAGTTTGGAAAATTATAACCGTGCTCTGGAGGCTCAATCGGAAGAAGAGCGGAAGAGATATGAGAATGCTTTTTCTCAAGATTTAAAAAATCGAATTGATGAAACCGCCAAGTATGTTCGCCCTGAAGAAGGAACGATGGATTTTGCTTTTATGTTTATTCCTTCAGAGGCAGTTTTCTATGACTTATTAATTAACAAAGTTGGGGTAATTCAATCCAATACTCGGGATTTAATTAGTTACGCCGCTGCTGAAAAGAAAGTTATTATTGTTTCTCCCACTACCTTTTTGGCTTATCTTCAAACGGTTTTACAAGGATTAAGAGCTTTACAAATAGAAGAATCAGCTAAAGAAATAAAAAAAAGAGTGATTGATTTAGGAAAACATCTTCTGAATTACGAAAATTATTTTCGTAAGATTGGTAATCACTTAGCAACAACGGTAAATGCTTATAATTCAGCCTATAAAGAATTGGGAAAAATAGATAAGGATATTGTAAAAATTTCGGGTAAATCTCCTGAAATTGAAGTAGAAGAAATAGAAGGACCAAGGCTCGAGGATTAAGAAAAAAAAGATTAATTGAAGTTTTTTGTCAAGTATTTTTACGATCGTCAAATCCTTGACAAAGAAAAGCAAATTTAATATTTCTTCTTGACAGAAGCTTTTCTTTAAATAGAATTCTTTTAAGAAAAAATAAGAGAAAAGGAAAATGGTCGATTTTCCATTTTTTTTGTGATTCTGAAAATTTAGAAGTAATCTTTTATCAAAGAACTATGAATCTAAAACCACTTTCTAATCATATTGTCATTCAACCTTTAGAGGAAGAAAAAATTACTAAAGCCGGAATAGTTCTTCCGGAAAGCGCAGAAGAAAAACCTTTCAAAGGTAAAATTGTTGCTGTTGGTCCGGGAAAAAAGAACGAAAAAGGAGAATTAATTCCTCTCTCAGTTAAGGTAGGGGATCTGGTGCTTTTTAAGAAATATGGTCCTGATGAAATAGAGATCGATGGACAAAAGTATCTGATCGGAGACGAAGATGATGTTTTAGCAATTATAGAGGAATAATTTTTCCCTTCTTTCTTTTCATTATCATTAAGATTAGTTTTTAATCATATGGCTAAGCAGATTCTTTTTAACGAAGAAGCGCGCAAAGCTTTAAAAGAAGGAATCGATAAATTAGCATCCGCAGTCAAGATGACTTTGGGGCCGCGAGGGCGAGCAGTGGTGATTGAAAAAGGCTATGGAGCGCCGCAGGTCACCTTTGATGGAGTAACGGTGGCTAAAGAAATAGAACTAAAAGGAAAATACGAAAACTTAGGGGCAGAATTTATCAAACAAGCGGCTGACAAGACTAATGACAAAGTAGGAGACGGAACTTCTTCGGCGGTGGTTTTAACTCACGCTTTAATTAATGAGGGAGAAAGAGTAATTCAAGAAAAGGGTTTTAATGTTATTCATCTTTCCGAAGAACTTAATCGAGTAAGCCAAGAAATTGTTTCTTTGTTAGAAAAACAAAAAGAGTTAATAAACGATAACAAAAAAATCGAAGAAGTAGCTACCCTTTCTTCTAAAGATAAAGAGATTGGAAAATTAATTGCCGAAGTGATGCAAAAGATTGGCAAAGAAGGGGTGGTAACAATCGAAGATTCTAACACTATTGGCAACAGCTACGAGATTGTAGAAGGTTTGGAATTTGATCGAGGTTATATTTCCCCCTATATGGTAACTAATCCCGAAAAGATGGAAGCTGATTTGGAAGATCCTTACATTTTAGTTACCGACAAGAAAATTTCTGCTGTTAATGAAATTTTGCCTTTGCTGGAAAAGGTAGTTAAGTCGGGCAAGAAAGAGTTGGTAATTATTGCTGATGAGGTAGAAGGAGAAGCTTTGGCAACTTTAGTTTTAAACAAGTTAAGAGGAGTCTTTAATGTTTTGGCGGTAAAAGCTCCCGGCTTTGGTGACAGAAAGAAGGAGATGTTACAAGATATTTGTGTTGTCACGGGAGCGAGTTTCATTTCCGATGATATGGGAAGAAAGCTGGAAAGTGTGGAGTTGGCAGATTTAGGGCAAGCTCATCGAGTAGTGGCTGACAAAGATAAAACTACGATTGTAGGAGGAAAGGGAGATAAAGAAGAAATCGAAAAAAGAATTGCTCAAATTAAAAATCAAATTCAAAAGACTGATTCTGAGTTTGATAAAGAAAAACTTCAAGAAAGATTAGGAAAGTTAGCCGGAGGAATTGCGGTAATTAAAGTTGGTGCTCCTACCGAGTCAGCTCAAAAAGAATTAAAGCAAAGGGTAGAGGATGCAGTGGCGGCAACAAAGGCAGCAATGGAAGAAGGAATTGTCCCCGGAGGAGGAATTGCTCTCTTTAATATTAGTCTTCAGAAGATCAATGTTTCCAAAGGACAAGTTGATCACGCTATTACAGAAAGTGCAGTAGCTATTTTGGAGAAAGCTTTGCAAGCTCCGTTGGAAGCGATTATTACTAATAGTGGTGAAGAACCAGCTAAAATTATCGATCAACTCAAGACGGAAAAAAGTAAGGGAGGAAAGGAATGGATTGGTTTCAATGCGGCTTCTAATAAAATTGTTGATCTGAAAGAGGAGGGGATTATTGATCCCTTGAAAGTGGTTAAGACCGCCTTTATTAATGCGGTTTCGGTAGCAAGCACTTACTTAACAATTGGAGCAGCTATTGTAGAAGCTCCCGAAGAGAAAGAAAAGAAAGAAGAATCTTCTCCTGAAGATTACGAATAAGCCTTTAATTTATTAGTGGAAAAAATTGAGACGACCTGCTATAATAAAGCAGGTCGTTTTTGTATGGTTTTTTTAAAATTAATTAATTTTTAGGAATATGAATATTTTGGGTTTTCTGAGTTCAAATTTTATCTGGATTATTTTGGTTTTGGTGGTTGGCTGGCTGATTTTAACTTATAACTCTTTGGTGAGAACCAGAAATCGGGTAAGAGAGGGGTGGTCGGATATTGAGGTTCAGCTTAAAAGAAGACATGATTTGATCCCTAATCTGGTAAATACAGTTAAGGGCTATATGGCTCATGAAAGAACTGTTTTTGAAAATGTAACTCAAGCTCGAGCCAGAGCGTTAGGAGCGCAAAATAAACAAGAGAGAGCAGAAGCAGAAGGAGAGCTTTCTAATACTTTGAAAACTCTTTTTGCAGTTGCTGAAAACTATCCCGAACTTAAAGCCAACGCCAATTTCTTAGATCTTCAAAGAGAAATTGCTGATACCGAAAACAAGATTCAAGCCGCTCGTCGTTTTTACAACAGTATGGTTTTGGAGCTTAACACTAAAATTCAAGTTTTTCCCACTAACTTAATTGCTCGGCTTTTAGGATTTAAGGAAGAAGAATTCTTTAAAGCGGAAGAAGAGGAAAAAGAAAATGTAAAAGTTGAGTTTTAATTTTTTAATTATCCTTTTACTATGAATACTAGCCTTAACAATTTCTTGACTTTGTTAGAGCAAAATACTTTGCTGTTCTATCTTTTTTTGGCTTGGAGTCTTTTTTGGAAAGGAATTGCGTTATGGAAAGCCGCCCGCAATAATCATCGCTACTGGTTTTTGGCTTTGCTGATTTTGAATTTTGGAGGGGTTTTGGAGATTCTTTATGTTTTTGTTTTCAGTAAAGGAAAAAAGGAGGATCAGCAAAAAGTTAGTCAAGAGGTAGAGCACTCGGAAGAAAAATCAGAAGAGAAAGACGATTCTTCGTCTCAGTAAGGAGAAAATTAAAAGAAAAGTTAAAATTAACTCGCCTTCGAATTAGTTCTTATGACTAACAATCTTTATAGTTTTCGAGACGCTAACATTAGAAAGACTTGGCTGATTTTTTCTTTGTTTTTGTTAGTCATTATTGGATTGGGATGGTTTTTTTCTTATTTCTACAACGATCCTCAAATCCTTTACTTTGCGGTAGCTTTTAGTCTTTTTTTCAATCTTTTAGCTTACTGGAAATCTGATAAGGTAGCCTTAGCGATTGCGAAAGCAAAAGAAGCGGATAAAAATAATTTTTTAGAAATTTACAGAATTGTTGAAAATCTTTCTATCACCGCTGGAATTCCAACCCCTAAAATTTATATTATCGAAGATCCTTCACCGAATGCTTTTGCTACCGGTAGAAATCCTCAAAATGCTGCTATTGCTTTAACTACCGGATTAATTGAAAGATTAAACCGGAGCGAAATTGAAGGAGTGGTGGCTCATGAGCTTTCTCATATTAGAAACTACGATATTTTACTTTCAACGGTTGTGGTAGTGTTGGTGGGTATTATTTCTTTACTGGCAGACTTTTTTATTAGGCTTACTTGGTTTAGGAAAAACGATGATAGGGAAAGAAATCCTCTTCTTATGATGATAGGATTAATTTTTGCTATATTAGCTCCTTTAATTGGCACCCTTATTCAGTTGGCTATTTCTCGGAAGCGAGAATTTTTAGCAGATGCCTCGGGCGCTCTTTTAACTCGTTACCCGGAAGGATTAGCTAGCGCCTTGGAAAAAATTGCTTCTGCTCCTCCTTTGCGAAGAGCTTATAACGCGACTGCTCATCTTTTTATTGCCAATCCTTTTAAAGCAGATGCAGAAAAGAAAGAAAAAATTCCTTTGCTGGTAAGATTGTTTTCTACTCATCCTCCTATTCAGGAAAGGATAAGAATACTAAGAGAAATGTAAAAAAAAATTAAAGGTTTTTAAAATAAAAAACCCATCGAAAAAAGATGGGTTTTTGTTTTTGTGGGGAAACTTTATTTTCTATTATATTTTGAGATTGTTTTCTACAAATTTTCCAATAATGGGCAAGGGCTTTTCCTCTCCTTTAAGAGCGTGAATAACACCGATAATCCAAATGACGAAAAGGATTAATTGAAGAGGAAAGAAAAGTAGCCAACCAATGATAGGAACAAAAGTCCCAAAAACGCTAACCAAAATAGCGGCGATTAGAAATCCTAACCCCTGTCTTACATGATATCTGACAAAAGGATCATTTTTGTCTTCGGTAAGGAGGGGGACAAAAAAGAGTAGGTAGGCCACTACTGCCATTAGCTTATTTTTTTCTTCTTTTTTCTGAGATTCTGGGGGTTGATTTTCTTTTTCGGTTGCTTCTGCCTTTAACTCTTCTTGGTGTTGGTGATTATGTTCTTTGTGATTCATATTTTTAATTTTATCTTTTAATTTCGACTTTTATTTGAATATTTTGACTTTATTGAGTATAATCTTTTTGATTTTTTTTTACAATAGAGAGCGGCTGTTTTGGAGAGTTCTCATGGTGGTCTAGCCCCGAAGGGGACCCTTCGGGTTGCGCGTTATTGTGAAGAATGAGGTATTTTCGTTTATTTTCTTAAAAGTGAAAGTACTGGAAGATTTTACATAGGATGTACGCGGGATATTGATAAAAGATTGAGATATCATAATAGTGGTAAAAATAAATCAACCAAACCATACAGGCCTTGGAAGTTAATCTACTTTGAGAGTTATGATAGTATAAAAGATGCTTATAGGAGAGAGTGGTATTTAAAACATTCTAAGGGGTATTTAGAAAAAAAGGTTTATAATAAAAAAATATGGAGGAGGGTTCGCATAGTGGTCTAGTGCGCGGCTCTGGAGAAGCCGTAGGTCCGAAAGGGCCTCGTGGGTTCGAATCCCACCCCCTCCGCCAGTTGGAAAAAGAAGGTTGCTGGCTCGCCCTCTGCGAGGGCTCGCCAGCCGATTTTAGGCGCAAAATTGAATTTTTTGTCTTTCAAAATAAAGTTCGAGCCGACATTTTTTAGAAATTCCCGGATTTGATAATTGTCGCCCTGCGACAATAGAATTTTGGCTTGTTTCTGCCTCAAAAATCATTTCTTTCATCGGTTCGAGCCAATTATTTCCCGATTGTTCAAAATCTCTGATTTTCTGCTCAATATCCAGTTTTTCGTTGAGCAGTTTTTGTTTCTTGGCTTGGTATTCTCCAAGTGTCAAAGCTCCTGCCGGCGATATAGAGGTCTAACAGTTTTTCAATTTTCTGCTCAACTCTCTGCCTTTTGCTCGCTGGAGATTTTGAACAATAATTTCGCTTTCTCTTTTCAGCTTGCTCTTTTTCTTTGTCTAACTCCAAAATCATATTTTCCGCCCACTCATCAGGCAAAGAAACCTTTTTGAATAAAATCTCTTCATCTGCTCAACAAGGTTTTCTTCCCTTAAATACCTTTCATCGCATTTTTGCTTTTTCTTGGTGCACCGGTAGTAGTTATGCCCTTTTTGCTTTTCAGCGGTTATCATACAGCCGCAATTTCCGCAACGCATAAAGCCGGAAAAAGCAAATTCATGCTTTCTTTTTCTCTTTTTCTTGCCTCGGTTATTCATTACTTGCTGGACAGAATCAAAAAGTTTCTTGGAAATAATTGGCTCGTGAGCTTCCCTGATAAACTTCTCCGTTAAACTTAAAAACTCCGTAGTAGAAATGATTTTTGAGCATTCGCTGGACACAGGAAACAGAGAGCGGTTTGTTGCGGTAGCTTGTTATTCCGCTGTCCGCCAAAAACTGCTTTATGGCTTTTAGGGTATAGTCGCCGGTGGCGTAAAGCTCAAACGCTTTTCTGATAAACGGTGCTTTGCCTTTGTCCAAATCTATTTCTTTTGTCATGGTGATTATTAAGATAGCCAAGCGGAGCAAAGCCTGGCCAAATTCCTTTTCGCAGTTTTTAGCGGTGTCCTCGCTTGATGTTTTCTGAAAGGTTGTCAACATAATACTTGCTTTGCCCAAAAGCGATGGAGAGCATAAATTTTCCCTGCGGCGTGTTTTCAAACCTGAAAGTCGGAAATTTCAAATCTAAAATTTTTCCTGTGTCCAGCAGATAAATGATTTTCCCGCCGTCAACAGAATTTCTTGCTAACCTGTCCGGGTGCCAAGCCAAAATTCCGCTGGCTTCGCCGAGCGCAAATCCGGTCTAACATTTCTCCGAAAACTTTTCGGCCAGGTTCCTTGGCGGCAAATTCTTTTAGCTCAGCAAGCTGAGCTTCAATAGACAAAACCTGCTTTTCTTCTGAATCTGTTGATTTTCTGCAATAGATAAAGTATTTCATAATCCCTCTTTGGTTAAAAATTTAGAAAAGCCCGCTTCTGGCGTCCCGCTTTGCGGAACAAAGACAAAAAATTCAATTTTGCGCCTAAAATCGGCTGGCGAGCCCTCGCAGAGGGCGAGCCAGCAACCTCTTTTTCTGACTGGCGATGTGTATTGGAAAAAATCCGAACTGATTTTATTAACGGGCTCGGCTGGCGGAAGGCAAAGACCGACCCCACTTTCCGCCCGCCTCGCCCTGAACCGGAAGCGAAAAGGCAAACCGCCAAAGAACCTGAAAAAATGTCGGCTCGAACTTTATTTTAGTCAGAAGCGGGCTTTTCTTTACTGAATTGAAATTTTTTGATATCATATATTTGAAATCACCCTTTATGGTTTAATGATATCAAAGTTTTGAAACTATGGCAACAATAGGCGAAAATATCAAAAAATACCGCAACAAACTTGGCTTAACGCAGGACGATTTGGTGAGAAAGTCTGGTGTAAAACACACTACCCTTACCAAAATAGAGGGCGATTTTGTTAAAAAACCGAGCGTTCAAATTATGGCCAAAATTGCCAAAGCATTAGGCGTTTCGGTTGAGGATTTATTGAAATAATATGGAACTGATTTTTCATGAAATTTTTAGAGCACTTGGCTACCTGTTAATCGCAGGTGTTGTGTTGTTTGCTTGGAAGACAGCACGCGACAACTCAAAAGACGGAAAACTTAAAGAAGTTTTATGGAAAGGACTTTTGTGGTGTGCTGGGATTGCTTTATTCGCGAGCTTCACTTTAGGAAATCCCTCTTGTATAGAACAATCTGATCCAGTATATGGCGGTTGCGAACAATATGCTGATGATGGTTTTGAGCCAACCACCGAACAAAGAGTCGCAAATTTTGCTTACTTCATGACGCTGTTATATATTCCTGTCGTTTTTGGTGCTTTCAGTGGTAATAAATTAACAACGAACAAAGAATAATATGGAAATATTTCGTTTTATATTTTCAATTATTTTCGCCCCAATCAGATGGTTGGCAAATTTATTTACTCAACGAAAGGACAACATTTTAGAGTGGCATTTTAATTATGGCCCCTCGTTTATAAAAATTGAAACAAAATACAAAGAGCAATTTTTACCCGATGACTTATTGATCGCTGGTTATATCCTATTTTTAGCCCGATATTTTTTCATCTGCGATGATAGACAAATAGAGGTTGTTAGAAAGTTTCTTTTAAACGAAATCGAAAAATCAAAATCTAATGAGATTACACTAAAGTTGTATGAGGCCGTTTTTCAAACCTTAAATCAAATGGAAAAAGATGCAACGCTTGGCTTATTCAAAATCTATAATAGATTTTTACCAATGCCACCCCTAACTTTTTCAGAAGATGAAGAACCGCGTCATTCGTTGGCAAAATATAGTTTCTTAGTTTTTGAGCGTTCCGGCGGCAATGGCTTTGGTCATATCTTCTATATGTCTGCCGGACCCGATATTATTTTGCTTCCGCTTACGGTCGGAATTCTATACGAATATGTAGTGAACAAATTGCGAAACAAGGATAAAAAAGAAAAACTAGATAATTCAATCATTGATTTATTAAAAGGCCATTCAGCAGTAGATTGTCGCTCTATAGCAGGTCAAACAGAATTGCCAAATGAGGTTATTATTAAAAATAATTTAAACTACTAATATGGGAATTGTAATTTTTATTATCGGTTTAGTTTTCGGGCTTTTCGCATTTAGCCAAATTATTTATCCGCTTTTCTCGGCTTGGCCTAGAGCGAAAAAATTAGAGCGCGAAGGAAAATTGAAAAGACCAATTCCGATTTCTACATTTCTAATTGCACCAATTATTTGGGGCGTCCTTATGTGGGCTTCTGTTTTGGTCATCGGAAAATTTTGGCCTGAAAACTTAAACACTTATTACATAAGTTTGGTGATAATTTTGTTTGTGGTAATTATTCAGATTCCAAAGCAAAACCGAGATTTAGAAGCGGATTTCAAAGATTCTTGGAAACAGTATTTGAAAGAAGAATAAAAGAATTTGTCGCCAAAGAACAAAATCTGTAAGATTTTGTTAGTGGGCTACGCCCGCGAAAAACTTGAAATCGTCCTTTTCGCTTCCGCTTCAGGGCGAGGCGGGCGGAAGGGGGGTTCGGGGGGAATTCCGCCCGCCGAGCCAATCGGTCGCGAAATCGGTTCGGATTTTTTCAAATGCACACCGCCAATATTCAATTTCAGAGTTTTTGAAGGTTCTTGCCTCGCCCTCGCTTCGCTCGGGCTCGGCAAAAGCAACGATTTTATACGGATTTTTGAAATCAAAAAACAATTTCTGCCCGCTCAAAAGAAAGTTCGAACCAATCTTTTTTAGAAAATCCCGGCTTTGCTCAGGATTTTCTTGCAAAGTGACAATTTCGGCTTGTTTTACGGAGTTTATGAATTTGGCGGCGAGTTCGAACCGATTATTGCCTTTTTGCTCAAAAGCCTTCAGTTTGTCTTTCAAAAGTTGTTTTTGATTGACGAGTTTGTTTTTGGCCTCTCTGTATTCATCCAAAGACAAAGCGTTTTCAAGATAAGCGTTCATCAGCTTGTCTAACTTTTCGTCAATTGCTTTTATTTCGTTTTCTATCTTTTGAGCAAAAAAGCACGATGATTGGGCTTTTTGTTCTTTTTCTTTTTCAAGTTCTTTTATCATCCAATCAGCCCAATCATCGGGCAAAGAAACTTTTTGAATCTCCTTTTTGATTTGCTCGGCGATTATTTCTTCGCGAACATATCTTTGAGAACAAGGGATTTTCCTTTTGGTGCAACGCAAATAATTGTGTCCTTTCTGTGTCTCGGTGGTGATAAAGCAACCGCATTTTCCGCAACGGAACATTCCTCTGTAAATGTATGGCTTTAATTCTCTTGTCTTTGGTTTGCTTTTTTGTCTCATCACTTCCTGAACTTGGTCAAAAAGTTTCTTTGCGATAATCGGTTCGTGCTTTCCTTCGTAATATTCGCCGTTGTATCTCATCACTCCGTAGTAAAAAGGATTTTGAAGAAGGTATTGATAATTTGAAACAGAAAGTAATTTACCTTTTCTTCCTCTCAATCCCAGATTGTTGACAATCTTTCGGATCTCTTTAAGAGCGTATTTGCCGGTGGCGTAAAGCTTAAAGGCTTTTTTGATAAGAGGAGCTTTTTCTTTGTCTATATAGATTTGTTTTGTCTTGGGGTCGTTGAAGTAGCCAAGAGGCGCCATTTGAGGCCATAGACCTTGTTTTAGTTTTTGGCGATGTCCCCGCTTTATATTTTCCGAAAGATTGTCAATATAGTATTTTGACTGCCCAAAAGCGATAGACAACATAAACTTTCCTTGAGGCGTGTTTTCAAACCAAAAAGTCGGGAATTTTAGCTCTTTGATTACTCCGGTATCAACAAGGTAAATTATTTGTCCGCCGTCAACAGAATTACGAGCGAGACGGTCAGGATGCCAAGCCAAAATCCCTTCTGCTTCGCCCGCTTCAATTCTCTTTAGCATTTCTGCAAAAACAGGTCTTCCCGGCTTCTTGGCAGTTTGTTTTTCAACGAGAACATCAACGATTTCCAGATTTTCTTTTTTCGCTAATTCTTTGAGTTCCGCTATTTGGTCCTGAATACTCCTTACTTGCCGATCTTCTGAATCGGTTGATTTTCGGGCGTAGATGAAAAATTTTCTTGTTTTGTTGTCTTTTTTCATAATCGCTTTTGGACAGTTAGTCCCGCTTCGCGGGACAAATTGCCGCTTTGCGTTCCGCCAAAGGCGGAACAAAAAAGATTGGTTAACCCCGCCCTTTTAACAGGAAGGGCGGGGTGTTCGCCTTCGGCGAACCGAACCTCCAAATTCTGGAGCAAAAATTGTTTTTTGATTTCAAAAATCCCTATAAAATCGTGGTTTCTGCCGAGCCCGAGCGAAGCGAGGGCGAGGCAAGAACCTTCAAAAACTCTGAAATTGAATATTGGCGGTGTCTTTTGGACAAAATTCGAACCTATTTTGAACAAAATCCTGATGCCGACTTCTGATTGTCGCCCTGCGGGCGACAATCCCGCCCCGCGTTTCCGCACGGCGTCCGCTTCGTTTCCGCCGAACAAAACAGAAAAATTTTCTAAACATTTATTTAATCGCGCCCCCGACAAAATTTTTTCTATTAAGGAAAAGAAAATTTTTCTGTTTTGACATTCTACTAACGCAGAATTGCGGAAACGCTTCCCACCCCCAGTCCCGCTTCGCGGGACAGCAGGCGGGCTATGGTATTTTTTATATTCGCCCTTGCCCCACCCGTACCGTGCGCGGGCGGTAGAGTAAAACTCCCTAAAAATAATCATAACCTATTTTGGGATATTCTACAATAGGTTATACCATAAAAATAAAGATATGCCAAAGTCAATTTATACAAAAGAGTATAAGAAGATCCTCGCACGGCTTAAAAAAGCCAGGCAGGATGCTGGCTTAAAACAGACAGAGGTCGCCAAAAAGTTAAATAGGCCTCAGTCTTATATTTCAAAAATAGAAAGAGGAGAAAGAAGAATTGATGTAGCAGAACTAAAAGAGTTAGCAAAGATTTATAAAAAAGACATAAATTATTTTATTGAATAAAAATTAAATCACACAATATGGGTAAGTATGAAAGAGAACAAATCGAAGAGGCTGAGAAAATAATTGTTAAGATTATTAATTCTCAGAAGGTGTCCGATTTAGATAAACAAAATCGGTGGTTTAAACATGCGATCGCTATTGCTGAAAGAATTAAAAAGGATTTTCCCAATATTAAAAAAGCACAACATTTAGGTAATCGTTATGATAATACGGGAGATATATTATTAATTACCTCTGATAAAAGAGAAATTTTTATTGAAGTTAAAATGAGCGACACAAGATTAGGTGTGGGGACTAAAGCAAATGTCAGTCAAGATGCGCTTACAGAAAATTATCTTTTTGTGGGCAAAGTTAAAAGTTGGAGTAAATTTCGCAAGGAGAAAAAACATAATGAGTGGGTTGATAGTTATTTAGACCTTTTTACTAGATATCCAAAAAAGATTTTAAATATCTCAAATTCCATAATTAGAAGAGAGGAGAAAGCAAGGTATTTAAGAGGTTTAAAACAAAAAGGAAGTAGAAAAGCCAAAGAAATTCTCGATAAAATTCACGAGAGAGATAAAAAAGAAAAAATAGAATATTTGGTTTATCTTAGCAAACAACCGCAAAGAGAAGAAATGATTAAAAGATTTTTTATTTTAATTACATTAGGTATCCATAAAAAAGAAGAATTACAGGCTCTAATAAAAAAAGATAATTTTTTTCAAGAAATTCAAGATCTTTTGGTGTATTATGGGAATTCTTACAATGATAAAATTATTGTAAGGCAAGAAAACGCAGGTGAGAAAATTAAAAAAGTTCTCGAAGAGTTTTCAGGTTTTAAAATTATCTTTCCTTCCGGAACTACCCACTGTAAATTAGTAGGAATAAAGGGAAAGAAAAATATACCTTTATTACAAATAGTTTTACATTGGAAAAATATTGCTCAAGGAATTAAAACTCCGTGCCTTAATATTTTTGATCTAACTCCAAAATTTATTAATCCTTATTAATTTGGGTCAATTGGGAATAATTTCTCTAGCTCAGTTTTAGAGATCTGCGTATTTCCTGTAATACTTCTTACCACTTTCAATTTCTCTTCCGAGGAAAGCTGTTTAGCAATATCCTTAAGAGTTAAGTTTGTTTTTGGTAAATTTTTTCCGAAATCCATCTTAAGTTGTTCCTGTTTAGAGGGAGGAAAAATAACATTGACATGGTTTTCAGCAATAAACTTCATTCCCGAAGGGATAACAGCTGCTTTTAGTGTCGCTGTTTTCACTGAACCTGTGATTCTATTTACAACAATAGCAGGGCCAATATCAAAATCTTTTCTTTTTACATATTGAGGTTTTGTTTTATCTATAATTGGAAATTTTAGTCCTGTTGGAGTTATATTATGGGCCCATATTAAAGGGATTCCTTCTTCCGGGTTGTTTGTCAATAAATGCTTATTTTGGTTCCAGACTAATCTGCCAGTTTTTACCTCATATCCGAGATCATATAGTGTTAATTTATTTTCGAAGGCTTTTTCTAGAAATTTTGGATTTTCGCTAAATATTAAAATTCCATTTTTTTTGAATAAATAGTTTCCCTTGTTTCTACCTTTTTTAAGGATAATTAGCATTGTTGATTGTAGCGCCCCGTGGAATATTTTAGGGTCATCTAGAATATGTAAATATTCAATATTGGAATTCTCTACAATAAATTTTCTTAGTTTTAAAAAGTATGCTCCGTTATTCATAGAAGGGGGAACAACATAAGCTAAATATCCTCCTTCTTTTAACCATTTTAATCCCTGACAAATGAACAGGCTAAATATGTTTAATCTACCGTTTATAATACTCCCGAATTTTTTTCTTATATTTTCTGGAGGAGTAAATTCAAAATAAGGCGGATTACCAATTACAAAGTCATATTTACCATAATCTTCGTTTAAAAGAGCATCTAGCTGTTTGAGTTTTGCTTCAGGAACTACTTCTTTAGCGATCTTTACTAGTTTTTTGTCTATATCCCATCCATAAAGTTGAGGGTTTTTGAAATATTTTTTTGCTGTGATTAAAAATTCTCCTGTTCCACAAGCAGGATCTAGTATTTTTGGGTTTTTAATGTTGGTTGGTAATTTACTAAGGAGTGCTTCTCTTATTGATCTTGGGGTAAAATATTGCCCTAAAGATTTTCTATATTCTATATCTGTTTCTTCCATATACCTAATTGTAGCCTCGGTGAATTCCTCTTTTTCTTTTATTTTTTCTTTTAACTCGCCAAAACTTCTAATTACACTTATTACTTTTCCTTGAATTATTAATTCTTTTGTAAAAATCGGTTTTATTTTTGGATTTGCTGGTTGAAGCCGGAAACCATTTTTTTCTCTATAAATCTTTTTGAGTGTAACTTCATTATCATTTATTAGAGCCACTACCGTTTCTCCATTTTCAGCAATTGGTTGTTTCCTAATTATTACGATATCTCCATCGTAAATTCCTTCGTCAATCATGCTATCTCCTTGAACCCTTAAAGCGTAATGTTCGCCTGATTTAGATAATTGTGATTTGGGAACCTCAATCATTTCAGGATCTTCTATTGCTTCAATTGGTTGACCAGCAGCAATAGTGCCAAGTAGTGGAATTTCTACTGTCTCTTTCTTTTCTCCCACTATTTCAATAGACCTGGGTTCGTTTTTTTTCTCTTTTGATATATCCTTCTTTTTCGAGTCTTAAGAGATGATGATGAATAGTGGATACTGAAGAAAGTCGAAAATGTTTTTTAATTTCTTCTATAGAGGGAGCGTAACCTCTTTTTTCTTTGAAGGACTTTATAAAATCTAAGACTTGTTTTTGCCGTTTTGTAATCATAGTATTGACTTTCTATTTATTTTCGATTATACTTTAAATATAAACAAGACATCTAAAAAAGTCAATCAGTCTAATTAATTTATACCCAACCATGGCTACATCAAAACACGATGAAATTGCAAAAAAACTTGCCAAAAAATTCGGCACAGAATATAAATCTAATGAGGGCATAGATATTGTACTGCCTGATCGCGTTATAGAAGTTGAGACTAAAAAAGACGGAATACGCCAAGGTATAAATCAAGTGATAAGATCGTCTAAAGCCAGATATATAGCTGTTAACAAAAAGAATGTACAAAATGCTCTTGACGCCACACAAGGCACCGGAATTGGAGTAATGAGTGAAACGGGCCATATTATAAAACGCGCCAGCAGAAGCAGGAAGAAGTAAAAATAAAAGATTTCTAGAAAGTTATATGGAGGAGATACTTACAAAAATTAAACAACTAATAGAAGGATTTAGGGATAAATATACAATCAGATTAGAAGAAATTGTTGTTAATGCTGATAAGTTAAAGAAAGCCTGCAGAAGAATTGAGCGCTCTTGGAGCGGTTCGTTTGCTGGTTGGCATGGCCGTATGTACTTTCGTGATTTTCAGATTCCATCAATACATGAAAGATTTAGTGGAGAATGGGGAGGAATACATGGCATACCTGAAGGATGGGAAGAAAAACAGCCTGAAGAAGTACGAGAAAAAATTGAAGAATTAGTTGGTGATGAATTTTCAGCTGATGATTTTGAAAAAGAATTAGGGAAGTTAAAAAAAGAGGCAATCCAGCTTAAAGACGAAATAGTAATAACTCTTTCGGTCTTTAATTTTGACACCCACGCTGAAAAAGAAAAAGAATTATTTTCTCAAATAGAAAATTTTGAATTTGGCAAAACAAAGGGTGAATTTATAAACGATGGGTTGCCAAAAACAATGATGTCAAGAGATACGGAAGCCTTGCGGCAAGGAATTTGTATCGCTTCGTGGTTGTATTATGAAGGAGTAGCACTTGAAGCTAAGAGTTTTTATGAGGCGATAAATAATTTTTTCGGATTGGTTAATAAATTAGTAAGGCTACTTGAACAAAAAATCAAAACTTAATACTAAAACAATCCATACCATAGATAATCAGTTAAATAATTTGCACCAAGAAATATATAATAAATGTTTTGACTTGTATCAAAAGGGGGCATACGCGGAGGCAGTTGAAAAGAGTTTTAAGGTTGTACGAGATAGATTAAGAAAATTGACAGGGTATGAGACAGGTTCAGAGGCATTTGGTAAGGGAAAATTACATATTAAGGGTGCTGCTGCTCAAAATGTTGACCAAGATTTTAATGACGCGGTTAAGTTCTTAACCATGGCAATTGATCGATTCCGCAATGAAAAAAGCCATACCTCAGATGCTAAAATAGATGACCCTGTCCGTGCTTATGAATATTTAAGACTAAGTAGTCTTGCGATGAATTTACTTGAAGATAGTGAGATTTTGTCGTAGGCTTTACCATAGCCCGCCTGCTGTCCCGCGAAGCGGGACTGGGGGTGGGAAGCGTTTCCGCAATTCTGCGTTAGTAGAATGTCAAAACAGAAAAATTTTCTTTTCCTTAATAGAAAAAATTTTGTCGGGGGCGCGATTAAATAAATGTTTAGAAAATTTTTCTGTTTTGTTCGGCGGAAACGAAGCGGACGCCGTGCGGAAACGCGGGGCGGGATTGTCGCCCGCAGGGCGACAATCAGAAGTCGGCATCAGGATTTTGTTCAAAATAGGTTCGAATTTTGTCCAAAAGACACCGCTAGTTGCTGGCTTACTCTCTGCGAGGGCGCAAAGAGCGCTCCAGCCAACTTTGAAGCAGAAATTTAATTTTTTGTCTTTTAAAGTGAAATTCGAACTGACATTTTTAAAAGAGCAGAAATTTTTTAAGAGTAGTGGAAAAGTCAAATCATTAATTTTAAACAAGCTAATGAATCAAAAAGAATTCACAATCGTTATTTTGGTTGCCGGGGTTATTGTGTTTCTGGGTATAGTTGGTTATTTTGTTTTTACTAAGAATTTGGAAATGGTTTCGCCTACTAACCCAATAAGTGTTGAATATGTAAATAATCAGTATGGTTTTAAATTTACTTTACCGTCAAGCTGGAAAGGCTACTCCATTGTAACATCTAAATGGGAAGGTTATGCTCCAGCTGGCCCAGAGGGCGAGATAATAACTGAAGAAGGCCCCACAATTTCTATTAGACATCCTCAATGGACTTCTCAAAATCCTCGACAAGACATTCCAATTATGGTTTTTACCAGTAGCCAATGGAATTCCTTGGAACAAGGTAAATTTCATATCGGTGCAGCGCCTATCAATCCCACTGAGCTTAGACGGAATTCTAAATATGTATTCGCTCTTCCAGCTCGCTATAATTATGCTTTTCCGGAAGGTTGGGAAGAGGTTGAGCAGATTTTGCAAAGTTATCCATTGCAAACATTCGAACCAGTGGAAAAGACAAATCTTCCTTCTTTTGAACAAAAGCTTGCTGCCTGCCACGCAATTCCGAATAACTCCACTCAGAAAGTTGTGGAAACTACACGGCTTTTTATTAATCTTCCAAAAGATATATATCCTGATAAAGAAGATAATCTTCATTTTAAAACAATCAGTGGCAATGCTTCGGCAGGTTGGATTTCCAATGGCGGACCTCTCGGAGAAGCATGGGAAGCAACTCCAGACTGTTGGTCCTATTACTATGAATTTGATGGACAGGGGGAAGTGGATTTAAGTGTTAAGAGTGGAAGGGAGGAGGTGCCCGATTATTTTGTTCGCTTCATTGTAGTTTCTACCCAATAATGGCTGCTGATAGGAATTTGTTGATGTTTCGCCAACCAAATTTGTATTTTCTTATGATTGAAAAAATAGTTGATAAACCAAGATTCTAAATCATGGCAAAATTCGTTAAAGCATTGGGCGGTTCGATTGAAGATTTATTGTAAACAAAAGACCGATATTTAATTTTAAAAGTATAGAAAAATTAGTATGTCCAGGAAATTAGTTTTAATTGTTATTTTCTTAATAGTTGTTGGGCTTAGTTATTTTGCTTATCGATTTTTAGTTTCTAACTTTCAGCAAAAATCCGTTAATATTGTGGAGGTGGAAAAGACAGCTGAAGTGAATCAGGTTAGGCATTTGGTGGAAAATTTTGGCAAAAGACTTCAGATGGTTTCTCTTCAGTCACCCGATGTCAGCCAAGAGATACAAAAAGAGTACTCAGAATTTGTGTCACCTGCCTTACTGAAAGTGTGGATGAATGCTCCATCAAAAGCTCCTGGCCGCATTGTTTCGAGTCCCTGGCCTGATCGAATAGAAATTACATCGTTAACCAAAGAAGAGGGAGAAAAATATGTAATTAATGGGTATGTAGTTGAGATAACAAGCGTTGAAGTTGTTAATGGCGGAGCGGCAGCCAAGATTCCGGTTCATATTGTTGTACAGAAGGAGCAAGGACATTGGGTTATCACTGAATATTCGGAAAAGCTGTAACTAGCAAAGGTGGTTTAACAAGTTTTGATGTAAATAAGATGTCTCGAGGGCTAGGGTGAGTTCAACTCCGTCCAATTCATCAGTTTTAATTCTTCCTTAGCCGTTTTTTATTTTTGCAAAGTAGTTAAGAGAGATTTTGTCAACAAATAAAGACAGAGATAAAACATACAAAAAGCTTGCTACAAAGTCGGCTTTATAAATTAGCTGATATTTCTTATAATGTAGTTATAGAATTAAAGTCGATGACATCCCAACCTCTTAATTATTACACTTCAAAAAGTTTTTGTTTGGTTTTTTGAAAATTAAAAGCGCTATAATTATATATATGGAAGAGATGCTTGAAGTTTTTGAAAAAGAAGAGGAAATAAAAGTTGAAGGAAAAGTAGGAAAAAATCCAAACGCTTCTTTTCAGGAATGGATAGATAAACTACCAGAAGGTGTTGATTTGAAGGATGTAGATATCTTTTTAGGAAGCGATGGTTTTTATCACTGGCGAATTGTGAAAGATCCTAAAAACATCTCTGATTTTCAGGAGAGGCAAGAACAGGACAAGTATTTAGAAGAAAAAAGAAAGTGGACGAGGGTTTAATTAAATTTAAACTTAGCGCTTTTTGTTGAAAGAGGGTAGTTTTTATTTCTTTATTCTTGACAAATTTTTATTGGGGATTAAAATGAAAGTACTATGAGTTGGTGGAAGAGATTAGTAAGTGAGATTTTGTTTGTCATTATTATTCGCCGACTAAAGCCGGTGGTTTCTTAGTTTTTCCAAAATTTGTTTTTAACCGCCGGCTTTAAAAAGTCGGCGGTTTTATTTTTATCTAAACTAAGTACCTTGAAAACTAAATATTAGTTAAAGATGGCAGAAGTTTCTCTGTCCGGATTTGAGGAGAAAGAATCTCTCTTTAAATCCGGGCAGAGAATTCTGCCCGAGAAAGGGAGGTGGGTTATGTCGTACATATACATTTATGGTTATTCCTCCCCCGATGAGAGGGAGGAAAAAATGAATCCCTGCCCCCTGTGTGGGGGCAGGGGATGGATCTCTGACCCCCTCGTGGGAGGGGGTCAATGCAGCTGCGGTGAGCGCTGCAATCGCGCTCACCACAAAGAGGGAGAAGATACTCCCTCAGGAGACTTCTCTACCCTTTGTGGGTAGAGATCAGCACACATCGGGTGACACAAGTCACCCGTTTTTTTTAGATTTTGTTTTAGATATAATTCCCTTAGTAAAGATTTTTAGAAACTATGCGTTTTCTTCAATTTCTTCGTTCTTGGAAAAGAAAAGTTTCAAAAACTAGTGACACCTTTCTTGAAATTAGAATTAAAAAGGAAAGATTAGTAGAAAATCTAAACTTTTTTAAATCACTTTTTCCTTACTGCCAGATAGCGGTTGTTTTAAAGAGCAATGCTTACGGTCACGGGCTAAAAGAAATAGGAACGTTTTTGGATAAAAGAGAAGAGGTTAGTTATTTGGTAGTTGATAGTTTACTTGAAGCTTTAATTTTAAGAGATACTGGTGTTAAAAAGAGGCTTTTAATTTTGGGAAATGTTTTAGAAAATAATCTTTTTCTTTTAAAAAAGATTAAAAAAGCAACTTTGTTAATTAACTCGCTCATCAATGCCAAACTTTTTTCTTCTAAAATTAATTTTCCTCTCTCAATTCATCTTAAAGTAGATACAGGGATGAGACGGCAAGGAGTAAAGCTGGAAGAATTAGAAGAGGCAATAAGAATTCTTTCTTTGAATAAGAATCTTAAAATAGAAGGTTTGGCGACTCATTTAGCGGATGCGGATAATGTAGATGAAAAGGAAACTTTAAAACAGATTCAACTTTGGAAAGAGGCTTTAAAAATTTTTAAGTCTTTAGTCAGAGAAGAGGGAATTTTTCATTTTTCAGCAACAGCAGGAACTAAATTTCTTTCTCCCTCTTTGGGAAATTTAATTCGCTTAGGAATAGGTTTTTATGGAATCGATACTACTTTAGATTCAAGGCTTAAAGTAAAGCCGGCGCTTTCTTTTTGGGCACGAGTGATAAATTTTAAAGAGATAAAAAGAGGTGAAGGAATAGGTTATAATTTTAGCTGGAGAGCCGACGAAAACGGCTGGATAGGAATTTTGCCTTGTGGTTATTATGAGGGCCTCCCTTGGGCTTTAAGTAATAAAGGGGTTGTTTATTTTGAAAATCAGCCTCTTAAAATAAGGGGAAGAATAAGTATGAATATGACTGCTATTGAAATAACGCCGGCTATTAATCAAATAAAGGAAAATGATTGGATAGAGGTTTACTCTGATGAAGTTGAAAAACTAAACTCTGTTCAGAAAATAGCTCAAGCTTGTAATACTCTTCCTTACGAAATTTTGGTAAGATTAGCTCCGACCATTAGAAGGGTTTTAATTTAATTAAAGGTTCTAAAATTTTTATGGCTAATGATCCGATCGAAGAAATAAAAGAAAAACTGGATATCGTTGAGGTTATTCAGGAAAGAATCCCTTTAACTCGGGCAGGAAAGAATTTTAAAGCTCTTTGTCCTTTTCATAAAGAGAAAACCCCTTCTTTTATTGTTTCTCCAGAAAGGCAAACCTGGCATTGTTTTGGTGCCTGTAATACAGGCGGGGATGTTTTTTCCTTTGTAATGAAATACGACAATCTTGAATTTTATGAAGCTTTAAAAATGTTAGCCGAGAAAGCGGGAGTGGAACTAAAAAAAATTAGCCCTGCTAGTCAAAAAGAGTTTGGAGTACTTTTTGAAATTAACTTAGCAGCCAAAAACTTTTTTGTTAACCAACTTTCTTTATCAAAGGAAGCCGGGGATTATCTTTCCTCAAGAAATTTAAAAAAAGAAACAATTGAAGAATTTGAAATTGGCTTTGCTCCTTTGGAATCGGAGGCTTTAACTCTTCACTTAATAAACTTAGGATTTGAGGCTTCAGATATTGAAAAGGCGGGACTAATCTTTAAAGGTGAAAGGGGGACTTACACTGATCGATTTCGAGGAAGGATTATGTTTCCTCTTTACAATAACTTTGGCAAGGTAGTTGGTTTTTCAGGGAGAATTTTGCCTCAGTGGGATGATGGAAAAGCTGGTAAATACATCAATACTTCGGAAACCAATATTTTTAATAAATCTCGGATTCTTTACGGTTTTCATAAAGCCAAGCCTTTTATTAAGAAGGAAAATGAAAGTTTTTTGGTAGAAGGCCAGATGGATTTTTTGGCTCTTTGGCAAGAGGGGATAAAAAATGCAGTGGCTGTTTCGGGAACTGCCTTAACCTTAGAACATTTAAAAACCTTAAAAAGGATAAGCGATAAGTTAATTATTGGTTTTGATAATGATGAAGCTGGCAAAAAAGCCACCGAAAGAGCCATTGATTTAGCTAACAGTTTAGACTTTGAGGTAAAAGTCTTTTTAGTTTCTGCTAAAGATGTCGCGGAGTTTATTTCTCAAAATCCGGGAAAGATCAAAAACGAAATAAACTTAAAAAGTTTTTCGGCGCTTGAATTTTATTTGTCCACTTTTATTAAAGACCCTTCTTCTCCTTCTAAAAGTGAATTAAGATTAATTTTAGAGAAAGTTTCAAAACTTCTTAGCCCTCTAGAGCAAAATCGCTGGATTAAAAAAATTGCCGAGAAAACCAAAATTAGCGAACCCTTTCTTTTGGAGGAGCTTGCCTTGCTGAAAAAGAAAAAAACTTCTCCTTTACCCTCAACTCAGTCAGCTAATGAAAAAGAAGAGAAGGAACCTTTAAGTCGTTTGGAAAGTTTAGCTTTAGAAATTATCACCTTGATTTTAGCGGATAAAAGAAATTTAAGTTTAGCTAAAGAATATCGAGATTATTTTCCTGCTGATTATTTAGTGGTGCTTGATTGGTTAGAGGGAAAGAAAGTTTCCTTGCCAGAAAAATTTAGTCATCTGATAGATATTTTAGAAATGAAAGTTTCTTTTAAGTATCAAGACACAAGTCAGGAAAAATTGTTTTCTGAAACCAATTTTCTCTTAAAAGAGTTAAAGAGAGAATTTTTAAAGGAAAGAAGAAAAACCTTGCTGGAGGCTATTCAAAAGAAAGAGCGGGAAAATGATTTACAAGCTCTCAAGCAGTTACTGGAAGAATTTGACCAAATAACAAAATTGTTAGATAATTCTTAAGCAATAAAGAAAACAAGAAGGTCTTTGGGTTTTCGAAAAAAACCTCTTGTTTTTAACTTTGTTTTCTCCTAAATTTATAATTAGCTAACTTTAAACATTTTAGTTTTTGCTTTTTTAAGAGGGTAGTATGAAAAAGAAAAATCTTGCCAAAAATAAAAAAAAGAGCCCAAAGAAATCCGCCTTAAATAAGGCTAAAAAGAAGAATCAAAAGAAGACTTTGAAATCAAAGACAAAACAAAAAAAGTCTTTAAAGAAGGCGGGCTTTGCCTTGCAGAAAAAAAACAAAGTAAATTCGAAGAAAGAAAAAAAGAGTTATCAAAAAAAAGAACCAAGCATCAAGAAAAAGTCTTTCTTTGATGAAGAAGCTATTTCAGACTTGATAGAAAGAGGAAAGAGCCGAGGTTTTGTTACTGATTCAGAAATTCTCTCCTTCTTTCCTAATATTGAGAATGATGTTGAGTTTTTGGAAAAGGTTTACAGCCACTTAGAGAATCATAACATTAAGGTTATTGAGGTAGGAGAATTAATTGAACCAACCACCAGTCCAGAGAAATCAGCTTCCGAAATAGACGAGCTACTTGAAACAACAGATTTGCCGGATGCGGTTCAAATGTATCTTAAATCAATCGGAAAAACTCCTCTTTTAACCGCTCAGGAAGAAAAAGAACTTGCTAAAAGAGCAGAAAAAGGCGATGAGGAAGCTCGCCAAAAATTGATTCAGGCTAACCTTCGCTTAGTGGTTTCGATTGCCAAGCATTATGTTAATCGAAGCGCTAATTTAAGCTTGTTGGATTTAATTCAAGAAGGAAATATTGGTCTTTCCCGAGCAGTAGATAAATTCGATTATCGAAAAGGCTTTAAATTTTCCACCTATGCTACCTGGTGGATTAGGCAAGCAATCACTCGTGCCTTAGCTGATCAGTCGCGAACTATTCGAATTCCAGTACATATGGTAGAAACTATTTCCAAATACACTCAAGTTAAAAGAAGATTAGCTCAAGAGTTAGGAAGAGAACCCTTAGCCGAAGAGATTGCAATTGAGATGAAAACTTCGGTTGAAAAAATTCGCCACATTCAAGAAATTTCTCAAGAAGTTCTTTCTTTAGAATCTCCTCTGGGAGATGACGAAGAAAGCTCCACTCTTTCTGAATTTATTAAAGATGAAAAGAGTTTAACTCCGGATCAAGTGACGGCTCGCTCATTGTTGCGGGAAAAAATTTTGGAAATTATGAAAGATCTTACTCCGCGAGAAAGAGAAATAATTTCGATGAGGTTTGGTTTAGAAGATGGAGTTAATCACACCTTAGAAGAAGTAGGAAAGAAATTTGGAGTTACTCGGGAGCGGATCAGACAAATTGAAGCAAAGGCTTTGGAAAGAATGAGAGAACATGAGAAATCTAAGGCTTTAGAAGAATATTGAGCTAGAAAATATTCTTATGTATTTTTACAAATTAAGAGAAGATTTTTTAAATTTCTTTAAGGAAAGAGGGCATACAATTGTCCCTTCCTCCTCTTTAATTCCCGATGATCCTTCGGTGCTTTTAACAACGGCGGGAATGCAGCAGTTTAAAAGGTATTATACCGGAGAATTAAATCCTTTTTCTGATTTTGGTTCAGCACGCACTGCTTCAATCCAAAAATGTTTTCGAACGAGTGATATAGAAGAGGTGGGAGATAACACTCATCTAACCTTTTTTGAAATGTTGGGAAATTTTTCTTTTGGGCCGGTAGGGGAGGATGATCCCAAAAATTTTGGAAAGGAGGGTTATTTTAAAAGAGCAGCAATCGGATGGGGGTTTGAATTGGTTACTCAAGTTTTAAAAATTGACCCGGCAAAAATTTTTGTTACTGTTTTTGGGGGTGATAAGGAAATTCCTTTTGATGAGGAATCTTTTAAAATTTGGTCTCAAGAAATTGGTTTACCTAAGGAGAGAATTAAATTAGGCTCAAGAGAGGACAATTTCTGGGGGCCTACAGGAAGCGAGGGTCCTTGCGGTCCAACAACTGAAATTTATGTGGCTTCGGATGAAAATCAAGCCCTTCAAGGAAAAGGGGTAGAAGTGTGGAATATTGTTTTTAATGAGTTTTATAAGAATAAGAGTGGAGAATATAAGAAATTAGAAAATCCGGGAATTGATACCGGTGCTGGTTATGAGAGATTGTTAACTGTTTTAGAAAAGGTAGAAAGCGTTTTTGAAACTAGTGCTTTTTTGCCTTTAGTAGAAGTGATTAAGAAAATGGCTCCCTCTCTTTCTTTAAAAGAGTTAAGAGTGCTGGCGGATCATATTCGGGGGGCGATCTTTTTAATTGCTGATGGAGTTGAGCCCTCTAATAAGGAAGCAGGTTATGTTTTAAGGCGTCTTTTAAGAAGAATAATTGCAATTAAGGTAAAGAACGATATTCACGAAGATATTTTTCAGTTGGGTTATGAGGAGGTGAAAAAATTATTTGGAGACATTTATCCGGAGGTTAAGGATAAAGAAAAAATTATAAATGTTTGGCAAACAGAATTCTTTAAATTTGAAACTGCTATCAGTAGGGGAATAAAGGAACTAACTAAATATCAAACCATTTCTGGAAAAGATGCTTTTTATCTTTATGAAACTTTTGGATTGCCTTTTGAATTAATAAAAGAATTAGCTCCTCCTCAAGCGGTGAAAAATCTTTCTTTTCAAGATTTTGAAGAAGAATTCAAAAAACACCAAGAGATTTCTCGAGCGGGCGTTCAAAAAAAATTTGGTGGTCATGGACTTATTTTGGACACTGGAGAATTGAAAGCAGAAACTCAAGAAGATTTAAAGAAAGTCTTAGCTCTTCATACTGCTACTCATCTTCTCCAATGGGCTTTAAGAAAGGTTTTAGGAGATCAGATTCGTCAAATGGGTTCGGATATTAATCCGGAAAGATTAAGGTTTGATTTTAATTTTGGCAGAAAATTAACCGAAGAGGAGTTAAAAAAGATAGAGGATTTAGTCAATGAACAAATAAAGAAAGATTTGCCTGTTTATTTTAAAGAAATGCCCAAAAAAGAAGCGGAAAAAATTGCTCTTTCTTTTTTTAAAGAAAAATATCCCGATATTGTTAAGGTTTATTTTATCGGCTCAGAAAAAAGTGGGGGAGTAATAAGCGCTGAGTTTTGTGGAGGGCCTCATGTTAACTCTACTAAGGAAATTGGTTCCTTTAAAATAATAAAGGAAGAATCAGTAGGAAAGGGAGTGAGGAGAATTCGCGCCACAGTAGAGTTTTAGTTTTTATTGTTTATTTTTTAATTTGAAATTCCTGAGAGAGATTTGAGGCAAAAATGATCAAAACTGTTTTTCAAAAAATCAAAACTTTTTTAACTAACTTTAAACAAAGACAAAGGGTTCTTTTTGTTAGCTTTAAAGAGGAAGGGGTACTTTTGGAAAAAGTAGTTTTTTTATCAGAAGATTTTGATCTTCAATGTTTTCGAAAAAAAATTCTTATTAAAGATTTAAACGAAAAAAATTTTAAGAATAATCTCTTTTTCAAGTTTTTTTTATTCTTTCTTTTCTTTCCTTTTCCTTACAAAGTGGTAGTTAATCTTTATCATCTTTATTGTTATTCTCAATGTTCTTTACTGGAAACTAAGAGAAAAAACCCTTCCCAACCTTTAACTTCAGAAGAAATTAATTCCTTCTTTTTACAAAATATTTGGAAGCTAATTGAAGAGCAAAAAAGAAAGATCGTCAAAAAGAAAGAAATAGAAGAAGCCGAAATTTTATTGGTAGATAATCTTGTGTGCGGCATAAAAATTGACGCAAAAACTATTCCTCAGGATTTGAAAAATCTCTCTGATTTTCAAGGGCGGGATTTTAAGGTTAATCTTTTTCAAACTTTTGTAAAAAGATCTTTCTTTATTGACCTTACAAGAGTTCTTCCTCGTCGTGCTCAGCTGGCTGGTTTTTTTGAAGAAGGAATAACTTTGGCTACTTCTCTTTACTTGAAAGAGTTCTTTGAATCTCCTAAAAAAGAAAATCAACCCTTTCTTCTTTTTTTCTTAAGAGAAAAAGAAACCTCCGTTTTTCTTTTTGATAAAAAAGAAATTTATTCTTTTGATCATCTAAACTTTGGCTATTTCTATCTGTATCAGGTTTTTAATAATCTCTTGGGTATTAATAGGGAAGTTTTTGAAGAAATAATGAAAAGATTAGAAAGAAATGAACTTTCTGTAAAAGTGAGGGATTATTTCTTAAAGATTATTAGAAAGGAATTAAAGAATTTTTATTATGCAGTTTTTTCTCTAAAGAAAAGTTTGGGAGTTAAGAAGCATTATTTTTACGCAGAAAAGCTAACAAACTTTTTAAATAAATGGGAAAAGAAATATTTTTCTTCTTTGGTAAAAGAAGAAGCTCTCTTTTTTTCTTTTAAGAAGGATTCTTGCCTTAAAGAAGAGGATTTAGTGTTTCAATCTCTTTTAAGTTTTTCTTTAGAAAACGTTTTTAGAAAAAGTTTGGCTAATAGCTTGGTTGTCAAATTAATTCGCTGGTTGATTCCTCATAATATACAAATTGAATAGATTTGCTATAATAAAGAAAAATTTTGGGATTAAAAATCTATGAAAAAAAAGAAAATAGTAAAAGTTTTAGATATTGTTCCTGTCTCGGGTAAAAGAACTCACCGAGCTAAAGTAAAAAAGGAAAGAACAGAAGAAGTTAATTTTGTTGAAAAGAAAGATGTTTTCCCTGAATTTGATTTAAAAAATGATAGCTTTTTAAAAGAAACTGAGTCTTTTGAAGGAGAAGAAAAAAAAAGTAAAAAAAGCGTTTTGAAAAAAGTTTTAAGACTTGTTCTTATTTTAGGAATAGGAGGAGGAGTTATCTATGTTGCTTTTTTTATTCTGCCTAAGGTGGAAGTAAGAGTTTTTAGTAAAAAAGTCCCCTGGTCTTTTGAAGGATCGGTGGTGGTGAACAAAAATATTAATCAAATTGATCTAGCCTCTAAACAGATTCCGGGGGAAATTCTGGTAAAAAAAGGTAATCAAGTTTTTAAGTTTACTCCCAGCGGGAAAAAAATGGGGGAAAGTAAGGCGAGGGGAGTAATTACGGTGGTTAATAATTTTGGCCCCGTCTCTCAAAAATTAGTGGCTACTACTCGTTTTCAAACTGCGGATGGAAAAATATTTAGATTAGTTTCAGATGTAATTATTCCGCCGGCTAAAGTAGTTGACGGTAAAATTCAACCCTCTTCTATTGATGTTCAGGTAATAGCGGATAAAGCAGGTCCGGATTATAACATTGGTCCTCAAAGTAAATTTACTATTCCCGGTTTTCAAGGAACTCAGAAGTATCAAGGATTTTACGGCTATTCTACTCAACCAATGAAAGGAGGAGCGGTAGGAGAAATTTCCTTTGTTACCGAAGAAGACGCCGAGAAAGCAGAAGCAGAAGCAGAAACAAAATTAAAGGAAGCTCTTCTTTCTAGTCTTTTGATGAGCTTCCCTCAGGATTTAGTTTATTTAGATAATGCTTATGATTTTGCGGTTCTTAAAAAAGAGGTCGATTCTAATTTAGATGAGAACGGTCAATTTTCGGTTTTTGTTGATGGTCAAATTTCTTTAATTGTTTTTAAGAAAGAAAACTTAGTTGAACTTTTAAAGAAAATAGCTTGGGAAGAAAACATTCCTCAAAATTATGTCCAAACTCAAGAGAAGTTGGAATATCAAAAGCCTTTGGTTGATTGGAAAGCAGGAAGAGCAGAAATTCCTTTGAAGTATAAAACTGTCTTTGCTGCTCCTTTAGATGCTAATAAGTTAAAGAAAGAGATTTTGGGTAAAAAGGAAACCGAACTTAAATCTTACATTCTTTCTTTAGCGGGTATTGATAAGTTGAATGTTTCTTTTTGGCCTTTTTGGGTAAAGAGTG
Organism: Candidatus Parcubacteria bacterium; assembly: GCA_025999395.1. Lineage (GTDB taxonomy): Bacteria > Patescibacteriota > Minisyncoccia > UBA6257 > JAGOQP01 > KatS3mg098. Next base: position 376,441 of record AP024682.1, read on the forward strand.
TTCCTCAAAAGGAAAATCGAGTTCAGATAATAGTTGAGTAGCTCCTGTTGTTTTTAAGAGGCAATTTTTATTTTTCTTCTTGACTTTCTTCTTTATTTTTCTTATCATCTTTCTTGTTAATGGCTGGAAAAGATAAGTTTAATCTCTTAGAAGGGAAAGTGATCGAAGCTTTGCCTTCAGCTACTTTTAGAGTAGAGACCGCTGAAGGTGTTTTTCTTTGTCATCTTTCCGGCAAAATGAGGATTAACTACATTAAGGTAACGCCGGGAGACAAAGTTCTTATTAGACCGAGTCCGGATAAAAAAAGAGGAATCATTGTTAAAAGAGTTTAAAAAAATTAGAGAGAAATTTATTTTTAAGTTTGAACAATTATGAAGGTACGCTCTTCAGTGAGAAGAATATGTAAGGATTGCAAAGTTGTTCGAAGAAAAGGAAAGCTGTATGTTATCTGTAAAAAGAATGTTAAACACAAACAAAGACAAGGGTAATTAAATAAGAAGGCGGCGCCTTTTGTTTTTGGTTAGAATAAGAAATTTAATTTTTGAATTATGAGATTATTAGGAGTAAATCTTCCCGATCAAAAGAAAATAGTTTTTGCCTTAACCCATTTTTATGGGATAGGTCTTTCTTTGGCTGAAAAAATTTTAAAAGAAACTAATGTTGATTCCTCTAAAAAAACAAAAGAATTAACTCCCGAAGAAATTAACCGAATTAAAGAGTACATCGAAAAAAATTGCAAAGTTGAGGGGGAATTGCGACAAATTGTAAGAAGTAATATTGAGCGTTTAAAAAACATTTCCTGCTATCGAGGAATTAGGCATATAAAAAGATTGCCGGTTCGTGGGCAGAGAACCAAAACCAATTCTCGAACGGTAAGAGGCAATGTAAGAAAAACTGCAGGCAGTGGAAAGAGAAAAGTTGAGCTCAAGTAAAGTAATTAAATCATTAATAAGATCATTCTATTAATATGGGAAAGAAAAAAGTTGTTTCCAAAGTAGAAGAATCGATTCCTTGGGAAGAAAAAATTGGAGAAACTGCTGGTAAAGGAGGGGCGGTTCCTTCAAAAAAAATTGAAAACGGCAGAATTTATATTAATGCTACCTATAATAATACTATTATTACTGTCACCGATAAAAATGGTAATGTTCTGGCTTGGGCTTCCTCAGGAAGTTTGGGTTTTTCTGGACCTAAAAAAGCTACTCCTTTTGCTGCTTCAAAAGTAGCAGCAGCAGTTTTGGAAAAGGTTAAAAAGACTGGTTTGGCAAACGTCGAAATTATTGTCAAGGGAGTAGGAAGTGGTCGCGATTCTGCTATCCGTACTATTGCCGCTCAAGGGATAAATATTGTTTCCCTTAAAGATGCTACCCCCATTCCTCATAATGGTCCTCGACCGCCAAAAGTAAGAAGAGTTTAATTATTTTAGATTTTATTTTGTAAGAAATTTTTAAAGTATGAGATTGCTTAAATCCAAAGAAAAAAAAGAAAGAGCGTTAGGAGTTAAATTGGGCTTGAAAGCTTTTCGCTGCAATTCTCCCAAATGTGCTTTGGTACGCCGTCCTTATCGACCGGGAATGCACGGAAAAAAGTTTTCTCGATCAGCTTCGGAATTTAAGCTTCAGTTGATGGAGAAGCAAAAAATTAAATTCACTTACGGTTTAACCGAGAGACAAATGAAAAATATCTTTAAAAAAGCTTCTGCTGCCAGAGAATCGGCTTTAGATTTTATCGGCAAAAAATTAGAAATGAGATTGGATAACATTGTTTTCAGAATGGGGTTGGCTCCCTCAATTATTATGGCAAGACAACTGGTAAGTCACGGGCATTTTTTGGTCAATAGCAGGAAGGTGACTGTTCCTTCTTATCAAGTAAAAGTAGGAGATGTGATTAAAGTAAGAGAAAAAATGAAGGATCATCCTCTTTTCAAGGATTTGAAAAATACCTTAAAAAATCAAAAGAGCGATTGGTTTGTTTTGGATGCAGAAAAATTGGAGGGAACGATTAAAGCTAATCCTCCTTTAGAACTTCCTTTCAACATTAACTTAGTGGTCGATTACTATTCGAGGTAATTTTTAATTTTTTAGACATTAAATATAAAGGTCTAATTTTTAGTAATTTGTAAAAATATGGACTACACTCTTTTAAGTAAAAACGTTAGCATTAAAACTCTTTCTGAAACAGAAAATAAAGGAGTTTTTGAAATCTCGGGTCTTTATCGGGGATACGGAATGACCTTGGGTAATTCTTTAAGAAGAATTTTACTTTCTTCTTTACCGGGAGCAGCTATTACTCAGGTAAAAATAAAGGGAGTTAAGCACGAATTTTCTACTTTACCGGGAGTGTTGGAAGATATAGTAGATATAACTCTTAATCTTAAGAGGGTAAGGTTTAGAATTTTTTCTAATGAGCCCCAAACAGTAACTTTGAAAAAGAAGGGAGAAGGAGAGGTGACGGCGGCTGATATTAAAACTACTTCTGAGGTAGAGGTGGTTAATCCTGAAGTTCATATTGCTACTCTTACTTCTAAAAGCGCTGAGTTAGAAATGGAGATGGTAGTAGAAAAAGGTTTGGGTTACTCACCAGTGGAAACAAGAAAAACCGAAAAGCTTCCTATTGGTTCAATTGCAATCGATGCTCTTTTTTCTCCAGTGGTGAATGTGGGCTTTGAGGTGGAGAATATGAGAGTAGGAGAAAGAACTGATTATAATCGCTTAATTTTGACAATCGAAACTGATAAAACTATTACTCCTTCTCAAGCTCTGCATAAGGCCGCTAGTATTTTTAAGGATCATATAGAGATAGTTTTGGGTGTTGAAGTAAAGGAAATCTCTTCTGAGAAAAAAAGTGAATCTTCTTCACAATCAAAGAAAGCAAAAAAGTAACTAAATAGCTAAATAGTCATTTTAATTTTTTGGTGAAATTATGAGACATTTAAAAAAAGGAAGAAAATTTGGAAGAAAGAAAGGGCAAAGAAAGGCTTTTTTAAAGAGCTTACTTAATAGCTTGATTTTAAATGAGAAAATTGTTACCACTACCGCTCGAGCTAAAACTCTTAAAAGTCAGGCTGAAAAATTAGTTACTCTGGCTAAAAAGCAAAATTTATCTTCTCTCAGAATTCTTCTTTCTAAACTTCCGAAAAAATCAGCCCAAAAGCTTTATTACGAAATTGCTCCCCGCTTTTTAGAAAGAAGAGGAGGATACCTAACAATCACTCACCTGGCTAAAAAGAGAAAGGGAGACGGAGCTCAGATGAGTAAGGTGGAGTTTGTGGCTTAATTTTTAAAGCTAGGCTACAAGTAATTAAATAGTTAATAATTAAAATGTCGTCGCTTTTTTCAAAAATCAAAAATTTCTTAGAAAAGGAAGATGCTTGTACCATCTCTCAAAATGGGCGTCCGTTATTTGTTGTTTTGAAATGGGAAAAGTTTCAGGAAATTATAAAAGAAAAAAAAGATCTAGAATCTCTTAAACAAAAAGTTGAATTAACTCAAAAAGAAGAAGAAGGTATTGACATTAACAGCATCCCTGTGTAGGATTATTTTTGTCTAGAAATAAGCACTTAGCGACTAAATTTTAGGTCATTAATTAACATTATTTATAATTAATAATAATAAGAAAAACTATGGCAGAAAAAGCAAAATTCGAAAGAACAAAGCCTCATGTTAACGTTGGAACAATCGGCCATGTTGATCATGGAAAAACCACCTTAACAGCGGCGATTACTCACGTTTTGAGGCTGAAAGGTTTAATTAATAAAGAAGAGACAGTTGATCAAATTGATAACGCGCCCGAAGAAAAAGCGCGAGGAATTACCATTGCTCTTCACCACTCTGAGTATGAGTCAGAAAAAAGACATTATGCTCATATCGATGCTCCGGGGCATGCTGACTACATTAAGAATATGATCACTGGAGCAGCTCAGATGGACGGAGCGATTTTGGTAGTTGCAGCCACTGATGGTCCAATGCCTCAAACCCGAGAACACATTCTTTTGGCTAGACAAGTCGGCGTTCCAAGGATTGTAGTTTTTCTTAATAAAATTGATCAGGTTTCTGATCCAGATTTGATTGATTTGGTGGAATCAGAGGTAAGGGAGCTTTTGAAAAAGTATGAGTTTCCGGGAGATGAAGTTCCAGTGATTAGGGGTTCAGCTCTGAAGGCTTTGGAGGCAACTTCAGCAGATGATGAGGCAGCTAAACCGATTTTGGAATTGGTTAAAGCTTTAGATGAATATATTCCTGAGCCAGTAAGAGAAATCGATAAACCTTTCTTAATGCCGATTGAAGATATCTTCTCAATTGAAGGTCGGGGAACAGTGGTTACTGGAAAGGTAGAAAGAGGTGTGATTAAAGTCAACGAAGAGGTAGAAATTGTTGGTTTAAGAGAAACTCAAAAAACCGTTGTTACTGGTATTGAAATGTTTAATAAAGTTTTGGATGAAGGAAGAGCGGGAGATAACATCGGTATTTTGCTTCGTGGTCTTAAAAAGGAAGATGTAGAAAGAGGGCAGGTAGTTGCCAAACCCGGCAGCATTACTCCTCACACCGAATTTGAGGCTCAGGTTTATGTTTTAACCAAGGAGGAAGGTGGTCGTCATACTCCTTTCTTTAAGGGTTATAAACCTCAATTTTATTTCAGAACTACTGATGTTACTGGTGAAGTTATTTTGCCAGAAGGAGTAGAGATGGTAATGCCGGGGGATACTATTACTTTGAAAGTTCAGTTAATTGCACCAGTAGCTTTGGAAGAGAAGCAAAGATTTGCTATTCGTGAGGGAGGAAAAACGGTTGGTGCAGGTTCGATTACTAAAATTATTAAGTAGTTAAGTTAAGTTAAGATTAAGTAAATTTAAAACAAAAAGGCAAATTAAGAGAAAAATCTCAAGAAGGAAGATATGAATCGCAAGAACATTGAAAAAAGTAAAATTCGCTTAAAGATTAAATCTTACGATCACCGCTTGATTGATTCTTCTACCAAGCAAATAATTGAGAACGCCAAAAGAAATGGCGCTGAAATTGTGGGACCTATTCCTTTGCCCACCGAAATAAGAAGGTACACCGTTAATCGTTCTACCTTTGTTCACAAGAATTCTCGAGATCAGTTTGAAATTCGAGTTCATAAGCGCTTGGTAGAAATCTTGAATCCGGAACAAAAAATAATTGAGTCTCTTTCTAATCTTAATTTGCCTTCAGGAGTGGAAGTGGAAATAAAAATAATTTAGTTGACTGGGAAAAATATTTTTCAATCAAAAAGAAGCCTCATAAACCGAGGCTTCTTTTTTATTTAGATCTTTAAATTTTTTGAAAAGCAATTATTATTTAATTAACTAATTAACTTAAATAAATAATCAAATTGAAAAAAAGAGAAACAAAACAAGCTCTTTTCTCTCTGAAATATTGACACTAATCTTTATTTTTGCTAACCTTAATTTGCTCTTACACTAAAGGTTAAAAACAAAAAAGACAGCCGAGGTGTAGAGACCTTGGCTGTTTTAGTGATATTTAGTCATTAAATAAATTAAAGTTTTTTTATGTTTCTTATAGGAAGAAAAGTCGGTATGAGTCAGATCTGGAATGAAGAAGGAAAGGTTATCCCGGTAACCGTAGTTCAGGCTGGGCCGGTAGTGGTTACTCAGATTAAAACAGAAGAAAAAGATGGCTATCAAGCTTTTCAAGTAGGATATGATCCTTCCAAGAAAAAGCTTTCTAAACCTCTAAAAGGGCATCTAAAAGATTTGGGAAATTTTCGATTTTTAAGGGAGTTTAAACCAACCCAGTCAGAAATAAGTTACAATGTTGGAGACAAAATCGATGTTTCGGTTTTTAATCAGGGAGATAAGGTAAAAGTAATCGGATATGAAAAGGGTAGAGGTTTTCAAGGAGTAGTTAAAAGACATGGTTTTCATGGTGGTCCCAAAACTCACGGTCAAAAAAATAGATTGAGAGCGCCCGGATCATTAGGACCAACCGCTCCTCAAAGGGTAATCAAAGGAAGAAAAATGGCTGGAAGAATGGGCAATGAAAGAGTAACTATAAAAAGTGAAGTGGTGGGGGTCGACAAAGAAAATAATCTTTTATTGATAAAAGGGCCCTTGCCAGGGAATAAAAAGAATATTTTATTGATTCAGAAAGTTTAATTGATATTTGGTAATTTAGATTAACATGGAAGTAACCGTTTACAATTTGAATAAGGAAAAGGTAGACACTTTGAAAGTGCCAGATTTTGTTTTTAATGCTAAATGGAATCCGGATTTAGTTCATCAGGTATTAGTAGCCCAACAAGCCAACAGTCGCTCTCCAGTAGCTCATGCTAAGGGGAGAGGAGAAGTAAGCGGAGGAGGAAAAAAACCTTGGAGGCAAAAAGGAACCGGAAGGGCGCGTCACGGATCTATTCGTTCTCCTTTGTGGAAGGGAGGAGGAGTTACTCATGGTCCCACTAAAGAAAAAAAGTTTGAGAAAGAGATTCCCAAGAAAATGAAAAGAGGAGCAATTTTTTCTGTTCTCTCAAAAAAATATCTAGAAGGAGATGTTTTAATCGTTGATTCGCTGAATTGGAGTGGAAATTTAAAAACCAAAGAAGCTAAAAAAGCAGTTGAAAAAATTGCTGATTTTAGAAGTCCTCATCTCTTTATTTTAGGAACCTCTAATAAAGAAAAGGAAAAAGCTTTGAAAAATATTCCTCGTTTTGATTGTTTGTCACCACTTTCTTTAAATGTGTATGATCTACTCAAACCCAAGAAAATTATTTTAGAAAAAGAAGCCGTTGAAGAGATAATTAATCATTACAAGTTAAGGAAATAATTTTTCTTTTCTATGTCTATTTTTAGGAAGAAAAAAGAAGAAAAGAAGGAAGAGAAGAAAGAAGAAAAGGAAGGAAAAACCCAAGGAGATCAAACCTCTCAATTTAAAGTTTTAATAGGGGAGAGGCTCATTCTTGATCGCCCGTTAATTACTGAAAAAACTTTATCTCTGACGGAAGAGGGAAAGTATGTTTTTTTAGTTCCTCGAGATGTAAATAAAACAGAAGCTAAAAAACAAATTGAGAGATTGTATTCAGTTAAAGTCACGAAAGTTTCTTCTTTAAGACAAAAGCCAAAACCTCGCTATTTTCGAGGGATAAGGGGAGAAAAGTTAGGATTAAAGAAGATTATTGTTACTTTAAGAAAAGGCCAAAAAATAGAAATTGGCGGCAATAAGTAAAAAATGTAAAAAATTAAGCAAATTTTGTTTTTATGAAGAAATATTCACCTACAACTCCATCGCGCCGGCATATGACAGTGGTAGAAATGAAAGAGCTTTCTAAGGAAGGGCCCTTAAAGAGCCTAACCAAAAGACTTAAAAGTCATTCCGGACGCAACAATCAAGGCCGAATCACCGTTCGTCATCAGGGTGGAGGGAATAAAAAACTTTATCGAATGGTTGATTTTAAGCAAAACATTTTAGATGTTCCTGCTAAAATTGAAGCCTTGGAATATGATCCTTACCGAACTGCTTTTATCGCTAGAATTCTTTATCAGAATGGAAAAAGAAGCTATATTCTCGCTTTTCAATCTGCGAAGGTGGGAATGACGATTGTTACTTCTCAGAAAGCTCCTTTGAAAAAAGGCAATCGAATGCTTTTAAAAAACATTCCAGTTGGTTATCAAGTTCATAATATTGAAATTGTTCCGAGAGGAGGAGGAAAATTAGCCCGCTCAGCTGGTTCTTATGCGGAAATACTAGCTCATGATAATGGTTACACCACTTTAAAAATGCCTTCCGGAGAAATAAGAAAGGTGCTCTGGGATGGATTTGCTTCTATTGGTCAAGTTTCTAATGTTGATCATTCACTAGTTAATTTAGGAAAAGCTGGTCGCTCTCGCTGGTTGGGAATTCGGCCAACGGTAAGGGGATCAGCGATGAATCCAGTTGATCATCCCTACGGAGGTGGAGAAGGCCGACAAAGAAGAGGAACAAGAAGACCTAAAACTTTGTGGGGCAAGGTGACGGGTGGACATAAAACCAGAAATAAGAAGAAATGGTCGACTAAATTAATCGTAGCTCGAAGGGTAAAGAAGAGCAGAAAGTAGTTTAATATTGTCATTAAAATTGAGATAATAAGTTTGTTATATGTCACGAAGTTTAAAAAAAGGTCCCTATATTGATCCTAAGCTTTTAAAGAAAGTTCTTAGACAAAAGCCTGATGATGGCCCGATTAAGACTTGGGCGAGAGATTCAATGATTGCCCCAGAAATGGTAGGCTATACTTTTCTTGTTCATAACGGCAAGGATTTTATTCCAGTAAAAGTAACCGAAGAAATGGTCGGACATCGATTAGGGGAATTTTCTCCAACCAGAAAGTTTATTAAGCATGGAGGAAAGATGCAGAGAGAATTGGAGAAAAAGGCAGCTAGTCCCACAGCAGCTAAATAATGATTTAAAGTTAATTTAATTTTTATTTGGGTTTATGAAAGAAAATTCAAAAGTTAGCGTTGCTGAAAAAAATGAAAATCTTGCCACAGCAAGATTAAGATATTTAAGGATTGCTCCTCGGAAGGTGAGGTTAGTTGCTAATTTAATAAAGAAAATGCCGGCTAATCAGGCTTTGGCTCAGCTTTCTCTTTCTCCCCGTCGAGCAGCCGAACCTCTTTTAAAACTTCTTAAATCAGCGATAGAAAACGCCAAGAGCAAAAACTTGAAAGTTGAGAGATTAGTAGTTAAAGAGATTAAGGTTGATAAAGGACCAATTTTAAAGAGATGGATGCCCAGAGCTCAAGGAAGAGCTACTCCTATTCATAAGATTACTAGTCATGTTTTTATTGCTTTGACCGAAGCAGAGAAAGAATTGGAGCCAAAATTTGTTATCGAAACCAAAAAACCCGCCAAAAAGAAAGAAAAAGCAAGTTCTGAAAAAGCTGAGCATCAAGCTCAAGAATCAGAGAAAAAGAAGGAAGAAAAGAAATTAGAAATAAGAGAAGAGAAATTAAAGGGCGAGCAAAAAAAGGATCAGAAAGGATTTTTGAAGAGAATGTTTAGAAGAAAGTCGATTTAGTTTATTTATTGAATAAGTAGAAAAAATTTATTATCTTTTTATTGCCTTTTTATAAAAAATTATGGGACAAAAGATAAAACCAACATTACTCAGACTGGGAATTACCAAAGATTGGAAATCAAAATGGTTCCCCAAAAACTTTAAGTTTGGGAGAGGCCTTTTTGAAGATTTTTTGATTCGTCAAATTATTCGCCAGAAAATAGAAATGGCGGGGTTAGATTCGATAAACATTGAAAAAACAGCTAATAACTACAAGATTCTCATTAAGGCTGCACGCCCCGGATTAATTATTGGAAGAGGAGGAAAAGGGGTAGAAGAATTAACAGAATTGATTAGTAAGGAAATCAATCTTTTTAGAAAGAAGGCGGGGATTAAAGAAAAGGCAGTTATTAATTTAAGCGTAGAAGAAGTAAAAAGATATGAAGCTTCTGCTCAAATTATTGCTCAAAATATTGCTTGGGATATAGAAAAAAGAATGCCTTTTCGAAAAACAGCTAAAAAATATTTGGAAAAAATAATGCAAAGCAGAGAAGTAAAAGGAGCTAAGATAAAAGTTTCTGGTCGGCTAGATGGCGCAGAAATTTCACGTTCGGAATGGTTTGCAGCTGGAAGTTTGCCTTTGCAAACCTTAAGAGCTGATATTGATTATGGAGAAGCGACTGCTTTTACGACTTATGGAACGGTAGGAATAAAAGTCTGGATTTACAAAGGTGAGATTTTAAAAAATCAAAATCAAATCAAATAAGTTTTTTACTGTATGCTTCAACCTAAGAAAACAAAACATCGCAAATGGCAGAAAGGAAGATCAAGAAAGAGAATGAAAGAAACCCGCGGGACCCAAATTCATTTTGGAAGTTTTGGGCTTCAGGCTTTATCAGCAGCTTATGTTGACTCCAAACAAATTGAAGCTGCCAGAAAAGCAATTTCTCATTTTACTAAAAGAGGAGGTAAGCTGTGGATTAGAATTTTTCCTGATAAACCAATCACTAAAAGGCCTCCCGAATTAACAATGGGTGGAGGAAAAGGAGCGGTTGATCATTATGTTTTTCCAGTGAAACCGGGAAGAATTATTTTCGAAATTGATGGAGTTTCTCCAGAGCAAGCCAGAGAAGCCTTAAGAAGAGCGGCTCACAAATTACCCTTAAAAACACGAATTGTTGAAAAAGAGTCATTATAATTTGATTGACTTTAAGGCATAAGTAAGGATATTCTAATAAAATTCCTATGAAAGCTGATAAACTTAAAGAATTAAGAACAAAAGAAGTGAAAGAATTGGAAACGATGGTGATGGATTTGAAAGAGAAGTTGGAAAAACTAAGATTTGATTTGAAATCAGGAAAGACAGCAAGTATTAAGGATATCCGACGAATCAGAAAAGAAATTGCGGTGATAATGACAATAATTAATGAGAAGAAGAAACATGGCTAACAAAAAAGTTGTTAAAAAAAGAAGACTGATGGGAGAGGTGGTCTCTGACAAAATGAATAAAACACGAGTAGTGTTGGTAACTCGCTTAAAGAAACATCCTCTCTATCAGAAATTTTATAAAGTGAGCTCGAGATTTAAGGCTCACGATGAAAAAAATGAGTTTAAAGTGGGGGATGTGGTAATAATCGAAGAAACCCGTCCTCTTTCAAAAGAAAAAAGATGGAGGATTGTTGGGTTGGTTAAAAGAAAGGAAGCAAAGAATGGAAAAGAGGTTAGTTTAAAAGCGGAGCTAGAAAGTTCTCTTGGTGGCGAAGAAAAGAATGCGGATATTCCTCAGTTATTAAATGAATAGAAGATATTATTAAATTATTAAGTTTAGAAAAATCATTTGTTTTAAAGAAAAAGTATGATTCAAGAACGTTCTATTTTAAAAGTGGCTGATAATTCTGGGGCGAAAATTATTCGCTGTTTTCGAATTTTAGGAGGAACCAGAAGACGCTACGCTCAAATTGGCGATATTATTGTTGCTTCTGTTCAGGTAGCAGAACCCAGAAAACCTATTGCCAAAAAAGACAAGGTAAAGGCAGTAATTGTCAGACAAAGAAAAGCCTTTCGAAGAAAAGATGGCTCTTATATCCGCTTTGATGAGAATGCGGCAGTGATTATTGATAATAAAAAAGAACCTCGAGCAACTAGAATTTTTGGTCCAATTCCCCGAGAAATCCGAGAAAAAGGATTCGAAAAGATATTTACTATGGCTCAAGAGGTAGTTTAATTTTAAAAAGTTATTTTTCGATTAGATATTATGAAGTTAAAAAAAGGAGACATTGTTAAAGTGATTGCTGGAAAAGATAAAGGAAAGACAGGAAAGATCATCAAAGCCTTTCCTTCCCAAAATAAAGTTTTAGTGGAAGGAATTAATCAATACAAAAAGCATGTTCGCCCAAAAAGAGTGGGGGAGAAAGGAGAAATTATTCTCATTTCTCGTCCTCTTGATGTTTCCAAGGTGATGTTGGTTTGCTCATCTTGTGGGCAAGCAACGCGGGTGGGCTATTTAATTAAAGACAATGAAAAAACTCGCTATTGTAAAAAGTGCAAAGCAACGGTCTAAGTTATAAGTATTTAAGATAGCTTTTATGGAAACTTTAATGGAAAAATACAATAAAAAGATAAGGTTAGAATTGAAAGATGAGTTGGGATTAAAAAATATCCACTTAGTTCCGCGTTTGGAAAAAGTGGTGGTTAATACGGGAATTGGGCGGTTAAGTCAAAATCCTAATTTTACTGATAAGATTCTTCCTGAGGTAATGAAGGAGATTTCTCTAATTTGTGGTCAAAAGCCAGCTATTTGCAAGGCAAAAAAATCAATCGCCGGATTTAAGTTAAGAGAAGGTCAAATAGTGGGATTAAAAGTGACTTTAAGAGGAAAAAGGATGTATGATTTTGTTGAAAGATTAATCAAAATTGCCCTTCCCCGAGTAAGAGATTTTAAGGGAATCAACTTGAAAAATGTTGATAGTAAAGGTAATCTCAATCTTGGTTTTAAAGAACAAGTAGTTTTTCCGGAAATTGATCAGGATACTTCTTGGGTTGATTTTGGATTGCAGGTAACGATAACGGTTAATGCTAGAAAAAGGGAAGAGGCAATTGAGTTATATAAAAAATTAGGATTTGTTTTTAAAAAATAGTTTTATTTAAATTATGGCTAAAAAATCAGTTATTGCTCGGGCTAAAAAGAAACCAAAATACTCGACTCGAATTGTAAGAAGGTGTTTTCGTTGTGGAAGGAAAAGGGGTTATTTGAGAGATTTCGATCTGTGTCGTATTTGTTTTCGGGAGATGGCTTCCAGAGGAGAAATTCCGGGAATTAAAAAAGCTTCTTGGTAATTTTAATTACTATGTATATAAATCTTTTAACACAACTGAAGAATGCTCAAATGGCAGGAAAGGAAAAGATAAAATTCCCATTTTCCAAAATGGATGAGAAGATTGCTTCTTTATTAGCGGAAAATGGTTTTATTGCCAGTGTAGAAAAGAAGGGAAGAGGAACCAAAAGATTTTTGGAAATTTTTCTTTCTTATAAGAATAAAAAGGGCGCTATTGCCGGTTTTAGATTTGTTAGCCTTCCTTCCAGAAGAATTTATAAAAGCTACAAAATGCTTAAGCCGGTTAGGCAAGGATTTGGATTGGCAATTCTTTCTACTTCTCAAGGAATTATGACGGATAAGGAAGCAAGAAAGAAAAAAATAGGGGGTCAAGTTCTTTTTGAGATTTGGTAATTAAGACAAGAGTTTTGTTAATTTTTAAAGTAGTTTTAGAAAAATATGTCAAGATTAGCAAAAAAACCCTTAAATATCCCGGCGCAGGTTACAGTGGATTTTCAAGATCACGCAGTTAAAGTTGACGGTCCTAAAGGATCTCTTTTAATTCCTAAATTAGATGGGGTGGAGATAACTATTACAGGAGATCAGATTTTTCTTCAAGCAATCAATTCCTTAAAGCAAACGAAAATGAATTTAGGAACAATGTGGTCTTTGTTAAGAAATTCTTTGGAGGGAGTTACTAATGGTTTTTCTAAGGTTTTGGAAATTGAAGGAGTAGGCTATAAGGCTTCGGTGGAAGGAAAAGAATTGGTGCTGAAAATAGGTCTTTCTCATCCGGTAAGATTGCCTATTCCTGAGGGAATTGATATAAAGGTAGAAAAAAACGAAATAACTGTTTCCGGGATTGATAAACAACTAGTGGGTCAAGTAGCTGCCAACATTCGCAAGCAGAAGAAACCAGAACCTTACTTAGGCAAGGGTATTCGTTACAAAGGCGAGATAATTAGAAGAAAGGCAGGTAAGAAAGCAGGAGCAGCAGCTAAGTAAAAAAGTATTTATTGATTAAAGGCATTTTCAAGTATGAATAAAAGAAAAGTTTTAAATAAAATAAGAGAAAGAAGGGAAAGAAGAGTGAGAGCAAAAATTTCCGGGACAGCTGAAAAGCCAAGGATTTCTGTTTTTAAGAGTAATCGTGATATTTTCATTCAAGCTATTGATGACACTTTAGGAAAAACAATTACCAGCAGCTCTTTGAGATTAATAGAAAAGAAGCATTCTTTGAAAAAAGAGCAAGCTCTGGAAAAATTGGCGGAAACAATAGCCAATGATTTAAAATCGCGACAGATAGAAAAAGCAGTTTTTGACAGAGGTCGGTATAAATTTCACGGAGTGATTAAAAAAATAGCTGAAAATTTGAGAAAGAATGGAATAAAAATTTAATTGACTTTAATTTGATAAAAATATGATTGCCAAAGGAAACAACAAACAAAAATTTTCTGCTGATACTAAATCAAGTTTTAAAGAAAAGGCTATTGATTTAAGGAGAGTCGCAAGAGTAGTAGCCGGAGGAAAAAGATTTTCTTTCCGGTGTACTTTGATTATTGGAGATGAAAAGGGAAATGTTGGAGTGGGGATTGCTAAGGGAGCTGATGTTTCTTTGGCGATAGAGAAAGCAAGAAATCAAGCCAAGAAAAATATTTTTACTGTTCCTTTAAAGGGGACAACTATTCCTCATGAGGTGGAAGCAAAATTTAGTGCGGCTAAAGTTCTTATTAAACCAGCTCCCAAGGGTGCTGGTTTAAAGGCAGGAGGAGCAGTAAGAACAGTGCTTTTGATGGCAGGGATAAAAGATGCTTCGGCTAAGTGTTTAGGAAGAACTAAAAACAAATTAACCAATGCTTTAGCAGCTATTGAAGCCTTAAAGAAAATTAAACATTTTAGTAAAGAAGTTCAGTCTTAAAATTTATTTTAAATTAAAAGTATGCAACTTCATCAATTAAAACCAAAAACTAAAAGTAAAAAGATAAAAAGAGTAGGAAGAGGAGGAAAGAGAGGTACTTATTCAGGAAGAGGCCAAAAGGGGCAAAAAGCGAGAGCTGGAAGAAAATTGTTTCCTCATCGCCGGGAAATTGTTGCCCGCTTTCCTAAAAAGAGAGGTTTTAAAAATAAGCCTAAAAAACCAAAACCAGCAGTAGTTACTCTTGATCAGCTTAATAAAATAAAAGAGATCGTGATTAATTTAGATGTTTTAAAGAAATACAATCTTATTCCTAAAAAAGAAAAATTGGCTAAAATTCTTAATAAGGGGAAAATAACTTCTGCTAAAGAAATTGTGGGAATTTCTTGCTCCCGAGCAGCTCGAGAAGCCATTTTGAAAGCTGGGGGTAAAGTAAGTTAGAGTTAGATTTTTAAAATAGAATATGTCTAAGATTATTCAAATTTTCAAAATTAAAGATCTGAGAAAAAGGATTTTGATTGTTTTTGTTTGGCTGATTATTTTTCGATTGCTTACCGCAATTCCTATTCCTGATATTGATATTTCGAAATTAAAATCTTTTTTTGCTAATAACCAGTTATTAGGATTTTTGAATATTTTTTCGGGAGGAGGTTTGGCTAATCTTTCAATTGCAATGTTGGGGGTGGGTCCTTACATTACTGCAACCATTATTATGCAACTACTGACAATGATTTTTCCTCGACTGAAAGAGATGTACTATGAAGAGGGAGCTGTAGGAAGGGCTAAATTTAATCGGATCTCCAAATATTTAACTGTTCCTCTTTCTTTTCTTCAAAGTTATGGGTTTTTAAATATTCTTATTTCTCAACAAGTTTTGCCGCCGATTGATACTCTGAGTTTATTAAAGGATTCTTTAATTATTAGCGCTGGATCGATGGTTTTGGTTTGGATTGGTGATTTAATTAGCGAGCAGAAAATTGGTAATGGTGTTTCTTTAATTATTTTTGCAGGAATTGTTAGCCGCTTACCAGCTATTGTTCAGCAGCTTTTTGTTTCCTTTAATCCTGCTGATTTAGTTAACTACATTGCTTTTGCAGTAATTGCGATAGCAGTAATTGCGGGAGTGGTCTTTATTAATGAAGGAGAAAGAAAAGTACCAGTTACTTACGCTCGTCGAGTAAGAGGAATTAAGATGTTCGGAGGGGTTCAAAGTTATCTTCCTTTAAAGGTTAATCAGGCAGGAGTAATTCCAATTATCTTTGCTATCTCAGTTCTTCTTTTCCCTCAATTTATTTCTCAGGCAACAGCTATTTTTTCTAAAGATGTCTCTTTAAAATTATCAGAAATAGTTAATAGAATTTTTTCTAACATTTATCTTTACGCTTTGTTTTACTTCTTTTTAGTTTTTATCTTTACTTATTTCTATACTTCTATCACCTTTGATCCCAAAGAAATCGCTAAAAACCTTCAGAGATCAGGCGGATTTATTTTAGGAATTAGACCGGGAGAATCAACAGCTTTGTATCTTTCCAGAATCATTTCTCGAACTACTTTTTGGGGAGCGATTTTTTTGGGGATTGTAGCAATTTTGCCTAACCTTACCACGATGGCTACAGGAATTAAGATTGCTTCTATTGGGGGAACGAGTATTTTGATCGTAGTTTCAGTAGCCTTAGAGGTATTACGTCAAATTAATGCTCAATTGGTTATGAGAGAATATGAGGGTTTTGAGTAAAGATTGAGTTTTTCTTTGATTTAAGAAGAAAAACTTTTAAAATGTCAAATTTAAAGAAAAAAGTAGTTGTTATTTTTGGAACTCCCGGTTCAGGAAAGGGAACGCAGGCAAGATTAATTTCTCAAAAGTTTGATCTTTTTAATTTAGATACGGGCAGTCTTTTAAGAAGCATTTTTTCTAATCCCGTTTTTCTTAAGGATAAAAGAATAAGAGAAGAAAAAAAACTTAATGAATCTGGAAGACTTAATACTCCGGAGTTTGTGCTTGATTTGTTAAAGAAAAAAGTTGATCAACTTTTTAAAGAAGGATTAGGAATTGTCTTTTCTGGTTCTCCGAGGACTTATTTTGAAGCTTTTGGAGACGAAAAAAGCGAGGGTTTGATTTCTTTTTTGGAAAAAAGGTATAAGAGAAAAAATCTCTTCTTCTTTTTTATTAAAACTTCTGAAGGAGAATCAATTAAAAGAAATTCTCAAAGAACCATTTGCTCTGTTTGTCAAACTCAACTTTTAAGATCAGAAATAATTGGAACGAAGTTAAAGCGTTGCCCTTTTTGCGGAGGAAAATTAGTAAGAAGAAAAGATGATAATCCTAAAGTGATAAAAACTAGATTTCAGGAATTTCAAGAAAGAACTCAGCCGGTTTTAGAAGAACTTAAAAAGAAAGGATATAAAATTCATTTGATTAATGGTAATCTTTTACCTTATAAGGTTTTTCAATTGATAGTGGAAAAAATTAAATAGCTTAAATGATTTTTCTTAAAAACGAAAAAGAGATAATGCTTTTAAAAGAATCAGGAAGAATTTTAAGATTTATCCTGAATTCTTTAGAAAAAAAAGCTAAAAAGGGGACTAATCTTTTGGAATTAGAAGAGCTTGCTCAAAAGCTGTGCAAAGAATATAAGGTTGTGCCGATTTTTTTGGGGTATCAACCAGAAGGAGCAAAAAAGCCATTTCCGGCCGCTATTTGTACCTCCTTAAATGATGTTGTAGTTCACGGTGTTCCCAGAGATTATTTTTTAAAAGATGGTGATGTTTTAAAAATTGATATGGGAATTGCTTATCAGGGAATGATTACTGATGCGGCTCTAACGGTTATTATTGGGAAAATCTCTCCTTTAGCTAAAAAGTTAGTGGAGGCTACTAAAAAGTCTTTGGAAGCGGCAATTAAAGTAGCCAAAAAGGGAAGAAGCTTAGGAGATATCGGATGGGCTATAGAAAATCAAGCTAAAAAATACGGTTTCTCAGTACTAAAAAGCTTAACCGGTCATGGGGTAGGTTTTCAGCTTCATGAAGATCCAGTAATCTTTAATTATGGGAAAAAAGGGGAAGGGGAGAAATTAAGGGAGGGAATGGTTTTAGCCATTGAGCCGATGCTTTCGGTTTCATGCCAAGAGGTTGTTCAAAAAGAAGATGAAAGTTATGCTACTTTGGATGGAAGTTTAGCGGCTCACTTTGAACACACAATTGCTATTACTAGTAAGGGAACTATTGTTTTAACTGAGTAAAATAATTATAATTTTTAAAATTGTTTTAATTTAAAATTATGAAAAAACCCTATCTTTCTGTTATTATTCCTGCCTATAACGAAGCCAAGAGGCTTCCCTTAACTTTGATTGATATAGATAAGCATCTGGCAACTGTTAACTTTGATTATGAAATTATTGTAGTGGATAACAATTCCAGTGATGCTACTTTAGAAATTGCTCAGCGCTTTATTCCTTTGATAAAAAACTTAAAAGTTATCGAGTGTAAAATTCAAGGTAAGGGAGCGGCGGTTAAAAAGGGAATTTTAGAAGCAAAGGGGGAAATTCGGCTTTTCACAGATGCTGATAATTCTACTTCTATTGATCACTTTTTTAAAATGGAGCCCTATTTTAAAGAGGGTTATGAGGTAGTGATTGGATCACGAGATGTCCCGGGAGCTCAGCTTGATCCTCCTCAACCTTGGTATCGAAATTTATTAGGGGATTTAGGAAATATTTTTATTCAATTAATGGTTTTAAAAGGAATCAAGGATACTCAATGTGGCTTTAAGGCTTTCAGTGAAAAAGCAGCTCTTTCCATTTTTCCCTTGTCAGAGATTAAGGGGTGGGGGTTCGATGTCGAAATTTTGGCTTTAGCAAGAAAAATGGGCTATAAAATAAAAGAAATTCCCGTTCATTGGGTAAACAGCTCTTTTTCTCATGTAAAACCTTCCGCTTACTTAAATGTTTTATTAGAGGTAGTAAAAATAAAAATAAGACTAATGAGAAATAAGTATGGAATCGAAAATCAATCCAGAAAATCAGCTTAAGGTTGACTGGTTTTTTATTAATGTTTAAACTTTTCATCTATCAGGTTTTTGAATTATTAAATTTTTAGATATCATTATTTTTAAGGAATTTTCATATGACTCAGTATTTAAGCAAGGAAAAAGTAGAGGAGTTAAAAAAGCGCCTTCAAGAGCTTAAAACGACTAAGCGTTTTGAGATTGCTGATAAATTAAAGAGGGCTAAAGAGCACGGGGATCTCTCGGAAAATTTTGAATATGCCCAGGCAAAAGATGAACAGGAAAAGCTGGAAAAGGAGATTTTTGATTTAGAAAATTTAATCAAAAATGCTCAAATTATTACCAAACCCAAAAATAAAAATGTTGTAAGCGTTGGCTCCACAGTTTCTTTAAAACAAGATGGAAAGTTGGTTTCTTATACTATTGTAGGCTCTCAGGAATCAGATCCGTTGAATTATAAAATCTCTAATGTTTCTCCAATTGGAAAGGCTTTATTGGGTAAGAAAGTGGGAGATAAGGTAAAAGTAAAAACTCCCAAGGGATTAGAAATAGAGCTTGAGATCTTAAAGATTGAATAAGAGTTGAAGTAAAACTATTTAAATTTTATTTATGTTGGAGGATTTAATTAAAGAAAGAAAGAAAAAAGTAAAAGAATTGAGAGAACAAGGAATTAATCCTTATCCTATTTTTAGTCAACGAACCGCCTCTATTAAAGAGGCTCTGGATTCTTTTTCCGCTTGGTCAAAATCGCGCAAAAAAATTTATTTGGTGGGAAGGATTAGAAGTCTTCGCGATCAAGGAAAGATTGTTTTTTTAGATCTAGAAGATATGAGTGAAAAGATTCAGGTGGTTTTTAAAAAAGAAGAAACTCAAAATTTTTCTTTCTTTAAAAAATATTTAGATATTGGAGATTTTTTGGAGGTATATGGCTATCTTTTTAAAACTCAAAGAGGAGAAAAAAGTATTCTAGCGTTGCGATTAAAAATTTTAGCTAAAAGTTTACGCCCACTTCCTTCTGATTTTTATGGGTTAGTTGATACCGAAACAAGATTAAGAAAAAGATACTTGGATTTAATTTTAAACAAGGAAACCAAAGAACTTTTTATTAAGAAAAGTAAGTTTTGGAAAGCAGTAAGAGAATTTTTGGATAAAGAAGGTTTTTTGGAGGTAGAAACTCCTGTTTTTGAAATGATTCCCGGAGGAGCGGAAGCAGAGCCTTTTGTTACTCACCATAATGCTTTGGATCAGGATTTTTATTTAAGGATTTCTTTAGAAATTGCCTTAAAAAAAGCTAATAGTGGGAGGATTTGAAAAAATTTATGAGATTGGCAGGGTTTTTAGAAATGAAGGAATTGATGCTGAACACCTTCAGGATTACACTCAAATGGAGTTTTATTGGGCTTACGCGGATTATCGCCAGTTGATGACTTTTTTAAAGAAAATGTATCGGTTTGTAATAAAAAAGACATTTGGAACTTTAGTTTTTAAGTGGCAGGGTAAAAAAATTGATTGGGGAAAAGAATGGAAGGTTTATGATTACTGCAAGCTTTTTTTTAAGGAAAATAAAATTGATCCCAAAACCGCTTCGTTAGAGGAATTATTAAAGAAAGCACAATCTTTACAAATCGAAGTTCCTCAGGGAGCGGGGAAGGGGCGATTGATTGACTTAATTTATAAAAAGACAGTCAGACCAAAATTAATTCAGCCTTGTTTTTTAATTAATCCTCCGGTAGAAATAGAGCCTTTAGCCAAAAGAAGCGAAAAAGATCCGCGAGTAGTAGAACGACTTCAAGTAATGGCTTATGGAACAGAATTAGGAAAGGGTTTTTCCGAATTAAATGATCCTCAAGATCAAAGAGAAAGGTTTGAGGAGCAAATGAAGTTAAGAGCAGCAGGAGACAAAGAGGCCCAAATGTTAGACGAAGATTTTTTGGAAGCTTTGGAGTATGGAATGCCACCCACCGCAGGATTTGGAATGTCAGAGCGTCTTTTTGCGGTTTTGGCAAACAAACCTATCCGAGAAACTATTTTCTTTCCTCCAATGAAAAAAAAGAGTTAAGATTTAAAAACTAATTTTAAAATCTCATATTTCAGAATTTACTATAATATTTATTAAAGTTAGTTTTTTGTGATTTATAAATGAGAAAGTATCTTTTTATTTTTCTTTTGATAATTTTAATTCTGCTTGTCATCTACTTTTTAGGAGGGATTTTTTCGTTCAGATATCATCACAAAAAATGCCCTCAAATTGTAGATGAATTTGGGATGCCAATACTTGATTTTAGAAAGAAAAGTACTTTCTGTCTAATTATAGAGAGAGCTTTTAAACTAAATTTGATTTTAAATCCGGAAACGGCACGGTCAATAATGCTTAAATGGCGTGAATTTCATTATAATCTTATAAAAACGTTGAAATAGCAAAGTGGCTATGAGATAATTTACATCATTACAATTATTGCTCTGAGTTGTATCATCTATGCTTGATATTGAACTTATTCGCCAAAATTCTCAAAAAATAAAGGATATGATGATTGCTCGCAATCTTTCTGTCGAGATAGTCGATAAGTTTCTTTCTCTTGATGAAAGATGGAGAACTTTGGTAAACCAATTGGATCAAGCTCGAGCTCTTCAAAAAAGACTTTCGGAAGAAAAAAAAATTGAAGAAGCTAAGAAGAATAAAGAGTTAATCAAAGAAAAAGAAGAAGAATTATCAAAATTAGAAGAAGAAAGATTTAATCTTCTTTTAGAAATTCCTAATATTCCCTTTGATGATGTTCCTCGAGGAAAGGATGAATCGGAAAATGTAGTATTGAGAGTGGTTGGGGAGATTCCTCAATTTAGTTTTACTCCCAAGGATCATTTAGATTTAGGGGAAGCTTTGGATATTATTGATACTAAAACTGCTTCTGAAGTAGCAGGAAGTCGCTTTGGTTATCTAAAAAAAGAAGCGGCTTTATTAGAAATTGCCTTAGTAAACTATGCCTTTGAAATTTTAACTAAAGAAGGCTTTGAACCTGTAATTCCTCCGGTTTTTATTAAACCGGAAGTTTATAAAAAAATGGGTCGTCTTTCAGAAAGTCAAAAGGAAGAAAGATATTATTTAGAAAAAGACGATCTTTACTTGGTAGGAAGTGCTGAACACACCTTAGGTCCTTTGGGAATGAATAAAGTTTTTTTGGAAGAAGAACTTCCTAAAAGATATGTTGGTTTTTCCACCTGTTTTAGAAGGGAGGCAGGAAGTTATGGGAAGGATGTAAAAGGAATTTTAAGGGTTCATCAATTTGATAAAGTGGAGATGTATTCTTTTGCTCATCCGGAAAAATCAGAAGAAGAACATCTTTTCCTTTTATCGATGCAGGAAAAGATTTTTCAAGGATTAAAAATCCCTTATCGAGTGGTGGCTATTTGCACCGGTGATATGGGGCCTACTGATGCTCGCCAGTTTGATATAGAAGCTTGGATGCCTTCTCAAAATAAGTACCGAGAAATAGCCTCTTGTTCTAATACTACTGATTATCAAACAAGAGGAATCGGAGCAAAGGTAAAAACAAAAGACTCCACAAAATTAGTGCACGCTCTTAATGCCACCGCTATTGCTATTGGGAGAACAATTATTGCTATTTTAGAGAATTTTCAACAGGAAGATGGAAAAGTCTTAGTTCCAGAAGCCCTTTGGAAATATACGGGTTTTCGAGTAATAGGATAGTTTAAAACCCTACCAAATCAAAAGAAAATTGGATATGTTTGATTATTATCAGGAAAAGAAAAGAGAGGAAGTTATTAGAAAAAGAAGAAAGAAAAAATTTATATTAGCTTCTATTGTTTTTTTTCTTTTTTTAGGATTTTTGTTTTTTCTTTTTCATTCCAGTTTTTTTCAAATTAAAGCTTTAGAGGTTGAAGAAAAAGACAATCATCAGCAGATAGCTGAAAAAAATTTAATCTCTGAAGTTTTTAGAGAAGAACTAAACAATCTTAGCTGGCCTTTAAACTGGATTTTTTCCAAAGATAACCTCGTTCCTGTGCTTTTTAAAAAAGAAGTAATTATTGAAAAAGTTTTTCAATCTTTTCCTCTTTTTCGAGAAGTTGATTTAAAGGTTAATTTTTTCGAGAAAAAAGTTATTTTTCTGGTTAAAGAAAGAAATAAATTTGCTTTGTGGTGTAAAAAAACAAAAGAAGAATGCTTTTGGTTTGATGAAGAGGGAATTGCTTTTTTGGAGGCTCCCGTGGTAGAAGGAGAACTTATTTTCAAAGTTATTGATTATTCTGAAGGTGAAGTTAGAAAAGGGGAAAAAGTTCTTGCTGACAAAGATTATTTAAAGAACTTAATCTCTGGTTTTGATTTTTTAAACAAAGCCGGCATTCCTTTGAGAACTTTGGAGTTAAAAGATTTAAGTTTAGCTGAGATTTCAACCCAAAAATTAAGTAATTTTCCTCAGATTCGTTTTAGTTTAAGGCATTCTCCCTTTTTTGCTTTGGAGGCAATTGAAAAAATAAGAAACATCTTTCCTCGACTTGAATATATAGATTTAACCGTTGAAAACAAAATATTTTACAAAGAGATATAGTAAAGCTAAATTTATTCTAGTTCTAGATAATAAACAAAGATCGATGTTCCAACACGAGCAAACGGCTGGCTGTAGCGACTCAGCCAGCTATATTCATCTTCGGGTTTTCTTTGAAAACCTTTTGTTGGGCGGGCGGTTGCTCCCTGAAGAGAGTTGATAGAAATAGCTAACCATTTAATACCAAAGTCAGCAGGATTTCCTTTGGCTGATTGCCAACTTACCGCCCTATCTTTAAGGTAGTAAAAAATATCTCCTCCTCCAAAGTAATCAACAGCAATTTTTTCTATCCCGTTTTTTTCTACAAAGTTTTTTAAACGGAGAAGATCTTGTCCCCAGTCATAATTTGAATCAGTAACAAAGCGATAGCCATTTTTTACCCCTCCTCCAATTTGATTAAAATAAGAAATAAAGTAGGGAGTAGCTACGACCGTTTCTATTAATGCCCATACAAGCAAAAATAGAATAATCCCTATTTTTAGATGTTTAGAAGTAATTTTTTGAATTTCTTGCCTTAAATTAATTTTCGCTTCGTTTTTCTTATCAACCCATTTTTTTAGAGATCCTGTTGCCAAAATGTAGATAAAGGGAATAGTGGGGAGAATGTGACGAAAACCAATGTTAAGAGGGCTGTTAATGCTATAAAGCCAATAAAAGATAACCATTACTAACATTGAAAATTCAGCGAAATTCATCATTAAATATTCTCTCAAAGAATTAAGATGACGAATCTTTTTGATAAATATTCTACCTAGTCCCAAAATTATTCCTAAGAGAGTAATTATTAAAGCCGGCAAGCTTTCTTTAAGAAGAAAAACAACCGGGAAATAATACCACCAGCCTCCACCACTAATTTCTCCCAAAAAGTAAGCAGTATTTCCCCCAGCTGATCTTTGCATTACCATCAATATTCCTAAAAGATAATGTCCCAAAGCCCTAAGAACAGGTACTTTAGCCATCCAAATATCTAAGTTAGCCAAACATCTTAAAGAGAGAGATTTGAGTTGACAACTTTTCCATTCTTTATCGGGGCCACCGGCAAAAGAACTTAAGATAAACTCGGTGTCGGCTTGTTGTTTGGAAGCCGGGTAATTTAAGGTAAAGATGAAATAAACTAGCCAAACAACTGCTAATCCTATCAAAAAGATAATTACTAAAGACTTTAGATAACTAATTAAAAAAGAAAAGGAATTTTTTGATTTTAAAAGGATATTTTTTTCCTTACAAGAAATAATCCAATGAATAATCGTCAGAAAAAGAAAGAGCGGAACCAAAAGAATAACCGAAAATTTCATCAATTGAGCAATTCCAAAAAAGATTCCGGCCAGAATAGTGTTTTTGGGGGTAGGGGAGTTTAATTGCTTGTTAAAGAAGTAAAGTCCAATAAAAAAACCCAAAGTAGCTCCTACATCTGTAGTTACATAGTGACCGTGAGCCAAAAAGTGAGGAGAAAAAGCAACTAAAAAGGCGGGAATTTGAGCCCACCATTTTCCAAAAAGCTTTCTTGACCACCAGTAAACAAAGACAACAAGAGTAATCGTAAGAAAAATAGGAAAGATTCTTGCTAGAAAAATGATCTCATCGGCTTTGTTTTCATTAAGCCAATAGATAAATTGATTACCTACTGCCCATTGCCCATTTACTTCTTTTGTCCAAATTTCTTGATTGAGAGGAAAATTTAGTTTTTTAAAAACCAAAGGAATAGCCGCTAAAACCTTTACTAAGGGTGGATGTTCGGGATTAAGCCGATAATCAAAAAATCGAAGGTAGCTGTAAGCAGCAGGAATATGGGCTAATTCATCCATAATAGCTGCTTCTTGAGAAGCGGAAAGAACCATTAAAAAAGTTGAAGATAAAATTATTAAGCTTAATAGAAGCCAAGAAAAAAAGCTCGAAATTTTGTTTTTTAAGTGATTAATTTGATCCATTTTTTTATTTTTAAAGTTAATCTTTCTATATTATAATATAAGTTAAGAGTTATTTGAATTCCTTTGCTTTTTAAAAGAAAAAAATGATAAAATCCAAGTATTTTTGGACTCAGCACGCTCTCCGGAAAATGAAATTTTATCAACTTTCTGAGAGTCGAGTTCGGCGAGTAATCAAAAGCCCCTTAAGAATAGAGGAGGGGATTGCTTATGGAACCATTGCGGTGATGCAGCCATCAAGTTATAAGGTGAGAAATAATCAAAAAACTTGGAGTCAGGAAATTTGGGTAATGTATCAAATTGCTAGTCCAAAACCATCGATAGATAAAAAAAGTAAAGAAAAAGGGAAAGGACAATCAAAAATTGTTTCTTCGGGTGATAAACTAATAAAGATAATTTCTGCTTGGCGGTATCCGGGAAAAACTAATCCCGGAAGGAAACTACCTCCCGAAGTAATAAATGAAATTGAAGAAGCCCTAAATAGCTTGTAGTTTTGAAATATTGAAGAAATTAAAAAATGTGATATAATTTAAAAATGTCATCAAAAGTTAGTAAAGAAGAAATTGAAGAGATTTTAGAAAGGGGAGTGGCAGAGGTGATTGATAAGGAAGATTTAAGAAAAAGGCTTTTGGGAAGAAGCAAGTTGAGAGTGAAATTAGGTATTGATCCAACAAGCCCTAATATCCATTTGGGAAGGGCGGTTTCTCTTTTAAAATTAAGAGATTTTCAAAGATTAGGGCATAAAATTATTTTTATTATCGGTGATTTTACCGGGGTAATTGGTGACACTTCTGATAAAGAAAGCGAAAGGCCGATGCTGGATGAAAAAACAGTTAAAGCTAATTTAAAGACTTATATTCAGCAAGTTTCAAAAATTTTGGATATCAAAAAAGTTGAAATAAAATACAATTCCTCTTGGCTTTCTAAGTTAACTTATAAGGAAATTGCTTATCAAGCCAATCTTTTTTCTCTTTCGGATTTTATTGACAGGGAAAACATTAAAAGAAGATTAATAGAAGGGAAACGCGTTTCTTTAAGAGAAGTCCTTTATCCCTTAATGCAAGCTTATGATAGCGTAATGGTAAAAGCGGATGTGGAGGTTGGAGGAACGGATCAAAAATTTAATCTTTTGGCGGGTAGAGAAATGCAGCGGTATTATAAACAAAGGCCTCAAAATATTTTGATGGTCAATCTTATCGAAGGAACAGACGGACGCAAGATGAGTTCGAGTTGGGGCAATACTATCAATATTAATGATAAACCGAACGATATGTTTGGCAAAGTAATGAGAATTGATGATGATTTAATTATTAAATATTTTATTCACTGCACCCGAGTTCCTTTGAAAGAGGTTCACGATTATGAGAGACAACTCAAGCAAGGAATTAATCCAAGAAATATTAAAATGATTTTAGCCTACGAAATTACAAAGCTTTATTGGGGAGAAGAAGAAGCAGAAAAAGCTCGAAACTTTTTTATTTCTGCTTTTCAAAAAAAAGAAGCTCCCTTATCAGGGATTAAAACCTTAAAAGCAAAGAAAGGGACTACTTTTTTTGAGGTGTTATTAGCTAGCGGCTTTTTTAAAAGCAAGAGCGAATTAGCGCGACTTTTCAAGCAAGGAGCGGTTAAAACAATTGAGCCTCGATTAAGAATTGTTAACTTTCAGGATTTAGCGGTTGAAAGTGTAGTGAAAGTAGGGAAAAAGATCTTTTTCCGAGTTGAAATAGTTTAGTTTTCTTTTCTTTTTAAGAAAAGATGAAAAGCTATTTTTTGAGATTAAAGATTTTTTTAAAAGAGAGAAAAAAAGAAATACTTCTTATTATTTTGGCTTTTTTAATAATTGCTTTGGCTTTTGCTTTGGGCTATTTAACCGGAAGGGATTTTTTGGAAAAAACTCCTATTATTATCAATAAATATTCTTGTTAAAGGTTTAAAGGGGGAGAGAGAGAAAGTTTAAATTTACTCTTACTCTAAGTAGCCTATTTGTTTTAACCAGTATTCATTTTCCCATTCCCAAAGTTTTTTGGCTCCTAAGAAAGCTTGATAATCGCTTTTCCAATAAGGAAATTCTTTTAGTTCTATTTCTCCCACTAACTCACTCCATTCATGTTGACAAGCTTCTGATTTGGTTTTGATGTTTTTATCGTTTGGATCCCAAGCAAGACGAATTTTTTCTCTCCCTCCTTTAGGGCGTAAAGTAGCTCCACATTTAAGACATTTCTTGTGTTGATCGACTCTTAAAATCCAACGGGTTTGAAGATTGGGAAAATCTTTTTCTAAGGCTGCCATATAAGCGGAAGTTTGAAGATTATAGTCTCGATAAATAGATTGGGAAGTTTTAATATCCAAAACTCCGAATTTCCCGTTAATTAAAGCTAAAGCATCAAGAGTTCCCGCGTAGCGCTCTTCAAAATTAATTATTCTTTTTTCTACTTGTTCAGGGTCTACTTGAATGCGATTTTGTTCAATAAAATTTAGAAAAGCTTCAATGGCTGGTTTAATAGATTCATCAATAGTAGGGGATTTACCTGTCAAAATTCCTTCTATAGTTTCGTGAATAAGCGTTCCCTCGGAGGCAGATTTAGCTTTAATATCTTCTCCCTCAGCAAAAGAGTTCATTTCAGCATAAAACTTATAAAGGGCGGGTTTAGCTTTAATTTCAACGATTTTAGTTACTCGCGGATACCAGACTCCATCTATTTCGTAGCCGGCAACCTCTTTAAAGTGTTTGACATCAAAATAGTTCATAAGAGTAGATTAAAGGATATTTACTAAAGACTCTGAGGATAGTTTAAAATAGAACCTTAAATAAGTAAAGTTTTCGCATAAAAAGCATAGTGTTTCAAGCCGGGGAAGAGTAGAAAAAGATTTAATAAAGTGTCGCACAATATACCTTTTATGATATATTATTATTGATTGAGACTAAGATAAGGTTTTTATTTAAATAGATTAAGAAGCCAATTAAAGATATCGATTAAGATATTAAAAAGAGCTATAAAAAGATTGATGATCAGCTTAAAAACAGACAAAAGAAAGTCAACCAATTCCTTACCTATCTTAGTAGAATTAATAAAGAAAAATATCTTCTTAAAGAAAGAAACAATCAAAGAAAAGAGCTCAACTAATTTTTCCCATAGATCCTTTTCTTTCAGAAAGTTGACTATAGAGCCCAAGCTCTCTCCCCATTTTTCCAGATTAAAAAGGCTATTTAAATCTGGTTGTTGAGATGGAAAAGACATATCTTTTTAATTATAGCAAATTTTAATAATGAGATTAGAGTGCCAGATAGTTACGAGGATTAATATCACCGCCATAAGGCATTTTAGGACCACAGGATTTACTGTTATCAATTCTGAAGGTAGAAGAATCATAAACAGTGAAGTGAAGATGAGGACCGGTAGCATAACCAGTGCTCCCCACATAGCCAATAATTTGTCCTCTTTCTACTTTTTCTCCTTCTTTAACAACATACAAAGAAAGATGGGCATACAAAGTGGTAAGGCCAGAATAATGACGAATGGCTACATACTTTCCGTAAGCGCCTTTATAGCAATATCGATCTTGATTTTCTGCAGCTACTACTATTCCCTCTTGAGCAGCATAAACTGGAGTTCCCAAAGGGGCGGCAAAGTCTAATCCGTTATGCCATTTTCCTCGGTAAGCTCTTTGAGCAAATTTTGTTGCGCCATAATCTTGGGTAATAGAAGAAAAAGTAGCTAAAGGTAAGCTTAAAAATCCCGGTGCTTGTTGAGGAAGATTTTTGTAATTAATTTGAGTTCTTAATTGAGCCTCCATTTTTTCTATTTCTAAAGCAATGGCTAATTGTCTTTCTTCTAATTCTTTAAGGTAGGCTTGGTAAATTTTTTCCTTATTTTTGGTTTCTTCTAAAAATTTTGCTTTTTCTTTTCTTATTTCGTCAGCAATGATTTTCTTGTTTTTTAAATTCTGATGTTCAATTTCTTTTTGAGTTTTAATGGCAGCGGTTTTTTCTAAGATCGAGTTAAGATTGTCTTTTGCTTGTTTTAGCTCGTTAATACTTATTAAAATGTTGCTATTAATGTCATAAAGAGATTGGACATCTGAAATCCCTTCAGAGAGAGTTTTGTTTCTTAAAAAAATAAGAAGAAGGTTATCTTCTTCTTTTTGTTGTAGTTGTCTTAAAACTTCTCCTAAAGCTTTTCCTTTAAGTTCGATTTCTTTTTCTGCCTGACTAATGTCTTTCTGCAAAGAATCCATTTCCAATTCTAATTTTTCAAGAGTAACTTGACTGGAATAAATATTAAGCTCAATTTCTTTTAAATCAGCATTTATCTTTTTTAACTCTGACGAAAGAGTATTTTTTTGAAGTTGGGTTTCTTCTATCTTTTTTCTTTGTTCTAAAATCTCTCTATTGATTTTTTGAAGCTCTAAGGTTTTGGCATCTATTTGAGCCTTCAAATTTTCTTTATTGGCTACTTCAGCTAAACCAAAATTGATAGGAAAAATTATTTGATTTAGCAAAAAGATGATAAATACAAAAAAACTTGTTGTTGCTGAAAGGTAAGAATTTTTCATGAAACCAATATTTTTTCAGGAAGTTTCTTGATTTAAAGAAGTTCGGAAGCTTTCTTAATGGCAGCCTCGATTCTTGAGAGCGTTTCTTTTTTTCCTAAAACCCACATAATTTCAAATGGTCCGGGAGAGCTTTTTCGTCCGGAAAGGGCAACTCTTAAGGGCCAAAGCGACTCCCCTCTTCCTAAAGTTTCTGCTAAAGGCATTATTTCTTTTTCTAATTTACTGATTTCAAAATCTTTTTCGTCTATTTTGTTGATAGCGTCATAAAGATTTTTAAGATTAAGAACCACTTTATTAAGGGACATTCCTTGCCATCTTAAAGTTTCTACTTCCCACTCCCCTATTTCAAAGAAAAATTCGGCTAATTCTTTAAATTCAGAAAGTTTTTTCATTCGATCTCTTTCTACCACCACTGCTTTTTTCAAAATTTCTTCTTTTTCTAACCACGCAGCGGGAACAAAATTTTTAATTCTTTCAACTAATGTTTCTAAAGGAAGATTTTTAATATACTGAGCATTAAACCAATCCAACTTTTCTACACTAAAAACTGCTCCACTTTTTTGAATTCTTTTAAGATTAAAAAGTTTTATCATTTCTTCCAAACTGAGAATTTCCTGATCGTTTTCTGGGTGCCATCCTAGTAGCACCAGAAAGTTTAAAATTGCTTCAGGAAGATAACCTTCTTTTAGATATTCAACAAAAGATGTTTCCATTTTTCTTTTGGAAAGTTTGCTTCTGTCGGGAGCTAAAATTAGAGGTAAATGAGCGTATTTGGGAATTTCGAAATTAAGGGCCTTTTGAATGATAATCTGACGAGGAGTGTTGGAAATATGATCTTCTCCTCTGATTACATGAGTAATTTTCATTAAACTATCATCAATTGCATTCGCTAAAAGAAAAAGAGGGGTTTCTTCATCTTTAGCGATTACAAAATCCCCGATAATCTCTGAGCTAACGGTAATTTTTCCTCTGATTAAGTCGTTAAATTCGATGGTGGTAGAAGTTGGGGCAATTATTCGAATTACCCCCTTTTGACCGCTTTTTATTTTTTCCTCGACTTCTTTTTGAGTAAGATGGCGGCACTTTCCACTGTATTTAGGGGCAATACCAGCTGCTAACATTGCTTTTCTTTCCTCCTCTAATTCTTGTGGAGAGCAAAAACACCAATAGGCTTTTTTTTCGTCTAAAAGTTTTTTAATGTATTCTCGATAAATTTCTTTTCTCTCGCTTTGACGATAAGGGCCATAAGGGCCTCCAATATCAGGTCCTTCGTCCCAGCTAATTCCTAAGGTTTTAAGGCCTTCTATGATGTCTTTTTCGTAAATTGGCAGCGATCTCTCGGTATCAGTATCTTCTATTCTAAGGATAAATATTCCCTTTTCTTTTTTAGCAAAAAGATAGTTAAAAAGGGCGGTTCTAATAGTCCCTAAATGTAAATAACCAGTCGGAGAAGGAGCGATTCTTACTCTTGGAGCGGTATTTTCCGTCATTTTTCCATAATATCACAAAAATCGCCTAATTTAAAGAGCTTTGGCTAATTTTTAAGCTTTTGTGACTATTTTGGCAATTTCTCTGGCAATAATGTTAGCGGCTTGGGGTTTAGCAAAATTGCCTATTTTTTCTACCATTGATTGGTACTTCTCTTTGTTGAAAAGAAGGGAATCTAGTTGGGAAAAAAAGATTGCTGGTCTTAAATTGTCTTCTTCAATTACAATACAGCCCCCTTCCTGAGCATATTCATAGGCATTATAGTATTGATGGTTATTAGCTGATTCCTTTAAGGGAATAAGAATTGAGGGCTTTTTAAAATAAGCGATTTCAAAGATAGCATTACTCCCGGCTCGAGAAATAACTACATCAGCTGCAATGAAAGCTTCTTTTAGGTTTTCTTTAAAGAAATCTATAATTTTGTAGCGGTTTCTTTCTTGAGGAATAAAATCTTTGGTTGCTATCGCTAATTCTGCTTTAAAACTATTAAAATTGGCAATACCTGTTTGATGAAGAACTTGGCAACGCGAAACCAACTGCTTAACATTATCTAACATAAAATCATTAATTCTTACTGAACCCTGTGAACCACCTAAAATTAAAACTAAAGGAAAATCAGGATCAAAACCAAAAATTTGTTTAGCTTTGGCTTGGGTTAACTCCTCATCTTTTTCTAAAAGAAAAGGGCGAAGCGGGTTTCCTACTAAAGCTGTCTTTTTTTCATCAAAAAACTCTAAAGTTTTACTGAAAGCAACAGCAATTCTTTTAGCAAAATTAGCAGAAAGAGCATTAGTTGTTCCCGGAATAGAATCTGATTCGTGAATGAAGATGGGAATTTTAAAAAAATAAGCCGCTAAAACTACCGGAAAAGCACCCGTCCCCCCCTTGGAAAAAAGTAAATCTGGCATCTTCCAAAACATTTTCCAGAAAGCTACCATTAAGGCAAAAGGAAATTTGATAATGTCTAGAAAATTTTCTAAAGAAAAATAGCGTCTTATTTTTACTTCGACTATTTTTACAATTTCAATATTTAGTTTTTTAAATTCGGGAGCAAAAAATCCGGGATTGCCAAAGTAATACATTTTTAAATCAAACTCTGGCAAATTAGTAAATACTTTTTGTAACTCTTGAGCAACCGCTAAGATTGGATTAATGTGCCCTCCCGTTCCCCCTCCTGTAAAAGCAATTCTAATCTTTTTCATAAGAAAAATATTAAGGCTATCAAGAATAGATTTTTGAAATTATTTTAACATATTTTTAAGTAGAAGAATAACGGGAAATATTAGCGATAATCCCTATCATTGTGAGAGTAACCGCAAAAGAAGTTCCTCCGTAACTTATTAAGGGCAACGGCACTCCGGTAAAAGGAAGCACTCCAGAATTAGCTCCTATATGAATTATTGCTTGAAGAGATATAACTGAAAGAAATCCCAAAAGGCAAAGTTTAGCAAAATCATCATGAGTTTTTTTCATTAATTTTGTTCCTCTCCAAAAAATAATCATATAAGACGAAATCACTGCTAGACTTCCTATAAATCCAAATTCTTCAGCAATTACTGCGAAAATAGAATCTCCCATTGGCTCTGGCAAGACACTATATTTACTGGTAGATTTTCCAAAACCTACTCCTTTTAAGCCACCAGCGCTAATAGAAGAAAGAGCCTGCTCTAAATGAAATTTGTCGACCTTTTCAATATTATCTTTTAAGATTAGAGAGGGAAAAAATTTTTCGGCTAAGATATTCCAATAGGGAGCAATCCGATAAAGTCGATAAGGGGTTATTAAGGCTAAAAGAGCAATTGCAGTTAAGCCCAAAAGAAAAGTTAGAGTAATTTGTTTCCAAGAAGCGCCGCTAAAAAGATAAATTATTGCTCCGGCCGAAAGGATAATAACGGCAGTGGTAGTGGCTGGTTGAAGAAAAATTAATCCTCCCACAACGGCAGAAACAAAAAAGAAAATCCAATAAACCTTCCAACTTTTTTTTAGATCTCTTAGTTGATTACTTGAAAGAAGTCCGGCCAAATAAAGAATAAAGGTTATTTTTAAAAACTCTGAGGGTTGAAAAGAAATAAATCCTAAATCAATCCATCGGGCTGAGCCGTGAGATTTAAAGCCCAAAGGAGTAAAAACCAAAAAGAGAGCTAATAAATTAGCAGCAAAGAGAAACGGGGAAATTTTTTTTAGATAGCGGTAGTAAATAAAGTAAGCAAATATAAAACCCACTAAACCCGGTAAAAAACCCTTAAAAAATTGATTCTTAACAAAAAAAAGAGCATCATTATATTTTATTTTAGCTAAATCTGAAGAAGCTGAAGAAAGAAAAAAGAATCCAGCAATGATTAAAAAAAGAGTTACCCCCAAAAAGATATAATCAGGTTTATGTCTTGAGGATAAGACTATTTTTTTAAAAATCATTTTTCAATGAAAAGCTAATACTTTTGCTTTTTGATTATTAAGGTCGATGTCTTAAAACCTCTCCCCCGCCTTTAAAATTGGGATTTAACTCTCCTTCATCAACCGCTATTTGACCGTTAACAAAAACGGTTTTAATTTCAAAATCTTTATTAAAAATTACTAAATCGGCAAAATACCCATCACTAATCATTCCCCTTTTTTCTAACTTTAAGATTTTTGCTGGGAGTCCAGAGATTTTATAAATTGCTTTTTCTATACTTAATCCTAAACTAGATGTTTTTTTCAAGAAGGCAGGAAAGCTTTTGAAAGCTCTTTCTGGTTTAAAGGTTAGCGGTAAGTCATCAAAATTAGGACTGTTAGAAGAAATTAAAGAGCGAGAAGAAAGAAGTGATTTTTCTATTTCGGAGTCATTTAAATTTCTATAAAGAATAACCGCTCTTAAGCGAGTCTCTTTCATTAAACTTAAAAGAACCTCCTTTTCTTCTTTTAAGTTTCTATTTGAAGCAAATTCTTTTAGTGTTTTACCATTAAGTTTTTCTAATCCCGGAGCGTTAAGAATAACAACTTCTTCTAGTTTTAAAGAAGGAAGCAGCTTTTTAACTTCTTTAGCAATTTTGGAATCATCAAGTTTTTCTAAAATTAATTCTCGATCGGCATTTTTGATGGATTCCGGAATAAAGTTATCTATGGGAACAGCGCTTAAATCAAAAGGATTAACATCAAAATAGACTTCTACTTGATTGCTTTTTTCCTCAATTAAACTTAAGGCTTGATTAAAATTTTCTTCAAATCCCAAAAACGGCCTTAAGTGACTAATAACCGTTACTATTCCTATTTCTTGAGCTAATCGAAGAATTTCCTTAACTGAATCAATGATAAATCTTTTTTCATCTTTTAAATGGACGGTGAAAATTCCTTTTAATTGTTTAACAATGTCTAACAAAGCTCTTAATTCGTAATAAGAGATATTTTGGTAAGGGTAATAACCTAACCCCGCCGACATTCCAAAAGCTCCTTCTTTTAAAGACTGGGAAAGGATAAAACGAAAAACGCGAATTTCGTTGGCAGTTAAATCTCTGAAAGTTTGAGGGTTTTTCATAATATCTTCCCGAATTACCCGGTGTCCCACTAAAGTTGCTAGATTTGGGCCAATTTTTCCCTGTTTTTCTAAGGAATTAAGAAATTCCCCCACCCCCTTCCAATCAAGGTTGATATGATTAGTTTTTGACCAGCTCCAAAGATGATTGAGTGATCCGTAAAGATTAGGAGCTAAAGAAAATCCGCAATGACCAATAAGAATAGTAGTCACTCCTTGTTTAAGAAAATCCTTGCAAAGAGGCGAAGAAAAAAGAGTTAAGTATCTATCAGAAGTGTTATTAAAATCAATAAAGCCCGGAGCTAAATAAGATTCGTTTCCTAAAATAACTTTATCTGCCTTATAAGAAGGAAAACTCCCAATGGCAATAATTTTTTTATCTCTAACTAAAACATCAGCCTTGTGGGAACTGCGACCACTTCCATCTATCAAAATAACATTTTTGATTAAAGTGGTCATAGGGGGTTTAATTTAAAATCATTCTAGAGAGGAAAAAGAGAACTAATCCTAAACCATTAGAAACCGCCGTAATTATCCAAAATCTCATTGTAACACGAGATTCATGCCAACCCAAAGCTTCGAAATGATGATGAATAGGAGTAGAAAGGAAAATTTTTCTTTTAAAAAGTTTTTTGGAGATTGTTTGAATAATTACTGATAGTGACTCAATAACTAAGATTGGAGCAAATAAAGGCAAGAAAAGAATAGTGTTAGTTAATAAAGAAATGGTTCCCAAAGTAATTCCTAAAGCCATCGAGCCGGTATCTCCCATAAAAAATTTTGCTGGATAAATATTAAACCACAAAAAAGCCAAAAGCGCTCCTGCTAGTGTTGCAGAGAAAGCTCCTAATTCGTATCTTCCTAAAGCAAAGGCTACTACCGTTAAAGAACCAAAGGAAAAAAGTGAAACTCCTGCCAGAAGGCCATCTAAACCATCGGTTTCATTTGCAGAAAAAGCCGAAGCGAAAATAATAAAGATAAAAAGAGGAATATACCAGCCATCTATCTCAATGTTGCCTACAAAAGGAATGTGAAGTACTGTCCAGTTAAGCTTAAAATAAAACCAATAAGCGCCCAACAAAGAAATTAAGAAATAAAGAAGAAGCTTTCTTTTAATAGACATTCCTCCTCCGTTAGGACCTTTTTTAAAAACTCCAAATAAGTCATCAATAAGCCCTAAAATAGCTGCTATTAACATCGCCGCCAAAGGTAAGTAGGTTTGGGCTCTATCTACAAAATTAAAATATCTCCAAAAACCATCAAAAATTTTATCTAAAAGGAGAAAAAGAAAGGCCAACCCAATAACTGTTCCCCAAATAATTACTCCTCCCATAGTGGGAGTTCCTTCTTTGTTTTTGTGCAAAGATGAAAAAATTGGAGTTTCAGGACTTTGTCTTATTTGTTTTCCTATTTTGTAACGGTAAAGAATTTTAATCACTACTGGCGTTAAAGCTAAAGCAGTAAAGAAAGAAATTCCCATTAAAATTAGAATTCTAACAACTTGAGAGGTAAGCATAAGTCTTTAAATTAAGTTAATTATTTTGTTGTTCAAGACACTTAAGCAACTTTTCTACATCACTAAAACGATTGCGGCTCGCCAAAACTCCTATAAAAAAGGTTCCTTGATTCTTCTTAAATAATGTTACCAAATTTTCACCCGAAGCATCAATAAAGCCAGTTTTCCCTCCAAAAAAGTTTGGTTGACCGGCAAAAAGATTAATATTGGAAAAAGTTTTTATTTTACCACTCCCCTCTTCTCTTAAAGAAACACTTTTCTTTCGACTAATATCCAAAATAAGTGGATTGTTATGATAAATGTAATTTATTAAAAGATAAATATCTTCTAAAGTTGATTGGTTCAGATAAGAAAGTCCCGTTGGTTCATCAAAGGAAGTATTTTTCATTCCCAATTCCTTAGCTTTTTGATTCATTTTTAAAATAAAATCATTGTAGCCAAATCCTTCTGCCAAAGAATAAGCCGCTTCATTACTAGAAAAAACTAAAGCAGCTTTAATTAGACTTTCTACAGAGTATTTCTCTTTTTCCAATAAGATGTGACTATTATAAGCCTTTTGAAAGGCTTGAGGACTAATTTCTAAAACACTTGAAAGATTCATGTTCTCTAAAGCAACTAAGGCGGTCATTAGTTTAGTAATAGAAGCAATTGGCCAGCGATAGTTAGAGCGGTTTTCAAAAATTGTTTTATTGTTTTCTATATTTTTAACCAAAAAGAATTCTGTTTCTAAAGAAGAACAATTTTGTTTAGAATCTTTTTCTTTAGCCAGAGAAGATTCTTCAACTAAAGTCGTTTCCGAAATTTTCCTGTTTTCCGAAATTTTAGAGTAAGATAAATTTTGGCTTTCGCTGCTATTGGCGTTGCGAAGCAGCAGAGTTTTTTCTTGGCTTTGAGGGATTTCTTTTTGAGAAGGTTGAGGGGGTAAATTAGAATTAGTTTCCTGATTTTTTGAAAGAATATCTGAATCATCTGCTTTTTCTCTTAAAACAACAAAAGCTGCTGTTTGATTTTTTTCAGAAAAGAATTGATTTCTCGAGAAAACATTCGTCTTGGAAGAAAGAGACAAGGAAATAAAGATTATAAAGATAAGAATTAAAGCTTGAAACTTTACGCTCATTTTCTAAATAAAGTTTAATTTTTATTTTCTCTTTGGTTTTCTTCCTGAAAAAGGCTGTTTTTAATCTCTGAAAATTTCTGAAAGTTAGGAAGTTCTTCTATTTTACTTAAACCTAAATATTTCAGTAATTCAAAACTTGGTTGATAAAGATAGAAGTTTCCTTTTGTTTTTCTTTCAATTAATCCTCGGATAAGTAAATTTCTTAAGGTAAAACTGGAGTTTACTCCTCGAATATAGTCAATTTGAGCTCGGGAAATTGGTCCAAAATAAGCAATTATAGAAAGAGTTTCTAAAGCAGCGGGAGTTAATTCTTCTTTCAAATTTTCTTTTACAAAGGCTTCAAGAAGCGGAGCAAATTGTGGTTTAGTTACTAAAGCGTAAGTTTCTTCTTTTTCCACCAGCATTATTCCTCTTTTTTCTTGTTTTGTTTCTTCTGCTAATTGATTGAGAGCCTCTTTTATTTCCTGCAAAGAAACTCCAAAAATTTTACATAACTTTTCTTTTTCAATAGGTTCTCCGTAAAGAAAAAGAAAAGCTTCTAAAGCAGCTAAAAGGTTGTTATTTGAGGAAAAATTATAAAGTTGATTATTCTCGCTCATATTTTTCTTTCTTCTCTTTTACTGTTAGATAATTGCTCTATTTCTATTTCTCCAAAAGTAATTTTCTGGCTGACCTTAAGAATCTGATCTCTTAATAAGTGAAGCAAAGCCAGAAACATAACGATTATTTCTTCTTTTGGCTTTTGAGTTATCATTTGAGAAAAGTGAGAAATTCCTTGAGATATTTTTTTAAAAATTTCTTTGATTTTGTCTTCCAAGCTAAAAAGCTGTCTTTCTATTTTTTCTGTTTCAATAAAAAAAGAGTGTAAAGAATCTAATATTGAATTAAGACTAAAGGCTAAAGTTTCTGGAGAAATATTTTTGGAGGGATAAAAAACAGGGTTTACCGACAAAAGCATTTCTCGAGAAAAAGATTGTTCTTGTTTATTCCATTGTTGTTTCATATTTAAGAAAATGGGGCGAATTTTTTGATAAATTTCTAATCTCTTTTCTAGATCTTGAATGCTTTGCTCTTCTTCTTGGGATAGCTCTAAATTGGGAATTAGCGCTTTTGATTTAATCAGAATTAACTGAGCCGCTACCACTAAAAAATCAGCCAGGATTTTCGGACTTACTTGACTTTTTGTTTGATTATTTTCGTCTGATTCTTTTGGGCCTTGCTGAGAAAGAGAACGAACATAATTTAAAAAATCTGCTGTTACTTCTGCTAAGCTAATTCTTGTTATATCTAACTTTTTAGACTCAATCAATTCCAGCAGTTTTTCTAAAGGCCCAGAAAATTCAGCTGATTTCACTTCAAAATCCATACTTTCTCAATTATACTGGAGAAAAACACCTCTTTCAATGAATAGAAAAGAATTTATTTCTGCTTTGAAATTAGGATTTTTACAATTAGATAAATTTAATTTATACTTATTTTAGATTTAATTTTTGTTTAATGTTGGCTATTTATCGTAAATATCGCCCTAAAAATCTTTCGGAGATTTTTGGGCAAGAAGAGACAATAAAAATCCTTCAAAGCTCAGCTGCCGAAGGAAAAATTTCTCATGCTTACCTTTTTTACGGACCGCGCGGAACTGGAAAGACAACAACCGCTCGAATATTTTCCAAGGTAGTCAACTGCCAAAAAAGACAAGAAGATTCTTCTTTTTTTAAAAAAGGAGAACCTTGTAATCAATGTTTAGTTTGTCATCAAATCGACGATGGCCAAGCACTAGATATTATTGAGATTGACGCAGCTTCTAACAGAGGCATCGATGAAATTCGAGATTTGAAGGAAAAGGTAAAAACTTTACCAGTTTACTATAAATATAAGGTTTTTATCATCGATGAGGTTCATATGCTTACCCCTCAGGCTTTTAATGCTCTTTTAAAAACTTTAGAAGAGCCGCCTTCTTATGTGATTTTTATTCTTGCTACTACTGAATACGAAAAACTGCCGGCCACTATTGTTTCCCGCACTCAAAGGTTTTATTTTCGTAAATTAACCCTACAAGAAATAACTAAAAAACTTGAGTTAATCAGTGAAAAAGAAAAAATTAGTTTTGAAAAAGAGGCTTTAGAAATGATTGCTTATTTAGCTGATGGCAGTTTGAGAGATGCTGAATCTCTCTTGGATCAAATTATTTCTCTAAAAGGAAAAAAAGTTACTGTAGATTATGTTGAAACTATTTTAGGAAAGGTAGGTTTTATGAAGGTAATTAAAATGGCGGAATTTATCCTAAAAAAAGATTTAAAAGAAGCCTTAAATTTTCTTTATGAGATTAATAACGAAGGTCATAATCTTTTTCAATTTAACAAAGATTTAACAGAATATTTGAGAAGAATTCTTTCTCTTTCTCTTAATCCTCAGTTAGAAAAAATTTTCGAAAAAGAAATTTCTCAAAGTCAGCTTAAAGAAATAAAAAAACAATCAACTAAAATAGATACCTCTTACCTTATTAAAGTTATAAAATCGTTAATCGAAGCTTATAGCCAAATGAGATATAACCCCTTCCCCATTGTTCCTTTTGAGGTGGCCCTTATTGAAAATTTGAGGGAAAAGGAGTAACTTATTTAGAGAATTTTAGAAGATTTGGGGGATCGTCTAACGGTAGGACAGCGGCCTTTGGAGCCGTTAATCCAGGTTCGAATCCTGGTCCCCCAGCTAATAACGTTTTTATTTAAGAACTCGTTTTCTCTTTATTCTCTTTTTTTGAAAGCAAGAAAGATGAGTAAAATGAGGATAATAAACAAGAGAATCAATCCAAGAGTAACTAAGTTATTGTTAGTTCCTACTGTTTGAAGAATAGAGGCTTGAAGCGAATTATTATTTGAATAATAGTTTGGGCTAGCTTCCCCACTTCCTGTATAAACATACTGATGAGAAGGAACTATAGAAACACTGTAGCCGGGGAAGTTGTTATAAGGAGGATTGACGGAATAAGAGAGATTGTTTGAATATGAATCTTCTGGATAAAGATAAACATATTTTACTTGAGGTTCTTGATAAGAAGGATTATTAGTTGAAACACCAAGAGTAGTAAAGCTTAAAATTTGACCGAAAACGGTATTATTTCCACTTGCTAAAACCGCTCGATAATAGTAAGTGGTAGCCGGATTAAGCCCTCTAACCGTAGCCCAAAAAGTAGGAATTAAATTTTGGGAAGAATAATAAGAAGATGGAAAAATAGTGATAGCAGAAGTTCTTTGGTTTAGATTATTAGGAGAAGTTCCATACTCAAACCAAGCTACTCTGTTTTCATTACTCGTTGAAGCTAATCCCCATAAAACCGCCTCGTAGCTTCCTATGTTTTGGGCGGGATTAGTTGAAACAGTTAGATAGTTACTATCAGAATAATTGTTTTGAGTAATAAAGCTAAGAGTATTTCCGTAAGTAGTTCCATAAGTATTAAAAGCCACTAAACGAAAATAATAAGTTGTATAAGGATTAAGGTTATTCAAAGTATAGGAAACATTTCCTGCTGAAGAGGTTAGTTGAAGAGGGGTTATCGAATCAAAAGAAGGACTTCGGCTGTATTCAAAATAATAGGTAGTCTGATAGCCCTTGGGATCAACATAACCATTTAAAGTGGCGGAGGTAGTAGAAATGTTAGTTGCTGAAAATGTTTGAACAAAGGGAGCATTATTAGTGGTTTGAGAAAAAACTAATTCTCTACTTCCGGCAATTATTAGCACAAGAGATAACAAAATTGGTAAAAAGTAGGCCTTTTTCATATTCTTAAAATAGAAATAATTATTTTTGAGAATATCACAAAATTTATAAATCGGCAAGAGTGGGATCAGCTGTAAAATTTAAGATATTTGATCTTCGATTATCTCAAAATTTTCTCTTAAGAAAGTTGGTTTTTGAAAAAATATCTTTAGTTCTTCTATTTGAGCTGAAGGCGGTCCTTTCTTAAGAATTTCCAAAAAACGGCTCAAACTTATTAAATCTCCTTGAGCTACAACTCTAATGGCAGGCAAATCAACTAAATTACAACAAAACCCCTTTATTCCTAAATTTGAGGCAGATTGAAGAGCCAGAAAGCGATAACCTACCCCTTGAACTTTTCCCTTAGCTTCAAAATTCATCTCAATAGCCCCTTTTAAATCTTCTAAAGCTAAAGCGGAATCTAGAGAAAAATAACCGATTTTTGTTCTAGTTAGTTCTTTAACATACCCTCCAGTTTTCAAAATTTCTCCTAAATCTCTGGCAAAACTTCTTACATAAAACCCAGCCGAAACTTTAAGCTCTAATTCTAGTTCAATAGTTTCTTTTAAGTAAGAAACAGATTTAATTTTGTAGCTGATTAAAGAAACTTCTTTTTCTTTTACTTCGAAATTAATTTTCTGGCGACTTAATTTATAAGCCGGAGTCCCCTTTATTTTAACAGCAGAAAATCGAGGAGGTTTTTGAGTTCTTTTTTGAGCTAATTGATTAATAGCTACCTCAATTTCTTGACAACTGGGTAATCTTTTTAAGGAATGAAAGATCTTTTCTCCTTCAATATCATCAGTAGAAGAGCTAACTCCTAAAACAATTTTTGCTTGGTAAGTTTTATCTAATTTTTTGAGAAAAAGAAAGAGGCTTTTAGTAAATTCTCTTCCGACTGCTGTAATTAAAAGTCCATTTGCAAAGGGATCGAGTGTTCCTCCGTGACCAATTTTTGTTTTTTTCTGAAAATTT
This sequence comes from Candidatus Parcubacteria bacterium, assembly GCA_025999395.1. Lineage (GTDB taxonomy): Bacteria > Patescibacteriota > Minisyncoccia > UBA6257 > JAGOQP01 > KatS3mg098. The sequence continues at coordinate 418,080 of AP024682.1, forward strand.
TCTTTCAGTATTTCTTTTAAAGATAGCTTAAACTTATTTAAAAACTTGGCGGAACTAATGCCGCTTGGTTTGTTTAGAAGAAAAAACCCCTCAATCATATCTTCTAATCAAAAACAAAACCAATTTTTTAAAATGAGTACTTTAAAGTAATTGAAAGGTTAATCTTTAAGATATTTACCAATAGCAATAAAACTGGAAACTAATCCTACTCCCACTCCAAAAATTAGTTGGTAAGAGAAGAAAACAAGAATATCACTCATAAATTTCTGCCACAAATTAAGCTCGGGTATCATTACTTTTATATAAGGAGAAGCAAAATAGACTACTGGTCCAATAACTAAAAGACTTAAGAAAGCCGAAATGATTCCGTAAATCACCCCTTCCACAAGAAAAGGAGTGCGAATAAAGAAATTAGAACCCCCTACCAGTTTCATAATATTGATACTTTCGCGGCTTGAATAAATAGCCAAGCGAATAGTATTGAAGGTAATAAGAATAGCAATTAAAGTCATTACAATCGTTAAAATCATTCCTCCGTTACGAGAAATCGAAAGAATTTTGTTGAGTCGGTTAATAACAGCAGCGTTTTGACTATAAGAAACTTTCTCCACAAAAGGCTTAATCGAGTCGTTGTTTAAATAGCCGGCGATTACCGAGTATTCTTCCGGTTGACGAGCTTTAATGTTTAAAGAAGCCAGCAAGGGATTTTCATTAAGCTGTTCCAAGGCTTGAGAAATGGTGGCGTCATCTTTGTGTTTTTCCTTAAAAATAGATAAAGCTTCTTCTTTAGAAACATATTCCACCATTTTGACTTCCGGTAAACTTTCTAAAATAGATTTTATTCTTAAAATTTCATCTTCAGGGGAATCATTTTTAAAATAAACACTAATGTCAATCTTTTCCTGAATGCTGTTAATCACTGTGCGAGCAATTATGTTTCCAATAATCAATCCGCCAAAAACAGTTAAAGTCATTACCATCACTACAATCGTTGCTCCCGAAAGCCAAGCATTTCTTAAAAAATTTTGAATTCCGTATTTAATAACGCGAACAAGAGCAGTAATCATATTTTTTTATTATTTAAAAATTAAAAAAGTATATATTTCCCTTCTTCTTCATCTCTTACAATTTGCCCTTCTTCTAAACTAATCACTCTTTTGTTAATGCTGTTGACTACATCTCGATTGTGAGTAGCCAAAATAATAGTCGTTCCTAATTCGTTAATTTTTAAAAGCAGTTTAATAATTTCACTGGAATTAATAGGATCCAAATTTCCTGTAGGTTCATCAGCGATAATCACATCCGGATTATTTACCATTGCTCGAGCAATAGCTACTCTTTGTTTTTCTCCTCCCGAAAGCTCTCGAGGAAAGTTATCAGCTTTTGAAGAAAGGCCTACCATTTCTAAAGCCTTAGGCACCAACTCGTGAATTTCCTCTTCTGGCCTTCCGGAAACCTCCAAAGCAAAAGCTACATTTTCATAGGCAGTTTTTTCAGGTAAAAGTTTGAAGTCCTGAAAAATAGTGCCAATATGCCTTCTCATCCGGTAAAGCTCGCTTTGTTTTAAGCGAGTTACATCCCAAGAGCCAAAAATGATTCTTCCCTTTGTCGGCTTTTCCTCGCCAATTAAAAGCTTAATAATGGTTGATTTTCCTGCTCCGGAACGACCTACTAAAGAAACAAATTCTTTGGGGTTTATTTTAAAGCTTACATTATCCAACGCAATCACTGAATGACTGTTGCTTTTATAGATCTTAGAAACCGATTGGAAAATAATCATATTTAAAGATTATAACAAAGAAAATAGAAAATACCAGAACCTGTTAAGGTAAACAGGTTAATTCTGCTTCAATAAAATCATCTAAATCTCCTTCTTCCAGAACTCTTTCCACTTGTGTAGTTTCGCAGCCAGTTCGATGATCCTTAATAAGTTTATAAGGATTCAGTACATAAGATCGAATTTGACTCCCCCATTCTGGTTTTACTTTGGTTTTTAATTTATCCAGCTCTTGAATTTTTTCTTTTTCCATAAGCTGGATTAATTTGGCTTCCAAAATTTTTAAGGCTTTTTCCCGATTTTGAGATTGAGAACGCTCGGCTTGAGAAGAAGCAACCAAACCCGTTGGCAAATGTACAATTCTCACTGCGGTTTCTACCTTGTTGACATTTTGCCCTCCGGGTCCAGAAGAGCGAAAAAATTCTATTTTTAAATCTTTCTCGGGAATATTTAACCTTTGAAAATTATTGTCGTAATTTAATTCCGGCAAAACTTCAACCAAAGCAAAAGAAGTGTGTCTTAATTGTTGAGCAGAAAAGGGCGAAATTCTTACTAAGCGGTGAACGCCGCTTTCTTTCTTTAAATACCCAAAAGCAAAGTTTCCTTCGATTTCAAAAGTAATATTTTTTAAAGGGATTCGGCCGGTTCTTTCTTCGTTGGATTCTTGGGAATAATCCAAAATGATTACCTTCCAATTTTTTCTTTCTGCATAGGCTTTATACATTAAAAAGAGCATATGAACCCAATCAGCGGCATCTTTTCCTCCAGCTCCAGCGTAAATAGAAACAATAGCATTATTTTTATCCCATTTGCCCGTAAAGATTTTCTTTATCTCTAATTTTCTTATTAACCCTTCTACTCTTAAAATTTCTGACTCATCAATTTTTTCTTTTTGAGCAATAAGATGAGCTAAAGAATTTTGAGCATCAAAAAAGATTTCCAGTATTTCTTTTATTTCGCCAATTTCTTCTAAAACCAGATCAACTTTCTTTTTGTCTTTCCAGAAATCACTATCCTGAAGTAAAAATTCCTTCTCCTTAAGGAAATTTTGTTTTTTCTCTACCTCAAAGCCAGCCTCCTATTTGGCGGAGGCGGACCGTTAAATCGTTCAGTTTTTGTTGATAATCTTTTTCTAACATTTTTAAAAAATTTTTACCTAGAGCCGGAGGGGAGATTCGAACTCCCGACCTTGGCTTTACGAAAGCCCCGCTCTACCCCTGAGCTACTCCGGCTAAAGTGTTTAAAGAAAGAATATCAAAAAAGATAAGAAAAATAAATGAGAAATACTTTTTTTATTCTCTTAATCTTAAAAGAATTTCTTTTTCTACAATCTCTCTTTCGGTGCCATACTTCAGGAAGGAAATTTCCTTTATTTTTTCTGCTAATTGGTAGTCAGAAGGCGGATAAAGAGGAGTTCTTATATTAAACGGTTTAGAAGTTTGACCATTGATGAGAATTTTTACACAAGCTCTTAGGTTGTCTAGATTGATTAAATCATTTTGGCTAAATTCTGGTTCGAATTGTTTTACTAAATATTCAGCATCATCAGCTCCTACTCGAAAAGAAATAATTGAACCAACATTTCCAAAAACCGCGTCCCTGATTTTTTCTGGCAACTGTTTAATATACTGGTTAGCCACCACCAAGTTTAAGTGAAACTTTCTGGCTTCTGCCAAAATAGAAGCCACCGAATCGGTAGTAAAGTTTTGAAACTCATCAATATAAAGATTAAAATCTTTTCTTTCTTTATCCGGAACATCAATTCGAGAAAAGGCAGCCATTAAAATTTTTCCAATAATAATCATCCCTAAAAGATTAGCATTAATTTCCCCTACTCTTCCCTTGGCTAAGTTAATAAGAAAGATTTTCCCTTCATCCATAATCTTGCGGAAGTTAAAGGAAGATTTTACCTGTCCAATAATAGGACGCATATAGTCGTTCGCGATAAAATTATTGAATTTTGAAGTAATATAAGGAGTAATATTTGCCAAGGAGGCTTCTCCTCCTACGCGGATGGCTTCTTTTTCCCAGAAATCGATGACAACGGGATTGTTAATTCTAGCTAACTTTCTTCTTCTAAAAAGATCATCCGAAAAAACTCGCGGCACCTCCATCAGAGTGGCTGGTTCATTGACGGCATCTTCCATTAAAAGCAAAAGAGCATTTCTCATATACTGCTCAAACATCGGTCCACCAGTAGCCTTTAAATCATAGAGTTTATCAAAGATGCTAAGCATTTCATTAACAATAAAAGTCTTTTGTTCCGGTTTATCAAAATCGTATTCCAGCATATTTAATCCAACAGGTTTTTTAACATTTGCCGGATCAAAATAAATAACATCATCTATTCTTTGAGGAGGAATTAAAGCAAGCAGTTTTTCCGCTAATTCTCCGTGAGGATCCATTACTGCTACCCCCTTTCCTTTTTGAATATCATCCAAAGCCATATTAGTAATTAAAGCTGTCTTTCCGGTGCCGGTTTGCCCGATAATGTAAACATGACGCCTTCTATCTTCTTCGGTTATATAAACAGGCTTTATTACTCCATTAAAGACGCTTTCACCAATTTTAGTACCATCTGAAGGAAGATTAGGAGGAGGAGCAACTTCTTTCGATTTTAGCCATTTTACTCGCGGAGAAAGAGTGGAGGTGGTGGGAAAATGAAAAACACCAGCTAATTCTTCGGTGTTTAAAATCATTTTTTGACTTTCGTCAAATTCTCTAAAGGAAAATTGATAAGCTAATTTTTTAAGGTTCTTTACTTTGACAATTTTTATTTTGTTTTTTAAAGGAGCTTCAAATTGAGAAAAAGATCCAGCAATTGCTTCCATAATCCTTTCGGTTTGATATTGACTTAAAGAAGAAACCACTACTCGATAATTAATTTCAAACAAAGGTTTAGAAACTTTCTTTTCTAATTCTTTAATAGAAGTTTCATCAACAATGGAAGGAGAAGATTTCTTCTTTTCCTCCTCTTCAGGATTAATAGCTTCACTAATTTCTTTTAAATCGATTAAACTTTCTGAACTAACTTTTTTAAAACTTTCTCCTTTGCGCAATTGATTAATCATTTCAAAAATTGATTTTTTATATGATTCGGCTGCTGGTCTAATAATAAGCTGAATAGCTGCTCCTTCTCCTACCTGATTTAGTCGAGAAAGTCCGCTTAAAATAGGAGAAAAGGTATCCACTTCACTTTCTAAGTAGGTTCTCAACATTAAGGAGTAATGTTTATCTTGCTTTAAATAAAAACCAGCCGAATATCCTTGGGGTTGAAAAATATTATACTCAGGAGCCAACTCTACTTGAGAATCTTTGAAAATTCCTTCTATTTGCCGACTAACAAAAGAAACATCTTTCTCCGGCACAGCTAAATAAAAATGAATTTCTTCTCCTATATGATGAACCGCTGCCTCAAAAACTACCCCCTCCTTTATTGCCGAAAAAACATTAAATAGCTGTTCTGAAAGATTAATTTCTTCTTTAAACTTTCCTAGTGAAGTTTCTTTATCAGTAGCTGAAGGAGAAGGAAGCCTTACCAAAAGAAGTTTTAATCCCAGAGATCTTTTTAATCTCTCTTTTTTAAAAGAAAAAATTCCATAAAGAAAAACCCCCAACGCCAAAAAAGAAAGAAAGAAAACAGTTATTACTATCAAAAGATCATTCATAGATAATTCGTTATTTGCTTATAAAAAAAGAGTTAAAAAATTAAATTAACTCTCTTCTTTTTAACTCATCAAGCACTTTTTCTACTAAAGCATCGTGATAAAGATCTAAAAGATAAGGGTCATTTTCTTTTAAAGCCAACCTAACTCCGGCACTAATCCCCTTTTCTAAAGTTATTTCAATCAATTTTTTTACCTTTTCTTTAACATCTTCTTCGGCAGAAAGAGCGTAGCTTGGAAAAACTTCTGATGAAACATTTTGAGGGATTAAGCTTGGAGATGGCTGAGTTGCTTTGCTTAAGGTAGCGGCTTCTTCTACTTTTTTCTTAACAATTGATTCTATTATTTCTCTTTCGGAGGGCTTTTCAACAGCATCGAGACGTTGAAGGTTTTCTTTGTATTCTTGAGCAATTTGTTCGTAATTGATATTATGAAGATTGTTATCAGGCATAATAAAATTTTTAAAATTATGAATGACTATAAAAAATACTTTTGGCTTGCTTTGGGAGTTATTTTTATTTTAACAGTTTTCTTCCGATTTTACAATTTGGCCACAGTTCCGCCAGGACTTTACCCAGATGAGGCAATGAATGGCAATAATGCTTTAGAGGCAATAAAAACTGGAAAATTTAAAGTTTTTTATCCAGAAAATAACGGTCGAGAAGGTCTTTTTATAAACTTTCAAGCTTTGCTCTTAAAAATTTTTCAAAAAAGAGAACCCTGGGTTTTGCGTTCTGCCAGCGCTCTTTTTGGGAGTTTAACAGTAATTGGAATCTTCTTTCTGATTGTTGAAATTTTAAAAATCAATTCTTGGGAAAAAAACAAATCTTTTTTACTTTTACCCTTTTTAAGCTCTTTTTTAGTAGCTATAAGTTTTTGGCATATTAACTTTTCCCGCATTGGTTTTCGAGCAATTATGGCGCCGGCTTTTTTGGTATGGTCCATTTATTTTTTGATAAAATCATTTAATAGAGAAAAAGAAACTCGCGAAAGAATAATAAATCCTTTTTTGTTAGCTGGCTTAGCCGGCTTTCTTTATGGATTAGGAATGCATTCTTATATTGCTTATCGTGTTACTCCTCTTTTAATAATTTCTATTTATTTTCTTTATTGGAAATTTAATCCTGAGAGTATCAGTAAAAAAAGAATTTTTTTAAATTTTCTTACTTTTACTATTTTTGCTTTGATAGCTTTTGCTCCCTTAGGAATTTATTTTCTAAAAAATCCTGCTGACTTTTTTGGGAGGACTGGCCAACTTTCCATTTTTTCCTCCCCTACTCCTTTAAAGGATTTGATTGAAAATACTCTTAAAACTTTAGCGATGTTTCATTTTAAAGGGGATGCTAATTGGAGACACAATTATTCTGGCAGTCCTCAACTTTTTTGGTTAACAGGATTATTCTTTGTTTTGGGAATTTTAAAGGGAATAGCTTGGGTAATTGATAAAAAAACAAAGGAAGTCACTAGAGATAATCAAAAAAATAATCTAAAATTTATCTTTCTTCTTTCGCTTATTTGGTTGATTTTAGCATTTTTGCCGGTGGTTATTTCTAATGAAGGTATTCCTCACGCTTTGCGCTCGATTTTAATGATTCCTCCAGTTTTTATTATCTCCGGAATAGGTGGTTTTTATTTTTTTGAGTTTATTTATCGAAAAACAAATAAAAAAATAACTTATTTAGTTGGAATAATTCTAATGCTGGCGATGATCCTTCAATCTTTTATCTTCTATTTTATTCTTTGGGCAAAAAATCCCAATGTCGCTGATGCCTTCAGTGTTAGATATTTAGAAATCGGTCGGCAAATAAATGAAATTTCTGAAAAAGTAAAAAAATATGTTGTTGTTAATGCGTCAGGAATAGAAGTTCGAGGAATTCCTATGCCTGCTCAAATCATAATGTTTATTACTGATTCCTTTAGCTTCGAAGATCAAGAAAAAAAGCAAATCTTTTATATTTCTCCCGAAAAAGAAAAAGAAGTTGATGAAAATAATTCCTTAATCTTTTATTTAGAGGAAAAAAGAGATTAGAAATTGAATTTTACCCATGCCTTATAAAAAGAACGTCTCCGTCTTGAACGATATAATCCTTTCCTTCAATTCTGATTAACCCTTTCTGACGTGCCTGACTCCAACCTCCTGCTTCTATCAAATCTTTCCAAAAAATAACTTCGGCTCGGATAAATTTGTTTTCAAAATCGGTGTGAATAGTACCAGCCGCTTGAGGAGCCTTCCAACCCCTTTTAATTGTCCACGCGCGCGTTTCCTCTTCGCCGGTAGTAAAGAAACTAATTAAATCAAGAATTTTGTAGGCTTCTTTAATTAAAGGACTTAAATCAGGCTCTTTTTTTAAATCAAAAACTAAGTAGGGAGACTGAAATTGAGCAATTTTTTCTTTTAATTCTAAAGAAACATCTTTTTCTTCGCCATTAAGAAGAAAGATCATTTTTTTAGCAGTAAGAAGATTTAAACCTTTAATAGCAGGATTGTTTAAAATTTCTTCTCCCAAAAGGAAAAGAAGCTTTCCTTCATTTAAAAAACTTTCAACTCTTTTAACTAACTCTAATTCCTTTATCTTTTCCTTATTTCCGGTTCTCGCTTCTCCTTCTAACTTATCAATTCTTTTCTTAACTGTTTCCAAATCTTTAAGAATCAATTCGGTATTAATAGTATCAATATCTCTTAAAGGATCGGGATGATTTTCAATATGAATAATTTCAGGATCAGAAAAGCAACGAACCACTTGAACAATCGCTGCCGTTTCCCGAATGTGAGAAAGAAATTGATTTCCTAACCCTTGACCTTGGCTAGCGCCTTTAACTAAACCAGCAATATCATAGAATTCAACGATCGCCGGAATCTTTTTGGCTGACCGACTAAGTTTGTAAAGAATATCTAGTCTTTCATCTGGAACCGCCACTACCCCAACATTCGGATCAATAGTAGCAAAAGGATAATTAGCAATATGAACTTCGTTTTTAGTAAGAAGTTTGAAAAGAGTAGATTTTCCTACATTGGGTAATCCTACAATTCCCAAAGAAAGTTTCATAAATAGAAATAAAATTCTAATCAATAAAATTAATGGTTATTTCTCCTTCTCTTAAAACCGAAATTTTATTATCTTTTTCTATTTTTATTAAAGTAGAAGGCAAAGAATTGATTTTCCCTCCATCTACATAAAAATCTACTTTATCAGAAAAATATTTCTGAGCTTCTTTAATAGTAGCAGCTGGCTTTTGACCCTCGGGATTAGCACTAGGTGCCACTAAAGGACCTACCTTTTTGAGAAGACTTAAAAGAGATTTTTTAGGAGGAAACCGAAAGGCTAAACTTTTTGTCCCTCGATGAAGATAAGACATTTTTTTATCTTTACAAGGCAAAGCAACGCTAATTTTTTCTGGCCAAATTTTACTCAAGAAAGACAAAACTACTTTCGAGAGAGAAAGATTGAATTTTTTTAAATCGTTTAGAGAAGAAATTAAAATAATAAAAGGTTTGTGAGGGTTTCTCTGGCGAAGTTGATAAATTCTTTCCACTGTTTCTTTGTTTTTGGCTAAACCAATAATTCCATAAAGAGTATCGGTTGGAATAACTCCAACTCCGCCAGCCTTTAGAATTTCAATTACCTTTTTGTTATTTAAAGATTTGAATACCTTTAATTTTTTGTTCTTTTTAACCATCTTGGGTTTAATTTTCAGCCATTATTTTTTTAGAGATTATTTTTTTGGCTATTCTCATCCTCAATAAGGAGAACTGCCGCTGCAATCGTTGTTGTCCAAAGTCCATTTTTATCGCCTTCTGCTGATTGAGTAATATTTGTAGTTCGAATAATCTTTCCTGATGACTTATAAACCTGCTCTCTTTCATCCCAAGCAGCACTAGGATCAAATTCCAATCCTAAAGTAGAAGCTAACATTGTTGCTGCCAAGTCTTCAGCATATTCTCCTGCTTTTTCTTCAGTTTCTCCAAAGGAATGATGTTCTGAAAGATAACCATATTGATTAGGATCAGCTGGTTGAGCCAAACCAATCGCTGAGGCGATTAAACGATTAGGTTCATTAGTTGAGTTTCTCGCTAAAACCACAAAAACAATTTGCCCCGGAGAAAGAAGTTTTTTACCCTCTTCTCTGGAAATCCTTTTACATCCCGGAGGAAAAATGGAACTTACTGTTACTAAATTATATTCAGCAATCCCCGCGTTTCTTAAGGCCATCTCAAAAGATTGAAGGTAGTCTTTGTGACGACCAACTCCTTTGGTGAAAAACATTTTAGTGGGTACAAGATTGTTCATGTTTTTTAATTTTTTTAAATTTTAACTTTTTAAAAGATTAAAATTAATAATAAAAATAAACAAAAATTAAAAAATAAACAATCTCTCTTCATCTTTTCAAGTAAAAAGAAATAATTTTCTTTACTTCTGTAGCATTTTGAGCGCCCATTAGTTTTAAGCGAATTTCTTTAGCACCAGCAAAATCAGAGATGTAAGCAGCTAAATGTTTCCTTAAATGACAAAAAGGTTTTATTTCTTTAAAGGTTTTCTCAAAAAGAAGCGCGTGCTTTAAGGCTATTTTTAATTTTTCTCTTTTCATTCTTTCTTTATCCTTAGTTAAAATTAAATATTTTTTTTCATCAAAAAACCAGGGGTTACCCAAAACACCACGGCCAATCATAACACCATCAACTCCGTATTGAAAAGCTTTTTTTCTAGCATCAGAAATATCTTTAACATCTCCATTACCAATAATTATAATCTTTTCTTTTTTGACAATTTTAGCAGCTTTAGCAATCGACTCCCAATCAGCAGGGGTTTGATAATTTTCTTTTTGAAGTCTCCCATGAAGAGTAATAGCAACAGGCTTAGCTTTGACTAATTCTTTAACCCATTTTTCTACTATGTTTTTATTAAAACCCAATCTTGTTTTTACTGAAACAGGCAATCCCCCTCCTCCCTCCTTGGCAGCTAAAATTAGTTCTCTGGCTAATTTTGGCTTTAAAATCAAAGCTGCTCCTCCTCCATTTTTGACAACCTTTTTATCTGGACAACCCATATTTATATCAATTCCATCAAATCCTAAAGAAGCAATAATTTTAGAAGCTTGAAAAATTACCTGAGGAGAAGCTCCCCAAATTTGAGCCACAATCGGCCTTTCTTTTTGAGAAAATTTTAAGTAGTAATTGATAATTCTTTTTTGAGAAGAAGGATGACAAAGACCATCCGCCGAGACAAATTCAGTCATTAAAACATCTGGCTTTTTATAAAAACACACAATCTGACGAAAAGCGGTGTCAGTTACTTCATGCATGGGAGCTAATATAAAAAACGGCCTTGGAAGTTTTTCCCAAAAATTCATAGAAAAATGTTTAAACTAAAATTACTCCCAATCCAAAAAATTTAATCCAAAAAGAATTTCCAAAAAAAGTAATTAAAGTAGCCAAAATAAAAGGCTCTCGCAAAAGAGTGTATTTTTCTTTTAAGAAAAAAGAACGAAAGAGGCTAAAAATGATTACCAACAAAAAGCTAAAAATCAAAAAAACAATAAACTGTGGCCAACCGCAAATCAAAGCTCCCAACAAACCAATTTCTTTATCTCCTTCTTCAAAAAACCGCGGATTGCTTTTCTCCAAAGAGTGAAGAAAAAATAACCACAAAAAAGATACCAAAAAAACAATAAAAACTTTCAACCAAAACCTCCCCCATGAATAAAAAAGAAAATAGTTTAATTTTCCTTCCTTCCCAATTAATTTACTCAAAAAATTTTCTTTTTGAGTAAAAAGAAAGACCGGAGTTTTTAAGAAAGGCCTCGTAAAATCAAATCGACTCCAAAGATAATATTGAATAGCTGTTAAAAAGAGAGCGAATAAAATATAAAAAACTAAAGCTCCAGTAACTAACTTTTTTAAAGCTTTTTTAAAAGAAAAAGACTCAGGTTTTTTTCTGGATTTAAAAAAGAAAAAGATTAAAAGCGCGGTTAAGAAGAAAAAGAAAATTTTTGGCAGCCACACAGAAAGCCACAAAAGATAACTAAAGATACTAAAAAAACTTCCCAAAGAAGGAACTACCAAAAAAATACTTAAAATCGCCAAAAAAATAGAAATTAAAGCAGAAACTAAACAATAAAAACAAAAATTCTTTATTATAAAAGACTGAACTCCTACTAAAAATAAAGAAAAAAGAGCTCCCGAAACTAATAAGGCCATTAACAGCCATCCTAAAAGAGGAAAATTATTTCCTACCAAATACCAAGCTAAAGAAGTCGCTCCAACTAAAAAGTAAAAAACGATTCCTAATATCTCATTACTTACTCCTGAAATTTTCGCCCAAGAACTTTCGAGAACCGCTCGACAGTCATAATTAAGAGGACAAACAAAAGGCTTACCAGCTAACTTTTTCCTTTTTTTAAAAATATAAATAGAATCAATAGCCCCCGCCAAAGAGAGAAGGAGAAAAAGAATAAAAAGAAAAAGTCTTAGCATACTGACCAAAAGTTTAATTCAAAACTATTTGGAAAGAAGAGTATCGATAATTGATTTCATTTCTTGGTAAGGAATTGCTCCTGAAACTGCGTACTTTCCTCCCTTAGGAGAAATGATAACTGAATAAGGCGTTCCCTCTCCTCCCGAGTTTAGAGCATCTTGCAGATGTTGAGCTACTTTTTGAGCATAACGATTGCTTTCTAAACACTCCTGAAATTTATTTTTATCCAAACCAACAATTTGAGCAATTTCAGGAAGTTTAGAAGGATCAAGGTTGTTATTAGAAGGAGTAATTTCAAAAAGCTTATCTAAATAATCCCAAAATTTTTCATTTCCTCCTAATTCGGCTGCGCACTCTGTTGCTTGTGCCTCTTTTCTTGATTTGGGATGAATGGAATCTAAGGGAAAATGACGATAAACCCAAGCGATCTTTCCATTATAATCAGAAACTAATCTTTTTAGAGTCGGATGAAATGATTTACAAAAAGGACATTCGGTGTCGGAAAATTCTATGATTTTAAGGCTAGCATCCGCTGGTCCATAAATATGATCTTCTGAAGAAATAGGAACAACTTTTGATGGTCCTTTATCTATCTTAACAGCAGGATTCGATGGTGGTAAAGAATTATCTCCTTCTTGAACTTTTTTGAGGCTGCTTTGATTTGAATAAATAATAGCTCCCGCTATAACAATACCCGCCAAAACAATAGCGGCAGGTGTGGAAATATTTAGTTTTGATTGGTTAGATGAATTAGATGAAGTCGAATATTCTTCTTCCTCGAAGTATTCTTCTTCCCCAATTTCTTCTTCATTTTTTTTCTTTGTTTCTTCTCTGTCTTTTTTCATATTTTAAAATATTTTTTAATTTTAAAGACTTTAAAAAGCCTACCACAAATAATAGTAAATGTGTAGGAAAAAAATCAGTCTGTCTTTATCTCATAAATTTTGTTGCGATTTGTTTTTCCCGCTACTAGTTTTATCTTAGATAAGGGAATATTAAAGTAATTAGCCAAAAGCTGAGCAATTGCTTTGTTAGCTTCTCCTTTTTGAGGAAGAGCTTTAACCTTCACCTCAAAGAGATTATCCCCTTTTCTTTCAACTATTTCCTTTTTAGAATGAGGTTTAGCTTTGACAAAAATTATCATTTCACCATCATCTAAAAATTAAAAGAGCAATTATCCAAACAATAGAAGCAAAAACTACTCCTGCTACAAAACCAGCAAGAGAAGAGGCTAATGTTTTTCCAATCTTAAATTTATATTCTCGAGATTCATGAGAAATGAAATCCTTCCACCACATACTTTGTTTAAAGTTTTTACAAATAATTTTAATTAAAAAGACTTTTAAAGTGGTTCCTGATTATCAATTAAAAAGAAATTTTATCTCTTAATCTATCTAGAAACTCAGCTTGAGGTGAATAAATTTTTTCTTTGGCAGTTTCTAAATCAAAAAATTTAGCTCTATCCACCTCTGGGAATTCAATAAATCCTCTTTTTACATTATTGCTCTTAATCGGAATTTCATCTGTCTCCAAAATTTTAATAGAAGCTGGCGCCTCTATAGCCCAAGCATAAACAATTTTACCGTTCTTTTGAACAATTGATCCTAAAGAAACAAATCTTTCCTTTTCTAAATTACTAAAATCTATTCCTGTTTCTTCGTAAACTTCTCTTATAGCAGTTAAAAGAAGATCGCCATTATCGCCATCATCTTTTTCTCCTTTGGGGATCCCCCAAGCTCCCTTATCTTTCATTGCCCAAAAAGGCCCTCCCGGATGAACAAGTAAAACCTCGATTTTATTATTTTTTAGTCGATAGATTAAAAGTCCAGCACTTGTTTTAGACATATATTTTTTTTACTGATAAAGATAAGCTATTTTACCAATTTTACTGGAAGTTTTGCAATTTAAAGAACAAATCTAACTTAATATTTATTCTTTTTTGTTTTTTCTTTTGAATTTTCTCTCTTGAAAAAAAGAGAAACCTTTAATATACTAACTTTGTACTACTTTTCCGGTGTAGCTCAATGGTAGAGCGGCTCCCTGTTAAGGAGACGGTTGTAGGTTCGAGTCCTACCACCGGAGCAAAAACAGACGATTAATCGTCTGTTTTTTTATTTTACAATCAAAAATTTGATAGCCTTTTACTGTGTTAAAAGATGAAAAATCTCCTCTCACTATTTTTTGCGCCTATGATGTCTATGCCGCGTCTGATAAATTCTTTGGTATTTTGAGAATTTTTATACGCCTTTTTAAATTGAGAAATATAATGCCGGTGATTAGGATAAGGAGTTACGAATTTTTGATTAATGATATGACGGTATCGCGGAGATTTAAGTACAACTACATTAAAGATTTCGGAAAGGTCCCATAATTGATCTTCTGATAAATGTTTTGTTTCTTTTTTCAGATTCTTCTCAACAAAATCAAAGAAGATAAAGTGGAGTAGCTCGTGGGTGATGGTGTAGATAGTATCGGCAAGTGGTTTTTTATAAAAAAACTGAAAGGTTTTTAATTTCAGAAATCGTGGATTACAGTTAATTATAGAGGCATAGGCAATATATCTTCCCTTTGAAAATCGGAAACCACCGAAAAAATCTTCGGTCACAGAAATATATTTTTTCTCTTTCTTGCGCCAAGCATTTCGTACAAGTTTTAATTTGCGAAGTATTTCTTCTTTATGAATTCTATAGTAGTTATCAAAATAAACGCTGATGGCTTTTTTTCTTTGGGTAATATCTTTTAGAGATTTAACTGATTTCAGTTGCGGATGTGTTTTTATAATACCTTTACCGAAATCTATTCCTCCTCCGCGTATATTAAGGAATTCTTCGGCTATGCGCTTATCAAGCTTTTTGTTTAAGGAAAAACGAAGTTTATTCATATTTAATTTTTAGATTTGCTTAACGACAACATTATTTTATCAAATTTTTTAGGTTCTGATTTTGTTCAGTAGATAGAGCAAAACAGTATCAAGAACTTGAAAGTAATTCATTCTTGAGACTAATTAAAAATTTTTCTAAAGAAAACTCTTTGGCTCTCTTTTTAGAATTTTCAGAAAATTGTTGATAAAAATCTTTGTTTTTAAGAAGAAAATTTATTCGAGAGGCTAATTCTTTTTCGTTTTTAGGCTCTACTACAAAACCAGTAGATTGATCCATATTCAACCAATCCACACCGGTGTTTAGTCTTGTTGAAATAACCGGCTTACCGCAAACTATTGCCTCCAACAAAACGATTCCAAAAGCTTCAGCTTTGGAGATAGAGGGTAAAACAAAAATATCGCAGGCTAAATAGTACGGCCGTAAATCATCAACAAAAGGAAGGATAAAAAATTTATCAGAAAGATTTAATTTTTTGATTAACTTTAAAAGACTTCTTTTTAGTTTTCCTTCTCCAATAATTAAAAATTGAGCTTCAACTTCCAAAGCTGCTTTAATAAGATATTTAAATCCTTTATAAGAAACCAGCCTTCCAACCGAAAGAATTAGAGGTTTTTTAAAAATTTGCTTAATCTTTGCTGATTTCTTTTTAATATCTTTATTTGCTTGAAAATAATTTAAATCCACTCCGAAGGGAATAACAACGCATTTATATTCAAATTTACTCAAATAATTTGAACTTCTTATTAGATTGGGATTAGAAACAAAGATTTTTTTAGCTTTTTTCAGACAAAACAAGTGTAGCGGCTTAAAAAGCACCTCTAGTAGTCTTTGCCTCACGATATCAGAATGATACCAAATAACTAAATCTTTACCTCGAGAAAATAAAAAATAAGCAAGAAAACTTAAAGGAAAGGGATAATGAAGAAAAATTAAATCATAATCCTCCGCTATTTTCTTATACAAACTCAAAAAATCAAAGGAAAGGGGCATTCCCAAAATAACCTTTAAGGTTTTTGCTCTAAAAACTTTCACTTTATTTACTTCTTCAATAACTCTTTCGTTCCTGGAATTACACGCCAAAACATCGATTTTTAGATTATTTTCTTCATTTAACCCCTCGGCGATTTGCTGGACAACCTTTTCCACTCCCCCCACCCAAGGATAATAAAATTTATTAACTTGAAGGATTTTCATTTTTTGCTGTCATTTTAATAATTTTTAGAGTTTCATCAGCGGTTTTAGTAAATGAAAATCTCTTTATATTATCATATCCTTTCTCAATCAAAGTTTTCCTTACCATTCTATCGAAAGAGATTTTTTTCATTCCTCTCACAATCTCTTCAATGTCAAAGGGATTAACATATAAAGCCCCCTCGCCTCCTATCTCTGGTAGCGCTGAGAGATTAGAGGTTAAAACCGGAACACCCAAGCTTTGAGCTTCTAAAATCGGCAAACCAAAGCCTTCGTAAGTAGAAATAAAAACAAAGGCTGACGCGTTTCTCATTAAAATAACCTTTTCTTCGTCACTAATAATTCCTGTTAAAATAACCCTTTCTCCTAAATTCAATTTCTTAATTAAACCTTCGGGATCTATAAGCTCTCTAACAATCCTTCCTGATAAAATCAAATTATATTCCTGATGCTCCTTTGAAAATTTCCCGAAAGTTTCTAATAAGCCGTCAATATTTTTATAAGGTGTAATTAATCCAATATAGAAAAAATAAGGTTTTCTTACTCCTAGCTTCTCTAAAATTTTATTATCATAATTTGTTTTCACCAATGGAAGTTGCGGCACCCCTTCATAAACAACAAAAACGGAGGGTTTTTTGTTCTTATAAAAATCTAAAATCTCTTTCTGGGAAAATCTTGAAACAGTTATAATTGCTTTTACTCTGCTCGCTGATTTTAAAAGAAGTCGAAAATAAAAGTTTTTTAAACTGAATTCTCTATTTAAGATAAAACTAATATCGTGCAAAGTTAAAACTTGAGAGCAAAAAGAAAAAATTGGATGAAAGATAGAAGGAGTAAACAAAACCCTTAATTTATACTTTAAAGTTAAGAAGGGTAAAATTATTTGCTCAAAAACAACTCTTAACAACTTCTTCTTAGCATTAACAGGGAGGGTAATGTACTTAAAATTCTTATAATTAAAGAAAACTTCTTTAGGTGTTGTTCTACTGACAAAAATAAAAAAATTATCTTCTTTATCAATTTGACCTAAATTTTCCAAAAGATTTTTTACATAAACTCCGATGCCCGTCATTTCGTATAAAAATAAGAGATTGATCCCAATGTTCATATTATCAATTTAAATTTTTAATGATTTCATTTTTACTTTTAAATTTTGATTTCTTTGGGAATTCTTTGTCTCCATTTTAAGATTAAAAATTTCTCTATTTCCGAAAAATCAACTTGCTTTTTAATCTTACTTTTCTTAATTAGAATCTTTCTCAAACCTAAATATCCATCTATTCTTCCTTTAATTATTGACAACAAAAGAGAAAACCTTCCTTTTAACAAATTTATTCCAATTTGAGCAAGCTGAGCTAATAAAATTAAATGAATGTTTTTAAAAATAAAGCTTAGCGGTAAATTCTTAAATAAATTCCAGGTTTGATTCCTTGTTCCGTAATAGGCTGTAAATTTACTTCTTATGCCCCCGGTAGCGCCTCTTTGATGATAAACAATAGCAGATGGACAAAAATAACTCTTCCATCCAGCCCATCGCAATCTTAAGGCTAAATCAAAATCTTCATAATAAGCAAAAAAATCCTTGTCAAAAATTTCATCCTCAACCATTACCATTTTCAGAGCTTCGACTCTATACAAGGCAGCACCTGCGCAAGGCCCTAAGATTTCTTTCTCTTCGTTAAACAAATTTACATTCTGATAGGCACCTCTGTTAAATCCAAAACCAGTCTTTGACAAATCCAAACCTGTGCTGTCTATATATTGAACCCATTTAGATAAAATCATTTTGGGTTGAAAACTTCCTGCTCGAGGATATTTTTCGGCACATTTTACCAACTTTTCTAAAAAATCCGCTTTAACGGTTGCATCATTATTTAAAGTTAAAATGTATTTGCTTTTATCCTCTTTAATTACCTCTCTTATAGCCAGATTGTTTCCTTCAGCAAAACCTAAGTTTTCTTTATTTTTAATAATCCGAATATAATTCTTATAATTTTTTTCTAAGATATCAGCATCGTTACCTTCTGAACCATTATCTACTACAATTACTTCATAATTCGGATAAGTAACTTTTTTTAAAGACTCTAAACACTCCATGGTGTCTTTCAATCCATTCCAATTTAAGATAATTATCGAAACCTTAGGAACCATAATAAATTAATTTTTAATTAGGCTACATTCTTCCTTTATTTTTTTATAAGAAAACCAATTCCATATCCACCCTGATTTTTATCTTTTACCAATTCTTTGTAATTAAACTGAGACTTAGTTTCTTGCCAAAAATTTGGAACTCCACCAACATTTTCTTCTGATCCCCTCTACTATATCATGAAAAGCAATTATTCCCCCCTTTCTTAACTAAAGAGCCATACATTTCAAAATCTTTTCTAACTCCTTCATAAGTATGATCGCCGTCAATAAAAAGGAAATCTAATTGGTTTATCACCTATAATCCCCTTTACTTTTTCTAATGTTTCTTTTTGGTGAGAATTTTCTCTTAAAAGGTAAAGTTTTTGATCTTTCTTTTGAAAAGCTCGATAAACGGGTATTTTCCATTCAGGATAACCCCCACCAAAAGGACCCGCCGGTAAATCCAGAGAAACCACCACTGCATTTTCTCTTGCTAATTTACAGAAAGAAAAAAGTGTTCCTCCGTTAGCGGTGCCAATTTCCATAATATATTTAGGATCTAATTCCTTAAAAATTTTCAAAAGTTCAACGAACTCTTCTTTTAGTTGCATTGGTCTTATTAATCCTCCAAAAAATTCCCAAGCAAAGTCAAAAATTTCTTCTGGTTTGCTTGAATTAAATTTTTCCAACTCTTTGATGACTAACTCTGGGTTTTGCTTAGCTTTTTTCTCGTTTAACCTTAACTTAAAGGAAGTTAACAAATTTATTGGCCGCTTTAAGAGCCAATTTATCACCTTAATTAAAAAAAATCTTTAATCCGTAATTTTTAAGAACAAAAAAGGATTTCTTAATCAACCCGAACATAATTTTTCACGCTTAATTTTGTCTTTAAAAACCCCCGAAATTCAATTCATAAACTTCTAAATTCTTTTACTTTCCATTTTATTACTTTCTGTTAATAATAAAAAGAGATAATCTTTTAGAGAAAAAATGTCGGCAAATTAAAGTAAAAATTTTAAAACATAAATATGGTGTCCAAAGAAATAATAGTTGAATTTCAAGATATCGATCCCAGCGGAGCAAGTGTTGGAAATTTTGAAAACAAGAAAGTACTTGCTTTTGGCGTTCTCCCTCAGGAAAAAGTAAAAGTAAGAATAATAAAGAAAAAAAGAAACTTTCTTAAAGGAGAGGTGGTGGAAGTAATAAATAAATCCCCTCACCGAGTTTTAGAAAAAGAAAACCACTATCTTTCTTGTTCACCTTGGCAGATTTTTGAATATAAATTTCAGATCGAGTTAAAGAAAAATATCTTGGATAACCTTTTTCAATCCTTTTTAAAATCAAAAATTCCTCTCGAAGAATTTTTCATTTCTCCTAAAATTTTTGAATATCGAACGAAAATAGAATTTTCCTTTTTAGAAGAAAGTAATCAATATTGGCTTTCTTTTTATAAAAGAGAAAATCACAGAGAAAAAATTAAACTAATCGAAGGTTGTTTACTTATAGACAAAAAAGTTAATTCCCTTGCTCAAGAAATACTAAATTTTATCAACAAATCAAAAATAACCGAGCCCAAAGCCCTCATTGCAAGAAAATCTATAAAAACTGAAGATACTCATTTTTCGCTACTTACTAAAAAAGAGCAAGAGGTAAGTTTTCAAGATTTAAACTCAGTAGATAATTTCGTTTTTGCTTATTCTAATCCTCTTTCTGGAGCAAGTAATTTCGATAAAATCCTTTTTTCAAAAGGAAAAGAATTTATTAGAGAAGAAATATTGGGACAAGAATTCCAATATCATTATTCTTCTTTTTTTCAAAACAACATCGAACTTTTTGAAAAAGCCTTAGAGAAAATGAAAGAAAATGCTCACATTTCTAATAAAATAGTAGACCTTTACTGCGGCGTAGGAGTAATTGGAATTTCCCTTAAAGATTTTGCCAAAGAAATAGTAGGAATAGATATAAACTCTCTTTCCATTGATTATGCAAAAATTAATTCTTTTAATAACAAGGTAGATAACTTTAAAGCCTTTTGTTTGAAAAGTGAAAAAATTGAAACCGATTTTCTCAAAGAAACCGATATTCTTGTTTTAGATCCGCCTCGTTCGGGAATATCAAAAAAATTAATCAAAATTATTCTCAAAGAAAAACCTAAGAAGATATTTTACCTTTCTTGCAATCCTCTAACTCAAATTCAAGATCTTGCCCAACTTCAGGAAAACTATTTTATTAAAAACTTTTACGCCTTTGATTTTTATCCTAATACTCCTCACTTTGAAACTTTGGCTATTTTAGAAATAAAAAAAGAAAAAAAGTAGAGTCCCTGAATTTTTTCTGCTATAGCAGGAAAATTCAGAAGCAAAATCAAACAAAAAAGAGCGGGTTTGAAATAAAAAAAGAAAGATTTGATAAAATTTTAAAAGTCGATTAACAAACTTAAAATTTAAAAAATGTCGAAAACAACAAAAAAGAAAGATTCTCAAAAAAAAGAATCGAGAAAAAAAAGACACAAGGCCTAGCTGGGATGAATACTTTATAGAAATAGCCAAAGTTGTCGCTCAAAGAGCCACTTGTGATCGAGGTCGGTCGGGGTGTGTAATCGTTCGCGACAATCAAATTTTGGTTACCGGCTATGTTGGTTCTCCCAAAGGATTGCCTCATTGCGATGAAGTAGGACATCAACTCAAAACCGTCACTCATGAAGATGGTAGTCAAAGTCAACACTGTATGCGAACTACTCATGCCGAGCAAAATGCTATCGTTCAAGCCGCAAAATTAGGAATTGCCATTAACGGTGCTACTCTTTACTGCAAAAATGACGCCTTGTTCAACCTGCGCCAAAATGATTATTAATGCCGGCATCAAAAGAGTTGTTTGTGAAAAAAAATATCATCAGGGAAAAGAAACGGAAGAGGCTTTTCAAACAAGCTAAAATCAGTCTCGAATATTTTGATCAGTCCCGTAGAAAAGTATCCCCACCAATAGAAGTTTATGAAAAAAACAGTTATTGCTCTAGTGGGAGAAATAGGATCCGGAAAAGGAACTATTGCTTCTTATTTAAATAAAAAATACAAGTTTAAAATCCTTAAATTTTCTACTCCTATAAGAGAAATTTTGAATCGGCTTTATCTTCCTGTCAGTCGCCTAAATATGCAAAAACTTTCTACTTACCTTAGAAAAATATTTGGCCAAGAAATTATTTCTTGGATAATCACTCAAGATATTAAAAAAATAAATTCTCAAACAATTGTTATCGATGGTCCCCGCCGATTAGAAGATATTACCTATCTAAAAAAAGATTTTAACTTTTATTTAATTGCTATAAAAAACAAAAAAGAAAATTCGCTATCAAAGAATTATCGCTCGTCAGGAAAATCCTGATGAAAAAAACAAAACTTGGGAAGAGTTTCAAAAAGAAAGCCGGCAAGAATCCGAAAGAAAAATCAGAAGTTTAATGAAAGAGGCAAGCTTTTTTATCGACAACAATCAAAACCTCAAAGAAACTTATCAACAAGTAGATGAAATTATTAAGAAAATTCTCAAAAAGAATTAAAGATCTTTTTTGTTCTCAATAGAAAGAAGATGAGAAATTCTTTCTTTTATTTCGGAAACCGTCTTTCCTAATTAAATCGATCTCTTCTATTACTCTCTTAATTCTTCTGCTTTCTTCTTCAATTTCTTCCTCAGTTTTTTCATCAGTTTTTTTCTCTTCTCTTAAACCAGAAATAAGAATTTGTTCACCAATAAAAAAGGAAACAAAGGTACCAGTTAATAAAAGAATAATCACTGAAAGAATTAAAGATTCCCAAGAAGTTATTCCGTATTCATCCGCCAAATGCCAAATTCCTCTCCAAAAAAGAACAATCCCCGTTCCCCCCGATAAATGCATAAAGAATAGGCTTTTTGCTTAAAAGATGACGAATTTTGTCCTCTAACTTATCAAAAAATTTTGAAATTCTTTTAAACATTGTCCCCCGGCTAGGACTCGAACCTAGGACCCTCTCCTTAAAAGGGAGCTGCTCTAACCAACTGAGCTACCGGGGGTTGTGAAATAAAAAGCTATACTTGATAAAGAATAACCAAATTATTGATCCTTTTCAAGTTCATCAATTAGCTCCTGAATTAACTTTTTAGCCTTTTCGCTTATCTTTTGCGGTGTTTTAAGAGTAAGCTTAATAATTAGATCTCCTCTCTTGGAAAAACCAGCAGAAGAAGAGCGATACATCCCCCTCTCCCTTTACAACCAAGGGTTCATCTAAAGAAAAACCTGAAGGAATTTCTACAAAAATTGTTCTTCCGTCAATCCCTTCAACTTTAATCTTTTTATCTAGTAAAAGTTCTTTTAAGGTAACCGGGCGATTAAGGATAAGATTGTCTCCTTCCAATTTAAAAGACTTATCGGGAAGAATATTTATTCTGATAAACAAATCACCACTTTTTTCTCCTCGCAAACCAGCCTCTCCCTGAGAAGGAATTTTTATTATTTGACCATTGTAAACACCGGGTTTTATTTCTACCGAAACTATTTTATCTGATAAAATCCTTCCCAAACCGGAGCATTCACCACAAATTTTTCTGGGCGCTTGACCAGTACCAAAGCAATGATCACAATCTCTAATTTGAATAAAAGTTCCAAAAAATGAAGATTGTTGTTGTTTAATTTTCCCTGAGCCACCGCAAACTTTACATTTTTCCAAGCCGGCTTCTTTATCGTAACCTAATCCATTACATCTTTGACATTTAACAAAAGTTCTAAAAGAAATATCTTTTTTAGCTCCTAAAAAAGCTTCCTTTAAGGTAATATCTAAAACCACTTGAATATCGTTCCCCCGCCGTTTCCCTCGAAAAGCACTCTTTTTCCCTCCAAAAAAGGTTTCAAAAATATCCTCAAATCCTCCAAAACCGGGAAAATCAAACCCTTCAAAATCAAATCCGGCAAAAGGACCTTTTTGCCACTCTCCTCCAAAATCAAAATCAAACCCTGCCGGACCCGCTCCTTCAAAAACCCGACCATACTTATCATACTGAGCGCGTTTTTTCTTATCCGAAAGAACCTGATAAGCTTCGTTAATCTCCTTAAATTTTTTTTCATCTCCTCCTTCTTTATCCGGGTGATATTTATGAGCCAGACGGCGAAAGGCTTTTTTTATTTCCTCCTCAGAAGCATCGGGAGGAACTCCGAGAATTTCATAGTAGTTTTTCATAGTCTCAGAAAGAGAAAAATTCTAAACTTTGATTTGAATAAACGAGAGGTTTTTCTCAAATCAAGGTAAAATAATTTTCTCTTTACTTTGATTTTCAAAGACAATGGCGCCAAACCCTACAATCATCAAAAACTGATAGACAACAAAAGCCAAAATAAGAACCAGCCACCTGATAAAAGGAGAAAGGAATTGAACAGTAAGAAAAATTAATAAAGCTAATACCATTGAAAAAATAGTCTTTGATTTTTCATCTAAATTATTAATTTTTAAAAGAAAGGCTTGATAAATAGCAGAAGAAAGTTTTATTTCTGGATTTAGAGAAACACCCAAAAGAGACTGAAATTGCTTCTGAAAGTTGGCAATTGATTTTTCGACTAATTCTTTTTTAACTGCGGGATTAACTAAATTAGCAGGAAGGTTTTGGCTTTTTATTTGTTGATCAACCAATTTTAAACTTAGTTCTCTTAAACTTAAAGAAAAATCTAAATTGCCTATTAATGGTTCTAATATTTTTCCTGACCAATTAAGTGTTTTTTCAAAAAAGTCTTCAGAAAAAATAAAGTTTCTTTGATTTAAACTCTGAAGAGAAAAAAGATTGAAAGAAAAAATCGCCGCCACTAAAGCTAAAGCCAAAATCACTTTCGAAAGAACAAAGTTACCAATATTAAAAAATTTTATCCTTAAAAAATCATCGAGATGCCGACGCCCCTCAAAAGCCGCTATTAAAAACAAGCCTACGGTTACCACAATTCCCCAAATTGTTTTTTGATTAAGAAAAGGAAAAAAGGGAATAAAGAAAGCTCCTGCGGCCAACACTACAGCAATAGCTAAAAGCTCCTTTCTTTCCACAAAAAAAACAGTGAGTAAAAAAATAGTAAGAAAGACAGCCAGCGCTAAAAAGGTACTCCAAAAAGGCTTAAAATTAAAACTGAAGAGTTCCAAGACTGGTACTTTGCTGAAAGAATAACCCGTCCAGAAAGAAGCCATTGTCAAAAGAAAAGCAAGAAGGGAGGCTTTCCAATAAGAAAACCTCCCTTGATAAAGACTGACCGAATTTTCCTTACTGTAGTTTTGAGTGAGCATACAATATCTTTTGAATAAAAACTGAATTTAGTCGTTAAGCGCTTGAATTTTCCGAATTATTAGCAGAGTCATCTCCCTGATTATACAACGATCGCCCAATATTTTGAAGCTCACCAGAAAGCTCACTGGTTTTGGTTTGAATTAGTTCTTTATCATTGCTTTCTAAAGCCTTTTTTAGTTCTTCAATTTTTTGAGTAATTGATTCTTTTACCTGAGAAGAAATCTTATCTTTCCACTCCTCTAAATTTCTTTGAGCTAAATAGATAATCTGTTCCGCTTGATTTTTGGCTTCCGCTAATTCCCTCTTTCTTCTGTCTTCCTCCGCGTGAAGAGCTGCTTCCTGTTTGAGTCTTTCAATCTCTTCTTTGGAAAGCTGAGTGGAAGCTTCAATTTTTACTGATTGAGTTTTACCAGTAGCTTTGTCTTTAGCTGAAACATGAAGAATCCCGTTAGCATCGATATCGAAAGTAACCTCAATTTGAGGCACTCCTCGAGGAGCGGGAGGAATACCATCTAAGATAAAGCGAGCTAGGGTTTTGTTATCAGCAGCCATTGGTCTTTCTCCTTGAAGAACATGAATTTCAACCGAAGTTTGGTTATCAGCAGCAGTAGAGAAAATCTGAGTTCGGGTAGTAGGAATAGTGGTATTTTTTTCAATAATCGGAGTAAAAACACCACCTAAAGTTTCTATCCCTAAAGAAAGCGGGGTAACATCTAACAAAAGTACATCTCTAACATCTCCCTGAAATATTCCTGCCTGAACAGCTGCTCCAATCGCTACCACTTCATCGGGGTTTATTCCTTTATGAGGTTCCTTTCCAAAAAGAGCCCTGACTTTTTCTTGAATTAAAGGCATTCGGGTTTGACCTCCTACCAGAATTACTTCATCAACATCTTGAATAGAAAGGCCGGCTTCTTTAACCACTTGTTTAACAATTTCAATTGAGCGATCAATAAGTTTAACTACTAATTCCTCTAATTTTGCTCGAGTAAGCTTCATTAGGAAATGCTTGGGTCCAGTTGCATCAGAAGTAATATAAGGCAGATTAATTTCAGTTTCTACAACGGTTGATAATTCGTGCTTTGCTCTTTCAGCTGCTTCCTTTAAGCGTTGAAGAGCTAAGGGATCATTACTTAAATCAATTCCCTCATTTTTCTTATATTCACTTACCAAATAATCCATTATGATCTTATCGATATCATCTCCTCCCAAATGGGTATCTCCACCGGTAGCTTTTACTTCGACTACATCATCTCCAATTTCTAGCACCGAAACATCAAAAGTTCCTCCCCCAAAGTCATAAACAACAATCTTTTCATTTTTCTTGCGGTTTAATCCATAAGCCAAAGCAGCAGCAGTTGGCTCATTAATAATTCTTCTTACTTTAAGACCAGCAATTTCTCCAGCGTTTTTAGTGGCTTGTCTTTGAGAGTCATCAAAGTAAGCCGGAACCGTAATCACCGCTTCTTCTATTTTTTCTCCTAATTTTGCCTCGGCATCAGCTTTTAGTTTAGCTAATACCATTGCTGAAATTTCTTCTGGCTTATACCATCTATCCCCCATCTTCACCTCTACCCCTCCTGAAGAAGATTCTCTTATATCGTAAGGAAGCCATTTGATATCATGCTGAACTTCTTTGTCAGAAAATTTGCGACCAATTAAACGTTTAACAGAAAAGATGGTGTTTTTGGGATTAACCACCGCCTGTCGCTTAGCCAATAAGCCAACTAGTCTTTCGCCGGATTTACTAATTGCTATCACTGAAGGGGTGGTTCTATTACCTTCAGCGTTTTCTAAAACTCTCGGCTCCCCGCCTTCAACAATTGCCATCGCAGAATTAGTAGTACCCAAATCAATACCAAGAATTTTTGCCATAGTTTTAATCTAAAAAGTTAATTTTAATAAAATCGTTAATTAAATTAGTCAAAAGCAAATACAAAAAATTCTAAATTACTTTGCTACTTTAACTCTTGCTGGTCGAATTAATTTACCGTGCAGAAGATATCCTTTTTCTACCTCCTCAACAATCGTGCCTGAGGGTTGATCAGATTCTACTGTTGCTACCGCCTCATGGACCAATGGATCAAATTTCTGACCCAAAGAAACAGATAATCTCTCTAAGCCATAATTTTTTAAGATATCCTCTAATTGAGCTCTAATCAAATAAACTCCCTTTAGATTCGAAATTAATTTGCTTTTTTCTGCTTCGGTTAACTTATCTTCTTTCTCCGAATAAATTTGACTCTCAAAAGCTAAAATAGCTAAATCAAAACTATCCAAAACTGTTAATAAATCCCTGATTATCTGCTCATTAGCAAATTTAGCTAAAGCTTCAAAACGCTTAGCTTCTTCTTTCTTATAGTTTATTAAATCAGCTTTTGCTCTCTTCCAGCCATCTAAATATTCCTCTGCCTTTTTCTTATAATCTTCCAAAGTTAACCCCTCCTCATCTTTCAAGGAACCTTCCTGAGAAGAAGTCGGCTGAGAAGAAGCAGACTGAATTGAATCTTGATTTTGAGCTTCTTGATCTTTCTTTTCTTTTTCTTCCATATTTTTTAGCTTCTTAATTTTAATTTTTAAAAACCAAATTTTTAAAAACCTAAACCAATTGCTTTAGATTCCCCAAGCGATTTATCTGAAAGATTCTAACATAACCAGCCAAGTTCATACTCTTTAAGTCATTAATGAAACTTTCAGGCATCCCCCCCTTTTTCATCCAAACACTTCTTTGAAGCATTTCAAAATCCAAGGAACGCAAAGCATTTCTCAACCACTCTCTTTTTACTCTTTCTTTTTCTGGAATATCAAAAGCAACAATAACTACTCCCTTTTGCGATGTTCTTAGTTTATCACTTCTGGATTTATAATCCCAGTCAGGAAGAGCGTTGTTAAATTTATGTTTTAAACTATTAAGTTTATCTTTTCCCCGATTAGTAATCTTTAAATAAAGTCTTTCTTTTTGGAAAAATCGACAAATTAATCCATCTTTTTCTAGATAACTAATCATTGCGTAAAATCTTTTTATTATCTTCCTTTTCTCGTCCTTTTCATTAAAATTGAACAGCTGGGCTTTTTTATTTCTTATCAAACCAACCTCAGCCCTTCTAAAACTCGAGGCTAAATTGCAAGCATATTCAATCAAATCAGCTAAATTACTTTCCCCCTTATCTAAAGTAGAAAGAATTTCTAACATTAACTTCCCTTTCATAGCTCTGTTAAACTTAAAAATTCCAAAATCTTAAAATCCAAAAAAAATTTTAGCTCCTTTATTCAAATTGTCAAGTTTCTCTGCGATCGCAAAAAACTTGACAAAAAGCAATAAAAAGCAAAGTTGTAAAGAAAGCAAAAGAAAGATATAATTTCAAAAAAGACTCAAATATCATTAAAATTTAAAGTTTATGATCATAAAAAAAGGAAAGATCAGCTGGGTTCATCTAAAAAACCCCACCTCTCGTGAATTAGAAATTCTTAAAAAAGAGCATAATTTTCATCCAATTATTATTGATGAACTAACCACTCCTTCAGCTCGATCCAAGGTAGAAATTTATGACAATTATATGTTTATTGTTTACCATCTGCCTATCTTTGATCCTTTAGAAAAGGTTTCTAAAAAGGGAGAAATCGACTTTTTGATTACCAAAAATGCAGTGATTTCAGTTACCTACCAAGATTTAGAACCAATAGAGATAATTGAAAAGAAAATTGAGGCAGACAGTAACTACAAAGAAAGAGTTTTGGGAGGAGATACAGCCCGCCTTCTTTATTACCTGATAGAATCTTGCCTAGTTTTTAGCTTAAGACAACTTAGACACATTGATGAAAAAATAGAAGGCATTCGCAATGATATCTTTAAAAATCAAGAGAAAGAGATGCTTCAAAGAATTTCCTATGTTAAAAGAGATCTTTTGAGTTACTATCTAATCACCAAATCCCAAATAAGCATTTTTAATTCTTTAAATAAAGTAGGAAGCGATTTTTTTGGAGAAAAATCCAAGATTTACTTTTCTGATTTAGAAGGAGACTTTTTAAAGATTATTCAACTTTGCGAAAACTACAAAGAGACCATTGAAGCCTTTGAAAGTACCAACGCTCAGCTCCTTACCATTAAAACCAACGAAGTAGTTCAAAGATTTTCTGTTTTGGCTTTTATGACCTTTCCAATAATGGTAATTTTGGCTCTTTTTACAATTGAGACTTATTCTCGTCCCTTAATTGGAAAAACCCCTTATGACTTTTGGATTTTAAGCGGATTGGTTGTTGCTTTGGTTCTAATTATGGGAATTATTTTTAAAAGAAAAAAATATTTCTAAAAAATGTTAAGGCTCTTTAACACTCTCACTCGAAAAAAAGAGATCTTTAAGCCTTTAGCCAAAAAAGTAGTTAAAATCTACACTTGTGGCCCTACTGTTTATAACCGAGCTCATATTGGAAACTTAAGAACCTATCTTTGGGAAGATATTTTAAAAAGAACTTTAGAATATCTAGGATATAAGGTCGAGCACGCGATGAATATTACCGATGTGGGGCACTTAACTTCTGATGAAGATACTGGCGAGGATAAAATAGAATTAGGAGCCAAAAAAGAAGGACTTTCCCCTTTAACTTTGGCAAGAAAATACGAAAAGAAATTTTTTCAAGATTTAAAAAGATTAAACATCAAAAAACCCGACAAAATTGCTCGCGCTACCCAAACAGTCAAAGAACAAATCGCTCTTATTAAAATTCTTGAAAAAAAGGGATTTACCTATCGAAGTCGCTACGCCATTTACTTTGATACCAGCAAGCTTAAAGATTACGGAAAATTAAACCCTCAAAAAGACAAAAAAGAGCTTTTAGTTGGAGCTCGAGAAGAAGTTGTGATCGACAAAGAAAAGAAGAACCCCCAAGATTTTGTTCTCTGGTTTTTTTTAGAAGGAAGATATAAAAACCACATCCTTCGCTGGCCTTCTCCTTGGGGAGAAGGTTTTCCGGGCTGGCATATTGAATGCTCAGCAATTTCTCGAAAACTTTTAGGTCAGCCCTTTGATATCCATTGCGGCGGTCAAGAACATATTCCTATTCATCACACCAACGAAATTGCTCAAAGCGAAGCAGCTTTTGAAAAACCTCTGGCTCTCTTTTGGATTCATGGAGAATTTTTAATGGTAGAAGGAGAAAAGATGAGCAAAAGCAAAGGCAATTTTTACACTCTTGACGATCTGAAAAAAAATGGCTTTGGCCCCTTAGATTTTCGCTATCTAACCTTAAGTACTCATTATCAATCCCCTCTTAACTTCACTTGGGAAGGAATAAAATCGGCTCAAAATGCTTTATCTAATCTAAAGAAATTCTTAAAAACAGTAGAATTTTATCCTTCTCTTTCTAAAAAGAAAAATAAACTCAACCAGTATAAAAAAATGTTTATCAAGGCCCTTGAAAACAATCTCAACACCCCTCAGGCTTTAGCGGTCCTTTGGCAGTTAATTAAAGACGAAGAAATAAATCTAACAGAAAAAAAGAAGCTTATTTTAGATTTTGATAAAGTTTTAGGATTAGGTTTAGAAAAAGAAGTGATTTTTTCTCTTCCTTCAAAGATAAAGAAAATGGTTGGCCAGCGAGAGCAATTAAGAAAAAATAAACAGTTTATCCAGGCCGACACCTTGCGAAAAAATATAGAAGCTCTAGGATATAAGATAGAAGATACCCCTAAAGGGCCGTTAATTTCTTATCAGAAATAAATAAATTATGGCTGAAATTAAACTTCCCCCTCAAGATCAAGAAGCTGAAAAATCAGTTTTGGGATCGCTAATGATAGATAAAAACGCTATTTCTAAAATAGCTGATCTTTTGTCAGCTCAGGATTTTTATTCAATTGCTCACCAAAAAATTTATCAGGCAATTTTAGATCTCTTCAATAAGAATGAGCCAATCGATATTTTAAGTGTTTCCAGCGTTCTTAAATCGAAAAAAGAATTAGAAGAGGTAGGAGGAGCTTCTTATTTGGGAGAGTTAATAAATATTGTTCCTTCTTCGGCTCATATTACTCATTATGCCAAAATTGTTCGAGAAAAAAGAATTTTGAGAGATTTGATTAGCATTTCGGCCGAACTTCAAGAAATGGTTTTTGAAAAAGAAGTAAGTACTGAAAATTTAATTGACCAAGCAGAACAAAAACTCTTTTCCCTTTCCTTAAAATCAACTAGTCGCAATTTTGTTCCTGTTAAAGAAGAACTGAAAGAAGCTTATGAAAGAATAGAAAAACTTCATCAAGGAGAAAAAAGATTGCGCGGGGTGACAACAGGATTTGAGGAATTGGATAATTATCTTTCCGGCTTTCAACCTTCTGATTTAATAATTTTGGGGGCCCGTCCTTCATTAGGAAAAACAACCTTGGCTTTAGACATCGCTCGCGCTGCCGCTTCTAAAGGAGAAGTACCGGTAGGAATTTTTTCTATCGAAATGTCAAAAGAACAGATAGTTGATCGACTAATTGCAGCTGAAGCTCAGGTACCTTTGTGGCGCTTGCGTACCGGACGTCTTAGCACCGAAGTTGAATTTGAGCTTATTCAAGAAGCATTAGACAGACTTTCCCGATTACCCATCTTTATTGACGACACTCCCTCTCCCAACATTATGCAAATCCGTTCTTTAGCCAGACGCTTACAGGCAGAACATGGTTTAGGACTTCTTATAATAGATTATGTTCAGCTAATTCAACCTTTAAATAGTTCAGATAATGTAGTTCAACAATTTACAGAAATCAGCCATGGTTTAAAATCTTTGGCTCGAGAATTAAACATTCCGGTACTTGCTATTTCTCAGCTTAATCGTTCAGTTGATCAAAGAGAGATAAAGATTCCTCGTCTTTCTGATTTAAGAGAAACCGGCTCTTGGGAACAGGATGCGGATGTAGTTCTTTTGATTTACCGAAAAGATAAAGATCGGCTCGAGACTGCTTTAGAAGATGAAAACATAGTTAGCGTAATTATTGCTAAACACCGCAACGGCCCCACCGGCACAGTAGATCTAAAGTTTGATCCTGAAAAAGTAACCTTCCGTTCAATTGAAAAAAAGAGGGTAGCAGTTGAAGAATTTTAATTCTTTATTAGTTATTTTTTGAATGTGCTTCCCCAAGAAATAAAAAAATTCGTTGAAATTTTTGAAAAGCTCCCTTCTATTGGTCCCCGCCAAGCACTGAGATTGGCTTTTAAATTTATTTCCTTAGGTACTGCTAAAATCCAAGAAACTGCCCAAGCAATCGCTGGCTTAAAAAAAATAAAGATTTGCCCCCGTTGTTTTTTTATTTACTCTGGTGATGGCAAAGCTTGTCAGATTTGTTCTGACAAAAACCGGCAAAAAGATGTTTTCTTAATTGTTGAAAAAGAAACTGAATTGATCTCCATTGAAAGAACCAAAAAATACAATGGCCTTTATCTTGTTTTAGGAGAGTTAACAAAGAGTGGATTTTTAGAAAGTTGGCAAAAAATGAGATTAGGAGTTTTAAAAAAAATTATCGAACAAGAACTGCCCAATCAAAAAGCCAAAGAAATAATTATTGCTCTTAATCCCACTACCTATGGTGATCTCAATGCTAATCTAATAGAAAAAGAGCTTAAAAATTATGCCCAAAAAATTTCTCGCTTGGGAAGAGGAATCCCTACCGGTGGAGAAATTGAATTTGCCGACGAAGAAACCTTGGCTCATTCTCTTCAAAGAAGAGAATGACTAACTAAAAATAAAAACTGCTTGTTTTCTAATTAGATTAAAGGCGACAACCTTAAATTTTGGTAATCTTTACCTCAGTAAAATGCTGACGGTGCCCCTTAGTTTTTTTATATCTTGTTTTAGAATGGTATTTAAAAACAATTTTTTTCTTTTCTCGCCCTTGTTTGACAATCTCTCCTTCTACCACCACATTTTCCAAATAAGGATTGCCGACAAAAAGCTCCTCTCCTCGAGAAAGAAGAAGAACTTTATCAAAAGAAACTTTCGAGCCAACTTCACCCTCTAGTTTTTCTATTTTTATCTTGTCAGAAGGAGAAACAAGATACTGTTTTCCTCCTGTTTTAATAACCGCAAAAGAATTAGACATACAGAGCAAAGATAACAAAAAAAAATCTCGATATCAAGTACCTTTCTTAAATACCCTATAATTTTCTTCTTTTGAAGAATTAATTAATCAAAGTTAGTGAGTAAACAAAAAACAAACCCAGCAAAACAAACCAGAGAGAAAAATAAGAGAAAAGATAAGCTAAAACTTTTTCTTTATGATAAAATGAGTAAGCCAGAAACTGATTTAAAAGAAATAAAATCCAAAAGCAAAAGATTAAAAAAAGAACCCAAGAAGAATTCCCCACTAAATCTCCCACTCCTTTAAGACTAAGATGAAGAACGATTTTACCCCCTTTCAGGATAGAAAGATTAAGGTAAAATAAAATTAGAGAAAGAAATAAAACAATTAAGCCAGCAATTAGCGGAAAAAGAATAAATCTGTCGCTTAAAAAGTTTTTCAAGTGATTAGCCTTGGAAGTCATCAGAACCATTTTAGAGTAAATTTAAAAAAAATACAAAGATAAAAAATGAATACCTTTATTTTAGAACCTCAAGAAAATTATCAACTTCTCGATTCGGGAGAAGGGTTGAAATTAGAAAAGTTTGGCAAATACATTACCTGTCGACCCGATCCCAATGTTTTATGGGAAAAAAAATCTCCTCTACTCTGGGAGAAAGCCGACGCTATCTTTGATCCTCAACAAAAATTCGGCTCCACTCACTGGAACAATAAAAATATAAAAGAGGATTGGATTTTTGAAATGAAAATAACCTTTTTAATTTCTAATTTAAAAGAAGAAAAATCAGAAATCTTTGAAAAAATAAAAGAAAAAAGGATAAAAATGATTTTAAGGCTCACCCCCTTTAAACATGTTGGACTTTTTCCGGAACAAATAAAAAATTGGCAATGGCTAGCTAACTTACTAATTAAAAAGAAAGTAACCAAAGAAAGTCCGCGTGTACTTAATCTCTTTGGCTACACCGCTGGAGCCAGCTTAGTTTTAGCAGCTTTAGGAGCAAAAGTTACTCATGTTGATGCTTCCCGCCCCACTATTAGCTGGGCAAAGGAAAATCAAAAAGCCAGCAACCTTGAAAAAGCTCAAATTAGATGGATAGTAGACGATGCTCGAAAATTTGTTAATCGGGAAATAAGAAGAAAATCATATTACGACGCCGTGGTAATGGATCCGCCAGCTTTTGGAAGAGATCCCAAAGGAAAGGTTTTTAAATTTGAAAAAGATGTTTTGCCCCTCCTTAAATCTCTTAGTCAAATTCTTTCTCCTAATCCTCTTTTCTTTCTTTTTAACAGCTATTCTTTGGGTTATTCAGCAACAGTAATTAAAAATATTCTCTCCTCCATTCTGCCGCTTAACAAAATTGAAGCCGGAGAAATTCAAATTCAGGAAATAAGCGGTCAAAGAAATTTACCTGCCGGAGTATTTGCCAGATTTCCCAAAATTGACAACTAAAAGAGAAAAAAGTAAATTTATTTCAAAAGCCGTTATCGTCTAGCCTGGTCTAGGACACAGGGTTCTCATCCCTGGAACCCGGGTTCAAATCCCGGTAACGGCACAAAAGCTAAGCTTTAATCTTTTCTACAATCTTATCCAGTCTTAAGAAGCGAGAACCTTTTACTAAAACCAAGTCTCCTTCCTCTAAAAAAGAAAGAATTTTTTCCTCTAATTGAGAAACATTTTCAAAGGAAAAAGCTTTTACTTTTTTAGTAAAAAGTTTAGCCTTTTCTCCAACAGTAATTAGTAAATCAACCGATGAGGGAATTAACTCTTCTCCTATTTTTTCGTGAGCTTTTTGAGAATATTCTCCTAACTCTGCCATATCTCCTAAAATGGCTACTCTTCTTTTCTCCTTTACTAAACCCAAACTTTTAAGAGCAATTTCTAAAGCTAAAGGAGAAGAATTGTAACTTTCATCGATGATTTGAATATTTTTTACACCTTTCAAAATTACAGATCGACCCTCAACTGGAAAATAATTTTTAGAAAGAGATTCTGCTGCTGATACTAAATTAATATCAAAACAAGAAGCTACTGTTAAAGCACAAGCAGCTGTGTAGGCATGAGAAAGAGAAAAGGCATTTTTTATACTTAAAGGAACCCAATTACCTTCTTTTTCTAATTTAAAAGTAATTCCAACAATTTGATTGTTTTCCTTTAAATGGGCAAAGTGAGTAATTTTTATATCGCAGTTTTCGCTAGTCCCAAAAGTTCTTATTTGAGCCTTGGTTCTCCTTTTTAATTCTTCTTTCCAGAAATCATCTCCATTAATTATTGCCCAACCCGAAGTGGGTATTTCTGAAATAAGATGAGATTTTTCTCTCATTACCGCCTCAGGAGAAGAATAGAATTCCACATGAACTGGAACTTTGCCAACTGAAGTGATAACGCCAATATCCGGATGAGCAATTTTTTTTAGCCGATTAATATCTCCCGGTTTATCTGCTCCGTATTCCAAAACCAGAACTTGAGGATAATTTTCTCGACTCCAAAAAGATTTAAGAAAACAAAGAAGACCGCTTAAAAGAACTTTCAAAAGAAAAACTACTTTTCTAAACCGATGAGCTCCAGGGGGCATCTCGCGACTAAAAAGATTCAAGTCTTCTTTTTTAAAATCCCCCAAAATTGTTAGAGGAATTCCTAATTCGCTGTTAAAATTTCCCACCGATCTTCTTACCCGCTTAAAATCCTTTAAAACAGAAAAAATTGCTTCCTTGGCTGAAGTTTTTCCGGCGCTACCAGTGACAGCAATAACAATTGGCCGGAATCTTAAGATAATCAGCCGAGCTAAAATTCTTAATTTAAAATAAAGAAGATCTATTAAAAGATTTTTCATTTTTTACTTCAACTTAACCTTTCAAAATCAAAGAAATAACTAATAAGCCAAGAAAATTAAGCAAAAGAGAAAGAACGACAAAAAACCCTTTTTTTACCTTAGAAAAACCCATCAACGCCAAACCAATTTCGTCCGGCAAAGGAGAAGCAATAATTAACGCTCCCGCAAAAAACAAAAACCACTTTAAAAAAGGAGAGCGAAAAATTTCCACCAATCTTTCTCTTCTTCTTTTGCTAAGTAAATTTAAAATGTCTTCAATTAAAGATTTTTCAAAAAAACGAAGAATCAGTAAGTCTCCTATTAAAGCTCCTAAAGATCCAAAAAAGGCCACTTCCCAAGGAGAAGAAATCTCGACAAGCTTTAAAATAAAAGCAACAGCCGGAGCAGCGGTAAAAACCGAAACAAAGAAAAGGCCGGCTACTATTCCTCCCCAAAAAACCGAATTCCCTAAGAGCTCAAGAAGATAATCTATCACCCCTAAATTAGACAAAAAGATGGTTGCCACAATTGTTAGAGCAATAATTGCTAAATCTCTTAAAAGATGAGAAAAATTTCTTGGATTATTTTCTTCTTTAAACATATTTTTAGAAAAACCAAATCAAATTAATCTAAAGTGTTTTCAGTTATTCTATCGGGAGCCACTCCATAATAGTTTAATAAAAATTCAGTTAATTTTCTAAAAGCGGGAACAACAGTTTGACCGGCCAAGGGCGAGCCAGCCGGATTAGTTAATCTAATAAGAATTACAAACTTAGGCTGAGAAGCAGGGGCAAAACCTATGTAAGTGTTGATGACCTTGTCAGTGTAGCCGCCCTTCTTAAAATCAGGAATAAAAGCGGTTCCGGTTTTGCCAGCTACTTTATAATTTTCAAAATGAGCAATTTTATTAACATCAACCGCCGAAACCATCATTTCCGTAACTTGTCTTGCAGTTTCTGGTTTAATTACTCTTCTAATTACTTGAGGCTTTTCATCTGCTAAAATAAGTGGTTTCATTAAAACTCCCCCGTTTGCAATCGCTGAAAAGGCATTAATTAAGGCAATGGGAGTAACCGAAATCCCCTGCCCATAAGAAATAGTAGCAAAATCAACATCTTTTTTACTATTTAGATTTCTGATATTTCCACTAATTTCTCCGGGTAGTTGAATTCCTGTTTTTTCTCCAAAGCCAAAGTTTCGCAAGTATTGAGCAAAAATAGAATGGCCCATTATTCTTTCAGCAAAAACTGAACCAGTGTTTAAAGATTTTTCGATAACATTTGTCATTGTTTGAAGCCCATGAGATTTATTGTCCCAGTTTCTAATAATTCGATCATCCACCTTAACATAACCAGCATCGTAATAAGTGGTTTGAGGAGTAATTTTACCACTATCAATTCCAGCCGCCATTGTAATCGGTTTAAAAACTGATCCGGGTTCGTAAAGAAGCTGAACAGCAGGGTTAATAAAGTTTTCAATTTTATAAGAAGAATAGTTATTGGGATCAAAAGAAGGATAAACCCCCATTGCCAAAATTTTTCCACTCCAAGGATCTTGAACAATGGCCAAACCTTCATCTGCCTGCCATTCTTTTACTAAAGAAGAAACTATTTTTTCTGCCTCCGCTTGGATAGCATGATCAATGGTGGTAACAATGCTTTCGCCTTCTTTAATTCCTTCTTTTCCTGATTCGGACTCTTTTGAAAGACCGGAAAGTTTCTTTTCGAATTCTAATTCTAAACCGTAACGCCCCTTGACTGTTCCATCTTCAGCCGGCGCTAAAAATCCCAGAAGATGAGCCGCTAAATTCCCGTAAGGGTAAAAACGAAAATTTTGAAAACGAATATAAATCCCTTCTAAGTTTAGAGCTCTAATTTGAGATACTTGATAATCGTTGGCTTTTTCTAAAATTAACTCAAAAAGATCATTGGGTTTAGATAAAATTTTTTCCAAAAATTCCTGATCCTTATTAACGATAGGAGCTAAAATTTTGGCAACATAAGAAGGATCCTTTACTTCTTTTGGAACCGCAAAAATTATTGGATAATCCTTATTCAAAACAGCTGGGATAAGGTTATTATTTTTATCAGTAAAGTAAATTAACCCTCGCTTAACATAAGAACTTCCCCCATCATCAGCTCGAACATGAACAAAAGAAGAAAAAAGACTTTCTTTTTTAACTTGGAGGAAAAAGATGTTAGCTAATAAAGAACCGAAAATAAAAACAAAGAAAAGACGAAAAGACCAAAATTTTACTGAAAACCAAACATCAGAAAAATATTGTCTTTTTGTAAATCTCATCATCTTAAAAACTCAAAAACTCTTTTAATTGCTTCTTAGCTCAGAAATAAGCTGATGATTTCTTTTAAAATATTGAGGAGATTTGTCTAAAACTAAGCCGCTAGAAGCCAAAATTGATTCTTCATCAAGATTATCTAAAATTTGAAAAAGATTATTTTTTAATTCAGCGTTTTTTACCTGATAATCTTCTAATTTCTCTCGGGCTAAAAGAATATCGTGTTTTAAATCAACCGACTTGTTGTAGACCAAAATCATCCAAGCAGAAACTAAAATAAGTATCAAAACCAAAGTTAAAGCTAAAAAATTAATCTTTAAGTCTCTTCTACTAAATTCAATAACTGTCATGGTTTTTTAAAAAATTAATTATAAAAGGTAAATAGCTTAATATTTAAATTATTTCTAAAACCCTTAATTTTGCGGATCGACTGCGAGGATTTTGCTTTCTTTCTAAAAAACCTGGCCGAATTACTTTTTTATTAACCACCAAAGCCTTTTTTTCCTTTTGCCAATAACGAAAGTAATTTTTGACCAATCTATCCTCCAAAGAATGAAAAGAGATAATGAGACATCGACCTTTACTTTTAATGATTGCCGGAAGCTCCTTTAAAATACTTTCCAAATTCTCCAATTCCCGGTTAACATAAATTCTTAAAGCTTGAAAAATTTTGGTAGCGGGATGAATTTTTCTTTTGAATTTCTCTCTTGCTGGCAAAGAGTGATCAATAATCTCCAGTAACTGAGCAGTGGTTTCTATTTGTTTCTTTCGGCGATAAAGAACAATGTTTTTAGCGATCGAGCGGGAAAATCTTTCTTGGCCATAGCGATAAAAAATTTCTGCCAATTCCCTTTCGCTTAATTGATTTAACACTTCCGCCGCAGTAGCAAGATTTTCTGTGGTACTGTAGCGCATATCCAATTTTTCATCCTTTTGAAAACTAAATCCCCTTTTACTTTGCTCCAAGTGAAAAGAAGAAAAACCCAAATCTAAAACTAATCCTTCGGCTTTAGGTAGACGATATTCTTTTAAAATCTGGGGAATTCGAGCGTAATTTTCTACTACTCCAATTACTCGATTAGAAGAAAGAAGTTCTTTTTTCTCCCTCAGTCGAGATTGAGCGTATTCAAGCAAATTCTTATCCCAATCAACCATTAAAAGAGTTCCACCGGGGGAAATTTTTTCCAGAATCGCCAAACTGTGTCCTCCTCCATCAGCGGTTCCATCAATCACAAACATTCCGGGTTTTAAATTTAAATGTGCTATTACTTCTTCTTTCAAAACCGGCAAATGAACAATCCAATCGTTCGCTTTCACCTTTTCTTCTTCTGTTTTCATCTTAATTAAAATTTGACTTTAGATCCCCAATCCTTCCAGTTTTTCAGCTATTTCTTCAGAAGCACTTTCAGTTTTTTTCTTGTATTTGGTCCATTCATTCTCATCCCAAATTTCCAAGCGGTTATAAACACCAATCACAACGATTTTTTTAGAAAGGCCAGCGTAGCGACGCAATGGCTCAGGAATTAAAATTCTTCCCTGATTATCAAACTCTACTTCGCTTGCCTGAGCTAACATTAAGCG
This sequence comes from Candidatus Parcubacteria bacterium, assembly GCA_025999395.1. Lineage (GTDB taxonomy): Bacteria > Patescibacteriota > Minisyncoccia > UBA6257 > JAGOQP01 > KatS3mg098. The sequence goes on from AP024682.1 coordinate 457,223, forward strand.
AGCAAAAGCTCGAGAGTCAGATTTCGCCAAAGGCATAGCAATAATTTTCTGAGCTAATTTTTCCCACTCGTCTTTTGGAAGAACAAACAAACAATGATCCAGCCCCCGAGTAATAATTGCTCCTCCCGAAATTTTTTCTCTAAACTTAGCTGGGATAGCAGCTCTTCCTTTTTGATCTAAGTTATGAAAGTATTCTCCTAAAAAGGGCATATTTTATTTATTTTAGTTAAATCCACACAGTTATCCACAATTCCCCACTTTATTTAATTATGTGCCACAAATCAGCACTTCACAAGAGGCCTTCTGTGGATAACTTTTAAAAACAAAAAAAATGACTTAGGAAGTCATCAATAATTTAACAAGAAAAGTTTTCAGAAAAAATTAAAAAAATCAACAAATTGAAAGCAACTTAGAGTGGGCGTTGCTGGATTCGAACCAGCGACCTCATCGATGTGAACGATGCGCTCTAACCAACTGAGCTAAACGCCCTTTAAAAATCTTCTCAAAAAAGCATATAAAAAAGAGTGCTATTTTTCAACAGCACTCTTTTTATTTCCGATTATTTTTTTTATTTTACTGTAATTCAACTACGGCTCCCACTTCTTCTAATTTCTTCTTTATCTCCTCTGCTTCCTCTTTCTTTACTCCCTCCTTAATCGGCTTTGGAGCTCCATCAACCAAATCTTTGGCTTCTTTTAATCCTAAACCAGTAATCTCCTTAACCACTTTGATAACATTAATCTTTTGATCTCCGCCACTCTTCAAAATTACATTAAAAGAAGTCTTCTCTTCTCCACCGCCAGCTGCTCCACCGCCAGCAGTCGCTGATGCCACCGGCATTGCTGCTGAAACACCAAACTTTTCTTCTAAAGCCTTTACCAAATCCGCAATTTCAAGAGCGGTCATTTTCTCAATTTGACTAAGAATTTCATTAATTTTTTCGTTCATAGTGATAAATAATTATTAATTTTAATTTATAAATTTTCCTCGACTCTAATTAGTTTTTAACTTTCTTTTTTACTTTCAAAAACTCTCTTTAAAACAAACGCCAACGATCTTAAAGGAGCTAAAAACATTGCTGCCAATTGAGCCAAAAGAACTTCTCGTGAAGGCAATTGACCCACCCTTCTAACCTCCTCTTCACTGAAGGCTCGAAAAGAATCAAGATCAAATCCGGCCAACATTTTAAAATCAGGGATTTCTTTTCCTTTCTCACTAATAAACTTCCAAACTAAACCTGCGGTTTCAAAAATATCTCCTTTTCCAAAAACAACCGCCACTTGTAAACCGGCTTTTTTAGCGTCCAAAGGAATTTCCTTTTCCTTAAAAACCAGATTCAAAAGTCTCTTTTTTATAACCCTAAACACTCCCTGATTAGCTAAATATCTTCTAAATTGCTCAATCAGTTTAGTTGGAGTCTTGGAAAACTCAACTAAAATCAAAGATTTTGATTCACTTAAAATCTTTTTTCCTTCTTCTACTTCTTTTATTTTTTGTTGTTTGGTTTTCATATTTTTTAAAGTGTCTTATTTAACAAAAAAGCGGCTCAAAAAAGCCGCCAAGGATAAGACTACCCTTTCTTAATCATCCAAATCTTGAAAGAGAAGTTTTATCCTCGGCGAGAATTTTATGTTTTTAAAAACACTCGCTGTCTTCGGATTTCAAATTTGTTTAAATTTTCAAAAATCGCTAACCTTCAAAAGATAACAAAGAAAAATTTATCTGTCAACACTTTCTATTACTTGCCTTTTTTCTAATCAAAAACCGCTCTTTTGGAGCGGTTTCTGATTTTATCCTAACGGTTTATTTAAGAATCTCGTTGGGAATAACTTCTACCTTTTCTTCTTTTCTTTTCTTCAAGAAAACCCACCAAATCAAGAAAAGAACCACCAAAATCAAAATTAAGTCAAAAAGCCAATTTCCTAAAAGACCAGCAAAAGCATCAAACACTGAAGCTGTTAAAGTCATCTCACTTCCCACTAAAGCATTAAGATAAGCACTCACTGACTGAAATCTCCCTAAGTAATCATTGAAGTTGAAGATAGCAGAAAAGATAAGAGTGTCTCCTTTTTTGGCTTCTTTTTTCACTAAGCCACGAATACTAATAGCTGACTGATAATTAGCTGATACCGCTCCTAAATTGTAAGAAATTCCGTTAGCATCCTTGTTAAAGAAAGGATAGTTAGTGGAAATAAACTCTGTCTCGGTTGGAAGAATAATCTTTACAAAAGCATTGGAAATGCTATTTCGACAGCCGTTTCGGTAAGTAAGAGTATAGGTAAACTCCTTTCCCGCAGAAAGAGTGGGAACATCCAAAGAAGGAACTAAAACCAAACACGATGTTCCTCCTCCCGTAACCGCCACTGGTCTTTCGATTACTACTGGAGCCGTTGGAGAGCTAACATTAATCACCGGCACAACATTGCTGCCACCAGTTCTAAAACTTAAAATATTTCCATAAGAAGTACCGTACTGATTTTGCGCCACTGCTCTAAAGTAGTAAGTAGTATTAGGTGTTAAACCAGTTAAGGCAGCTGAGTAATTTAAGTAAGTGTTACCCGCTCCTACTGGCTGAATGAATGTTTGCGATCCTAAATTAGTGGTTAACCCATATTCAAACCAAGCAGTGGTTAAACCTCCATTAGGATTAACTTGACCATTAATCAAAGCTGAATTTTGATAAACAAGAGAGGCCGGATTAGTAATTACAGATGGAGCTTGCCCCACAAGAGTTCCTCCTCCAGTAGTAGTAAAGCTTAAAATGTTGCCGTAATTAGTCCCACAATCATTTCTGGCTACCAAGCGAAAATAATAAGTTGTTCCCGAAGCCAAATTATAAACCGAATCAGAAAAGTTCATCGATCCGCTTCCTACAAAACGAGACCCAGTTGTATAGCTCAAAGAATTAGTATTGATTCCATACTCAAACCAAGCGTAAGTATTTCCCGAAGAAGAAAGCCAACCGTTTAAAGTAGCTGAATTTTGAGAAATACCGGAAGCGGCATAAGTTTGAACCGAAGGAACATTTCCAAAACAACCACCGCCGCCACCTCCCCCACCAGTAGTGGTAGTAAAGGAAAGAATGGAGCCATAGGTAGTGCCATTTTGGTTTTGAGCAACAATTCGGAAGTAGTAAGTGGTATTAGGAGAAAGGTTAGAAAGGGTTTGAGAAACATTTAAGGAAGAGTTGCCAGAGCCAGCAGATTGAGAAGCGGTGGTATTACCTAAGTTAGTAGTGGTGCCATATTCAAACCAGTAAGAAGTAGCAGTGTTATTAGGATTAACCTGACCATTTAAAGTAGCATAAGTAGAGCCGATGTTGGAGGCGGGATTAGTAATAGCTAAAGGAGCAGAACCGCCACCGCCTCCTCCACCACCGCTAGTGGTGGTGAAAGAAAGAATGGAGCCTTGAGCAGTGCCGTATTGATTTTGAGCAACTACTCTAAAGTAATAGGTGGTATTGGGAATTAAGTTAGAAATTGTTTGGGAAACATTTTGAAAATCGCTTCCAGAACCAATGGATTGAGAAGCGGTAGTATTACCCAAAGTAACAGTAGTACCATATTCAAACCAGTAAGAAGTAGCGAAACCATTAGGATTAACTTGACCGTTTAAAGTAGCAGAGTTAGATGAAACACCGGTAGCAGGGTTAGTGTTAGCTAAGGGAGCATTTCCTTGACCACCGCCGTCTCCCCCCATACTCGTAGTAAAGGAAAGAATGGAGCCATAGGTAGTGCCATTTTGATTTTGAGCAACAATTCTGAAGTAGTAAGTGGTGTTAGGAGAAAGGTTAGAAAGAGTTTGAGAAACATTTAAGGAAGAGTTGCCAGAGCCAGCAGATTGAGAAGCGGTGGTATTACCTAAGTTAGTAGTAGTGCCATATTCAAACCAGTAAGAAGTAGCAGCGTTATTAGGATTAACCTGACCATTTAAAGTAGCATAAATAGAGCCGATGTTGGAGGCGGGATTAGTAATAGCTAAAGGAGCAGAACCGCCACCGCCTCCTCCGCCACCGCTAGTGGTGGTAGTAAAGGAAAGAATGGAGCCGTAAGAAATACCGAATTGATTCTGAGCTGCCAAACGAAAATAATAAGTGGTGTTAGGAGAAAGGTTAGAAAGAGGGAAAGAAACACTAACAAAAGAATTTCCGGATCCAATAGTTTGAGAAGCGGTGGTATTGCCTAAATTAGTTGTGGTACCGTACTCAAACCAATAAAGAGTATTAGCATTATTTGGATTAACTTGACCATTAAGAGTAGCAAAAGAAGATCCAACATTAGAAGCGAGATTAGTAATTACCGCCGGAGCTGAACCTTGACCGCCACCTCCCCCACCAGTAGTGGTAGTAAAGGAAAGAATGGAGCCATAGGTAGTGCCATTTTGGTTTTGAGCAACAATCCTGAAGTAGTAAGTGGTGTTAGGAGAAAGATTAGAAAGAGCTTGAGAAACATTTAAGGAAGAGTTGCCAGAGCCAGCAGATTGAGAAGCGGTGGTATTACCTAAGTTAGTAGTAGTGCCATATTCAAACCAGTAAGAAGTAGCAGTGTTATTAGGATTAACCTGACCATTTAAAGTAGCATAAGTAGAGCCGATGTTGGAGGCGGGATTAGTAATAGCTAAAGGAGCAGAACCGCCACCGCCATTAGTCACATAAACAGTATAATTTTTTTGAATTGAGCCACCCGGACCAGTGCAACGAATAGAGAAAGTTGTGGTTCCATCCAAAGGAGCAACGACATCAGAACCAGAAGGAGAACCATTAGTTTCAAAGCCAGCACCAGCTAATTTATCGCAGCGATCAGCATTGGTTGAGATCCACTTCATTATGACTGCGGTTCCTCTGGGAACTTGCATTACAAGATTACCATCAGGATATTCTGCCCAAAGATTAGCGGTGGGAGGATTGGTGCCGCCGCTACCTTGGCCAACTATCTGGTATAATCCAGTAGCATAATATTCTCTATTAGAATATCCCGGCAAAACATCCCCTACCCCACCAAAAGAAGCGCTCATTTGAGAAAGAGAAATCGAATATCCCGGAGCCGCAGAAATAGTTACTGAGCTTGAAACCTCAGGAGTATTTTGAGCCCAAATAGTTCCTGTAACAGTAATAGTGTTTCCATTCGAAGTTGCTGAAAACCTTGCTTTTGCATCGATAGCAGTAGTTGAAGAAATGTTATAAAAAGTAAACTTAAAAGCCACTTGATCTCCGGGCTTCATATTGCTTAAACTTGAAACCCAGTTATAGGTTCCAGCGTCTCTATGATCTCCCACCAAAAACATTCCGCTAGATGAAAAAGCGGCCTGACCAGTAGCTGTAAGGTTAAAAGACGGATAAACAAAAGAAGCTAACAAAACACCAACCAATCCGAAGGTTTTTAATGAATTTTTATTTAAAAGCTTTTGAAAAATTCTCATATTTTTAAGACCATAATTTTAACTGTGGAATTATATCATAAAATATAAAAATGTCAATATATTGTCAAAAGATAAAAAAATTACTGAAATCAATCTCATTTTAAAGAAATCAAAATATTGATTCCTTTAAAATGAGGAGGTGCTAGGCACCTCCGAAAAGGGTACTAAGCTAAGGAATAGTTGGACCTCCGCGAGGATATCCGCCTTTGTTTTTATCTCCGCCGCCAGAAGTGGCGGCAACGGAGACGAGAATAACCGCTACTGGCGCTACCCACCAGTGGCGGGAAAACCAACTCTTAGTGGGAGGGGTCGGTGGCGGGACTGGTGGCGATGGCTTTTGTTCCGCCATCGCCCGCTTGACCGCCCTTTCAACATCGAGAGCGGTCACGGCGGGGCGCGCCGCTAGATCGTCAAGTTTTTGCTCAACGACTCCAAGGCGCATCTCAATATTCTGGAGGAGCTTCATCTGCTCCTCCAAGATAACTGGAAGGCGATCCTCGTGGGCGATGACTCGCCCACGAGGACGCCAATCTGCGGGCGACAAGATGTCGTTCCCGCAGATTAAAACCCACCGGGCCACACGGGTGTCGCGGTCCACGACGACCGCGACTCCGCGATTGAGGACGCAGGTGCTCTGGCCACCGCTACCGGTGGCCATAACAACTTCTTGCTCGTCGTCGATAACAACGACGAGCTCGGCGCTCCAGTCAATCTCCCTCTGGGGATTGACTGGGTTAACAAGTAAGCGGCAGTGGTTGTCCGCCGCCACCGCCGGCTCCGCGTGCGCCACGGCTACAGCAACCGTGGCGATAATGAAAAAAACAAAAAAGTAAACCTTTTTCATCTTCTCCTCCTTTCCCCCCGGTTTTAAGAAGGCCGGGGGACCTTCTTTTTATTTTTATAGAGCTAAATTTAGACTATAATAAAAATGCTATTATGTCAATATACTGGTTAAAAACAAAAAACCACTTTATTTAGTGGTTAACAAATCTATCAATCACTAAAGCTAATCACCTATTAAAGGCACAAAGGAAAATCCAAAGAATTCTTTTTCTTCGAAATCTTTTTTATTAATCTTTTCTAAAACAACAATGCTATTTTTAATTGGAGCAACAATTTTTCCCCCAATTTTTAACTGCTCCTTCCATTTTTGAGGAATTTCGTCAGAGGCAGCTGCGGCAATAATTTTATCGTAAGGAGCTTCTTTCTCCCACCCCCAGTAACCATTCGCCTCAACTATTTCCACTATCCCCTTTTCAATAAAGTTATATTTAGAGACATTATCGATGGCAAATTTTACTAATTCCGGAATTCTTTCAAGAGCAACAACTTTTCCTTTTATTTCTGTAGATTCTTCATTCGAATCATCTTTTGTATCTTTTTCTTTAGATCGATTTACCATAAAAGCAATTAAAGCGGTTTGCCAACCAGAGCCAGCGCCAATTTCTAAAACTTTTTCCTTTTCCTTTAAATCCAAAAGTTCTAGCATAAAAGCTACTGTTAGCGGCTGAGAAATGGTTTGTCCAAAACCGATAGGAAGCGGTTGGTTTAAGTAGGCGTCTTTTTGATATTCAGGTAAAACAAAATTTTTTCTATCAATAGTCAAAAAAGCTTCAATAAGAAGAGGATTCTTTAAATAACCCAAACTGATCAGTTCTTCTACCAATTCCTTATTAGAAGTAAACATTAATTAAATGATACAAGGAAAGAAGAAAAATATCAAAAAATATTGACATAGGAAAGAAAATAATTATAAGCTTTAAAATAGCACTCAAAAAAGGAGGGGGAAATGCCGCCGCCACTCAATCTTTTGACTTAATCCAAAGATCTACCACTTTATTTAAAGTAAAAACAAAAAACTCAGAATCAAGAAAGGAGGGAGAAGATGCTGTGCGTGTATATAGGAAATAACAAAAGAAAAGTCAAGAAGGAAGAAGTGGGAAGGATTATATCAAGAACCATTTCAAGCTCAAAGTGGGGTCACTCTTCTCTCTCTTTTATAAAGGTAGAGGGAGGAGAAGAAAAAGAAATTATTCTTGCTCCAAGAGGAGCAAGAATAACAAACGAAGTTAAAAAACTCGTTGATGATGGAAAGACGGTTATTATTCTTCCATCATCAACCCACTTCAGTTAGGTACCCCAACACCGCCGCGTTTGCGGCGGTTTTTTTTATTTAAAATTTGCAATCCAAAGATATTTTTCCTAAAATAAAAAATAAAAAAGGGCCTGTCGGTTAATGGCAAACCACCGGTCTCCAAAACCGGGACTGCAGGTTCGAGTCCTGCCGGGCCCGCAAAATTACTTGATTTAAAAATAAAGTTTCTGATAATCTTTATAAAGCAAGCGCAGGTGGCAGAGTGGTCAAATGCAACGGTCTGTAAAACCGTCGCCCTAAGTGGCTACGGGGGTTCGAATCCCTCCCTGCGCACAGAAAAGCCAGCGTAGCTCAGTGGTAGAGCAACGGTTTTGTAAACCGTAGGTCGTGGGTTCAAATCCCTCCGCTGGCTCAAAAACTGAAAGACTAAAAATTAAAGAAACAAAACATTTGCCAAAGATTAAAAATTTTTGTTATCATTTAAGAAAGCCAATGTAGCTCAGCTGGTAGAGCAACTCCATGGTAAGGAGTAGGTCGGCGGTTCGAGTCCGCCCATTGGCTCAAGAAGATTATTTTTTATTTTTAAAAAATATGGCTAAATCAAAATATTCTGAGAACTTGGTAAGAATGAAATGTTCTCAATGTAAAAGAATTAATTACTATACCCGTCGCAACAAAAAAACCTCAGAGAAAAAATTGGAATTAAATAAATACTGCAAGTGGTGCCGCGCTCATACTAAGCATATCGAAACTAAAAGATAGAAAAATAATAAAACCCCCTTTCTTTAAGAAAGGGGGTTTTATTTAAGAAAAGCAATTTAAAAAATCTTAATCATTCAAAAAAGTCAGTTATCTCCTTTTCTTTTAGAGCTTATTTAGAATCTTTCTCGGTATCTTTGTTTTCCTCTTTCTTTTCTTTTTCTTCAGAATCAGAAGAGCTAATTTCTTTTATCAAATTACCCTGATTAGCTTGGAAATTAGCTTTTTGACTTACTTTTTCCAATGATCGACTTACCCAATTATCTATTTTCATTACCCACAAACGAAGCTTTCTTAAAAACAAAGAAAGAAAAGAAAGAAATTCTTTATCTAAAACTTCAATCCAATGAAAGTAAAAAGGCTTTTTTCCTTTTTTTTCTGAAGAAGAAAGAGAAGACGCACTCTCCTCAATCAAAGGAAGTTTCTGAGAAAGAAGAAAAATCATTACTCCCAAACTTAGAAAAAAGACGAGTTGAGCAATAAAATAAAACATAAAAATTTATTAAACAAAGATTCTAAATCTTTGTTTATTATACTTTAAATTTCAAAGCGGCAAAACCTCTCAACTCTAATATTTTCTCCAGTTTTAGCAATCACTTGATTTATTAAATCCGAAACTTTAAGAGACTCGTCTTTAATGTAGGGCTGAGAAAGAAGCTCCTCAACATTCTCTGGATTCATTGAGGCAATTTGCATTGCCAACTCCCGTGCCAGTTGACGAAAAACCTCATTTTTAGCAACAAAATCAGTCTCACAGCGCACCTCTACCAGAACTCCAATTCTTTCATTGTGAATATAAGAAGAAAGAACACCAGCTCCAGTTTTTCTTTCGGCTCTTTTTGTCGCCAAAACCGATCCTCTTTGAAAAATTATTTCCTTGGCTTTCTGAAAATCTCCCTCTGCTTCTTCTAAAGCCTTTTTACACTCCATTACTCCCGCTCCTGTTTCTTCTCTTAATTTTGAAATGTCGCTTGTAGAAATAGAAGCCATAATTTTAAAAAAGTTAAATTTAAATATTAAATACTTTAAGAGGAAATTTTTTCTATCAACTTACCAACAACCCACTCCAGCGATGGTTTTGAATGATCGTTGGCTGGAATAAAATAATCAAAATCATCAGGATTATCATCGTTGTCAATAATTCCCACTACCGTTATTCCTTTCTTTTTTGCTTCCTTAAGAGCGCTTTTGTGTCCTTTTAAAGAAGAATCGATAATAAAAAGAATCTCGGGAAGTTTATTATATTCCTCCAAGCCCAAAAACTTTTGCTTCATTTTTCCCAACTCTCTTTCAATAAGTAATTTTTCCTTTTTGGTATAATTTTCAAACATTTTCTCTTCCCAATCTCTTTTTCTCTTTTTGAAATATTCAATCCTTCTTAAAAGAACATTGAAATTGGTAATCAATCCGCCAATCCACTTATTTACTACGTAAGGACAATTGCCCAAAGCTTTAGCTAATTTTACCACCACTTCCTTTGCGGCCGGCTGAGTCCCCACCACCATAAACTTCTTCTTTTCCTGAATTTTTTGTTTTAAAAACTCAGCTACTTCATCAAGCATTTTTATAGTGAAGGAGAGATCAATCAGTTCTATTCCATTTCTGGAAGCAAAAACAAAATTCTTAAAAGCTGGATTTTTTCTTGACTTTCGATGGCCATAAAAAACTCCGTTTTTCATCATCTCCATCATCAAAGCCTCTTCTTCAGCCCCACTAACAGCTGACTCCTTTTCTTTAGAAGAAGTTTCTTCTTTCTGATTTAAATCATTTAAAACTAAATCTTGTTGATTCATATTTAATCTGAAAATAAAAAAATAAGAAGGAAAGGCTAATTTTTTTAATCAGACAAGCAAAGTCTATCTTAAAAAAGAGATAAAATCAAGACCTTTAAAAAAGGGCTCTGGAAAAAATTCGAAGCTTCTTTAATCGGAAGATTTTTCAAAAGATTTTCTCCATTCAGAAATTTTCTTATGATCTCCCGAAAGAAGCACCGCAGGAACTCGCCAAAAACTCTTTTTTCCTTTTTTAGGAGAGAAAACTTCTGGCCGAGTATAGGTAGGATAGCTCCCCTTAAATTCTTCCAACGATTCTTTTTTTCCTAAAACTCCGGGGATAAATCGAGAAACAGCATCAACCACAATCATCGCTGGAATCTCCCCTCCCGATAAAACAAAATCTCCTACCGATATTTCTTCATCAGCAATATAGCGAGCTACCCTTTCATCTACTCCTTCATAGCGACCACAAATTAAAATTAGATTTTTATATTTAGACAAACGCAAGGCTTGGGAAGAATCGAATTTTTTACCACGAACACTAAAAAGAATGGTTCTGACAGCCAGACGTTCCTTTTTAATTTTGGATTTTATAGAATTAACCGCTTTATAAATTGGCTCGACTCTTAAAACCATTCCCGGTCCTCCACCAAAGGGGCGATCGTCAATTTTTTTATGTTTACCTATCCCCCACCTTCTTAAATCATAAACCTTAACAGAAATTAAACCCTTGTTTTGGGCTCTGCCTAAGATAGAAGTGTTAAAATAATTTCCAAAGGCTTGGGGAACAGCTGAAATAATGTGGAAGTTCATAAGCTAGTATTAGTATATCAAAACAAAAATAAAAATCATCCTGAAAAATCAGGATGATTTTTATTTTCTTATCTGACTAAGAAAAACTTAGTCAAAAATTATTGCTGTTGAAGGTCTTTCTTGATATCTTCCACTGCCTGATCTACTCGAGAAGAAGGACGACTGCCTCCTTCCGGCTCTAAGATTTTTAAGTTAACTCGAGCATTGTTTTTCAGGCCAACAATCCTCAACAGCGAGCGAATAGCTTTTGCAGTAGAACCTTGGCGGCCAACGATTTGACCCATATCTGCTCGATTGACTTGAAGGGTTAAAAGAACTCCCATCTCATCAATCTTTCTTTCCACCTTCACATCGTTGGGATTGTCTACCAAGGATTTAACCACAAATTCAAGAAATTCTTGATCGCGAGGTTTTTCCATGAATTTCAGAGTAACTTACTTTTTAGAATTACTTACTTTTTCGACCTTTAGATTTTTAAACTTCCTTAAAGAAGAGAAAAAAATCTCTTCTTTCGGAATGCAAAGGATTAGCTTTCTGGTGATTGATCTTCCTTTACTTTTTCTTCTCCTTCAGATTGAATTTCATTTTCTTTACTCTCTTTATTTTGATTTTCAGCCTCAGGAACTTGACTACTTTCGCTTTGAGGATTTTCCAAAGTTTGAGCAGAGCTTTCTTGATTCTGGTTTAGCTGAGCTGAGGAAGTTGGCTGATTAATTTCGCTTTGAGTTCCAACCTCAGCAGAACTCTGAGCCTGAACCTCTTTCTTCGACTTCTTATGAAGAGGAATTTTAGGACCAGCAATGATTCCTGCAGAAACTAAAATATTATGAACCGTTTCTGTTGGCTGAGCCCCCTGAGAAAGCCACTTTTTTACCTTCTCTTGATTTAAAGAGAATTTATCTATGTGAGGATTATACCATCCCAAATCATCAATAAACTTTCCCTGAAGCTTAGAACGAGCTTCTGCTACTACCACTCTAAAAGAAATCTGTTTCTTTTTCCCAACCGGTCTTAATTTAATCTTTAGCATAGTTCTTTGATCTCTGAATTTTAAATTTTAAACCAAAAATTAAAAATACAAAATGTATAAGTAAGCTAACAATAAAAGGTAAAAAAGTCAATATTTTAGAATCTAAGAACTTAATTGAGAGGATTCCTTTTCTTCTAATTTAAGAGAAAGAATTTTAGAAGAACCACCCTCATCCATCGTCACTCCATAAAGCACATCGGCTGCTTCCATTGTGATTCTGTTATGAGTAACAATAATAAACTGACTTTGAGAAGAAAAGCTTTTAATCAATTCGGAAAAACGCCGGGAGTTTTTTTCATCTAAAGCAGAATCTACTTCATCTAAAACTAAAAACGGCGGGGGGCTAACAGAAATCAAAGCAAATAAAACCGCTAAAGAAACCAAACTTTTTTCTCCTCCAGAAAGCATTTCTAATCCGCTTATCTTTTTCTGAGGAATTGAGACTTCAATTTCAATGCCTAAATCTTGATCTCTTGATTCTTCTTCATCAAATTTTTGCTCTTCTTTTTGAGAATCCAATTTTTCTTCTAAATTACGAGAAATTTCACTGCCTTCTAGAAGTGGGCGAGAAATAATTTTCATCTTCGCTTGTCCTCCTCCAAACATAATTCTAAAAAATCGATGGAATTCCTGATTAACCTTACTAAAAGCGCTTCTAAATTCCACTGAAATTTTTTCTTCTAACTCCTTAATTAAGGAATTAAGATTATCGATAGCCTTTAGTAAATCCTGAGATTCTTTAGAAAGAAAGTTGTAATGAGCCTCCACCTCTTCTGCTTCCTTAACTAAAGAAGGATCTATTTCTCCAATACTTGAAAGCTCTAAGCGTAGTTTTAAGATCCTTCTTTCTATTTCTTTAAGTTCTTCAGCATTAAAAGAAACATCAAAAGTCTCGCTTTCTGCCAAAGTTTCAAAATCCTTAAAATGAAGCCCAAGAGAGTGGATTTGATTTTTTAATTCATCTAATTGATAAGCAATTCTTTCTTCTTCAAAAAGAATTCTTTCTTTTTCCTTATTTAAATTTTGCAAGTTTTGCCGAAGTGATTCTAAGTAAGAAAAAGCCTCTTTAAATCGATTATTAAATTCAGCCAAATCAGAGGAAAGCTGATTTTCTTTTTCTTCTAATTCCTTAAGCTGCTTTTCCAAATCAGAGATTTGAGAAGTGATTTCCTTTTTTTGAGTCTCCAAAAGTTGGATAGCTTTTTCTTTTTCTTTTTTCTCTTTTCCTGAAGAAAAAATTTCTTCAATAGATTCTAAAAGTTTTTGAATTTCTTTCTTTAAAGAGTCAAGATTTTTTTCTTCAAGAAGTTGAGCAAGTTTTTGACGAACATTCTTAATTAAATCTAATAAATCCTCAAGAGAAAACTGGTTTTCCTGAGAATAAGAAGAAGTTTTTTCTAACTCCACTTCTAAATGTAAAAGATTTTTTTCTAAATCATTTTTTTGAGAGAAAATTTCTTTCCTTTTTTTCTGAAGAAAAGTAATTTCTTGACTGGCAGAAGCAGTGGCTTCTACTGCCTCTAATCTTTTTTGAGCCTCTTTAATTTCTGTTTCTAATTTATTAATTTGATTTTCAATTCCTTCCAAGGGCTGGCGAATCTTAAAAGAAAGCTCTTTAAGGTTTTTAATTTTAAAAGCAAAAAAATTCTTTTCCAAAGAAGAAAGCTCTTGCTCAATCTCAAATCTTTTTTCCCAACGCGCTGTTTGTCTTTTTAGAGTTCTCAAGCGAGGCAAAACCTCTTCTATCATCGCTGATACTTTTTCTAAATTAATCTTGGTGTTTTTTAATTTTCTTTCCGCTTCTTTCTTTTTTAATTGATACTCCTTTAGTCCTAAAATCTCCTGAACCATCATCATTCTTTCCAGAGGCGAAGCTTTCACAAAAATATCCCCCTCTCCCTGCCCAATAATCGAAAGCCCTCGACTACCCAGCTTAATTTTTGAGAAAAAATCAATAATATCCTTAAGGCGTACCTCCGCATCATTAATAAAATATTGAGAAACTCCTCCTCGATTAATACTTCGCGAAACAACAATTTCTTTAAAATCAAAAGGAAGGTTCCCTTGAGAATTATCAAAAACCAAGCTTACCTTCGCCAAAGATTGCTTAGGCTTTTTAGGAGTTCCCGCAAAAATTAAGTCTTCAATCTTTTCTCCTCGCAAAACTTTGGTTTCTCTTTCACCGATTAACCATCGAATAGCATCAATAATATTTGATTTTCCCGAACCATTGGGGCCAACAATACAAACAATTCCGGCTCCGCTGAAATCGAAGACGGTTTTCCCCGCAAAAGATTTAAATCCATTAATTTCCAGTCTTTTTAAAAACATAAGTTAATCCTTTTTTAGCCGCTTCTATTTCCGCTTCTTGTTTAGAAAAACCCTCCCCTTCGGCTACTTTTTTATCCCCCAAAAAAAGACCCACTCGAAAAATTTTTTGATGATCGGGCCCTACTTCCTCTAAAACCTGATAAACCGGAGTAATTTTGTACTTTTCTTGAGCTAATTCCTGAAAAAGACTCTTAGCGTCTTTATAAAGACCTTCTTTAATTACCTCTGGAGCCTTGGAAAAAATAAACTTTTTAATAAAATTAGAAACCACCTGATATCCTTGATCAAGATAAATCGCCCCCAATAAAGCCTCCAAAGCGTTGGCTAATATTACCTTGCGGGCTCGGCCGGTGTCTTTGGCTTCTCCTTTAGAAAGAAGCAGATATTTTTCCAAATCAAGAGTCCGAGCTACTTCCGCCAAGGAAAGATAGTTGACTAAAGCGGCTCGAATACTGGTTAACTTGCCTTCATCTTCTTGAGGATATTCTTTAAAAAGATTTTCAGTAATCACTAATTCCAGCACTGCATCTCCTAAAAATTCCAATCTCTCATTATGAGGAAGGGGCCAAGAAGGATTTTCGTTTAAATAAGAGCGATGAGTAAGCGCTTCTTTTAGTAATTCTTTGTTTTTAAAAGTTATTTCTAACTTTTTTTCTAACGAAGACAAATCCTTAAGCATACTTTTTCCAAAAACTCTAAATCTAATCATTGTTTCTTTACCTCCTCTAAATGTTTAAAGACGGTCCCTAGGACTCCGTTTACAAATTTTCCAGAATTAATTCCTCCGTAATTTTTTGCCAATTCAATTGCCTCGTTAATAGCTACTTTATAAGGAACCTCGTTTTTATCAGCGAAAAGAAGCTCGTAGACTCCAATTCTTAAAACATTTCGATCAATTAAAGAAATTTGCTCAAACGGCCACTCAAGAGCAGATTTTGAAATGATTTCATCGATTTCCGGAAGATGTTTTATAATTCCATCAACCATTTTCCAAACAAACTCCGGTTCATTTAAACCAGGAGCAAATTCGTTTAGATTTCTTTCTACAATCTTTACTAAATCCACCTTTTTTTCCAAAAAATCCCATTCGTAAAGAGATTGAAGAACGATCGAGCGCGCCAAATGGCGAGTAGCCATAATTTTCAATGCTTTAATTAAAACCTAAATCTTTTTTCTTTCTTAGTGAAAGATTTTCAAACATCGCTTAAATTTAGATTATTTCCCCTTCTTTTTTCCTTTATAAAATCCACACTCTGGACAAGCGCGATGAGGAAGAGTTGGAAATTTACATTCCGGACAAGGAATTAAATTGGCTGGCTTTAAAGCCATATGAGATCTTCTCTTACCAGTTTTGGAGCGAGTATGATGTTTTGTTGGAACGCCACCCATAATTAAAAATTAATCTTAATTTTGAAAAATTTCTTTTTTTCTTTTAATTTTAAATTCTCAATGATAATAAGATACCCCCTCTCAAAAGTCAAATTAAGCTACTTTAAAAGATTCGAAAAATTTTCTTAAAAAACTTTGGCGATGAACTTGAGAGGGACCAATTTTTTTCAAAACTTGAAAATGTTTTTTGGTGCCATAACCTTTATGAGCGCAAAACTGGTATTCCGGATAAACTAAATGAAGTCTTTCCATCTCTTTATCTCTTAAAACCTTAGCCACAATAGAAGCCAAAGCCACCGCCGGAACTTTTTCATCGGCTTTTGGAAAAGTTAAAAGAGTAAGAGAATTTTTTCTTTCCAAATCATTCAATTCGAAATAAATTCCCCCATCAGCAATAACTAAAATCTTGTCGGTTTTTTTCTTGGTCTTAATTTTTCTAAGAAGCTTTTCGAGTAATCGATAAGCCGCTAAATTACAAGCTTTAGCCACATTAAGTTTGTCGATTTTTTTTAGGAGAAACAAAAGAAGTACTATAAATTATTCTTTCCCTCTTTATCCACCCAAACCACTTTTTTCTTTGAGAAGAAGAAAGCTTTTTAGAATCCCTTAAAGGGAGAAATTTGCCTTCAAAAAAAATTCCTCCCTTAATTAAATTAATTTTTTCTGAAGGCAAAACAACTCCTGCTACCGCCAATCTTCCTGCTAAAGCTCCTCTTCCTGCTTCATCAATGCCCACCAAATAACGATAAGAAAAAGAAAGGCTTTTTTCCTCTAATAAAAGGGGTAAGAGGGGGTAAGAGTTGGAAAGAATTCTTTTTTTCATTTCTCTTAATAAGATACCTCAAAACCAATTATTTTTCTATTTTGATTTTTAGAAAACCCCTCTTATAATTAAGAAGGTTTAAAAATTGAGTTGGAAATTTTTTTATTTCTATGAAATTTGTTCATCTTCATGTCCACAGTCACTATTCTCTTCTTGATGGATTAGCCAAGATAGATAGCCTCATTAAGAAAGCAAAAGATTTGGAAATGGAGGCTTTGGCTTTAACCGATCACGGCAATCTTTATGGAGCCATTGAATTCTACAAAAAAGCCAAAAAAGAAGGAATAAAGCCAATTTTAGGAGTAGAAGCTTACTTAGCTCCCAAAAGCCGATTCGAGAAAAATCCCGAAGAAAAGTATTTTCACTTAACTCTCATTGCTAAAAACAATCAAGGTTGGAAAAACTTAATCAAACTGGTTACCAAAGCTAACTTAGAAGGCTTTTATTATAAACCCCGAATAGATAAAGAGTTGCTCAAAGAATATAAAGAAGGAATTATTGTTCTTTCAGGATGTCCTTCAGGAGAAATTCCCAAGTTATTAGCTAAAGAAAATTATAAAGAAGCAGCTCAAGTAGTTGATTTTTACAAAGAAAATTTTGGTGATGACTTTTATATAGAAATCTGGCGTCAACCAAAAATTAAAGAATTAGAAGGTTTAGTTCCTCTTTTAGTTAAACTAGCCGAAGAAAAAAATGTTCCTTTGGTCGCTACCCAAGACGTCCATTATCTTGAAAAAAATGATGCTCTTTTTCATGACATCTTACTTGCGGTTCAAACCGGAAACAGAATCACCGACGATGATCGGCTTACTCTTAAAGCCGGAGAATTTTTTATGAAATCTCCAAAAGAAATGGAAGAGGCTTTTTCTTTATGGCCTCAAGCCTTGGAAAACACTCTTGAGGTAGCTCAAAAATGCGAGGTAGAAATCCCTTTAGGAAAAACTATCCTTCCCAAATTTCCGCTTCCGGAAGGAGAAACTAGTTTCTCTTATTTAAGAAAGTTAATAGAAAAAAGAATTAAGGAAAGATATCAAGAAGTTACTGATGAAGTTAAAGAAAGATTAGAGTATGAATTAGAAATTATCGAGAAAACTGGCTTTGCCGACTACTTCTTAATTGTTCAAGATTTTGTTAACTGGGCTAAAGAAAGAAGAATTGTAGTCGGCCCGGGAAGAGGGAGTGCGGCTGGAAGCCTGGTTTCTTATATTTTAAAAATTACTGAAGTTGATCCCTTAAAATATAATCTTCTTTTTGAAAGATTCCTTAATCCCGATAGGGTCCAAATGCCTGATATTGATCTTGATTTTACCGATGTAAGAAGAGATGAGGTGATTAGTTATTTAAGACAAAAATATGGTGAAGACAGAGTAGCCAACATTATCACTTTTGGAACAATGGCTTCGCGAGCCTCTATTCGAGACGCTGGAAGAGCTTTGGGGTTTTCTTACGGTTTTTGTGATCAAATTGCCAAAATGATCCCCTTTAATTTAACTTTGAGTCAAGCCTTAGAAAAAGTGGAGGAATTCAAAAAAGCCTATCAACAAAATCCAGATGTAAGAAAACTAATAGATGCCGCTCAACATTTGGAAGGAGTAGCTCGTCATGCTAGCGTTCATGCTTGTGGAATTGTTATTTCTAAAGAACCTCTTACTGAATATTTACCTCTCCAATTAGCCCCCCAAGATCCTAATACCATTATTACCCAATTTGAAATGCACACCATTGAAGATTTGGGGCTACTAAAGATGGATTTATTAGGACTAAAAAACTTAACCATCATTGAAGATACAATTCGTCTAATTAAAGACACCGAAAACATTTCTTTAGATATTTCCAAAATTCCTCTTGATGACGAAAAAACTTTTAAAACTCTTCAAGAAGCTCAAACTACTGGAGTTTTTCAATTAGAATCCAGCGGAATGAGAAGATATTTGAAAGAATTGGTTCCCACTCAACTCGAAGATATTATTGCTATGGTTGCTCTTTACCGCCCCGGCCCAATGGAACTTATCCCCCATTATATTGCTCGCAAACACGGCAAAGAGAAAGTCGTTTATCTTCATTCAAAATTAGAACCAATTTTATCGAGCACTTATGGAATTGGAGTTTATCAGGAACAAATGATGCAGATTGCTCGAGATTTAGCCGGCTTTACTTTAGCTGAAGCCGATACCTTGAGAAAAGCTATTGGAAAAAAAATAAAAGAGCTCTTAGATCAACAAAAAGAAAAATTAATCGAGGGAATGATTAAAAATGGAATTGATAAGGAAACCGCTCAAAAAATCTGGGAACTTTTTCCTCCTTTTGCTCGTTACGGATTTAATCGCAGTCACGCTGTTTGTTACGCCTTAATTGCTTATCAAACTGCCTATCTTAAAACTCATTTTCCGGTTGAATTTATGACCGCCGTCTTAAATGCTGAAAAGGCTGATGTTGAAAGAATCTCCTTTTTAATTTCAGAATCAAAAAAGATGCAGATTATAGTTTTGCCGCCAGATATCAACAAAAGCTACTCCAATTTCATTCCGGAAGGAAAAAATATTCGTTTTGGCCTTTCGGCAATAAAAAATGTTGGCTCCAATATTGTTGAAGCGATTGTTCAGGAAAGACAAAAAAACGGTCCCTTTCAAAGATTGGAGGATTTTCTTTTGCGCGTCACTCATAAAGACTTAAACAAAAAATCTCTCGAAAGCTTAATTAAGGCAGGAGTTTTTGATTCTTTAGGGGTAGAAAGAAAACAACTGCTAACTAATCTAGATAAAATTTTAAACTTTGCTGCTAATGCCAAAAAAAATAATCATCTTCAACCCAATCTTTTTGGGAGCCAATTTCACCAAACCACAAGATTAATTTTAGAAAAATCACCTCCCGCTTCAAGCGAAGAAAAGTTTTCCTGGGAAAAAGAATTAATTGGATTTTATGTTTCCGATCATCCTTTAAAGAAATATCAAAAACTTTTCGAAGAAAAAAAGGTTCTTCCTATAAAAAAAGTGGCCGAATATATCAGCTCTGGAAAAGGAACTAGTTCTTTGAGAACCGGAGGAATTATTACCAGCATTAAAAAAATTATCTCCAAAAACCAAAAGACAATCCTATTTGCAAAAATTGAGGATTTAAGCGATACTTTAGAAGTAGTGGTTTTTTCTGATGTTTTAGAAAAAAACCCCTCTCTCTGGCAAGAAAAAAATATCATTATCCTTCAAGGAAAGCCTTCCTTAAAAGAAAACGAACCCAAAATTATTGTTGATCAAGCTATTAAGCTAAATTAATAAATTATCAACAAAAGTTAACCCTAAAAACACTATGAAAAAAGAAAAAGAATCAAAAGCAAAAGAACGCGAAAAAAAACTTCATTGCATCCGCCATTCTTTATCTCATTTACTTGCAGCGGCGGTTTTAGAAAAATGGCCGCAGGCAAAATTAGCAATTGGTCCAGTAATTGAAAATGGTTTTTATTATGATTTCGATTTCAATTATTCGTCTCAAAAAAGAAAAAGTGCTTTCCCTCAAAAAGTTTTAACCGAAGAAGATCTGCCTCAATTGGAAAAAAGAATGCGAGAATTAGCTCAACAAAATCTTTGTTTTATTAAGGAAAAAATTAGTTATCCGGAAGCCAAAAAAATATTTGCTGATGCTCCCTATAAATTAGAGTTAATAGAAGAAATCCACAAGAAAAAACTCCCCCTCTCTATTTATAAAACAATCACCTGTGAAAAATCTAAAAACAAAAATCAATCAAAGGGGAATCTAATTTTCTTGGATCTGTGCTCGGGTCCTCATGTAAAAAATACTCGCGAAATTAATCCTCAAGCCTTTAAGCTTACTACAATCGCCGGTGCTTATTGGAGAGGAGATGAAAAAAATAAAATGCTTACTCGAATTTATGGAGTAGCTTTTGAAACCAAAGAAGAATTAGAAACCTACCTTAAAAATCAAGAAGAGGCTCAAAAAAGAGACCACCGAAAATTAGGCAAAGAGCTAAAAATCTTTACCTTCAGCGATTTTGTTGGACCGGGATTACCGTTGTGGCTTCCCAATGGCGCTATTTTAATTGAAGAATTAGAAAAGTTAGCCAAAGAAAAAGAAGAAGAGGCTGGTTACTTGCGAGTTCGCACTCCTCACATTGCTAAAGAAATTATGTATAAAACCTCCGGGCATTTACCTTATTACGCTGACTCAATGTATCCGCCCATGGTCTTAGAAGAAAACGGCAAAAAGGAGGTTTATTATCTAAAGGCAATGAATTGTCCTCACCATCATCAAATTTATGCCTCTGAACCTAGAAGTTATCGCGATTTGCCTTTACGCTTAGCAGAGTACGGAACTTGCTATCGCTACGAGAAAAGCGGGGAACTTTTTGGATTGATGAGGGTTCGCTCTCTTCAAATGAACGACGCTCATATTTATTGCACTGAAGAACAATTCCAAGAAGAGTTCTTGGCGGTAATAAAAATGTATTTGGAGTATTTTAAAATCTTTGACATTAAAAAATATGTCATTCGCTTAAGTACTCACAGCAAAGAAGGATTAGGAAAAAAATATATTGACAACGAAAGACTTTGGAAAAAAACTGAAAAAATGGTGCGAGACATTCTTAAAAAAGAAAATATCCCTTTCATTGAAGTTCCTAATGAAGCAGCTTTTTATGGACCAAAAATCGATGTTGAAATTTGGAGCGCCATCGGAAAAGAGTTTACTTTAGCCACTAATCAGGTTGATTTTGCGGTGCCGGCTCGCTTTGGTTTAACCTACAAAGATAAAGACGGAAAAGAAAAAACTCCACTCTGTATTCATCGCGCTCCTCTTTCTACCCACGAGCGCCTTATAGGATTTTTAATTGAGCACTACGCCGGAGCTTTTCCTTTATGGTTAGCTCCTACTCAGGTAGAAGTCTTGCCAGTTTCTGAAAAACATTCAAGCTATGCTCAGAAAATAGCTCAACAAATGAAAGAGGAAAGAATTAGAGTTAGGGTTAGCGAAAGCGCAGAAACCTTGGGCAAAAGGATCCGCCAATCAGAAATTCAGAAAATCCCCTACCTTTTGATTGTTGGAGATAAAGAAAAAGAAAATAATTCTGTTAATGTCAGAAGTTATCAGAAGGGACAATTGGGAGAAATGAAATTAGAAGCTTTTATTAAAAAAGCTTTAGAGGAAATAAGGAAAAGAGCCTCTTAAGAAATTTCTGCCTAAAATTTCTCTTCGGTTTTCTTATGAAAAGTAAGCAGGAAGAAGAAAGGAAGGTAATTGTTATTGTTGGGCCAACGGCCAGTGGAAAATCGGATTTAGCTGTAAAAATTGCTAAGTTTATTAATCGTTTTCAAAAAAAGTTTGCAGTTGCTGGCGCAGAAATTCTTTCAGCTGATTCAAGGCAAATCTATAAAGGACTTGATTTAGTTTCCGGTAAGGTCCCCAAAGAAAAAGGAAAAAAGGATTACTACTATCAAGAAATTAAGCATCACCTTTTGGATATTGCTTCCCCTAAAAAAACTTTTTCTGTAGCTCAATACCAAAAGAAAGGAAAAGAAATTATTGAAAAACTTTTTAAAGAAAATAAGATCCCTATTATTTGTGGGGGAACGGGATTTTATATTGATTCTTTAATTTATAATTTAAGCTTTCCCGCTGTTAAACCTCAACCTAAATTAAGAAAAAAATTAGAAAAACTTTCTCTGCAAGAGCTTTATCAAAAATTAAAAAAATTAGATCCTCAAAGAGCTCAAACTATTGATAAATTTAATAAAAGAAGATTAATCAGAGCTTTAGAAATTGTTCTTGCCACCCAAAAACCAATCCCTCCTTTAAAAAAAGAGAGGATTTTTAACACTTTAAAAATAGGAATTCTAATCGAAAAAAAAGAACTTTCAAAAAAAATTCTTAAAAGAATTAAGAAAAGAATCAACCAAGGAATGATTAAAGAGGTTCAGCGACTTCATCGACAAGGGCTTTCCTGGAAGCGATTAGAAAGTTTTGGGTTGGAACTTAAATGGATCTCTCTTTATCTTCAGAAAAAAATTAGCCTCTATCAAATGATAAATAATCTCCTTAAAGACATTTGCCAATATGCCAAAAGACAAATGACTTGGTGGAAAAAAGAAAAAGATATTCACTGGATTCCTTTTTCAGAAAAAAAGAAAGCCCTTGATTTAGTCAAGAGCTTTCTTTTAAATTAATCGCTCTCTTTATTTTGATTTTCTTCCTCTGTTTGAGGGTTTTCTTTTCTTTCTCTCATTCGCCCCTCAATCTTCCGGCTTAATTTATTAGTTATTAGAGTTATTCTACTTAATAGATTTAGCAATCTTTCAGCTCCCATCATATTTATTGCTTGATCAATTTTATTTGAATCATTCCAGCTATAAACTAAACTTAAGAAATTTTCCAAAACTTCTCTGGTTTTTTCCTGTAGTCGCCTTTCCCTTTCCTCTTGAATATCAGAGTAAAGTTTCTCTAATAATTCGGCTATTTGAGTTAGTTGAGTGTCGGTTATTTTTTCTTTCATTTTTTTCACCTCCCGCTCTTCACTTCTGTCAGAGCCTCTTAAAATATCCATCAAATTAAATAATTCTTGCTCAATTCCCTCCAAATTAACTGGTAAAGATTCTTTTTCTTCTCTTTCCAAATTACCGCTAAAGCCTATTTCTCTATGAGTCATAATCAAAAAATTTAGTTCTTATTCTCTAAACTTGCTTGCCATTGATCAAGATCTTCTTTTGAAATTTTCCCTCTTTTAAATAACTCTTCAGCTACTTTCTTTAATTCTTCTTTTAACTCTTCATCAGTTAATTCACTAAGCTCGGCAATTCCTTCTCTAACTTTAAGTATCTCTCTTTGAGCAGTTACTTCTTGCTCAGCTGTTATTTTTCGCTCTTCTTGATTAGATTGATTGTTATTCATCAAATTTTCCATATTCATATTAATATATTAATAATAAAGTTTAATAATAATTTATTTTGCGACCATTTTAAAAACTAACACTTTAATTCATTAACTTAATTCTTTTTTATTCATTTATTCATTTCTTATCTTGAGCCGCTTTTCTAAATGCTTTAATACCAAATCACCTCTTTTTAAAGCCATCTCCGGAGTTAACAAGCGTGTTTTTTTTAATTCATCCATTATTTCATTTTTAAATTTCAAAAATGATTCATCAAAAATATATTGGGGTATATCATAATAAGAATTTTCGTCATAAATAATTCTTTTATATAACTTAACCACTTTTTCCATAATTTCCCCCAAAGAAAGAACGCCCTCTTGAGATAATCTAGCTGCTTTTGTATAAGGATCAGAAGTTGATTTTTCCCAGTATGAATCACTAAAAACAAACCCTCTTAAAAATCCTTCCCAAATTTCAAATCTCAATGTTTTGTAGATAACCTCACTCATAGATTCCTTCTTTGACGAAGGCTCCCATTCTCCTATTCTTTCTTCTATAACTTTTTCCGCCTCCTTCCAAATCTCTTCCAATCTTTTCATTTGTATTTCTCTATTAGAAGGAATCTTTCTCTCAAAAATTAAAAATATATAATTTTTAAGCAAATTTAAAAAAGTTCGATAATAACCCTCCTTTTCGCTACGTCCCCTGCCCCGTGTTCTGAAGAAAATTTCTCTTAAAGCCTCACTGAGTTCATCAATTTTTGATTCCAAAAAATTAGGATTCAATTCCTCTCCTCCGCGAATAAGATGTTCAATGTAATTTATCAGATCAGAGCCACCGAGAATAGATAAATTTTTCTTTACTATTTGAAGCTCATAATCGGGAAGCTGGAGTCCAACATTTGCAAGGGCAATATCTTCAATGTTTTTTTTCTGAGATCCTCCTCCTCCCTCATTGAAATGAAAATATAAAGCGCTCATATTTTGTTTATTGTAAATTATTTTTTAATCTGTTTCCTTTCTTTTTAATTCTTCAAAAATTGAGTGGATAATTTTGGGATTAGCTTTGCCTTTTGTTTCCTTCATCACTTGGCCGATTAAGAATTGCAAGGCATTTTCCTTTCCATTTTTGTAATCATACCATACTTTTTGATTTTTGTCAATAACTAAGCGAGCAATCTTTTCTAACTGATTCTCATCCGAAACCTGCTCCAAATTGCCAGCCGCAATTACTTCCTGAGGAGAAGAGCCCTCCTCAAAGACTTTAGCTAATACATCTTTCGCTACTCGACTAGAAATTTTTCCATTTCCCGCTAAAGAAACAAGATAAGCCAAATCCTTAGGCTTAAGTTTTGAGTTTTCAAGAAGAGTGCCCTTTTCTTTTTCTAAGCCCTTCACATCAGAAACAAGATAGTTATAAACCAAATTAATATCCGCTTCTTTATTCAAGCTTTTCAACTCAGAAACTGCTTCCTCAAAAAAGTCAGCTAAATAAGGGTTTTCAACTAAAACTTGACTTTTCTTTTCTGAAAGGTTGTATTCTTTTTCAAATCTTTCTCTTTTTTCTTGAGGAAGTTCTTCTATTTTTGATCTTATTTCTTCAATCATCTCAGCGCTTAAAGAAAAAGGAGGTAGATCTGGCTCAGGAAAATAACGATAATCGTGAGCCTCTTCTTTACTGCGTTGAGAAAAAGTTTCTTCTTTTATTTCATCCCACCCTCGAGTTTCCTGAACTACTTGATGACCTTTTTCCAGCAAATCAATTTGTCTTTTAATTTCATAATCTATTGCTTTAGCAAGAGCACGAAAAGAATTTAAGTTCTTTACTTCTACTTTAGTTCCTAACTCATTCGAATTTTGAGAAACAGAAATGTTAGCCTCTAATCTTAAATTCCCCTTTTCCATATCTGCTGCCGAAACCTTAAGATAACGCAAGATAAGTTGTAGTTCTTGAGCAAATTCAACCACCTCTTGAGCTGAGGAAAAATCTGGCTCAGTCACTAATTCCATTAAAGGCACTCCCGCTCGATTAAAATCGACCAAACTATGTTTACCATCAGGAGAATGAAAAAGCTTAGCGGCGTCTTCTTCCAAATGAATTCGACGAATCCCTATTCTTTTTTTAAGAAACGGCAAAATTAAAAAACCTTGATAACAAAAAGGTTGATCATACTGACTAATCTGATAAGCTTTAGGCAAATCAGGATAAAAATAATTTTTTCTATCAAATTTAGAAAAATGATTGATTCTACAATTTAAAGCCAGACCCGTTTTAATAACCAATTCAATTGCCTTCCAGTTGGCTTTAGGAAGGGTTCCCGGATGTCCTAAACAAATAGGACAAACATTAATATTGGGTTCAGTTTCAAGAGGATCGTTTTTACAATCACAAAACATCTTGCTTTCTGTCAGAAGCTCAGCATGAATTTCTAAACCAATAGTTGGGTAATATTTCATAATTAAAAAATCAAATTCTAACTCACTTCAAATATTTATTCATTCTTTCAAAAAAGCAGAGAAACTACAAGTATTCTGCTAAAGAAACTTTTGTTTTTTCAAAAACTTCTTGAGGAGTTCCATTTCCATCAATTATCTCAAACCCCTGAAAATGTCTTCCGATATTCAAGTAGGCTTCTCTCACCAATCTTTGTCTTTCTAAAGTTTCAAAATAAGTTTTTTCCTCTCCTCTTTTTTCTATTCGCCCCAAAGCAATATCAGGGCTGACATCAAAAAATAAAGTTTTGGCAGGTAAAATAAAATCCTTACCGATAATCTGCTTGTGATAATCAAAAAGGGTTTTCCAGTGAAGACTTTTATCTAAACTTCCATAAGCTAAAGTAGAAAGAAAATAGCGATCACAAAAAACTAAATTTCCTTTTTTTAGCTGAGGTTTAATAAATTTTTCAATATGTTCCTTTCTATCCAAAATATAAAGCAATTGAAGATCTCTTAAAGAAAAATCGGTAATTTTCCCTGAAAGAATTTCATCTATTTTCTGAGACCAATGGCTTTCTCGGGTATGTTCAAAAGTAAAAACAACATTTGTTCTTTGTCTTTTTTGAAAGTAATCTTTTAGCATTTCTATTTGGGTTCCCTTACCTGAGCCGTCTATTCCTTCAAAAACAACAAAGTTTCTTTCAGTTACCATAAGTCCATTATAACAAAAACAGCCTTCTCAAAAAAGCAGGCTGTTTAAAATTTAAGTTTGAAAAACATTTTTATTCGTTTCTTACTTCAATCCCCATTGAGCGAGCGGTCCCCTCGACAATTTTCATCGCTGCTTCAATATCGGTGGTATTTAAATCGGGCATTTTCTTTTCAGCAATTTTTCTTACATCCTCTTTGGTTACAAACCCCACTTTATTTCTCAAAGGATCGCCAGAGCCCTTTTCAATTCCTACCCCTCCCCCTCCTTTAAGAGAACGAGCGGCTTTCTTTAATAAATCGGAAACTGGCGGGGTTTTTAGCTGAAATTCAAAGGTTCTATCTTCATAGATTGTAATTACCGCAGGAATCACACTGCCTGCCATTTCTTTGGTGGCTTCATTAAATTGCTGACAAAACTGCCCTAAGTTAATTCCGTAAGGACCCAAAGCGGTTCCTACTGGAGGAGCTGGGGTAGCGCTAGCTGCTGGAAGTTGAATTTTTATTACTGCCTTAATTGGTTTCATATTTTCTAAAAAAATAACAAATAATCTTTAAAAAAGCAATGAATAACTACTAGACTTTTTGCAATTGGAGAGAATCAATTTCTACTACCGTTTCTCTTCCAAAAATAGGGATGGCTACTTTGACTCTTCCTCTTTCCTCGTCCACCTCCAACACCTTTCCTTCATAATCCTTAAAAGGACCATCTATAATTTTTACCAAATCTCCTGCCGAGTAATCAATTCTAAACTTCATCTCTTTCTCTTTATTATCGCTGATAAAAGAAAGTAGATAATTTACCTCTTCTTGAGAAAGAGGAGTGGGCTTCGTGGGATCTGGACCAACAAAGCCCATTACTCGCGGAGTGTTTCTTACAACATACCACGAATCTTCAGTTAAGTTCATTTCTACCAAAACATAGCCGGGATAAACTTTTTCTTCAACAATCTTCTTTTTACCGTTTTTAATCTTAATCTTCTTCTCTTTAGGAACAACAACATTAAAAATTTTGTCACCCATCGAAAGAGATTCGACTCGTTGCTTTAAATAGCGAGCCACTGCGTCTTCATAGCCAGAATAGGTATGAATAGCATACCAACGACGCTGATCTCTTTCCTTATCAGTGACTTGCAAATCTCTTTCC
This sequence comes from Candidatus Parcubacteria bacterium, assembly GCA_025999395.1. GTDB lineage: Bacteria > Patescibacteriota > Minisyncoccia > UBA6257 > JAGOQP01 > KatS3mg098. The sequence goes on from AP024682.1 coordinate 484,820, forward strand.
TTTTTTTCTTCGGCTGTTTCTTTAGCTTTATTTTTTTCTTCCATTTTTACTTTCTTAATTACTTAATTAAAAGTGAAGATTAAAAATCAGTTGCTCTAAACCATAAGAAAAGATAATATCCAAGACTCCCAAAAAAATAGCCAAAGCCACAGAAAAACCTAACACAATCAAGGTTAGTTTGGTTACTTCTTTTCGAGTAGGCCAGTTCACTTTCTTTACTTCCTGCCATGACTCCAAAAGATAGTTTTTTAATCTAGAAATCATATTTTCAAACAAAGTTTATTAATTTATTTAAAAACCGCCTTGGGGCGGCTCACTTTTAATTTATCAAGATTTAAAGCTTGTGTCAAATTTATTTTTAATATTATATCAACCCTAAATATCTAAGTTCTTCACCATTACCGCTCGACTTTGAATAAAATGTTTTCTGGGTTCTACTTTTTCTCCCATTAAAATATCAAACATTCGATCAGCTTCTTGAGCGTCAGCAATGGTAACTTGCCGCAAAATTCTTGTCTCGGGATTCATCGTTGTTTCCCATAACTGCTGAGGATTCATTTCCCCTAAACCCTTGTAGCGCTGAATGTTGATATTTAAGGAAGATTCTGGTGATTCCTTTGCTTCCTTTTGATCGTCTTTCTTAGTTTTTTTACTAACAGTTTCCTGATGCTTTTTAGTTATTTGCTCGATGATTTTATCTTTTTCCGCGTCTGAATAAGCATACCAAAACTCCTTTCCTTTTTGGATTTTGTATAAAGGCGGTTGAGCAATGTAAAGATAACCCCTTTCTATTACTTCTCTAAAATAGCGGTAAAAAAGAGTTAAAAGCAGGGTTCGAATATGAGCGCCATCAACATCAGCATCAGTCATAATAATAATCTTGTGATAGCGAATTTTGTCGGGGTTAAAGTCATTACCAATTGCCGCTCCCAAAGCAATTACTAAAGACTTAATCTCGTTATTAGCAAGCATTTTATCCAAGCGCGCTTTCTCGACATTTAAAATTTTTCCTCGCAAAGGCAAAACTGCTTGAAAGCGTCTGTCCCGCCCTTGCTTTCCACTTCCTCCCGCTGAATCACCTTCTACGATAAATAATTCTGATTCAGAAGGATCTTTAGAAATACAATCTGCTAATTTACCCGGCAACGATAAACCTTCCAAAGGCCCGCGTCTTAAAACGGTTTCTTTAGCGGCTTTAGCGGCTCGTCGAGCTTTGGCAGCTAAAAGACATTTAGCAATAATATTTTTGGCAGAGGAAGGATTTTTTTCAAGAAATTCTTTAAGCGCCTCAGAAACAACGGATTCGGTAGCGGTTCGAGCAGAAGGATTTCCTAATCGCGCTTTGGTTTGCCCCTCAAATTGAGGCTCTTTAATTTTTATAGAAACAATGGCTACTAAACCTTCTCTAACATCATCTCCAGTTAGATTTTCTTCTTTTTCCTTAATGTAACCATTTTGACGAGCGTAATCGTTTAAAACTCTGGTTAAAGCCGAACGAAAACCAGTTAAATGAGTTCCCCCATCAGAAGTATAAATATTGTTAGCAAAACTTAGTTCTTGAATTTCGGTGTCATTACTATAAACAAAAGCCGCTTCTACCTGAATAGTTTCTGCCTTTTTAGAAGCTGGTGCTTCTTCGGCAAAAACAAAATCTTTACTGACATAAAAAGGAACCTCCTGAATAACTTCAGTAAATTCAGTTAAATAATCCAAAAAAGAAAGCAAGCCTCCTTCAAAATAAAAAGCATAATAATCAACCGCTTCCTCTCTTTCATCAATGACTTCAATTTTTACTCCCTTCACCAAAAAAGCTTGCTGACGAAGATGATCGATGATTTTCTTTTTATCAAATTCAATTTTGGAAAAAATTTCTTTATCTGGTTGAAAGGTAACGATGGTTCCGGTTTTAGAAGAAGTTCCTACCTTTTTTAATTTATACTGAGGAACCCCTCTTTTATACTCTTGAACATAAATTCCCCCATCTCTTTCCACTTCTACTTTCATCCAAGAAGAAAGAGCATTAACCACCGAAACTCCTACGCCGTGAAGTCCTCCGGCAACTTTATAAGATTCGCCTCCAAACTTTCCACCAGCATGAAGAGTACAAAGCACCGTTTCAAGAGCTGATTTTTTAGTTTGAGGATGAATATCCACTGGAATTCCTCTTCCATCGTCTGTTACCCTTACTTTGTTTTCCTTAAGAAGTTCAACTCGAATATTTTTAGCAAAACCAGCCATTGCTTCATCAATAGAGTTATCTACCACCTCCCAAATTAAATGATGAAGGCCATCTACACCGGTGGAGCCAATATACATTCCCGGTCTTTTGCGAACCGGCTCTAAACCTTCCAAAACATAAATATCCTTGGCAGTATAAGTGCTTGTCTTTTGAGTATTTTTTTCTTCTTTATTTTTATCCATAGGAATTTATTAACAAAAGAAAACTTCCTTCCTCAGGAAGAATCTAACTTAAGTATAACAAAAAACAAAAAGAAAAACAATTAAAATATTAAGTCAAAAAGCCTTGTTTTTGCTTATTTTTTTGCTAGCCACGGATAGAGTTTAGGCAAGTTTTCGAGAATGATATTCTTTGTTTCTTCTAAGGATTTTTTTACCACCGCTCCCGCTGCTAGTTTATGACCTCCGCCCCCTAAAAGCGCTGCCAATTGAGAAAGATCGACCCCAACATCTTCCTGCGCTCTCAAACTTACTTTAATAATTCCTTCCTCTTTTTCTATCAAAGTAATCACAATCTTCCACTCCGCTACCAACTGCAATTCATCACTAACATTATTCAAAGAGATAATTTTTTTATCCACTCCGCTTTTTTCCAAATCTTTTAAAGTAATCTCAGAAATAACCACTTGGCCATCAAAAAGAATTTCTAAATTGTTATAAGCCAAGCTTCTTAATTTGAGTATTTCTTTGTTTAATTTTTTCCTAGTAGCTTGAAAAACTTTTCTAAAGTCAGGATAAAGTCTTGCTAAAAAACAAGCAATCTCTAGTGTTTCTAAGCTGGTTTTATCGTATTGAAAGCCGCCGGTATCAGCATAAATACCCGCTAAAAGACAAGCCGCGATTTCAGGAGTAATTGTTATCCCCCACTCTTTAAAAAGATCATGAAGCATTTGGCAAGTAGCTGGGTAAGAAGAATCAATAAGATTGATGTCCCCAAAACCACTATTAGAATCGTGATGATCAATCACAATAGTTTTTAAATTGGAGGGAAAGGTTACTTTATTAAGTTGAGAAATCATCTCGGGACTGGCGCTGTCTAAAATGATAAAAAGATCAAATTCCTCTAAATTTACCTCAAAAAAATTTTTTTCTTCAATTTCTTTAAATCCGGGTAAAAAAGAGAGATTTTTCAAAACGCCCGAATCTCCTGAGATAACCACCGCTTTTTTACCAAGCCCCAAAAGAGCTTGATACATAGCCAAAGCACTGCCTACGCTGTCTTCATCAGGAAAAGGATGGCAATGAAGAAGAATCTTGCGAGAGTTTTTAATAGTTTCAAGAAGTTGAGAAGAAAGAAGAGGTGAAATTTTAGTCATAAAATCTTTGAATTTACAAGTAACCACCGACTCCTAATGATAAAGAAAAAAACTTCTTTTAGCAAATTACAGAAAACAATATCAAAAATTAAAAAATCTTGAATTCAGAAACAAAATTTTTATAATTTATAGTGATTTTTTCACCCTCCTAAAGGTCGCTTAAAACCTAATTACAATTAACCTTTTTTATAAAACTATGGCGCTAATACCTTGGAAATCATTTAGCGATTTAGAAAAGTTTTTTGAAGATGATTGGTTTTTACCTGTTTTTTCTAAGCACACCCTCACCAAACCAGCTATTAATCTTAAAGAAACCGAAAAGGAATTTGTAGCTGAAGTGGAGGTGCCAGGTTTTGATCCCAAGAATATTGAGGTTTCGGTAGAGAATGGAATGCTAAGAGTAAAAGGGATGATAGACGAAGAAAAAGAAGAAAGAGAAAAAGATTATTGGCGCCATGAATTCAGACAAAGCTCTTTCGAAAGAGTTATTAGCTTGCCAAAAGCAGTAAAAGAAAATCAGATAGAAGCAACCTACGAAAAGGGCATTCTAAAGATAGTAATGCCCAAAGCTAAAGAAGAAAAAGCAACCAAAGTCAAAATTAAGGTTAAAGAAAAATAAGCAAATCAATTATTTCCCCTTTCAAAAAAGCTCCTTGAGTTCAAGGAGCTTTTTTGATTAGCAAATTAAGAATTTAACTTGGGAGGCTAAGCGGATTTGAACCGCTGCTAACAGGGCCACAACCTGTTGTGCTACCGGGCTACACCATAGCCTCCATCATTTTTTCTTGATTTTACGCTATTTATTGATAAAATCAAGAAAGCACAACAAATTCGTTTCTAGTAAAAACAAATTTGAGCCCCCGTAGCTCAATGGATAGAGCAGGTCCCTTCTAAGGACAAGATGAGGGTTCGATTCCTTCCGGGGGCGCTTTTTTTATTGATTTTTTTTCATTCAATTGATATCTTTAAAAAGTAATTGAAAACAAAAAATTGCCGCGGTAGCTCAGTGGTAGAGCGCATGCCTGAAGAGCATGGCGTCGGGGGTTCGATTCCCTCCCGCGGCACCAATGACAAAAAAACAAAAAAATAAACTTGTTTTTATTTTTATCACCGGAAATAAAAATAAAGTTCTTGAAGCTCGTCAAATTCTCAAGGATTTCGAAATAAAACAATGTACCCTCAATCTTCCCGAAATTCAAAGCTTAAAGGTAGAAGAAGTTGTTAAAGAAAAAGCAAAAGAAGCTTTCAAGATAGTTAAAAAACCAGTTCTGGTTGAAGACACTAGTCTTGAAATCAAAGCTTGGAATAACTTTCCGGGAGCATTAATTAAGTTTCTTTTAGAAAGTGTTGGGGTGCAAGGAATTATAAAAATGCTTTCTGGAGAAAAAAATCGCTTTGCTGTTGCCAAAACAGCGCTTGGTTTATACGATGGAAAAAATTTAAAGGTTTTTGTTGGAAAGATTGAAGGAACTATTTCCAAAAAAGTCTCTGGTAAAAAAGGATTTGGCTGGGACTCAATTTTTATCCCCCAAGGATTAAAAAAAACTTTCGCTCAAATGAATTCCGAAGAAAAAAACTCTCTTTCTATGAGAAGAAAAGCTCTTGAAAAAATGGAAAGGTATTTAATTAAAGTAAAGAAAAACACTTTAAAAAATTAAGAGATTGAAATTGTTTTCTTTTTTGATAAATTTATAAGAGCAATTCGGGCCGTAGTGTAATGGTAGCACGAGTCCTTTGGGAGGATTTAGTCCGAGTTCGAATCTCGGCGGCCCGACAAAAATAAAAACCTTCATTGATGAAGGTTTTTTAATTATGTGGACCCGATCGGGCTCGAACCGACGACCTCCTCGATGCCATCGAGGCGCTCTAGCCAACTGAGCTACGGGCCCTTTTGAAAATTTAAGAAAATTTGATTTTACTAAAATAAATAATACAATAAGAGAAAATCAATTTCAACACAAAAAAGATAATCGGATTTTTTAAGAGCCCCCGTAGTTCAACGGATAGAACAGATCCGTCCTAAGGATAAAATGGAAGTTCGATTCTTCCCGGGGGCACCAAAAAGGAGGGTTGGCAGAGTGGTCGAATGCGCCGCACTCGAAATGCGGTTGGGGACAAAATCCCCTCAGAGGTTCGAATCCTCTACCCTCCGCTGATTTTAAGCCTAAAAAGAAGCCTTTTAAAAAACATTATGTTATACTTTTATTAATTGAATTTTGTTTTAAACTTTTCACTATGAATACAGAAGTAAACACTCAGTGGGAAGAGAAAAATAAAAATATTACCAGAGCTACTCTTAGTCAGCGGCCGGAAGTAAATTTGGAAATTACCAAAACAAAAGCTCTTCAAGAAATTAAAAGAAGAACTCCTTGGATCTTTTTAAGCGTGCTTGCTGGGATCGCGATGATTTGGATAAGCCAATCTTATGAACAAATGTTTTTGAAAAAGATGGAATTAGTCTTTTTTATCCCAATGATTGTTTACATTAGCGATAGCATTGGAACTGAAACCTTGGCTCTTTTTATCAGAGAATTAGCTCTTAAGAGAGTCAGTATAAAAAAATTAGCCTTAAAAGAAATTCTTGTTGGTCTTTCTTTAGGAATAATGAGCGGGATCCCAATGGGATTGTTTAGCTATTTTAGATTTCATGACTTAAAGCTATCAACAGCGGTATCGACGGCAATGATTATTAATGGTGTTATTGCGGTCTTTCTGGGTATTGCTATCCCCTTTATTTTTTTCAAGTTAAAAAAAGATCCCGCTCTAGGAACTGATGAAATTACTACCATTATTTCCGATAACCTTAGCTTACTGGTTTATTTAATAACCTCAACAATTATTATTTTTTAAATAAAAATTATGACAATATCCGAAAAAAGGACAGTTCAAATAATAAAAAAGGTGTTGCCGGCAGTAGTTTCAATTTCTGTTTTTAAAAACCAAGATAAAAGATTAGATTCAAGAATAAGCTTTTCTCAAAAACCAAAGGACGCTCTTCAAGAAGGAGGTTCAGGATTTTTTGTAGATAATAAAGGAACAATTGTCACCGCTTTGCATGTAATTTCTTCCAATCCAGAGACTGAATACCAAATCACTACCTTTAACAACAAAGTTTATAAGGCAAAAAAAATAGGGGTTAGTTTTGTTAATGATGTGGCTTTCTTAAAAATAGAGCCAAATGTTAAAACGCCTTTTATTCCTTTGGGAAATTCTTCTAGCCTTCAACTTGGTCAAGAAGTTTTTGCGATTGGCAATGTTTTGGGAATTTTTCAAAACACCGTTTCTAAAGGAATTATTTCTGGTCTTTCACGATCAATTATTGCCAAAAATCAAGAAATGGAAGAAGATCTTCATGGTTTAATTCAAACAGATGCAGCGATTAATCCCGGAAATTCCGGAGGGCCACTAATTGACAGCCAAGGAAAAGTAATCGGCATTAATTCTGCTAGTGTGGCTTATGCAGAAAACATTGGTTTCGCAATTCCCATAAATAGCATCAAAAAAGAACTTGAAAAGATTCACCGTTTTGGATCTCTTAAAATTCCTTTTTTAGGAGTGCGCTATATCTTGATTAATAAAAAAATCCAAGAAATTTTCAAAATGCCAGTAAGTCAAGGAGCTTTGGTGGCTAGCCCTAATCCTAAAATTAAGCCAGCGGTTATTCCAAGAAGCCCGGCAGAGAAAGGAGGAATTAAGGAAGGTGATATAATTTTAGAAATCAATAATCTAGCAATTACTCCTCAAAACAAGATAGAGGAAATTTTAGAAAAAACTAGTCAAAAAGAAATCCTTAAAATAAAACTCTTAAGAAAAGGAAAAATAAAAATTCTTCAAATAAAATTAGATTAACCCTTCCTATCCTTTATCAAAAGTTACTGACGATTAGTATAAAAAGTAACCTGAAAGCTAACCAGATTACTCTCTAAAGGAGTAAGGCTGGCTAAAGGCAAATCGACTTTGCTTAAACCATTTATTTTCTCTAAGGACTTCTTAAACTCTACCGCTTCAGATTCAGAGGAAGCACGAGCATTAACAATAATAGGCACATCTGGAGATTGAATAAGAATTCTTTCAATTGTTATTTTATTTTCAGATGCTTTTTGATAAAGCTCTTCAATTAACCAAGCCCAGCGAGTTTGTTGAGATTTAACTGTAAGCGCTTTTTCCACCTTAAGATTAAAATCATTAGCTTCATTCTTTAGAGAATTAAAATAAGCAGTGTTATAAGAAGAAGAAATATTAGATAAATCATTAGTTAAACTTTTAATAAAAAGGTTTAAGAAGATAAAAATCCCCAAGAAAGCCGTTAAAATCACTGATAAAGAAACGATTAAAATATTTCTCCACAAGCGAACAAAAGAAAGAACTTGGGAATGAAAAAATTGAATTTCAGTTCCCTCAGGAGCAAGGCTAATTTCTGTATCTTGAGAACGCGGAATTAAACCTCTTAAAGCCGCCCCTAATGCACAAGCAAAAGAAAGCTCTAAGGGATAACTTTTTATCTGAAACGGGAGAATTTGTAAGCTGAAATTATCCTTTAAAATTCCGCTAACCTCTTTTTCCAATCCGGGAGCAATTAAATAAACATTTTTAATATCCCTACTAAAGCGACTGGAATAAAAATTAATTACTCTATGAGTCTCCTGAATAACAAGATTTCGAAAATCAGCAAAAGAAATTTCTCTTTCCAAGCTATAATTACTTGCTACCGTGCTCCAAGAAGAAAAATGATTAAAGTAAAGAGAGTGTTTGTGAACAATAGAAAAGCTTAAACCATCACTATCAATATAAAGAACAAAAAAATCTTCTTCTCCCAAAGTATTTTTCTCTTCAAAATTAATTAAACGGATAATAGACATTGCCTTTTGTTCAATCGCCAAAGGCAAGAAATTGGCTTGAACAAGTTGATGATAAAAACTATCTACAATCTCCTTAGAAATGAAAGAGGAGAGAATTTCTATTTCATAATTAGAATTGGAGTGCAAACTTTCTACTTTTTGCCAATCAGAATAGGCTCGAGAAAAATCAAGAGGAGAAATAACCTGTAAATTAAGACGAACCGCTTCTTCCAAGTTTGCATCTTTTAAAAGAGGAAGAGAAAAAAGCTGGGTATAAACATTAGCATCAGAAAGAGAGACGATTACAGGAATTTTTTCTGATTCCTTTGAAGTAATTTGATGATGTAAGCTTTTGAGAGAATTGAAAAATTCTTTGGGGTTAATCAGTTTTCCCTCTTCGATAACACCCACAGGAAACTTTAAAGAAAACTTTTGAAGTTGTCCTCTTTTTTCCCCGAAAGAAAAAAAAGTCAACCCGCTATCACTAATCACCAAACCGCCAATTTCTAAGTAGGGTTTTAAGAAGCGAAAAACTTTTTTTAAAAAAACACTCATAAATTAGATTGGTATCTCTTACTACAAACTTTTACTGAGCGGTGATTTCTTCAATCGACTCTAAAATTACTTGACCACTTAAAGGATGAAGATAAACTCGAGCTTTGTATTTTTTGTTTTTATTTAAAAAAGTTGCCAAAGAAACCACTTCGTATCTATCTGTCAAAGACGGCGTCCCACAACTTGTTCCCCCCAAATAAGTTAAATTTTTACAAACCGTTATTTGAACAGGAATACTGGAGATATTTAAGTTATAAGAAGTACTTGAAGAAAAGTCATTGTGAATAATTCTTCTTAAAGCGTCGTTAATTCCCGAAAAAGCAGCAAAATTAACTAAATTTAAAATTCTTACTCCCAACCCTCCCTGACTAGCAAGATAAGAAATAAGAAGAGCAGCCAAAGCTATCTCAAAAACAACCATTCCCACAATTAAAATCGAAGAAACAGCCAACGCCCCGCTCTGATTTTTTTTGTCAAGGAAATTAACTTTAACAACTTCTAATAAACTCACTTTTAAATTATAGCACAAGCAACAATTTTCAAAAAATTACTTTTAAAAATTAAGGGTTGGTTGTTGTATTTTGATTAACAGAAGAACTAGAATCTAAGCTGCTGTTATTTGAAAAATTTTCAGGATAACTAGAGGAATTAGGATTGGAAATATTAACATTAGGATTTGATAAATTAGAGCTTTTACCAGAAACTAAAGAAAAAATCTGACTAGTAGGAGAAATTTTAGCTATCCAAACAACTTGATCTTTATTTATTTTGATTTTATCTTCTGGACCCCAAACTGATTGGTCAAAACGGCTAATAGAAACCTCTCCTTGAGAATTAGTTCTTAGATACCAAACGTTTGAAAGACTAAGATAAGGAAATCGAGATAATTTTCCAAAATAAATGTCCCCTGTTTTTAGATAAACCGCATAATAATCATCAAAATCAAATTTGGAAAAATAAAAAAATAAAAAGACTGAAGTTAACAAAATTAAAAAAACTATTAAAAAAAACCCGATTAGAAAAACATTTCTTTTGATCATATTTCTTAAAAGTTAATAATAAAAAACAAACATCTAAATAATAATACATCAATAATAATACATCAAAACAGAAAAATCCATTAAATTTTAAATAAATTAAGGAGACCAGTTAACTACAATTCCATCAACAGTGGGGCTTAAAGTATATCCTGAATCTGGAGAAAGAATAATTTTATATCGAAAATATCGATGATTATTATGATACTTTAAATTAATTTGAACAGGGATATTTGAATTATTAGGAGTATAATAAGTAGAACCAGAACCATCTGGACCAAGATAATTCCAAGGGCCAGTAGAAGAATTAGAAGAAGCAATCTGAAATTTAACATTGGTGCCAGCGGGTTTTGTTCCTCTCCACATCAAAGAGTTAAAAGCTGCTCCTCCGTTTACTTGAGTATCGAAAGTAGAAGAGTACAAAATTCCATCAGAGCTTTTGTTGGTTATTTGTAAGGAAGAGCCGGCGCTAATATTGCTTGCGGAAGAGTATTTATTATTTACTTCTGTAATAGGACCTTCTTGGCCACTTCCTCCCGACCAATCTTTTTGCCAAAAAACAAGATTTCTTTTTGACCGAGTTAAATAAAAACTAATTTCATTCTTTCTTCCATTAGTCCAAACAACGGCACTAGTTATTTTTTGAGTCGAAGGATCATCATTATTTGAATTATAAGTTGACTCAATAACGCCATTTGTATCTCGAGAAACATTATCGACATAAAAATAACGATAATAAATCGAACTTTGATAAAGTTGTTTTATTTCATCAGAAGATAAAACCCGATTATAAATACGGGCTTCATCAACAATACCAAAAGACATATAAGGACTACCACCACCAATCCTATAATCAGCAGTTCCATAATCTCTTAAAGGTTTTGTAATAGATGCTGTAGAACCAACTTGAGAACCATTAAGATAAAGTTTAAATTGATTATTAACTTCATCAACTGTCATCACTATATGATACCAATTACCAACTGCTAAATTTTTACCACTGTAAATAACAGTATTGGTATTATCATAATAATAAATGACTGCTCTCAACTCTCCTGTTGATAAAGTATAAAACAAACCCAAATGATAGCCAGCTCTTAAAAAGATATATCCATCATACCCATTTTTAGGTAGTCCAGAAGGTTTAAACCAAACAGCAAAAGAAAAATTCCGACCATCATCAGTTAAATCTTGTAAAGTAGAAGAATTGCCAGGAATAGAAACATAGTCATCTATTCCATCTAAACTTAGCCCCCTTCCGGCATAAGCAGTAGTTCTTAAAGGACTATTGATAAGAGTGCCATTGTTTCCATATCCAGAAAAGTCATAAGCAGTATTTCCTGATATTTCATCAAGTTTCCAATAACCAACAAGACCAGCATTTATATCATTAGCCAAAACACTCTCCTGACCAGAAACAGCTGAAGTTAAAGAAGAACTAGAAACTAAATAAAATTGATTAGTTGACCCTTTGGCTAAATCATAGATGTTATGCCAGTTAGATTCAGCAAAGGAACTTATTTTATTTGAAAGTTCAGAAACTAAATTAGTAGCAATCTGATTTCCTCTTGATTCAAAGTTATTTCTAACAACACTTAAAATAGCAGCTGTTGCTGCTGCTAAAAGCAAACTTAAAACAGCCAGTGAAATTAAAATTTCTGCCAGCAGTTGCCCTTTTTCACAAGAAAATTTTTTTCTCAAAAAATCTCTTTTCATTTTAAAAAAAATTAATAACTTTCATAAAGCTTTTTTATCTCATCTTCTGATAAGGCTCTGCTATAAATCCTAACCTCATCAACCAACCCATTAAAATGATCTGTTCCCACAGCTGATCCTTCTCTGTGAGCAATATGAATGGAACCAGTATCATTGTATATGGAGCCGGTAGAAGTAGCTAAACCTTGAAAACTACCATCGACATAAATTTTTCTTTCTCCGGTTAAACTATCATAAGTACCAACAAAATGATGCCAATTTTGAGGATCATTAACAGTATAGCAAGGATTATACTGCCAAGTAGTAGTATAAATAATAAAACACATATTTTTACCTCCAGAAGCATTCGTTCCTAAAATATAAGCCGAATACTTACTTACAATCTGATAAACTCCACTGTAACCAGTTGTCAAATTAGACTTAACCCAAGCAGAAACAGTAATAGCATTATTAGGATTTATACTAGAAATATTTAAATAGTCATCAGTGCCATCAAAATTTAACGCCCCCCCTACTCTTCCTGAAAGACCGTTGTTCCATGCTTGACTAGTAGTTGTTTGAGTACCACTTGCTCCAACACTTAACAATCCATCTTTACTATAACCAGAAGCATCATAAGCATAACTACCGCTTGACTCATCCATTGGCCAGTAACCTACTAAACCCGATTCTTGCAAACTTCTTATTTGACCACTACTGCTAATAAAAATAGAATAAACATTATCTTTATTTTTTTGTTTTAAAGAAACTACCTGGGCAGCTGTTGGCTTTCCGGAAATTGCTGAAAAAGAAATAGTTTTGCTAAAACCAGGAGCTGGATTGGTTAATTCAGAAGCATAACTTAAAGAACCTCTTAAAACTACAGAAGAAGTCGAATAACTAGGATCAGGAAAAATTTCGAAATAATCATCGGTAGAAGTACTATTAGTAAAACGAATACTCCAGCTACTTTTATTTTCCTGACTAATAGAACGTTGTTGAGTATTTCTAATAGATTCAACTACCTTCTCTACATCCAAATCAAAATTGCGTTTACTTTTATAAGAAGAAAAATTCACTATTCCTATAGTTGCTAAAATCGCAATCAGACTAATGACAATAATTAATTCATAAAGAGTAAAAGCTTTTTCTTTCTTTATTAACTTTATTAAAAAACTAATTTTGTTTTTAAAATTATAGAATTTAGTTAACCTATCTTTAATATTTCTTTCCATAAAAATAAAATCTAAAATTATTCTCAACTATTTTTAACTTAATAAAAATTAAAAAGAACTGGTTAATTGATAAACTGGAATAATAACCGCTAAAGCGATAATTCCAACAATTAATCCAATTAACATCAACATCACCGGCTCAATAAAAGAAACCAATGTTTTTACGGAAGATTCAACTTCTTTGGCGTAAAAATCAGCCAGAGTCGCTAAAATATTTTCAATATGGCCTGATTTTTCTGAAACCGCAATTAAGTTTGAAACTACTTTTGGAAAGAATGGTTCTTTGCGAAAAGCTTCCCCCACCGTTAAACCCCGGGTAATTCCTTCTCGAGAAATTCTTAAAAGAGCATTCTTTAATTCCGGCAATCCTACTGAATCAGCGGTAATTTCCAACGCCTCAATAATCGGCAAACCCGAACTAAGTAAAGAAGAAAGAGTGGCTGCAAATCTTTGAAGAGAAATTTCTTTAAGCACCCGGCTAATCACTGGCAACCTTAAAGCAAGGTTAAAAAGAAATTTTTTCCCTACCAAAGTTTTAAAAAAGAAAAGAAATCCTCCAAAAATTAAAAGCCCCAACAAAGATAAAATTAAAGCCAGATGATTTCCAATAAAAAGACCAACTGTAAAAACAATTCTTGAGAAAGTAGGAGGATTCATTCCCCCGGAAAGAAAAACAGTTGCGATTTTAGGCAAAGAAAAGCTTACTAAAAGAACCAAAACCAAAATAGAAGCAAAGAAAAGAATAATTGGATAAGTTAAAGATGATTTAATTTTGCTGTTAAGTTCCCTTTCTTTTTCTAAAGAGGTACTCAATTGATCAAAAACTCTTTCTAGGTTTCCCGAAACTTCCCCTGCCTTAATAAGATTAACAAAAACCTGAGAAAAAATTTTGGGATAATGAGCAAAAGTAGTATAAAAAGGCTGCCCTTTTTCTAAACTGGAACGCACCTCTAGAAGCAAAGATTTAACTGCTGGTTTATCAAAATCTTCTATTAGAATATCAATCGCCTTAAAAAGATCGGTACCTACTTTTAACATCAAGGAAAGATACTTAGTAATAAAAACTTTGTCCTCAAGAGTAATTTTCTGATGAACCAAGGCACCAACTTGGAAAGAAAATCTTTTAATCGGCTTAATTAAAATAGGCTTTAATCCCATCGAAGCAACTTTGGCAATTGCTTCAGATGATCCCTGAGCCTCAATTTCTCCTTCGGCTATTCTGCTGTCTGGGCGAACTGCTTTATAATAAAAACGCATAATTTTATTTTTTGATTAAATTTTTAATTGGCAATTTCAAAAAATCAACTAATAACTATTTAAAAAATTATTCCCGAATTACTCTCAAGACTTCTTCAATGGTAGTTTGCCCCAAAGAGGCTTTCCTTAATCCATCTTCAAACATTGTAACCATTCCATTCTTTTTAGCAGCCATTGTTAAAAGGTCTAAAGAAAAATCTGGGCTAACAATAATCTTTCTAATATCTTCATTTACCTCAAGTAATTCAAAAATACCCATTCTTCCTCGATAACCAGTTCCCCCACAAGATTTACAACCTTTCCCTCGATAAAGAACTCGAGGAATATTTGAATCAGGTAAGTTTAGACTTTTTATTTGTGTTCTTAAAGAATGAAGGAAATCTTCCGAAGGAGAAAAAGACTCGATACAATCAAGACAAATTTTTCTTACCAAGCGTTGTGCCAAAACCATATTTAAAACCGCCGCTACCAAAAAAGGGGGAATTCCCATATCAATTAACCGCGGAACAGCGGTGGGAGCATCGTTGGTATGAAGAGATGACAAAAGTAAATGTCCAGTTAAGGCCGCATTAACAGCAATTTCAGCGGTTTCTTGGTCTCTAATTTCTCCTACCATAATAATGTTTGGGTCTTGCCTTAAAATAGAACGCAACCCCGAAGCAAAAGTGATTCCCGCCAAAGGATTAATCTGCACCTGATTGATATACTTGATGTTATATTCAATCGGATCTTCGATAGTAACAATGTTTACTTCCGGCCGATTCAACATATTTAAAATAGAATACAAAGTAGTAGTTTTTCCCGAACCCGTGGGCCCAGTTACCAAAATCATCCCGTAAGTTTTTTTAATATTTTCCTCTACTATCTTTGCCGTCTCTTCGGTCATTCCTAACTCAATTAAAGAAAGAGGTCTTTGAGTAGCGGGAAGAAGCCTTAAAACAATTTTTTCTCCATACAAAGTGGGAATTACTGAAACTCTGACATCAATTACCGTTGATCCGACTTTATAACGAAAGCGTCCGTCTTGGGGTTTTTGGTGTTCATCTACTTTTAAGGAAGCTAAAAGTTTGATGCGAGCAACAATGGCTGGATGAACTTCTTTAGGAATCTGAAAAACTTCGTGTAAAATTCCATCAATTCGAAAACGCACTAAAATACTATCCTCCATAGCTTCTAGATGAATATCGGAAGTGTTTAAAGAAGAAGCGTAAGAAAGAGTGTTATTAACAATTTCTACTATTGGAAGCTGAGTAGCCGCTTCTTCTTCTTTAGAAGCGCTAATTTTCCTCTCCAAAGAAGCTTTGATATTTTCTTCAATTAAACGTTTGAAATCTTGAGTCAGCTGAGAACCATAAGCGGAAAAACCAAAGGCTAAATCATCATCAGAGGCCAAAAAAGGTCTAATTTTGGAAGATAGTTTTTTTTCTAAAAATTCTATAGTTATTAAATCGGTTGGATCTGCCATTGCCAAATCGATTGTTCCGTCTCCTTCTTGAGCAAAAGCGATAACATTTTTTTCTCGAGCAAATTTTTCTTCAATTTTATAAAGAACCTCTCGATTAATTCCTCGATACCTTAAATTAGCCAATTCTACCCCAAAAAAATTAGAAGCTAAATGAAGTAGAAAATCCTTAGTAACAAATCCTTTAGAAATCAAAACATCTCCTAAATCTTGATTCATTCGGCGCGCTTCTTCTAAAGCTTGGTTGAAATCTTCTTCCTCAATTAATCCTTGTTCTAAAAGAAAAGTTTTAAGTTTTTGAGAAGGAATGGGTACCATATAATGAAAAGTATTTTCTTTCTGTACTTTTTATTTTAACACAAATTTAGGCTTAAAAAAACAAATTGCCAAGATTTTTGTTTAAAATTAGATGAAATAAAAAAGAAAACGCCTTTCAAAAGGCGCTTTCTAAAAAAGAGTTGAGCAAACTTTACAACTATAAGTCTAATCCCGGCTCCGTTCCAACTTCATAAATGGTGGTAGAATTGCCACCGTCGTTTCCTTCTTTGTCATTTGTTCCACCAGAAGAATATTTGGCACTTTCTAAATCAGCGTTTAATTCAAAAGTTAAATTTGTTGCATCTGCATCCCATGCATAATGATAAGTACCATCATTTATTGGATCTCTAGGCCACGCAGAAATGGGTGGTGGAGGACTTGTCATTGCTGTTAAATCGACTCCTACCCAACCATTATTAATAGCAAAACCCCTAGTTGAACAAGTTCCAACTAAACTATAACAACTTCCAGTAGCAGAAGCAAAAGGACCGGATGTCAAAGTAGGATTTGAAACTGTCGAAAGATACAAAGCAACCACACTTTTCACAGTATCTAAATCAGACATTCTTTGAACATCACGCGCTTGTCTTAGCAATTCCGCTGGGTTAAGTACTACTACCACTGCAGCTGCCAAGATGGCCAAGATACCAATAACTACCAACAATTCTACCAAAGTGAAACCCTTTTTATTTTCTTGATTCATAGTTTTTTCAACTTAAATTAATTTTAATGAATTATAAATTAAAAAAAATAGAAAAATAAAATTAAATAAATTATCGACCCCAAAACTAAAACACTCCCTTAAACATTATAAAAAAATAGAAAAAAAATCAAAAAAAATCTGTTGATAACTTAACTAAAAATTAAAACTAAGAAGGATTGAGGAAACTTAAAATGTTGGTTACTAAATCGTCAATTGAGGTTTTAGCTTTAATAAAGTACTCAATCGCCCCCAGTTCTTGTCCTTTGGCTACATCTTCCGGCTGCCCCAAATTAGAAATAATAATAATAGGAGCGCTGTTAAGTTGAGGATCTTGTCTAATTTCTTCCATCACTTCAAAACCTGATTTCTTGGGTAAAATTAAATCAAGCAAAATCAAATCTGGTTTGGTGCTGGTTTGAAGAAAAGAGATTGCCTCCTGACCATCTTTGGCATGAATTACCTCTATCCCTTCTCGGCTAAACCGATTTTTCAAAAGAGAAGAAAGAAACGGATCATCTTCTACCAAAAGAATTTTTTTATTTCCCTTTGTTGCTTCCATTGTTGTTTCCATATGGTTGAATTATATCAGTAACTCTTACAAAAAACAACACCACCTTAAAAGGGTGGTGTTATTAACCTTTACATCCCTTAAAAACTTTTTCGGTTGTCCCTTGAGACATCCTGCTTATAAAGCAAGATGGGTCGAAACTTGAGGATCCTCGACCAACTCCTCGACGTCAAAGACGCCATCGACGTAACAAAAATTAGTTGTTTCACGCACAGCTTCCGCTACACGTGCCTTGTTACGACTTCTGCCGTGTCACCGAGCTTACCCTGACTCCGCTTAAAGCGAAGCTTCAGGTACTCCCGGCTCCCCTGCAGTGACGGGCGGTGAGTACAAGACTCGAGAACGTATTCACCGCGGCGTGCTGATCCGCGATTACTAGCGATTCCGGCTTCATGGAGTCGAGTTGCAGACTCCAATCCGAACTGGGGCAGGTTTTGATGGGATTGGCTCCGCCTCACGGCTTGGCAACCCATTGTACCTGCCATTGTAGCATGAGTGTCGCCCAGGGCATCAAAGGGCCACGCTGATTTGACGTCATCCCCTCCTTCCTCCCCCCTCTAAACCAACAAAAGATTACTAAACTCTTGCGGGCTTAGAGGGGGGCAGTCTCGCCTGACACTTGTAACAGGCGACAGGGGTTGCGCTCGTTACCCCACTTAAGGGAACAACTCAAGCCACGAGCTGACGACAACCGTGCAGCACCTGCCCTACCGTCCCAAGTAAACTTGGGAAGCTCTGACTTTCGCCAGAGCGTCGTTAGGGTTTCGAGCCCTGGTGAGGTGCTTCGCTTACCGTCGAATTAAACCTCATGCTCCACCGCTTGTGCGAGTCCCCGTCTATTCCTTTGAGTTTTAGCCTTGCGGCCGTACTTCCCAGGCGGTTCACTTAACGCGTTAGCTTCGCCACCGAGAGGGTCGATACTCCCGACAGCTAGTGAACATCGTTTAGGGCGTGGACTACAAGGGTATCTAATCCTTTTTGCTCCCCACGCTTTCGCGCCTCAGAGTCAGAAGTGCCCCAGCAAGTCGCCTTCGCCTCTGGTGTTCCGCACGATATCAACGGATTTCACCCCTACACCGTGCGTTCCACTTGCCTCTGGCACCCTCTAGCCTGGTCGTATCTTCTGCGGGCTCACCGTTGAGCGGTGAGATTTTACAGAAGACGCACCAAGCCTCCTACGCGCCCTTTACGCCCAGTAAATCCGGATAACGCTCGAGGTCTCTGTATTACCGCTGCTGCTGGCACAGAGTTAGCAACCTCTTATTCCCGCGGTACCGTCAGCTTGCGCTTCTTCCCGCGGAAAAGGAGTTTACGACCCGAAGGCCTTCATCCTCCACGCGGCGTCGCTCCGTCAGGCTTTCGCCCATTGCGGAATATTCTCGACTGCTGCCACCCGTAGGTGTACGAGCCGTGTCTCAGTCTCGTCGTCGGGGAACAGCCTCTCAGCCCCCCTACCGGTCGTAGCCTTGGTGAGCCATTACCTCACCAACTAGCTGATCGGACCTAGGCCCATCACCAAGCGGATTGCTCCTTTAACCAAATTGTCTGACGACAACTTGGCCACATCGGGTATTAGCCCCGCTTTCGCGGGGTTATTCCCGTCTTGGTGGTAGGTTACCAGGGTGTTACTGACTCGTTCGCCACTATACGGCCTTGATGTAATCTTAGCCGTATCGTTCGACTTGCATGCCTTATCCACGCCGCCAGCGTTCATCCTGAGCTAGGATCAAACTCTCAAAGAAGTCGCCAACTTAACACTGACTTAACGCTGACCGACGCCGACAAAATTAAATGTCCGCGTAAGTCCGCGTCCAGTCCGCGCTTGTTAGCGACTCTTAGACAAGGGACAACCAAAAAAATTTTCAAGGTGCTTTCAGAAGCAAAAATAAGTATAGCAAAGAACTTAAAGGTGTCAAGAAATAGAGTAAAAAAATGCCTTTAAAAAATTAATTGAAAAATTTAACTTGCTTTTAAAAATTTCATCAAAATTACTTATTTTAAAAAACTATTTGACTTTAAATTACTTTCTTGTATTATTTTTAAGAAGTTTTTAAGTAAATTTTTTATTTTATGAAGAAAGATATCCATCCTACCTATTATCCAGACGCCAAAGTAGTTTGCGCTTGCGGAAATACTTTCACTGTTGGCTCAACCAAAAAGGAAATTAAAGTTGAAATTTGCTATGCTTGCCATCCTGCTTACACTGGAAAAGAAAAATTGATTGATACCGCTGGCCGAGTAGAAAAATTTAAAGCTAAAAGAGAAAAGGCAGCCAAAGTTACTACCCGAAAAAAGTCAGAAAAAAGAGCCGCTAAAAAAGTAAAGAAAGAGAAAAAGTAGCTCTTCGAAAAAATTCATTTTAAAACAAGTTTTAAACTTGGTTTTTTGCTTTTATGGAAACAATCAACAAAATTGTTATAGAAATTCGAGCGGGCGCGGGAGGAGATGAAGCAGCAATTTTTGCGGGCGATCTGGTTAATATGTATCAAAAATATTCCCAAAAGAAGGGGTGGAAATTTACGGTTCTTGATTTTAATAAAACCTCTTTGGGTGGCTATAAAACTTTCATTGGTAAAATAGAAGGTCAAGGAGTTTATGACGAACTCAAGCAAGAATCGGGCGTTCATCGCGTTCAAAGAATTCCTAAAACTGAAAAATCAGGCCGCATTCACACTTCCACCGCCTCCGTAGCTATTTTACCGATCGTCGAACCAAAAGAGATTCAAATCAATGAAAACGATTTAGAAATTACCTTCTCCCGCGCCGGAGGGCCCGGAGGACAAAATGTTAACAAAGTAGAAACTGCCGTCAGAATTCTTCACAAACCCACCGGGATTGTAGTCTCTTCTCGGGAAGAACGTTCTCAACACGCTAATCGAGAAAGAGCCTTAGAAATTTTAAGAGCTAAACTTTATGAAATTCAAAGAGAAGAACAGGAAGGAAAACTAACCGCTGAAAGGCGAGCTCAAATTGGCTCTGGTGAGCGCTCCGAAAAAATCAGAACCTATAACTTTCCCGAAGACAGAATTACCGACCATCGAATTGGCAAAAAATTCCACAACATTGAAAAAATTTTAGACGGCGATTTAGAGCCAATAATTGAAGCTTTCAAAAATCAAAGAAAATAAGTCGCCAATTTTACCCCTCCAAAACATTGATATCTTCTTGAAATTCTTGTGCTCGGGAAATAACTCGAGCACCATAACTATTTAAATAGTACTGCCATCTCCCCCCGGCATAATATCTAGCAGCCGCTACTTTTTCATCATACAAAGAAGCTCCTTTACCCGCTCCTGCGTTTTTCAAATAAAGCGCGGTTGCCATAAAAGCATCCAAATTATTCCAAGGAGAGGGAGGATTGTGGCCGGTTAAAGCTGCAATTTGAGATTCATACTTCATCCAAGTAGAAGGAATAAATTGAGCTGGTCCCATTCCTCCACCGTAAGCTCCATCAGCCGGAATTGGACAGGAAACCATTACACTTTCGGGATTTAAGCCTAATTTAGAGGTTATTTGCAAAAACAAAGGAATGTCTCGAGTGGGATGCATAGTTGTAGGATTGCTTGCTTTGGCTGGATAATAAGGGTTGACATTGTATTTGCACTGGCCAACATTTCTTCCCAAAGCTGATTCTCTATCCAAAACCGCCAAAATAAGAGCCGCTCTCACCCCGGTTGCCTCCGAGGCTACTTTGGCTAATTTATAAGCCTCTCCAAAAGAAAGCTCACCGCCACCGATCAATTCGTAAATTCTACTTCTAATTTGAGCAGCGGTTTTTCTTTTTTCTTTCAAAATTTCTTGATATTTGGCTTCTTGACCTTTGGTTAGAGTAAGCAGTTCTTTCTTTTGAGCTTCTGTTTTCTTAATTGATTCTCTTTGGCTTTCCTGATAAGCCTTTAATTGAGAAACATCGTTGTATTCTTCTGCTAAAGCTTCTTTTTGATCTAACAAATTATTCTTTAAATCAATAATCTTTTCCAAAGTTACTCTTAAATTATCCTGAACCGCTATTAAATTATTTATATTAAAAAAGAAGTCAGAAATTTTGGGATTAGTAGCCATCATTTCAATAACACTCACCTGTTCACTTTCATAAATATCCTGAAGAATAGAAGCTAAATATTTCTTATTTTTTAAAATTTCGCCCTCGGTTTGAGTAATCTTATCTTTGGTAAGATTAATTTCTTTATCTAATTTTTCTAAGCTAAGATTGATCGCTTTAATTTGAAGATTAAGTTTAGCAATTTTAGCATTCAAAGCCTTAATCTCCGATTCTAAAGTTTTTCCTTGTTTTTGATACTGAGAGACGGTGTTCTCGTATTCAGCAATTTGTTTTTCTAGTTCCTTAAGTTGAGCTTCCAATTCCGCTCTTTCTGCTTCTTTATTTGAAGCCGCCATTAAAAATTTAGTATTAATCGGAGCATAAGCCGAGCTTAAGATAAAAGAAAACACCGAAAGAGAAATAGCAAAAAAAACTGAGATTTTCTTCAGCGGAAGAACAATTTTTTTAGAAGAAAGAAAAATAGTTCTTGAAAAAGAAGGGTGAGCTTTTGCTGAATTTCTCTTATTCGGATAAATATCCCAAAACTTTCTGTGATAAGGATTAGAATTCATAAATAAAAAGAGGATAAAAAATCAAAATCACTTATCAATCATCAAAGATAAGCTCCTATTTATTATATCAGAAACGAGATGATTCCAAAACAAAATTAAGAAGTTTCCTTTTTCTCCTCCTTCTTTTCGATCTCCGAACTTGAAGCTGGCTTTTCTTTTTCTTCTTCAGGAGTTTCTGCTTCTTCCTTTTCTTTCTCCTCCTCTACTCGACGCTCTACTACTGTTGCTAAAACTGTCTCTGGATCGGCCAATACTCGCACTCCTTCTGGAATAGAAATATCTTTTAAGTGAATACTTTTATGAATTTCGTCTAATAAAGAAAGGTCTACCGTCAAATGCGAAGGAATTCGAGAAGGTAAAGCTTCTACCTCCAACCTTTCTACTGCTTTTACTAAAATTCCTCCTTTTTCCTTAACAGCGGGAGAAACTCCCTCAAAGTGAAGAGGAACATGAGAAGTAACTTTTCTATCCATTCTCACCTGATAAAAATCAATATGAATAACTTCTTTCCCTAATAAATCTTTGCTTATCTCATGAATGATCACCTGATAAGTTTTTCCTTCTACCCTTAAATCAACCAAGGAGCTTTCTCCCGCTTCTTCAAAGACAGAATAAAATTCTTTGGCAGGAACCATTAAGTGAAGGTTTTCTACTCCCGGCCCATAAAGTTCAGCTGGGATAAAACCTTGTTTGAGAAGATTCTTAACCTTTTTCCCAAAAATTTCTCTTATTTGAGCATTTAATTGAGGCATATAAAAAAGCTATCATAAACCAAAAAAAGAGGCAAGATTTGGATAATTTAAAGCAAAAAATATGAAAACTTTGGTTATTCCAAAAATCTACTTATAAGAAACTTCAACGCTATCAATCCACAACCGTCCTTCACTGCCAGCATGTCCGTAAAGATAAAGAGAGACATTGTGACTATTAAGCTCCCAATCACTATCAATAGTAAATTCTTGGCTGACTTCTTCCCATCGATTAGCTCTACTTAAACTTTTGGTTACAATTGCTGTTCCAAAAGTATAAACTCCAGAAGCGTTTGACCAGTGATAAAGGCCAAAATAAGTAGGTTTTCCGGTAGTACTGACTTTTGCCATAAATCTAACTTTTACTTTAGTGCCATTCGTCCATCCTAAAGATATTCCCGGCGTAGAAAAAGTTTGAGCAAATCCTAACCATCGATGACAATACCCGTAGGTACAATTTTCATCTATATATTCCAATCCGCCGCTATTTTTTATTCCTCCTGTAGAAGTAGCGTGAGCATGATAGCCAACCGAAGGATTGGTCACTCCAGAATTATAACCAGAACTAAAACCATTAGTAGGCCGATAAGTTCCGTTTAAGTTTACATCCCAGCCGGGAGTATAAGGAGTAGTTAGATCATTAACAGAAGAATTAATAACAATATTTTCGTTTTTATAAAAAGACAAATTATCTCCTTTTTCATAAGAGTAATCACTAATTCCCCCATCGCTTGACGAAATTTCTTTATCCCCTCCGGGTTTATAATCAAAGCTTTCGAAGTTTTTTGCTCCTACCACAAATTTTCCCGCTCCATCAGTCGCATAGAAATAATAAAGGTTTTCAGTATCAGAATTAGTTGGGTCAATCGGTAAAGAAGAAGCCCCCAGCGAAGATAAACCGTCTGTCAAGTTAATAGGAATCCAACCAGTGCTATCAATTTTTAAAAGATTAGCCGAAGAAACACATCGATAACTCCACCCCGAAGGCAATTTTGGAAGATTTAGATCAGAACAATTTTGATTAGCCGAAGGAAGAGAAAGGTAAAGAGTATTTGCACTTCCCAAAGAAAGAGCCCGGTTGCCTTTGTATTTATAGTTAGAAATTAAAAGAGCTAACTGATTAATATCAGCAATTCTTTTAGAATCTCTGGCTCTTTTAAAATACTCAACGGGATTAAGAACAAGTACTACCGCTGAAAACAAAATAGACAAAATTCCAATCACTACCAAAATTTCAACCAGAGTGAAAGATTTATTCGAATTAAAAAAATTTCTTGTTTTAATAAATCCCCCCATTTATTTTTTTTAAAAAAAAATCGGCTTTAAAGATTAAACTAAACCTCGCTAAAAATCCTTAACTTTTCTAAAACCACCTTTTCTACTTCATAAACCACCTCTGGAAGCAATTTATAGGGAACAATTTCATTAGGATGAGATAAAAGCGCCAAATCTAAACCTCTTTTCCAAGCTACTCTTAATTCCGTGCTGATATGAATAATAGAAGCTCCCGCTTTGATAGCAAGCTTAAGTTGCTCATTTGAAATTCCTGAGCCGCCATGAAGGACTAAAGGAACCCCGGCTACTTTTTTTATCTCGCTAATTCTTTCAATATCTAAACTAGGATTTAAAGCGCCCGCTAGCATTCCATGAAGATTTCCTACCGCTGGAGCCAATAAATCAATATTAGTTTCGCGAACAAATCTTTCCGCCTGCTCAGGAGTAGTTAAATCTTCTCTTTTAATGGCCGCTCCTTGGGGAATATCTTCTAAAATAACCGAGCCACTACCAATGTAACCTAATTCTCCTTCTATCAAAATTTCCGTACCTTTTTGCTGATTATAATTTTTAACAAACTCAGCCGCCTCCTTAGTAAGCCTAAGATTTTCTTCAAAATCTTTTTGACCAGCATCAAAAAGAATAGCATCAAACCCTGCTTCCGCCGCTTCTTTAACCCTCTCTAAAGAATGAGTGTGATCAGCATTCAAAAAAATAGGAAGGTTGTATTCCTCTCTCAAGCTTTTAATTAAAGCAACTGTCTGCTTTACCCCCAAAAAATCTCTTTCTCCCTCTGAGACTCCAATAATCACCGGCAAATTAAGCTTTTGAGCAGCAGAAACAATCCCTTTTAAAATCGAAAAATCCGAGATGTTAAAATGACCGAGCGCTTGGCCTTTTTCGTGAGCTTGTTGAATAGCTTCTTTTAAAGTTATCATTTTTCTTTTTAGTAGATTTTAAATCTTTGAAATTGGAATTTAAAAAAATATTGAAAACTTAATTTTCTACTTTGACCAAATATTTTCCGGATCAAGGTAACCTTTAATGAGATTTTCTTTAATTAATTCCTCCATCTTTTCCCAGCCAACAAAAGAAGCAAAAATTTTATTCCACAGAGATTCTTGATGATGGTAAAGATATTTTACCATCTCCTTATTTTGGACCAAAGACATCGTGATATCAACCAGATTAAAGCTCACCAATACTTCTACTCCCGTTTCGGTAACAAAATAATCTCCCACCCAGTTAAGATCTTGCCAAAAATCAAAATTTTTTAATCCTAAAGAGTTTCCCAAAAGAGAAATACCCCTTTCGGCTTTTTCCCAGTGAAGAGCTTCGGGGTTCACATGAGGAAAACTCAGGCGCCAATCATTTTCATCATCTTTAGCTAAGTATCTTTGAATAATGAGCCAGTGATTATCTTTAACAGCATTGCGATCATCAATAACATCTCCCCGAATAAGAGAAGATAAAATGTCAGCAAAGACTTTCTCTGGCTGAAGAGCAGCCTTCTTAAAAAGTTCTGAATAAAAAGAAACTTCATTAAGATAATGAATAAGTAAGGCAACTGTTCTCATCAGCTGTCCCTTGGCTTCTATTTTGGTTGGAAGAATAAAAATTACTCCCAGTTCCTTAAGATGACTAATATTGTGATATTTCTTCTTCATAAAAGAAGTGGCAATCTCCTGCCATCTTTGATCTAAAGTAATAATTTCAATTTTTCTTTCTTCAAAATCCGAGGGAGATAAAGAAAGATAATGAGGCAAAAGTTTTTGATTTATCCAATCCCCTCCCTCCACAAATCTTAAAGCTGCTCCAATTTCCTTCCAGTCGTAGCGCTCAAACATTTGAGTAACCGAATCCAAACCCAACACTTCTAGAAGCTTTTGAGGAGGTTGAGCTTCAAGAATTCTAATAAAGCTTTCTTTCTTTAAAAAAAAGCCGTCAGGGAAAGAAAAGCTCTTTTCTAAGTAAGAGACAATGTCTAAACAACCTTGATGAAGATGACAATCAGGATAATTCATTGCCCGATTCAGAGAAGCATCATCTTTTTCCAGACGAGTTATTAAAGCCTGATAAACCTCTTTTGCCGAAGCAGAGAAAGAAAGATTAAGATCGGCTAAAACTTGCTTAATTCTTTCTTCGTTTTCCTTAGCAATTGTTTCAATAACTTTTGATTTCTTTGACAATCTCCCCAAGTAAGCCTCCAAAAAATAAATCACATCCTTATCGGTTCTTAAGATTCGAGCAATTTTTCTTAAATAATCCATAAAAAAGTTATTTTAACTTTTTTATTAAAATTTTAAGATTTTTCCATCTCTTTTGATGAGAAAAGTCTTTGGCGGTTAAAATTCCTTGATTAGCTCCCAAGTGTTCAATAACTGAAGTAGCGTTGGCACTAGCTTTTTTTAAGGCGTAAAAGATTTGTTTTTGATCGAAGAAGCCGTTTTTCTTGTAATTTTTATCCTTTGAAAAAAAATTTTTCTTTTCCCATTCTAACAAGCCGGCCACAAAGCCACTGCCAAAAGCATCACCAGCACCCGTTCGATCAACAACTCTTTTTTCTTTAAAAACACCCGCTTGGTAAAGAATTTTTCCATCAGAAACATAGGCTCCTTTTTCTCCATCAGTCATAACTGCCACCCCAGAAACAGATTCATCCAATTTTTTAAAAATCTCTTTTGTTTTCAAGTAGTTAATTCCTGTTAAATAAGAAGCTTCTTCTCGATTAAGAAAGACCACTTGGCACCAGTTAAAAATTTTTCGAAGACGACGAATCCCTTTCTCTAACATATCCTTAGAAGGATTAAGAGCAATTTTGGCTCCTCTTTTTTTAAGAAGAGAAAGGACTCTTTCTATTACAGGAAAAGGAATACTTCCAGAGGCTACATAAACCCAAGAAGCAAAAAGTTTATCGTAAGGTATTTCTTTTAAAGTAATTTGACCTGAGCATCCTCGACTGACTAAAACTGTTCTTTCTCCCGTTTTATTAAGCAAGATAAAAGACTGGCCTGATGACCTTTTTTTATCAACGATCACTAAGGGAGTAATTTTTTCTTTCTTGGTATTTTGAAGAATCAACTTTCCCCAATAATCATCGCCAATATTAAAGAGAGTGGCCGTTTTAAATCCGTGGCGAGCAAAAGTTACCGCCGCGTTGAAAGCTCCTCCTCCAATAGAAACAAAAGGCTCTGCTATCTCAATTTTAGAACCCAAAGAAAAACACTGAGCCTTTCCGGTTTTAAACCCTAAAAGAGAAAGGTGGCGAAAATCACTGATTGTTTTAAAATCATTTTTAATAAAAACATCAACAGTAGCAGTTCCAATAGTTAAAACATCGAACTTATTTTTATTCATTGATTATTTTTTAGAACAAAATTTTTATAGCTTTCTTTTCAAAACTTTTTTAGTAGCCAAGATGATATCCTTCACATCCAAGTGATATTTTTTCCAGAGCTCGTAAATTTTTCCTGATTGACCAAAAACATCTTTAATTCCTACAAACTCCATCGGTACTGGATATTCTTGAGCCAACACTTCTGCAACTGCTGAACCCACTCCTCCCAAAACATTATGCTCTTCTACCGTTACCACTGCTTTTGCTTTCTTTGCCCAATCAACAATTGCTTTTTTATCTAAAGGTTTAATCGTATGAAGATTAATCACCACACTTTTTATCTTCTGGTTTTCTAATTCTTTAGCGGCTAAAAGAGCATTGTAAAGCAGGGGCCCAGCTCCAATAATGGCTACATCTAAAGTCTTCCCTTTAGAAATCCAAAGAGGATAACTTTTTCCAAAAACAAAAGGTGTTTCTGGAGTAGTTAAAAGAGGGGTTTTTTCTCGCGCCAAACGAAGATAGACCGGTCCCCAAATAAAAACTGAAGCCAATGTTGCTTTTCTTGCTTCTTCAGCATCACAGGGAACCACCACTTTCATATTAGGTATTGAACGCATTAAAGCGATATCTTCAATTGCTTGATGAGTAGCACCATCAGGTCCAGTAGAAATTCCGGCGTGATGGCCAGCGATTTTTACATTAGCATCGTTATAAGCAATAGTAGTTCTAATTTGCTCCCAATTTCTGCCCGGAGAAAAAGTAGCGTAAGAATTAATGAAAGGAATTTTCCCAGAAATTCCTAATCCTGCGGCAATTGCCGCCATATTTTGTTCAGCCACTCCACATTCAATAAATCTTTCCGGATAAACTTTTTTAAACCACTGGCAGCGGGTAGATTCTTCCAAATCAGCGGTTAAGACAACAACATTCCTTTCTTTTCCGGCTTCCAAAAGGCCTTTGCCGTAGCCATCCCGCAAAGCTTCCTGACCAGGATCTTTATCGAAGATTTTATGATTAGGATAAATTTCCAAATTAAGCATAAGAAAAAGTTTTGATTAAAAACTTTTTATCTCTTTAAAATTCTTACAAACTCTTTTTAGCTAATCTCCAATGGTAAAGAAATAAAGGCGTCCCTACCAAAATCATTGCCAAAGCATTGGCTGCCTGCCGCTGACGTCGACTAGCCAAATCGTTTTTTTGAAACTCTTCCAACTCTTTAGGATCGGGCTCTTTTAAAGTATTTTCTTTTTCAGAAATAACTTTTGGCGCCGGATAATTGTAGTAAATATCGGCTTTAGTAAAAACCCAGGTTTTTAAAGCAAGATTAGTAAGCTGAACTCCCCCTATAATTAACAAAACCAGTCCCACTGCTGAAAAAAGATAAATGTAAATTTTTTTCACCCATTCGATATTCATATTTTTAAAAAATTAATTTTATTTAATCGTGTTCCGATTTAATTTTCCCTCCCAATCGACGCAGTTGACGCAAAGCTTCTTTGGCTTGTTCTTTGGTAGGAGGAATTCCATGCCATTGATACTTTTGCTCCATAAAGCTTACTCCTTTACCCGGGATAGTGTGAGCAATAATCACCGTTGGCTTTTCATAGACAGCTTTGGCTTCTAAAACTGCTGCTACAAATTCTTCTATGTCGTGGCCGTTAACATCGATTACATTCCATCCAAAAGCTTGATATTTATCTCGCAAAGGTTCCAGAGGCATAACATCTTCTGTGTAGCCATCAATTTGAATGTTGTTTCTATCTATAATAGCAGTTAAGTTGCTTAAGCGGTTTTTTCCTGCAAACATTACCGCTTCCCAAACATTTCCTTCTTGATGCTCACCATCAGACATAATTACATAGGTGTGATAGCGCGCCCCATCTAGCCGAGCCGCTAAAGCTACTCCAATTGCCTGAGAAAGACCGCTTCCCAAAGGTCCAGAAGTAGTTTCTACTCCGGACAAACTTTTGCGATGAGGATGCCCTTGAAGACGAGAACCAAGTTTTCTTAAAGTTTTTAATTCTTTCAAAGGAAAATATCCCGCCCGCGCTAAAGTAGCATAAAGAATGGGACAAATATGCCCATTAGAAAGAATTAGCCTATCTCTTTGAGGCCAAGAAGGTTCTTTGGGCCGATGGTTTAAAATAAAAAAATACATTGCAGCAAAAACTTCTGCCATTCCCAAAGGCCCTGCTGAGTGCCCGGAGCCAGCCTCAGTTAGCATTTCAATCACATCTTCCCTAAGACGATTAGCGGTTTTATATAGTTCTTTTAGGCGATGATAAGAAAGAAGCATAAGTTAAATTTTTTTCAATTCCCAAAATCTTTCTTGGGGGTTTTTTGATTTCCAAATATAAGAAGAAGAAACAATTATATTTGCACCTGCTTTTTTTACTTTTTGCGCTACTTCTGGATTAATGCCTCCATCTACTGATATTGTAGCATAAGGATACTTTTTTCTCAAAAATTTAATAATTTTTAAGGCTTGAGGGCTAAATTTTTGAGCTGAGGGACCGGGAGAAACAGCTAACACCTGAATAAACCTAATCCCTTGAGGAAGAGAAAACCGAGAAGAAAAATAATCAGCTTCTACCACTACTCCTAAAATTTTTTTATGCTTTCGAGCTGCTTTTTTTAAAAAATTCCAATCTTCTACCTGACGCCAATAAAAGAGTAACCTTTTAAAAGGAGAATGAAACCAACCAAGGTTATAAATTTCTTCCTTATTTATCATCAAATCCCCTTCAAATTTAAAATAATCAGAGTATTTTCTTAGAATTTTAAAATCAAAAAAAGAATGACTTCGGGCAAAAGGCTTTTGAGAAATATCAATACTTACCCAAGAATTTTTTGGAAGAAAAGATTTAGCTAGCGAAAGTCTTTTTTCAAAACAGCCTTTGGTTGAGCAATTAATTACCGGAAAAACCTTCATAAAAATTACTCAAAGTAATTAAGAGTCTTTGCTTCTAAGTCGTTTAATTTTTCTAATCGCCTTTGATGATGAGGATTTTGATCAAATTGAGTTTGTAACCAAACAAAAACAATTTTTTTAGCCACTTCTTCATCAAGAAAATCAGCCGGCAAAACCAAAACATTAGCATCATCATGAGCACGAGCAAGCATTGCCTGATCAGGAGAAAAACACAAAGAGGCTCTCACATTTCTAAATTTGTTAGCAACCACATCCATCCCCACTCCCGAGCCACAGATTAAAATTCCTTTGCCAAAAGAAGGATCTTTGCTTACCTCTTTCGCAACCGCAATCGCAAAATCAACATAATCATCGCTTTCGTCCTTCTCTTTATTTCCAAAATCGGCTACTTCATACCCAGCATCTTTAAGATGTTTCTTTAAAGATTCTTTTAAGAAGAATCCGCGATGATCAGCAGCAAGATAGATTAACATAACTTTATTATAACTTAGTTTCTAAAATTAACAAAAACTACTCCCTGCCGGGAGATAGTTTTTGTTAATTTGAAATCGCTAATCTAGCAGTTAACGAATCTTCTCTAAAATTTCAAGAAGAAGAGATTTGGCCGATTCCAAAACACTCGCCATTTGACCTTCAATTGAATCACTAGAAGAATTTTGCTCTAATTTTTCTTCACCTGTTTCTCCTACATTTACACTAATACTAGTTTTTGCACTAGCTCCTTTGTCATCAGTTACTGTAAATGTTGGGTTATAGATTCCCGCTTTACTATAAGAATGAGTAAAGGTTGCTGATTGCTGGAAGGAAGCAGAAGAAGGAGCTGCTTGCATTCCTGTTGCTGTAGCTTCATCTCCCCAAATTACCGAATAACGCAAACTTCCATTTTCTGGATCAGAAGCTTTAACTGTCCAGGTTCCCTGTTGATTAACTGAAAGAGTAGTTGGACCATCAACTTCATGAATTACTGGAGGTTGATTAGCGGTGGTAGTGCCGCTTGTAATTTTGAAGTAACCGTCACTAGAATCACATCTATCGTTTGTCTCACTTTGACAAACTTGAATTCTATAAGAACCATCAGGTGCTATAATGCTTGTACCACTATAATTTATAACCTTGCCAACCGACCACTTGTACGAAAAACCTTCTACTTTTTTAGCAATAACATAAGGCATGACAGCATACATCGGACAAACGCTTCCTGTACAAGGCTGAAATTCCGGAATTAACCTGATATCCCAGAATTTTGGTGCTGGAGGAGAACATTCGGCTCCCGATGGGCAGCTTGGCACAGGTGTATTATCTCGCCAGTTAATTACTTGCGTTGTTCCCTTTACCCAAGTTTCTCCTCCGTTAGGAGAAAGAACAGTAACAACAGAAGAGGTAGGTAAAGAAGACCCCTCGTAAGCTTCAACCTCATAAGCTACAAGGCCGTTAAAGCCGCCTTCCAATTTTATGTATTCAAGATACCCCTTAATCACTACTTGCTGATTTTCCAGCTTTTTAAGTTTTTCTAAAACATTATCATTAGCCGCTTTGACACGATAAAGTACCGATACTGGCAAACAAGGAGCTTTTACACAAATAACCTGCTCTTGTGTGGAAAGAGTGTGGGTTCCCCACATATAAATACTTGGTTCCGCTGCCTTCAAGAAACCAATAAATCTCTTCATCATTCCCCTTTCCAATGGTGGTTGTGAAGGAGTAATTCCTCCTGTTTCGGGAGGCATTACTTTTGGTGGAACACCCGGAGAAATTGTTTCACAGCCATACAATGCATTTAACTTTGCTCGAGTTGATTTACCAACAAGCCCAGTAGGATATTTTAATCCCAAAGGATCAAGAATTTCGCTGCGATATTTTTCTTGAAAACCACTTACTGCTGACGCAGTCGCTTCGCCAAACACTCCTGATTCTCTTTCTTCTCTTAAATTAAAACCCTCAGCTTCTAAAATTCTTTGAAGAGCTAAAACTGCCTCGCCCCGGCTTCCTAAAGAAAGATTAAAGTTAAAGTTATAACACAATCGGTTATCCCTCGAAGGAGGAACAACAACTCCCATCGGTGGCACTTTTGTTGCCGAGGAATCAAAAGTTTTTCCTTCTTCTTTTAAAGAATCTTCCTTACCCCCTTCTCTTACAGGCGGTCCCAAAAAGATGGGAGTTTTCAATGAGGCTCGCACCTGCTGAAGTTGAGCTTGTAGTTGAGAAACCATTCTCATTAATTCTTGAATTTTTGCCTCCAAAGAAGTTAGCTCACTTTGAGCAAAGGCTTTCCCTTGAAAGAAAGCTACACCCAAGCCAAGAACAATTACAAAAAACAAAAATTTTTTAGTCATATTTTTAATTAAAAATAATCAATAATAAAAAGTTAAGTTGAATAAATTTAAAAACGACCTTTGAAAAATCATTTTGAAGATTATAGCAGAATGCCTAAATTTTACTACTTCCCTCTATAAAAACCAATATTCTGCTCTCGGTAGTGAATAAAAATCTCCCTATAATATAAATGTCAAGGGTTAGTTAACGTTCTATCTATTTAGAATGCGTTTTATAACATTCAAAATACTTTTAATAGAAAAAATAGATTGCTGAAGAGATTCTAAGGAAAGAGGAGTACCTGTAGAAGAAGTTTTAAGATCAGAGGTGGTTGCTTTAGTTCCTACTGATCCTTGTTGAGGTAAAGGACGAGGATCTTTAAGAGTAAGCTTAACCACATCAATTGAGGCGGGATGAATCTGAAAGATAGCAAAGGTTTTATCATCTACTTGTTGGAGGTGAGCATCCACCAAAATTTCTCCATTATAATTTAAGCCAGAAACATCGGCTGGAATAATTTTAAGATTTCCATCATCACTAACTAATCCAACAGCTAGTGGTGCATAATAGAGCAACATATCACTTGAAGCAGATGATGGATCAAAACCAAAGCGATCAAGTTTTATTTTATTAACATCTCTTAATAAGACAACCCCATTATAAGCATGATTTCCAAAAGAATAATCGTTCAATTCCCCAAAGCGCGTCAGATCACCAATAAATGCTATAGGCAAGGATTTAGTAAGTTCTTTAAATGGAGAAAACTTTGAATTAAGACCACAGGTTTTTCCAAGACCACTCGGCGGTGATTTGAGATCATCCTCACACAAAGTATAACGGGAAATAAAGTTAAAACCACCTTCATTATTGAGTTTACGTATAATAACCCCGTTACGATAGCGATAGGAAGCGTCGGTTGGCCACTCTGGTCTTTTATGAATTCCAAATATTACATAAGCGAACTCCGCATTTTGATGATCATAATCATGAGAGAAAAAGTCGTAAATATACCCTTTAACCTTATCTACTTCCAAACTTCCCCTATCAACATAAATTCTAACATCTTCAACTTCTGAAGCGTCGGGAAAATGAAGTTGGCCATTTAAACCACTTAATTTGAATGCTCCAATGAAAACAGGAATGCTGGGATTTGTAAGGTCAAAAACAAGAATATTTGACTCGTGTGTAGCATGCTGACGACCTCTTGAAACTGAAACATTAGCTAAATAATACAGCTTACCTCCTTGATTTACAAAAAAGCTACCAGTAGCACCAACTTGATTAATAACACCCCTTTCTCTCATTAGTTGAGGAAGTTTATCTAAGCTAATTTTCCCTCCAGGCCTTAAATAAGGAGAACTATAACTTTGATTATCTGTAGCGATTACCTCAGCAACCTTAGAAAAAGTTTCTGATGTTACATCGAAAATCTCGAAATTAAATTTATTAGCCACTTTTTCTCTATAAGTATTCCCAATTGCGTATACCTTCCCATCAATACCCCTAAAAAGGCTAAACAAATAAATACGATCATCATCGTTTTTGCCAGAATTTTCATCCTTGATTTCAGAAATACTCCAATCGGGATTGATTTTAAAAGAAACTACTGTAGCGCCTCCACTTCCAGGTACTAGAGAATAAATAACGGGATGATCATCAACAACTAGAAGAGGTGGTCTGTAAAATCCGATAAGTTGAACTGCTACTGCACCCCACATTTGACCAGTTATCGAATCTTGATCATTGGGAATAATTTTTTCTCCCAGCAATCGAGGATTAAAGGGATTACTAATGTCGTAAATAGAAACCTTTATTCTTTTAGGAAAAGCTGTATAGCCAGTTTTTGAGTCAGAATGCGATGTTATCACCAGCATCACCTTTTTATTGTATAAACTAAAGAAAGCTACTTTGCTTATTCTCTCAGAGATAGTTTGTCCAGGCAATAAACTAAAAGGGTAAGCATAGTTATCACCATCTTTTAGTTCAATTAACTTTTTGATAAATTGAAAAGAACCAAGAGAAGAATTCACTTCGGTAATTTGAGGAGAGGCGATGGAGGGACGATCAGCTGAAACTATTATTTTTTCTTCCTTATAAAGTAACCAGGTGCAGGTAATTTTGTCAGAGGGTCCCTTAATTTCAAAAGCCGGACAAGAACTTCCCTTTTCTTTGTAATCTCCTAAATGAGTGGTATAACCTCGACTAATAATCTCCTCTAATCCTTTAACCTGAGCTCGATAACTTCCGGGATCAAGATAAATGGGTTGACCTAAGGGAAATTCACCGATTTTTTTATTTTGAAGAAAAGCAAAGCTATCAGTCGATTTCGTTTCTGTCCAGATTTCTATCTTCACTTTTTGAGGATTAGGAATGGGCTCGTCTTCAATAAAATTTGTTCCTTGCCAATGGCCAAGTTTAATAAAATAAGTAAAAGTTCCTCCTGTTTCAGCTTTAATAATTGAGGGAAGGTAAGAGAAAAGAAGAGAGGATAAAAGAAGAAGAAGATTAAGAGATTTTTTCATAAGAAAGATAAATTTTAATAAAAACCAAGACTTTTTTAAAAAGACCTTTTTAATTCTTTTGGTAATTATAAGCTAATTCTTTGGAAAAGAGAAGAAAGTCTACAAAATTTTTTATATCCTCAACAAATAAATATAAGAATTAATGTATTTCTGGCTGGAAATTACGATTGATAAAAACTCTATACCTTTCCTCAGCTTCAATCCCTTTTTTAGAAACAAAAACCTTAACCGCTAATCCCTCCATTGTTTCTTTTGAAAAGTTCTGATCAAAAACAAAATTTCCCAAACTATAAAAAATAATGCCTTTTTTGTATCTTTCTATCTCCTGAACTACATGAGGATGATGTCCAACAATAATATCAGCTCCAGCATCTATAAGTTGATGAGCCAATTTTTTCTGCCAGCGGCTAGCATTTTTTTCATACTCGTTCCCCCAGTGAAGAGAAACAACAAGAATATCTGCCTCTTTTTTTTCTTTTATAGCCGCTACTAATTTTAAAATCCTTTCAATATCAAACCGGCTAATGCCGACTTGATTTTCTTTTGCCTCTAAACTTTTTGGATATAAATTTGTGTAAGCTAAAAAACCAATCTTTAAACGATCAGCGTCTAACGAAACAACTTTAAGAGAATTAGCTTCGTCAAAATTTTCTCCAGCGCCAACAGGAATTATTCCGTTATCTTTTAGAATTGTCAGAGTATCAAAAAGAGCCTCTTTGCCCCAATCCCAAATATGATTATTAGCTAAAGACAAAACATCAAAGCCGGCATAAATTAATCCTTCAACAACCTCAGGATGAGCCCGAAAGGAATAAATACTCCCCTGATTTTCGCCACGCGCAGAAATAGGTCCTTCCAAATTTCCAAAAGTGATATCGGCTCCTTTCAAAAAATCAGCAGAAAGCTGAAAAGGGAAGGCGTAGTTATTATATTTTTCCATCTGCCTTCCTACAGCTCGCGACAGCATAATATCGCCTACAAATATCAGAGTTGCTAACTGATGTTGATTGTCCTGCCGACTAACACTAACTAAATTACCCAAAAGAGAAGCAGTAAGTTGAGATTCCAAAGATTTTTCCCAAGCATCAAAAATTTGTCTTCCTAAATAACTCAATCCAGCTAAAAGAAAAACAACGACAAAAGAAAAAATAATAAAATTTCTCACAAATTATTTTTGTTATCTTCTCAAAAAATGAAATAGCCTTAAAAAACCAAATTCAAAAAAACTAAAACTCAACCAATGAAAACTTTCCGCTGGTTTCCTTCATTTTTTGATTTCCGTTACCATCAAGCAAAACAAAAACAATTCTATAATTTCCCGGTTTTACCCTTATTTCAAAGTTGCTAGTGCCAGCACAAGAGGACATAACAAACCCTGCCACCCATTCAAACTGGCTATCATTTTTTATTGCCGCATCTGGACACAAAGCACCAATTTCTCTTCCTTTCTCATCGACTAAAGTAAAGAGGTGGGTAAGAGGATGATAATCTTTTAAAATATTACTGGCGAGTTTAATACTAAAAGACTTTCCAATAACCAATCGACTACCTTCTTGTGGTAATAGAAAAAAAGAATTTGTTTCAGAAGGCCCAACAATAGTGAAAGTAACTGAGTTGCTTCTTAAACCAAAAGCTGCTACATAAATCTCGTAAACTCCCGGAATAACTTCTAAATAACCCGAGCAAGGTAATTCCGGATTCGTTTTTTTAACACAAACTTTTTCGGGAAATCGAAAATTCAAAAGATTCGAATTTAATGTGTTTTTTACGCTAAAAACTCCGCTTTCTCCACGACTATTGGTTATCCAAATATCTGTCCAACCATCAGGACCATTTAAGTTTTTTCCTTTTAAAGTAATAGGTATCCCCACCGCTCCAGAATCTGGAAAAATAGAATCAATAAAGGGCTGATTATTAACTTCACTGGTTACTTGGTTTTGATTTACATTATTAGTACCACTATTAGAAACCGGTTTGTTAATAAAAGTGTATATTAATACTCCTCCCAAAATTAATGCTGAAGCAATCAATATTATCGTGATTCTCTTCATAACCTTACAAGACCTCTTTTATTTTCAACAAATGCTTAACTAAGGTTGCTACATATCCCCACTCGTTATCATACCAAGACAAAACTTTTACCAAGTCACCGTCAATTACTTTGGTAAACTTCAAGTCAACAATTGCTCCATAAGGTTCTCCAATAATGTCGCTAGAAACAATCGGATCATTAGTTACCTTTAATATTCCCTGCCATTGAGGCGATAGAGAAGCTTGAGTTAAAATTTGGTTTATTTCTTCAACCGAAGTTGGTCTTTTAGAAACAAAGGTGATATCTGCAATTGAACCACTTACTACCGGCACTCTCATCGCTACCCCATCAAATTTTCCTTCCAACTCTGGCAGAGCCCGAGTTACTGCCAAAGCAGCTCCAGTCGTAGAAGGGACAATATTGAAAGCCCCCGCTCTTCCCCGGCGAAAATCATTTCCTTTTACTGGTCCATCAACAAGATTTTGAGTAGCAGTATAAGCGTGAACAGTATTCAAGATTGCTTTCTTAATTCCCGGATTTTGAGATAAAACCGCTATTACTGGTGAAGCAGCATTGGTAGTACAAGAAGCGTTGGAAGAAATTTTACAGGTAGAAATTTTATCTTCATTAAGACCGATTAGAACGGTTTTTCCTATTTCATTATCCTCATCTTTAGCTGGAGCAGTTAAAAGAACTCTTTTAGCTCCCGCTTCTAAATGAACTTTGGCTTTTTCATATGATTCAAAAACCCCCGTTGATTCAATAACCACATCCACCGCTAACGCTCCCCAAGGAAGTTTTAGAGGATCCTTTTCTTGAAAAAAATGAATGCTCTTGCCCTCAACTAAAAGAAGATTTTTAGCAGTATCTACTTCAACTTTTTTCTCCCAAGCGCGATAAACTGAATCGTACTTTAAAAGATAAGCCAAATTTTCTAATCCTCCCAAATCGTTAATAGCTACCACCTCTATCTCGGAATGATCAAAAATTTGACGGAAGAAAAGTCTTCCGATTCTTCCGAAACCATTAATAGCAATTTTCATATTTCTAATAAAAAAATTAATTATAAAAAAAACACCTTGTTAAATTTTTTAAGATCAGATCAAGTTTAATTATACTAAAAGACAAACTAAAAAACTAATTGGTGGCTTGATAAATAGAAAGAATTTCTGAATCAGAAAGAGCTCTGTTAAAAAGATAAATCTCATCCAATAATCCATTGAAATAACTACGGAAATCTACTCCATTTGTAGTAGACTCAGCTCCCATAACAAACTTAGTCACCGAAGAGGGAGTATTAATAGATGAGGGAGAAAATTGTTGGACAAAATTACCATTTTTAAAAGCTTTTACAGTAGAACCATCAAAAGAAATTCCAACAAAAGTCCATTGACTTAAAGGAAAACTAAAGCTAGAAAAATTAGTATCCATACACCCTCCCCAGAAATTCAGATTAGTACCAAACCTTCCAAAATAAAACTGTTTGCCAGTGCAATCTCCATTACCATAACCAACTATGCCATAGTAATTGACACTATTTAACGGTTTTACCCAAGCCAAAATCGTTCGTGGGGAATTTCCTTTTGGTAAATTGTTTACCGAAGCTAAAGCATAGTCATTTACTCCATCGAAATTAAGACAACTTCCCTTTTTACAATTAGCTCCAGTCTCCCAAATAGGACCATTATAAAGAGTAGCATGGTTTCCCTTTCCTGAAGAATCGTTAGCTATCAAACCAGACCCTTCATCAAAAGACCAATGTCCTAACAACCCCGTCAACCTTACTGTAAAGGGAGTCAATGAAGATACTGAAGTTCTACGATAATAAACTCCATTCCCACCGGTAAATGAGGAAATATACTTATCTGATTCTAATAAGGAAGTTAATTCCCAACTTCCTCCTGTTACATAGGTATAATAATTTCCAGTAGAGGTAGCATTAATAGGATCAATAGGAAGTTTAGAAAAGGAAAGAGCTCTGGATTGAGAGAAATTAACAGGAATCCAGCCATTACCATCAATTCTTTGAAGATTAGCTTGAGTAACACAGCGATAACTCCAACCTGAAGGTAAAGAAGGTAAACCTAAATTAGCACAAGTTGAAGAGGTATCAGGGATTGAGACATAAACAGTATTAGGATTTCCAAAAGAGGTATATCCTTGAGACTCTAAGACTAATAAAGCCTTATTAATGCTATCTAAATCAGAGACTCTTTGAGCATCGCGAGCTTGTTTAAGATAGTCTAAAGGGTTTAAAGTAACAATAACAGCGGTAGTTAAAACTGCAATGATGCCGATAACAATTAAGAGTTCTACAAGGGTGAAGGATTTTTGAAAGTTTTCTTTTAAAGAATAAAAATTAGAATAAAAATTAGGATTTTTTTTAATAGAATTCATTTTATACAACTACCTAATTAATGCCTTAAGCTCTTCTTTTGTTTTTTCAACAATTTTTTCCTGAATTTTATTTACTTCTTCATTGGTTAAAGTTCTTTCTGGAGAACGATAGATGATTCTAAAGGTATAACTTAATTTATCCTTACCAAACTTCTCATCGTTTTCATATTTATCCAACATTTTAACTTCCTCCACTAATTCTCCAGCACAATCACGAACAATTTCATAATAATTGTTAAGACTCATATTTTTGGGCACAATAAAAGAAATATCTCGATAAGTCATCGGGAATTTGCTCACTTCACGATAAATACTATCAATGCTAGTAAACTGACTAGTGATGCGCGGGTCATTTGACCAAAAAATTCTGATATCGGGAATTTTCATTTTAACCATTGCCAATCTTTCCAAACCAAAACCAAAGGCCCAACCATTGTAAATCTCTGGATCAATTCCAAGATTTTTAAGAACCTGATTATGAACTACTCCTGCCCCTACCACCTCCAGCCATTTTTCTTCTCCACCATCGCTTTCAATTTTGATTTCTACTTGAGTGCTGGGATGCGTAAAAGGAAAAGTATCTTCTAAAAATCGGAAAACTACTTTCTCGCCATAAATTGCTTTTACAATCTCTGAAAGCACTTCTTGAAGCTCGGGAATGCCAATAATTTTTTTATCTCGCCGACATAAGTAAAGCCCATCAACTTGATGAAAAACCGGGAAATGATTCCTGTCAATTTCGTCTTTCCGGAAAACCTTACCATAACTTAAGAGTCCAATTTCCCCTTCTTCTTGAAGCTTCTTTTTAGCATCTTCTCTTTGAAGATAAAAAGTCCACATTACCGTGGTTTGGGTTCGCAAAACATAATCTTTGCTGACATAATAAGTGTCTGTTTCTCGGCGACTAGGATGATCTAAAGGAGTATTAAGCAAATCAAAATTATCCCGAACGCTTACAATCTCTGGAAATTCAATAATGTCAAAGTCTTTAAAAGCTTCAATTGAAAGAATCTTTTCAACAATAAACTTTAGAGGCGAATTTTCTTTCCTTGTAAGATCAGGAAGAGACAAAAGTCTTTTTATTCTTGTTGCTTGAATATCGTCTCTTTTTTTTAGTTCTTCTAATAATTGATCGCTAATTGGATCTTTAGCAACAATATATTCGCGTTTCATTTTCAATGATTTTTTAATTTTAGATCACTTAATCAAAAAAATAATAGCAAAAAAAACAAAAAACACAAATAATAAAAAGCCGTATCGTAGCAACACGGTAAAAACCAAAGAGCAAATTCTATTTTTCTTTCTGAGATTCTTTCTTCAACTCCTCATAATAAAGGGAAGGTTGTTTTCTGACAAACTCAAGAAACCAATCTCCGTCGTATCCCATTTCCTCTCCCATTTTTCTAACGAACTTTTCCATCTCTTCATCAAATTCAACCGACCTTGAATTTCTCGGAAAATAGAGAACCTCACCCATCTTTCTCCCTCCTTTCTAAAGAACCTTCTGAAGTAGAATAGAAAACAAGTTTTTTGCCAAACAAAAGTAGAGTTAAGAAAAACAAAGAATAAAAACCAGTGCGCGGGAGAGGACTCGAACCTCCACGCCTAAAAAGGCACTACCACCTCAAAGTAGCGCGTCTACCAATTCCGCCACCCGCGCATTCAAATCGTCTTAAAGATAAAATGTTCTTAAAAAAATTATAGACAAAGAAAAATCAAATTTCAACGTTTCTAAAAAATAGAATTTTTTAAAAACAAAAAACAGGGTTCCTTTCCCCTGTTTTGAATAATCATCAAAAAGCTTTCTTTTATAAAGAAACCCCTAACTTTCTTTGAATCTTCTTCTTAGAAGCTTCTCTTACCCAATAAAGTTTGGCCCTTTTTACTTTCTTAGGAGAGGAAAGAATTTTTACTGAAAGAATATTGGGAGAGTTTAAGGGATAAATTTTTTCTACCCCCACTCCATCGAC
Organism: Candidatus Parcubacteria bacterium; assembly: GCA_025999395.1. Classification (GTDB taxonomy): domain Bacteria; phylum Patescibacteriota; class Minisyncoccia; order UBA6257; family JAGOQP01; genus KatS3mg098. Next base: position 526,183 of record AP024682.1, read on the forward strand.
AATTGCTCGAACAGTAAAGGTTGCCTGCGGTTGACTGCCGTGCTTTCTGGCAATTACCAAGCCCTTAAAAGTGCTGGTTCTTCCTTTTTCTCCTTCACCTACTTTTTCTACTACACTCACTAAGGCTCCCGGTTTTATTTTTTCAGCAGTTTCTTTGTCTATCATACCCAAAAAGAATAGCGGAAAAAAATCTATTTGTCAAAATCAAACCCCAAAAAAGAAGAAAAATCATCAGGCAAAGGAGCTTCGATTTTATATCTTTGATTACGCCAATCGCTAAACTCTAAAGAAAAAGCGTGAAGCATTAGTCGCGAAGCCAGTAAAGCATTTTTCTTACCTCCATAAATTTTATCTCCTACTACTGGATGATTTAAAAAATTCAAATGAACTCTTATTTGATGAGTTCTTCCGGTAAGAGGCATTATTTCTAATAAAGAAAACCATTCTTCTCCTTTTTTAAATTCTTTGAGAACTTTATATTCAGTAATTGCTTCTTTGGTCATTTTTGAAGAAAAAATCGTTCTTTTGGTGGTTCCTTTTTTAATTCCAAGAGGAAGATTTATTACTCCCGCCTTATTTTTTAGTTGTCCCCTCACCACCGCTAGATAAGTTTTTTTTACCTGCCGTTGAGCAAAAAGATTTTTAAAATAATCAAAACTTTCTTGATGTAAACATACCAAAAGAGCTCCGGAAGTCTCCTTATCTAAGCGATGAACAATGCCGGGGCGCCAGATAGGATCATCACCTACTTTTTTAACTTGAGGAAAGTTTTTTACTAACCACTCAACTAAGGTTGGCTGCTTTTCTTTAAAATAAGGGGCGCCGTGAACCAATAACCCAGCGGGTTTGTTTAAAACCAGAAAATCTTTATTTTGAAAAACAATCTCTATCTCCTTCATTAAAAATTAGCGCTGAACACTTTCTAGGTAATAAGCAAGAGTCTCAAAAGATGCGTCTCTTTGATCAATCTCCTGAGAAGCTTTTTCCTCAAACAAAGAAACTCTTCTTCTATAAACTTCTCTTGCTCTTTCTAGGGTTCTTCGATAAAGAGAAATTTCCTCTTCTGGTCGTCTATTTTTTCTTGCATAATCTATCCAAGCTTCCAACTCTAAGATAATCTCCCTCAAAATTTGAAAATTTAAAAAATGACTCCTTACTCTTTCTTGAAAGGTTGGATTCATTCTTGAAGAAAGCCAGATCTGTCCAAAATCTTTTACCGTCGCCGGATCTGCAGCAATGACAACTCGCGGAATTCGAGAAAGTTCCCCTCGAAAATTCATTCTTTGAGAAGAAAAATATTTTACTCGAGCGAAATTTCCCTTCCGCACATCTTCCAAAACTTGACCCAATTTTCCTTCTAACTCTCTACCGGTAGTGACATCAACCGCTAACCCTAAATGAGAGTACAAATCCTCCTTCTTTTCCCAAAACTCAACAACCGCATCAACCCCTCCGAAAAAGTCATCATATAAAGAAGTCCCTTTTACTAAAGAATTAGGGCCAAAAAGCCTATCTTCTTTATTTACCCCTCGCTCGATAATCATTCCCTCAAAGGCGATCCCTAGTTTTAAAACTTCAGCCGGCATTCCGGCATCTATTTGTTCAAAATATTTTTTTCTTCTTTCCACCCTTTCTAAATCTTCTCTTACTCTTTCTACACCATACAAATCGACAAAATCTTCCATTTTAATAGAAAGGCCTTCTCTCCATCTTTTCGCTTCTCGATACAATTGATCTAAAAAAATCCGATCTAGCGTTCTTTCTTCTTCTCGTCGAAAACCTCTAAAGTCACGCATAAATGTAGAAATAAATTTACCTCTCATCTCCCTCTCCTGAGATCTTGTTTCTCTCCAGGCGAGAGAAAAGCTTTTCTAAATTAGTTTGAGCAATATCCTCCAAAGAAATTTCTAATTCTGTCGCCACCTGAGAAAGATACCATAAAACATCACCCAACTCTTTCTTAATCGCTTCTTTGGTTTCTTCGTCTACTACTCCATTTTTATCTCGAAAAATTTTTTTTACTTTTTCGGCCACTTCTCCTGACTCTCCTACTAATCCCAAAAGAGGATAAACAAATCCCTTATCAATTACCGGGTACTTAGCTGTCTTACGAGATTCTTTTTGATATTCTTCAAAAGTCATAAATAAAAGTTTTAAAATTTAATTGTAAATTAATTAAAATTTTGCCTCAAAAACTATTTTCCTTCCGAATCGTTTTTAATTTTTTGAAATAATTTTTTTATGAAGTCTAAAATAGAAAAATTTCCACTATAATCCACCAATCCTCCCTTTTTAATCATTTTATCTTCATCTTCTTGAGGAAGAGTGCTACCAGCAAGAAGATGAAATAAAGGATTTTTTCTCACCCTTTCACCAATCTTTGAAAGAAGAAGAGAGGCAAAATTATTCATCTCCCAGAAAAAGGCTACTCTTTGATCCGGCGAAGATGATTCGTAAAAGTCTTTTACTGCTTTTCTTGCCTCCTCTAAATCTTTTTGATTAACAACCCTTTCTACTAAATTACCTTCCGAATTCTCTTTTTCAGGGGGGTAGGGATAGTTATTTTTATATCTTCTTTCTGTCATTATAAATATATAAGAGTAATTCTAAGTCTGTGCGCGTGCCCCGACTCGAACGGGGGACCTTTTGCGTGTCATGCAAACGCTCTAACCAACTGAGCTACACGCGCCTCTAAAGTGCTTTAGTGCGCAAGGGAGGGATCGAACCTCCGACCTCTGTCTTATCAGGACAGCGTTCTACCACTGAACTACTTGCGCTTTTAAAGTTAAACTACAAAAATTTTACACCTTCTTTCCTTTTCAAGTCAATATAAAAAAATCCTTAATTTTTCTCCTCCTCCTGATTCAATAAACCCAAATCTTTTAAGGCTTCGAGATTAAATCTTACAAAACTTGATGATCCACTTTTTAACTCTAGCGCAAGATTAACTTTTTTTATCAAGAAACTAATAGAGTTAACGAAAAGAAAGATTAAAAGGGTAGCCAAAAAAAATCCGATCAAACTAAAATAAATCTCTCTTTTGTTCTTTTTGAAAAAACTAAAATCTATTTTTTTCATAATTTTTATTAGGAAGAAAAGAATACCTGACCGTTAATATTTATTCTTAATCTATCAGCCCCTCCATCCATTAAATCAAAAGAACTTATTTTTAAAGAATAATACTTTTCTTCAATTTCCTTCAAAAAAGCCAAAATCCCCGAAAAACTTCCTTCCAGAGAAGCAACAAAACTCACTGAGCCCAATCCTTTAGCGGAGGGAAGATCCGCTTCTTTTCCAAAATTAAAGGAAAGATTAACATTTTTTTCTTGAGCTATCTTCTGAAAGTCATTAGAAAGACTTACTAACTTATCTTTTGGCGGAATCAGAAGATTGACTCTTTCTTTATATTTTTTAGCTGTCTCCCACTCTTTGATTAAAAGAGAAAGGTTTTCAGCCGACTGAGAAAGAGCGGTTTTGCGCCCTTGTAAATCCTGAATAACCTCAACCTGATGATTAATATCTAATCGAAAAAGAAAAAAGAAGATCAAAAAAATAACAACTGCCACCCCCACAGCAACAAGATTTTTAATAAGAGTCTTTTTAAAGTCAAGCATAACTCAAAAATCCCTTTTGAATTTTTCCTTATTATTTAAGAATTGTATAATAAAAGCCAATGGAAAACAATCCAAAAGAAATCAAGCTTGTTAGAAAAGAAGATAAAAATTTCCCTTCTTCTCTAAAAAAGATATCCTCTCCCCCTAAAACTCTCTATTTTCAAGGCAAATTTGATCCCGAAGGAAAGAAGATTATCGCTATTGTAGGAACCAGAAAGCCCTCTCGGGAAGGAGAAAAAATAGCTTATCAGCTTGCTTTTGAGTTGGCTCAAAGAAAAATTATAGTTCTTAGTGGTTTGGCTTTTGGAATAGATTGCATCGCTCACCAAGCCGCTCTTGAAGCTGGAGGAATTACTTGGGCAGTGTTAGCTTCTGGTTTGGATAAGGTTTATCCTGCCAGTCATAAAAATCTTGCTCAAAAAATAATAGAAAAGGGGGGCTGTTTAATTTCCGAATATCCTTCCGGGGCTTTCCCTCAAACTCACTACTTTGTTTTAAGAAATCGCTTAATTAGTGCTTTGGCAGAGGGAGTATTAGTAGTAGAAGCTCCTTTAAAATCGGGAGCTTTAATTACTGCTCATTTTGCTCTTCAACAAAAAAAGAAGTTAATGGCTGTCCCTGGCTCTCCTTTTTCTCCTAATTCTCAAGGAACTAACCAACTTATTAAAGAAGGCGCTATTTTGGTAAGAAATGCAGATGATGTTTTAGAAGAACTGAGAATAAAAACCGACACTCAACAGAAAGTTGATCTTGATTCTCTAAATTCTAAAGAAAGAAAAATTATAGAGGTTTTAAGAGAAAAAAAGGAGTTAGATGTTGACAATCTCTGTCAACTTACTAAACTAAACTCCCAAGAATTGCTATCAGAATTATCCAAGCTAATTATTGAGGGAAAAGTTAAGGAAAATAATCGAGGAAGATACACTCTTTCCTTTTAAATTAAGATCAACAAAAACTTAAAAATATTTTATTAATATGAATCTTGTAATTGTTGAATCGCCTACCAAGGCTAAAACGATTAGTTCTTTTTTGGATAAAAACTACCTGGTGGTTTCCTCCTACGGACACATTCGCGATCTTCCCAAAAGCAAACTAGGAATTGATATAGAAAATAACTTTGAGCCTCACTATATTATTCCCCTTAAGGCAAAGAAAAGAGTCAAAGAACTAAAAAAAGTTTCTCAAAAAGCTAAAAAGATAATTTTAGCGACTGATGAAGATAGAGAGGGAGAAGCCATTGCTTTTCATTTAATGGAGGTTTTAAGCGCTGATTTAAAGAAAACAAAAAAGAACAATCAAAAAGAAAGAGATTCTCTTTTTGAGAGAATTGTTTTTCACGAAATTACTCCCCAAGCAATAAAAGAAGCTCTTCTTCATCCTCGCCAAATAGATTTAAACTTGGTTGACGCTCAACAAGCCAGAAGAATTCTTGATAGATTAGTGGGCTACAGCCTTTCTCCTTTCTTATGGAAAAAGGTAGCCAAAAGGCTTTCGGCAGGAAGAGTTCAATCGGTAGCTCTAAGATTAATCGTTGAGAGAGAAAGAGAAATAAGAAGCTTTCAGCCACAAGAGTATTGGCTAATTGAAGCTATTTTTCTTACTGAAGAAGGAAAGCAGCTGGAATCTTCCTTAATTAAAATAAACAACCAATCAATTGCCGAAGAAAGTATTCGCACTCAAGAAGAAAGCGAAGAAATTACTAAAGACTTAAAAAAGGCTTCTTTTAAAATCATTTCGGTCAATAAAAAAGAAACCAAAAGAAATCCCCTGCCTCCCTTTATCACCAGTACCCTCCAGCAAACCGCTTTCAGCCAACTTAGATTTTCTTCAAAACAAACAATGAGAATTGCTCAATCTCTTTATGAAAAAGGATTAATTACTTATATGAGAACTGATTCAGTTAATCTTTCTCAACAATCACTTTTTCAAGCTCAGCAATGGCTAAAAAATAATTTAGGAGAAAAGTATGCTCTCTCTCACTTTCGACAATTTAAAAACAAATCAAAAAATGCTCAAGAAGCTCACGAAGCTATTCGTCCCACCATTATTGACCTTGTCCCCAAAAGTCTAAGAAAAAAAGAGCATCCGGCAAGTAAAAAAATAGAAACCTCTCAAGAAGAAAAACTTTATGAACTAATTTGGAGAAGATTCATTGCTTCGCAGATGCCGGAAGCCATTTTTGATTCAACCACCATTGAAATTGAAGGGAAGGGAGAAAAAAAATACCTTTTTAGATGTAGCGGCCTTACTTTAAAATTTGATGGCTTTTTAAAAATTTGGCCCAAAAAAATTGAAGAAAAGGAAATCCCTCAGGTAAAAGAAAAACAAGCGGTTACTTTAGAAAAAGTTATTCCTAGTCAGCACTTTACTCAACCCCCTCCTCGGTATAATGAAGCTTCTTTAATTAAAAAATTAGAGGAATTGGGAATTGGACGGCCATCTACTTACGCTCCGATTATTTCGGTTATTCAAGAAAGAAATTATGTCATTAAAAATGAACAAAAAGCTTTCCAACCCACCGAAATTGGAGAGAAAGTTAATGATATTTTAGTGGAACATTTCCCAGAGATTGTTGATATCAACTTCACTGCCAAAATGGAAGAAGAGTTAGATGAAATTGCTCAAGGAAAACTCAAATGGCAAGAAGTGATTAGAAAATTTTATTTTCCTTTTTCAAAAAATCTTCAAGAAAAATATCAAAGCGTTCAAAACCAAAACTTTCAAGAAGAAACCGAAGAAAAGTGTGAAAAATGTGGCAAGCCTTTAAAAATAAGATTTTCCCGCTTTGGAAAGTTTTTGGGTTGCTCTGGATTTCCTGAATGTCAATTTACTAAACCTCTTAACAATAACAATTCTTTTTCTCAATCTTTAGGAAGCTGTCCCAAATGTCAAAAGGGAGAAATTATCAAAAGAAAAACTAAGAAGGGAAGATGGTTTTACGGTTGCTCTCGCTATCCAGAATGCGACTACGCCTCTTGGCAAAAACCTCAAGAAAAGCCTCAGGAAAAATCCTAAAAAGTTAAAAATTGACTTCTGAAAAAAGAAGTGCTTTGATTTAAAAAAATCGGCTGGCGTCGAAAGATTTTTTCTTAAAAAAGAAAATGGATTTAGAAAGAATAATCAAAAAATTTAACGCTCACTTCCCTCACCAAGAAGAGCAGGAAAGATTAATAAGAAAAGCGGCTTCCTTTGCCAAAGAAGTTCATGGTCACCAGTTAAGAGCCAGCAAAGAACCCTATTTTAATCACCTTTTAGAAACCGCTTATAAATTGGCTGAATGGAGAATGGATGCCACTACTATTGCCGCTGGATTTTTGCATGATGTTTTAGAAGACTGTCAAATCCCCAAGGAAGTCTTAGAAAAGGAGTTTGGAGCGGAAATAGCTTTTATTGTTGATGGGGTAACCAAATTAGGAGAATTAAAATATCGCCAAGAAAAAGAAGAGGATGAAAAAAATGAAGCTGAATCTTTGAGAAAAATGATTTTAGCAATCAGTAAAGATTTGAGAGTGATTTTTGTTAAACTTGCTGATCGGCTTCATAATATCAAGACCTTACAGTTTTTACCTCAGCCTAAACAAAAAAGAATTGCTTTAGAAACAGCTGAAATTTATGCGCCTATTGCTTATCGGTTAGGAATGCAAAGCTTAGCAGGAGAATTAGAAGATTTAACCTTCCCCTATCTTTACCCCAAAGAATATGCTTGGCTTAAAGAAAATGTTAAAGAAAGCTACCAAGAAAGAGAAGCTTATTTAAAAAAATTAGAACCTCAGGTAAGAGAACAGTTAGCAAAAGCTGGGGTTTATCCTTTAGCTATCGACTATCGCGCCAAAAGACTCTTTAGTCTTTACAAAAAACTAATTCGCTACAATATGAATTTAGAGCAAGTTTATGATTTGGTAGCTTTTCGAATTATTGTTAAAACAATCGAGGAATGCTATCTAACAATGGGAGTAATTCATCAGATTTGGCCCCCGATGCCAGGGAGAATAAAGGATTATATTGCTTTACCCAAACCTAATGGCTATCAAAGCTTACACACCACTGTTTTTTGCGTCAACAATCGACCAACTGAATTTCAAATTCGTACTCAAGAAATGCACGAGCAAGCAGAAAATGGTGCTGCCGCTCACTGGTTTTACGAATCTAAAAAAGGAAGTAAAGAGTACAGCGAAAAAAAGGCTATCGCCGCCGATCTCAAAGAAGCACTCTGGATTAAGCAATTAAAAGAATGGCAGAATCAGTTCCCCGGCTCTCGAGAGTTTATCGAAGCCATTAAAGTTGATTTTTTCTCTGACAGAATTTTCGTTTTAACTCCTAAAGGAATGGTAATTGATTTACCTGCCGGAAGTACTCCTGTAGACTTTGCTTATAAAATTCACACTAAAATTGGAGACTCCTGTGTAGGAGCAAAAGTTAACAACAGAATCGTTCCTTTGGATTATCAGCTGCAATCAGGAGATGTAGTAGAAATTCTTACTCAAAAAAGTAAAAAACCTTCTCCTAACTGGTTAGGATTTGTCAAAACTCGTCACGCTAAAAAGAAGATAAAATCAGCCCTTAAAGATATAACCCCTTTAAAGAAAGTAGAGTTTCAAATCACTTGCCAAGACAAAATTGGATTGATTAAAGATATCTCTTCTGTTTTTTCTCGCAATCATATTCATATCAGCGACATAGAAACCAAAAGCAAGGGACATTTTCCAACTATTAAGATAATTGCTGATATTAATAAAAAAGAAAAAGCAGAGGAAATTTTAATCAAACTAAAGAAGATAAAAGAAGTTAAGGAGGTAGGATACAAGGTGGTCAATTAAAAGACTACAAAGTATCTTCGTGATTGGGTTTTATTTTTTCGACAATTCCTGCAGCTTCTTCGGGAGAATAAAAGTGGATAACAATTTTTCCTCCTCCTCGTCCAAACTCAATTTTTACAGGTGCTCCCAGAAAATCGGAAAGCTCATCTTCCATTTTTTTAAGTTCTAAATCAAAAACATTCAACACATCCTCGGAAGTCTTTTTTTGCTGAATTATTTCTCTCATCTTTTTTCTAGCCTCTCGAACGCTTAAATTACGGCTAACAATTTGATCAAAGATCTCTTTTTGTTTTTGAGCATCGTTAATTTGAAGAAGAAGACGAGCATGACTTTCGTTGATTTTTCCCTCTGAAAGCGCTTCCTGAATTTCTGAAGGAAGCTCCAATAATCTTAAAGCATTAGCAATTACTCCTCGGCTTTTACCCAAACGAACAGCGATTTCCCTTTGAGTTAAACCAAACTCATCTGCTAAGCGAGCATAAGCTCGAGCGGTTTCAATAGGATTTAAGTCTGCTCGTTGAATGTTTTCAATAATCGCCATTTCCAAAACCTCATTTTTTTTAGAAAAACCTCTGATTATTACAGGAACTGTTTTTAACCCTAATAGTTTAGCTGCCATTAATCTTCTTTGACCAGCAATTAATTGATAAATCACCCTTGTTCCAGATTCTGTTTCTTCTTCTATTTTAGAAACCACCAAGGGTTGCAAAATACCAAATTCTCTAATAGAAGCAGCTAATTCTTTTAAGGACTCCTCATCAAAATTCTTACGAGGCTGATAGGGATTTAAGACAATTTTATCTACTTCCACCTGAAAAATTGGTCCTTCTAAAAAAGGAGGTTCTTTTTCGGATTGAGAAAAATCTTCCGCTATTGATTGAGAAGTCTTTATTTCTATCTCTTCAATTTCAGAATAAGAAACCTCAGAAGATAGTCCTTCTTTTGAATCCCGATCACTCTTTGAATCAGAAAATCCGACATCAGTAGCTGATTTCTTTTTGGGGATAAGTGATTCTAAGCCTTTTCCTAACATGCTTTTGTTTATATATAAGTTTGATTTTCAAAATCTAACCCTCTTTTTGATTTAACCAAAATGTTAATTATTCTTCTAACTTTAGCAATTTATTAATTGAAAGCCAACCCCTTTTTAACTTAACAATCTAAAAGTATTGTCGATTTCCTGACTAATTACCTCTCGCGCTAAAAGCTCATAAGCTCGAGCTCCGCTTGAGCGCGGATCGTACAAAATCACTGGTTTAGAAAAACTAGGAGCTTCAGCTAAGGCAACCGAGCGAGGAATGCGAGTTTGGTAAACATAATAAGGGAAATGTCTTTCTACTTCAGAGGCCACATCTCGAGATAAAGTTTCTTGTTTGTTAAACATAGTAATAAGAGCTCCGGCAATTTTTATCTTTGTTCCCAAATTATTGTTTATCATTTCAATCGTTTCCAAAAGCTGAGAAAGCCCTTCTAAGGCATAATATTCTGCTTGAATAGGAATAATCACTTCATCGGAGGCTACTAACCCATTAACCGTCAGAAGGCTTAAGCTGGGAGGCAAATCAATGATAATGTAATGATACTGATGACGAAGACGGTTAATTAACTTTCTTAAAAGAAATTCTCTATCAGGCACTTCAATTAATTCAACCAGTGCTCCCGCTAAATCAGGGCTTGAAGGAGCAATATGAAGATTAAAAAGAGAAGATTCCTTTATAACTTTGTGATGTTCTAAATAGCCAAAAAGAGCATGATAAATGCTTTCTTTCAAAAATCGAGGAGAAATTCCTAAACCCGAGGAAGCATTGGCTTGAGGATCAAAATCAACCACCAAAACCCTTTTTCCCAAAGCCGCTAAATAAGCAGAGAGATTAACAGCGGTAGTAGTTTTTCCCACCCCTCCTTTTTGATTGCAGATAGAAATAACGCGCGCCATAAAATTGGTTTCTTAAAAACAAGAAAATGGGGAAAATTTTTAAGAATTCTCGTATTGATTTTAACCGAAAAAGTGGTTATTATCAATAAAAAAGAGCCCGGGTGTCGGAATTGGTAGACGATCACGACTCAAAATCGTGTGGGATTTACTCCCGTGTGGGTTCGAGTCCCACCCCGGGCACCTTCAAAACTCCCTTTAAATGAATTAAAGTTTTCCCAAAAACTTTAGCTTTCTTCAAAAATCTTAAGAAAAAATTTTTTTCCTTAAAGGAAGAACAAGATAGTAAACTACAAGGAAAGAAACTAAAGAAATAATCAAAGAAGCCAAAATATCAGAAGGCCAATGGATTCCTGCTATTATTCGACTCAAAGAAATAAGCAGGGCAGCAGCAAGAAAAAACCAGCCTCTTTTCTTATTAATCAGGAAAACCACCAATGCTAAAGTAAAAGCAAAAGCTGCATGCCCTGACGGGAAAGAATAAGAAGCAGAATGAGAAATTAAGGGCTCTATTTCTAAAATCGAAAAGGGCCGAGAGCGATTATAAAAAAATCTAATCACTTCAGTTAAAATTCCTCGGCTTAAAATTTCGGCTAAGATAAAAAAATTAAGTAGAAAAATCCTTTTTTTAAGATTTGATTCTTTCCAAACCAAAAAAAAGAAGACAATTACTATAAAAAAAATTAAGTAGCTACCCAAAAAAACAATTACTCCTTTGGGAAATATTTGACGCCCAAGATTATAAAGAAAAGAAAACAAAGAATCTTCCTTCAAAAAGCCCATTGGTAAGAATTCAAATTAAATAGATTAAATTACTTCTTAACATAAGAAAGCAGCCCTAAAAAGCGCGCTCTTTTAATAGCTTGAGCTAATCTTCTTTGATGTCGAGGACAAGTACCAGTATGCTGAGGGTCAATAATTTTCCCCTGAGAAGAAATGAACTTCTTTAAAAGATTAGGATCTTTGTAATCGATCTCTTTGATATTTTGAAAGCAAAAAAAACATTGTTTTTTATTATTCATATGTTTTTAAAGCATCACTTTTAATCTCTAAACTAAAAGGGTAAATCTTCTGGTTTAATTTCTTCTCCTTTTATTTCTTCATCTAAAGAAATTTCAGGAACTTCAGCTAATTCTTCTTCCAAGGGAGGAAGTTCGTCTTTAACAGACACTTCTTCTGCTATTGCTGGAGTCCCGTTATTAAAAGAAGCGCTGCGAGGACCAAATTGAATTCTTTCGCAGATAATTTCAGTAGTTCGACGATTTTGACCATCAGCCCCCTTCCAGATTCGTGTTTGTAATCTTCCCTCTATCATTACCAAACTTCCTTTAGAAAGAAACTGACTGGCTAACTCTGCTTGTCTGCCCCAAACCACCACATTATGAAATTCCGTTTGTTCTTGTCGATTTCCTGATTTATCTGTCCAAACCCGATTGGTAGCTACTCCAAAAGAAGTCACCGACTGTCCTGAGGGAGTAGACTTCAGATTGATATCCGAAGTTACTCTACCAATAAGAAAAACTTTATTAAGATTCATAGAATAAACTTATAAATTCTTTCTTATCAAGCTATCACAACCTCAAAAAAATGACAAGCTCAAAAACTTAACTTAAAATCTCTTCCAACTTCTTTTCTAATTCCTCGTTAGTAATAACTTTAGGAGTAACCGCGGGTTTTTCCTTTACCTTTGAAACTTTTGGTTTTTCAGGCAGTTTTTTCTCTTTAGTTTGGGAGACTTTGGGAAAGATATCAATAACAATTAGAAATCTAAGAATTCGTCCTTCCAACCTTAATTCTTTTGATAAGTCATTAATCACCGCTGGCTCTGCCAGAAACTTGAGAAATCCAAAAAGAGCCTCATTTCTTTTAGCAATCGGATAGGCTAAATTAATTCTTTTTAGCTCCCCTCTTTCCAGAATCTCTCCTTTAAAAAAATTTATTTTCTCCTCAATTATTTTCAAATCTTCCTCCGATTCTAAAAGAAAGGAAATTTCGTACTGTTTTTTGTTTTCTTCTTCCATATTTTCTTTCAAAATTTATTTTCTAAACCTAATTTTAATTTAAAAACCTCTTTCTTCTAAAAACCAATCCAAGAAGGGTATAACATAAAATTCAACTCAATTCAACTTTTTTAATAAACTTAATCGTCCAATTCCTTTTTGGAATTGTTTCTAGTCTCCTCCTTTTTCCTATAGCCGGTGCCAGCAGGAATTAGACGGCCAATAATTACATTCTCCTTTAAGCCGCGAAGGCGATCGATTCTTCCTTCGGTGGCAGCCGAAACCAACACCCGAGCAGTTTCCTGAAAGGAAGCGGCCGAAAGAAAGCTTTCAGTAGAAAGAGCGGTTCGAGTAATTCCCAAAAGAAGTTGCTTGGCTTTAGCAGGAGTTTTACCTTGAGCTTTGAGACGACGATTAACCTCCAGAAAGCGAGATTTTTCAACAATTTGACCAACAACAAAGTCACTGTCTCCCGCTTCCTTTATCATTACCCGAGAAAACATTTGTCGAACGATAATTTCAATATGCTTATCATTTATAACATTTCCGTTAGAAACATAGATTTTCTGAACTTCATTGATAATATACTTTTGTACCTCCTCTTTTCCTCGCAACTGAAAGAGTTCTCTTAGATCAAGACTGCCTTCAAAGAGTTGATCACCTTTTTTAACTTTCTGACCAATTTCTACAAAGAGCGAGGCGTTGCGTGGAGCATAATATTCATCTAACTTATCTTTCTTTCTACCTTTGACGCGAATTTTCTTTGTGGGTTTAATTCTTATTACTTTAGATGAACCCACTTCTTGAATATCCACCACTACTCCGTCATTTTTAGCTAAATCAGCTTTTCCTTTAGGAGGACGAACCTCCAAGATTTCTTCAATTCTTGGTAATCCTGAGGTGATATCTTTTTCCGCCACTCCTCCAGTGTGAAAAGTTCTTAAAGTAAGCTGAGTCCCCGGCTCTCCGATTGATTGAGCAGCTACAATTCCTACTGCCTCCCCTTCTTCAACCAAATTCAGACGACCCAAATCCAGACCGTAGCATTGAGAGCAAACTCCATACAAAGACTTGCAAGTAATAGGAGAACGAACCACTACTTCCGCCACCGCAGAAGCAGCAATTTCTTGAGCTAAAGAACGATCAATAATCTGGCCTCTTTTAGCCAAGATTTTAGAGCCCACTTTAACATCTTCGGCTAAAGTTCTTCCAAAGATTCTATCGGCAAAGGAATAGCCGTATTGATCTCCCACCGCTCTTTCTATTTTAATTCCTTCCTTGGTGCCACAATCTTTGTTATTCACTATTACATCTTGAGCCACATCAACCATTCGGCGAGTGAGATAACCAGCAGAAGCAGTTTTCAAGGCGGTATCGGTTAGTCCTTTTCTGGCGCCGTGAGTGTTAATGAAAAATTCCAAAACTGAAAGTCCCTCTTTATAAGAAGAAATAATGGGAAGAGCAATAGTTTCTCCCTGAGGATTAGTTACCAAACCTTTCATTCCTACCATGTGAGAAGCTTGTTCCCAAGTTCCTCGCGCTCCTGAATCGATAATATTAAAAATACTAAGAGAAGAAGCTAAGGCTTGAGGGACAATTTTAGAAATTTCTTTTTTGGTTTTGTCCCATACTTCAATTGTACGCAATCTTTTTTCTTCGGAATCAATTAAACCATTATCGTGAGCTTCATTGATAAGTTTGACTTCTTCTCTAGCTTTTTCAATAATTTCTTTCTTTTGAGCCGGCACCGTGAGATCAAAGATATTCCAAGTAGTCCCCGAAAGAGCTCCCCAGAAAAAGCCGACCTTCTTTAAGGCATCCAAAAACTCCCAAGCCGATTCAATGCCATATTTATCAATATAGCGAGCCACTAATTTCTTGAGAGCTTTTTTATTCATTGTTTCGTTTATCAAACCAAAATCTCCCGGCAAACTTTTAGAGAAAATGATTCTTCCACAACTGGTAATTTCTGTGGAATGAGAAGAACCTAATCTTATTGGCTCATTAATTTTGATAAGATCCAACTCAAAAGCAATAAGAGCTTCCTCAGGAGAACTAAAGATTTTAATTTTAGAAGGATCAGAGGTATCACCAACAATCTTAGTTAAGTAATAACAACCCAAAACAATATCCTGAGAAGGAGTGGCAATCGGCTCTCCGTCAGCGGGCTTAATAATATTTTTTGAAGAGATCATTCTTGTTTTTGCCTCTTCTTGAGCTTGAGAGGAAAGAGGCAAATGAATTGCCATTTGATCACCATCAAAATCAGCGTTAAAAGCAGCACAAACCATCGGAGGAATTCGAATCGCCAAATCTTCTATCAGGACTGGTTTAAAGGCTTGAATTCCTAAGCGATGAAGAGTAGGAGCGCGATTTAAAAGCACTAATTTATCCTTAATCACTTCTTCTAAAATTTCCCAAACTTCTGCTGGTCCTTGCTCGATCAAGCGATTAGCATTTTTTATATTATGAGCCAAACCTCTTTCCAAAATTTTTCCAATAACAAAGGGCTTAAAAAGCTCCAAAGCCATTTTTTTAGGCACTCCGCATTCGTTTAGCTTTAATTCTGGGCCCACTACAATCACCGATCTTCCTGAATAATCTACTCTTTTACCTAACAAGTTTTGTCTGAACCTTCCTTGCTTTCCTTTGAGAATATCCGCCAAAGATTTAAGAGGACGATTTTGCGATGACGCCATTTGTTGACGACCCATTCGAGCAGTGTTATCGATTAAAGAATCAACTGCTTCCTGAAGCATTCTTTTTTCATTAACAACAATAATTTCTGGAGCTTTTAATTCTATTAATTTCTTTAAGCGGTTATTGCGATTAATCACTCGACGATAGAGATCATTTAAATCGGAGCTGGCATAGCGGCCTCCATCCAAAGCCACCATTGGTCTTAAATCCGGTGGCAAAACCGGCAAAACCGTTAAAATCATCCACTCTGGGCGAATGTTATTTTTCAAAAACGATTTAAGAATTCTTAATTTTTGAGAAAGCTTCTTAAAACGAGTGGAGTCTTTCTGTCGAGCTAAGGACTCTAATTCTTTTTCTGTGGCTGCGATTTCTTTTTTAAGATTTATTTTCTCCAAAATCTTACGTAAACTTTCAGCTCCACTCCCAGCCTCAAAAACATCAGCAAACTTTCGAGAAAAATAAAAGAACTCCGACTCAGAAAGAATGGTTCCCACTCTTAATTTAGAAAGAAATTCTTTGGATTTTGAGTAAGAATCTTCCAAAAGTTTAAGCTCTTCCTCGTTTTCAAGCGTTTTCTTTTTCTCTTTATACTCTTCATTTAAAGCTTCTAAAGCTTCTTTGAGTTTACCTTCATCTACATTAGTAACGATATAAGAAGCATAATAAACCACCTTTTCCAATTTATTGGCGGGAGCATCAAAGAAAAGTCCAAGCTTTGAGTTGCCAGTTTTTAAGAACCAAATATGAGCTACTGGGGCTGCCAACTTAATATGACCCATTCTTTCCCTTCTAACAATTGAACGAGTTACCTCTACTCCACATTTATCACAAATCGTCCCTTTATAGCGCAAACCCTTATACTTTCCGCAATAACACTTATAATCTTTGGTGGGACCAAAAATTCTTTCAGAAAAAAGACCATCCCTTTCTGGGCGTTGAGTCCGGTAGTTAATAGTTTCTGCCTTTGTAACCTCTCCGTAAGAAGAAGAAAGAATTTCTTCTGGAGAAGGAATCTTTAATCTTAAATAATCAAAGTCAATATTCATAAGCCATCTAAAATTTAATTACTTTTTAAACTAACGGTAATCTAAATTCTAATTACTCATCAACATCTTCTTTTTTCAGTGGCTCTATTTTCAATCCCAAAGAATTAATTTCACTTACCAAAACATTAAAGGCAGAGGGAGAATTGGAGATTTTTACATCTTCCCCTTTAACAATCGACTCAAAGGCAGAAGCTCTTCCTAAAACATCATCCGATTTAATGGTAATCATTTCCTGAAGAGTATGAGCAGCTCCATATCCTTCCAATGCCCAAACTTCCATTTCTCCAAAGCGCTGGCCACCAAACTGAGCCTTTCCTCCTAAGGGCTGTTGAGTTACCAAGCTGTAAGGTCCAATAGAGCGCATATGAATTTTATCTTCTACCAAGTGATTAAGCTTAAGCATATAAATATAGCCAACGGTGATTTTATCCTCAAAACGTCTGCCGGTTCTTCCATCATAAAGATAGGTTTTGCCATCTTCAGGAAGACCCGCTTTTTTAAGCTCCTGACGAATTTCTTCCTCTGTAGCTCCGCAGAAAATAGGAGTAACAGCTCGATAGCCTAAAACTTTAGCCGCCCACCCTAAATGAGTTTCCAAGATCTGCCCTAAGTTCATTCTTGAAGCTACTCCTAAGGGGTTGAGAACAATATCCACTGGCCTTCCATCAGGAAGATAAGGCATATCTTCGACCGGCAAAATTTGAGAAATTACTCCCTTATTCCCGTGACGGCCGGCTAATTTATCTCCGGCTCTAATTTTCCTTAATTGCGCTACTTCAACTTGAATTCTTTTTATAACCCCCGGCTCCAATTTATCTCCTCGATCACGAGAAAAGATTCTAATTCCCACCACTCTTCCCGACTTTCCGTGAGGAAGATATAAGGAAGTATCCTTAACATCTCGAGCTTTTTCACCAAAAATAGAACGTAAAAGTTTTTCTTCGGCGGTTAATTCGGTTTCTCCTTTAGGAGAAATTTTCCCCACCAAAATATCGCCTGCTTTAACTTCGGCTCCAATTCTAATAATTCCTTCTTCATCAAGGTTTTTTAATTTTTCTTCAGAAACATTAGGGATATCAGCAGTCGTGATCTCAGGACCTAATTTAGTGTCTCTCACATCACAAGAAAAGTCTTCTATATAAACTGAGGTAAATCTGTCTTCGATTGCTACTCTTTCTGAAAGCACAATCGCATCTTCAAAGTTACCTCCAAAGGCAGGAACAAAAGCTACCAAAAGATTTTGCCCCAAAGCTAAAACCCCATTATCAGTACAAGGACCATCAGCTAAAACCTGCCCCTTTTTCACTTTTTGACCTACTGATACAATTGGCTTTTGATTAATAGTGGTATATTGATTAGAGCGTCTAAACTTATTTAATTCATAAACATCGTTGCCAGATTTAGTTTTGACAACAATTGAAGAAGCATCCACTTTTAATACCTCTCCATCTTCTTTAGCCAAAACCATTCTTCCTGAGTCTCGAGCCGCTTTTTCTTCTAAACCAGTCCCCACTAATGGCACCTGGGGCCTTACTGATGGCACCGCTTGTCTCTGCATATTAGAACCCATCAAGGCCCGGTTAGCATCATCGTGTTCCAGAAAAGGAATTAAACTTGTAGCAGTACTAACTAACTGATAAGGCGAAACATCAATAAAATCTACCTCTTCTCGTCTACACATTCCCGGCTCGCCATCAATTCTTGCTTCTACTTCTTCAGGAAGAATCCTTCCGTTTTTATCTAAAGGTGTTCCTCCTTCAGCAATTTTGTAACCTTTCTCCATTGAAGCCGTCATCCAAACAATCTCGCCTGTTACTTTTCCATTTTTTACTTTGGCATAAGGAGTTTCCAAAAATCCTAACCTATTAACTCGAGCAAAAGTGGCTAAATGATTAATTAAACCGATATTGGCTCCTTCTGGAGTTTCAATCGGACAGATTCTTCCGTAATGAGAAGTATGAACATCGCGCACTTCAAACCCGGCCCGCTCTCGCGAAAGACCGCCCGGCCCCATCGCTGAAAGCCTTCTTTTGTGTTCCAATTCTGATAAAGGATTTACTTGATCCATAAACTGAGAAAGCTGGGAAGAAACAAGAAAATCTCTCACTACTGAAAAAAGTGGTTTGGGATTAATAAGTTGCATCGGAGTAACGCTAGCTCCTTCTTCTATTAGAGACATTTTATCCTGAATCATTCTCCGCATTCGAGCAAAGCCAACTCTCATTCTTGATTGAAGTAATTCCCCCACCGATCTCACCCGACGATTGGAAAGACTATCAATATCATCTGGAAGAGCTTCTGGATCATTATTTAAGCGAATGATTTCTTTAACGATAAGAATTAAATCTTCTAATCTTACTAATTGAGTTTCTACTTTTTCATTGATTCCCAACCGTTCATTAAATTTAAAGCGGCCTACTTCCGAAAGCGAGAAACGATCTTCTCGCTTAAACATACCGTCTATTAAACTTTTGGCGTTTTCGGGAGTAGCCAAATCTCCCGGTCTAAGACGGCGATAAATCTCCACATAAGAACTTGCCGCATCAGAAGCAGAGTCTTTTTTTAAAGTAGCTTGGATGAACTTAAGTTCTCCGGTATCAACATCAGCAAAAGTTTCCAAAATTTTCTGATTCGTCTCTAAACCAAAAACTCTCAGTAAACAAGAAACGGGCACCTTGCGATGTTTATCTATCTTCACGGTTAAAGAGCCATCCATTTCTGTTTCAAATTCCATCCAGCTCCCTCGATCAGGAATAATTTTAGCTCCAAAATATTTGCTTCCCTTAATTAAGCGAGCTGTAAAGTAAACTCCCGGAGAGCGAATTAATTGAGAAACCACCACTCTTTCCACCCCATTAATAATAAAGGTTCCTCTTTCTGTCATTATCGGATAATCTCCTAAATAAACTTCTTGTTCAACAATCTTTTTGGTTTTTAAGTTAACAAGACGCGTTTTAGCTCTTAGAGCCGCTTCATAAGTAGAAAGTCGTCTCCAAGATTCTTCTTCGGAGAATTTAGGCTCATCAAAATAGTAATCCAAAAAATAAAGCTCAAACTCTTTGCCGGTATAATCGCGAATAGGAGAAATTTCCTTAAAAACTTCTTTAATTCCTTTTTCTACAAACCACTTCCAGGAATTAATTTGAATTTCAGCTAAAAATGGCATCTGGGTAAGATTCCCCGGATGATGAGAAAAAGACTTAACTTCTAACTTGTTCATATTAATTAAAAAATTTTTAATAACAAGCAAAAAAACCTCACTTTTAAAAAGAGAGCTTTTAAAGGAAAAATAGATTAATTAAGCTTAATCACTTTATTGGAGAAGTTTTTAAAACCAAGAAACGCGCAAAAACTTTTCCGTCTATCATTAAAACAGGCCGGCTTCTTATTCCAAAAGAAAATTAGTACTTAAAGCCTATCAGTAGAAAAATAAAATGTCAAGTCTTTTAAGTGAATAATTTTCCAAAAAAACCTTTTTGACTAATTATTGACTTTTCTCTTTTAAAAAAGAGGAGAGATCTAAATAAAATCTCCAGTTTCTTTGAGACCAAAATTTGCCGGCATAATCAATGCCAATTCGTTTTCCTTTTTTTATAAACTGAGAGACTCGAATCCCCCAATTCTCTAGCCAAAGATTAGAAGCTAAAGAAATTTCTTTACCGTTAAAGCTTTTATCAATTTTAAGAAAACGAGTTAAAATACCCGGTCCTTTAAGAAGCTTTAAAGCTTTTAAATTCTTATCAACTACTATTCCCTGACGAATTAAAACCGCCGAAGGATAATTCGAGGGGCCAGAAACAACATTTAGCATCCAGTGATTGCCGTAAACAAAATAAACATACCACCGCCCTCCTTTTTCAAACATTACCTGATTTCTTTGAGTTTTGCCTCGCCAAGCATGAGAAGCTTTATCATGCTTTCCTTCATAAGCTTCAGTTTCAGTAATAAGACAATAAATCTTTCTTCTGCCGATCTTTCTTACTAAGATCTTTCCAATTAGCCAAGGTGCTAAAAAAGGACTTTTGCGAAGAAAAAATTCTTTAGAAATTATTCTTTTTCCCATCTTCATCTTTTTAATTTTTTTAAAAAAATTACAAACCCAAATAGCGAGCCCTTTTTTGACTATGTTCTTGGAAGGTTTTAGAAAAAACTGTTTTTTTAGTCAAAGGATCAGAAAGATAAAAAAGATAATCGCTTTTTTGAGGAGAAAGAGCAGCTTTTAAAGATTCCAGCGAGGGATTAGCAATCGGAGTTGGGGGTAGGCCCAAATAAAGATAAGTGTTATGAGGAAAATCCCTCTTAAAATCGTTGGCTACCAAAGAAGGACAATCCAAAAACTTTCCCTGACAAACTCCGTAAACCACTGACGCATCTACCTGAAGAGGCATATTCAAAGCTAATCTTTTTAGAATAATCCCAGCTACCAATTTCTTATCCTCAAAAGAGTTGACTTCTTTTTCTAAAATCGAGGCAAGAATAACTTTTTTATAAATTTCCTCCCCCTTAGTTAAATCGCCCCAAAGATTTTTAGTTTTTTCCCAAAAATTATCAAGAAAAATTTCCGCTACCTGAGAAGGAGAAGAAAAAGGAAAAAATTTATAAGTATCGGGCATTAAGAAGCCCTCCAAACTTTGAGCGGCACTCAAGAAAGGAAACTTCTGGGAAAAATTAGCTGCCTCCAAAGAAAGTAATTCTCCTTTTTTAATAATCCTATTTTTTGCCAGCAATTCATCTATTTCCTTTAAAGTCATTCCCGGATAAACAACTATTTCTAAAGGCAAAGGCCCTTGAGAAAGAATTTTAACAATCTCTTTTAGACTCAAAGAGGGAGAAAGAAGGTAATGTCCGGGTTTTAGCTGAGAAAATTTTCCCGAAAAGTAAGTATAGGCCAAAAAAAGAAATTTAGAAGAAATTAGTTTTTCTTCAAAAAGCTTTTGAGCAATCTGGCTAACCCCCTGAGAAGGAAAAACACTAAATTCTACCCAGCGCTCATCCTCAAGGCCTTGAATTTGCTTGGAAAACAAAGAGCTACTTATTAAAACAATCAATATTAAACTTAAACTCAGAAATAAAAATTTTTTACTCATTTTCTACCTGCTATCTTTTTATATAAGCCGACTGAATTATACCAATCAGAAGAAAACTTGCTAAGATGCTTGAGCCACCGTAGCTAACGAAAGGTAGGGTAATTCCCACTACCGGCAAAATTCCTAAATTAGAGCCAACATGCAAAGTAAATTGAGTTAAAAATAAAATCGCCAAACCCAAGGAGAAAAATTTATAAAAATTATTTTCACTTTCCAAACCAATTTTAAGAATTCGAAAAATCATTCCTCCAAAAGCAAAAAAAAGGATAATCGCCGCCAACATTCCCCCCTCTTCTACTAGAGCAGCAAAAATAAAGTCAGTTTGAGCTTCGGGTAAAAATCCTAATTGAACTTGAGTTCCTTGGCGAAATCCTTTTCCCAAAAAACCACCCGAGCCAATAGCAATTTTTGACTGAATAACATTATAGTTAACTCCCAAAGGATCTCTTTGAGGATAAAAAATTCCTAAAATTCTCTGGCGCTGATAATCTTTAAGAAAATAAGACCAAGCTAAAATGAAAACCAATAAAGCCGCTAAAGAAATAAAGAAAACTTTTTTTAAAGGCAATCCCGAAATCAGAATAAAGCCCAGCCAAAGAAAAGCCACTATTAAAGCCGATCCCAAATCTGGCTGAAGAGCAATTAAGAGAGTTGGTAAAACTCCATAAAAAATAGTAGAAAAGAAAACACGCCAATAAGCAATGCTTATATGTTGGCGACTCAAAAAGTAAGATAAAGTAATAATCAAAATCACCTTTGCTATTTCTGAAGGTTGAAACTGAAACCCTCCAAAAACAATCCAAGCCCGATTCCCTTTAATCTGGGGAGCCAAAAAATAGGTTAAAATCAAAAGAATAACCATTCCCCAATAAAGACCAAAAACAAAACCCTTTCTCCCTAAAAAGGAGCGTAAATCAGCTATCATTAAAAAAAGACTAAGAAAAAAAGAAAGCCCAACCCAAACCAATTGTTTATAAAATAAGTGTGGAGCAGTGCTTAAAAGACTCAACAACCCCATCGCCACCAAAACAAAAACCGCTCCCAAAAGTTTCCAATCAAGTTTTTGAATAATAATTTTCATTAGCTCAAATAAATAATTTTAAGTAATTTCAATTTTTTAGAAAGTAACTTCCAGAATCTTAAAGATTGAGATTGCCATTTGCTTTTAAAGGGTATTTTTTCTTACTTAACCTGTTGAGATAAGCTGCTACTCCAATCATCACCGCATTATCTAAACAATAATTTAAAGAAGGAACAACAAGGTTGGCTTTGATTTTTTTATCCTTTATCTCTTTTCGTATCATCTGAGCAAGTTTTTTATTGGCTGCTACTCCTCCTCCAAGAAAAATTGATTTAGCTTGATACTTTAAAGCAGCTAAAGAAGACTTTTTTACTAACGGCAAAAAAGCTGCTCTTTGAAAAGAAGCAGCAATATCTTCTCGAAGAGAGGGGTTAATTTTAAATGCTCCCGGTTTCCAAAAATTATGATTATTTTCTTTGGTACTCGTATTTAAATCTCTCAAATAATAAAGAACCGCCGTTTTCAAACCTGAATAGCTAAAATTGAAATTTTTCTGAGAAATCATCGGCAAGGGAAAAGCAATGGCTTGAGCATTTCCTTTTTTGGCTAATCTTTCAATTTCTGGACCACCGGGATAACTTAAGCCCAGCAAGCGAGCTACCTTATCAAATGATTCTCCAACCGCATCATCCAAGGTTTCGCCTATTTTTTGATAGTTTTTTAAGTTTTTTAAAAGCACCAAAATCGTATGGCCGCCGCTAACAATCAAAGAAATCGCCGGAAACCATAACTTTAAAGAATAATTTTTTAAACTTTCTAACCTTTTCTTATCAAAAAATTTTGAAGAAAGTAAAAAACTAAAAAGATGACCTTCCAAGTGATTAGCTCCCACTAATGGCTTTTTCCATTCTTGGGATAATTGTTGAGCAAAACTAATTCCTGTCCATAAAGCCGGCTCTAATCCCGGTCCAACCGTGACAGCAATTAAATCAATTTTTTCTATTTGCTGTTTTTGAGAGAAAGGATCTTTGCCTAATACCTTTTCTAAAAGCAAAGGAAGATTTTTGAGATGTTGTCGTTTGGCTAAAGCAGGCACTACTCCTCCGAAAGGAGCATGAATTTTTATTTGCGAAGAAACAAAGCTTTTGATCACTTTAAAAAAGGGCTGATTAATTCCTCCTTTAGCTTCTAGCAAGGCAAGAGCAGTTTCATCACAACTTGTTTCAATAGCTAAAATTCTCATAAATTCTCATAAATTAAGAGTCATCAATTTTCAACGGTGTTTGGGAGTAACCCAAAAATCCAGTCGCCATTTACCAGAAAGAGCTAATCTTGTTTGAGCCTCCAAAGCCGGGAGAGAACCAAAAACAATTAAGGTTAAAGGCATAAGTAGCCAAGAAACAAAATACCAAAAAAGATGTCTTTTGCCAAAGTTGGGTGGCTTGGGTGGTAAAAGCGCCATAGAAAGAATTGCTGAACTAACGATTCCAATTGAAGCAACTGTCATAATATAACGAGTGATATAAGGAAGATTGTAAGCTAAAAGAGTTACCCGAAATCTTTGTCCTCCCAAAATAATAGGCAGCCACCCTAAAGCAAAAATAATCAAAGAATTGGTTGCCCAGGAATGAAAACCTTCAATGACATGAAAAAGCCAAAAAAATTTTTTCTTAAAAGGAATTCGAGAATTATTCTTAAAACCATTAGCAATGTAGGCAATATTTTCTGCTCCCCACCCCCACCTTCTTTGCTGTTTGTAAAGATTGATTAAGGTTTTCCAAAAGGTAGGAGCAGCATTGGCATCCATTGAAACCGGATAAAAAAGAGGCACTACCCGCCAATCCCCATTGTAATGAAGATAACACTGCCAAAAAATTCGCGAGTCTTCCGAAACAATATCTTTCTGCCAAAAACCGATATCTACCGCCGCTTGAAAGGGCATTGAGTGAGAAGAAAAGGTTGTTAGTTTTTCTGGGCGCGATTGTTGCATTAAATGCCAGAAAGTAGCCGAAAAACCAATAATTCGAGCTAAAGCAGGAGCTTTGTAGATATTATTTAAAAAAAGAGGAACGGGTTGATAACTAGAGCGAAGAGGATGAGCAGTGGTTAAAAAATTATAGGTTAAAATACCAAAGTAATCCTTAAAAACTTGAGTATCAATATCAAAAACTGAAACAATTACATCTTTATAATCAATCTCTAAAGAATCCAAAAGTTCCTGAGCCTTTTTCCCCGCCCAAGCTTCATTAGAACCCTTTCCCGGCATTTCTCCTTCTAAGTTAGCCGGATGAACAGTATAAAGAAATTCAAAAAAATAAGAGCCAAATTCTTTTTCTATTTTTTGAGCTACTTCCTGCCCTTGAGGGAATCTTTCTTCTGTTGCCAAAACCACTATAAACTTATCCAAGGGATAATTACTCTCTCTTAATTGAAGAAAGGTTTCTTTAACAACCTCATAAGGCTCAATTGCCATTGGCAGAATGATTAGATGATAAATTTTCTCCCACTTATCCTTGGTGAGAGGATCGTTTTTTAATTTTTCTAGCCAATTAATTTTTAAGTTTTCTTTCAATTTCTTAAAACTATTTTTCAAATGAAGGGAAAGATAAATAGTCTTAAAAAGCCAATAGGTATCAAAAAGAATAATAAAAATCGCCACCCCCTTAGGAACAAAGAAAGATAGAAGAAACATTAAGATAAGAGTGGTCCAAGAAAGAAAAGCGGGTAAAATTTCCATTAGACGATAATAAGACATAAAGAGAAAAGACTTTGACAATTAATGATTAGTAAAAAGTATAGCAATAAAAATAAAGAAAGAAAAAGAGAGAGCTCTTAAACAAAGAAATTAACTTCGTTTACTTTTTTAAATAATAAACTAAAATAAGGTTAGTAACCGCCTCCTGAGGCGGTAAAAATCAGGAGAAAGGAGGTGTGTCGTGGGGTATAGGTACACAGTCCATATTCAGTTCGTTCCTCCAAGAATGATTATCCAGAGGGTGAGAGCAGGAGACGCTGCAGCATTAAAGAGACTATTAAGCAAAAAGGGAGTTGCCTCGGAAATGATGAGATTCTCGAGTCAGTCCCGGGTACACTTAAAAGTTCAACTCCCCGTTCACATCACTGATGAAGGATGGGAAGTTTATGCAATGATCGTAAAAACAGGTGAGAGTAATAACAGTTTTATCCTTGAATTTCCGTCCCTAAAGAATAGCCTCGCCTTTTTCCTAGAAAGAGCTTACAGGTCAATCGGGGTCAATGTTGTTACAGAAAAAATATCGGAGTCCAAAAAAAACCTGAAAATCATCTTGGAGGAATAAAATGGCCCCAAACCATTTGCTTCGCTCTCCATCCCCTTGCAGGAAACACAAGGAAACTGCAGGGGGAATTTTATTTCAAAAGATCTATCGCCTATATTGATTAAAGAAAATTTTTGTTGTAACTTATTGATGGCTATCAAGGCCCTATCGTCTAACGGTTAGGACAGCGCTCTTTCAAGGCGCAAATCCGGGTTCAATTCCCGGTAGGGTCACAAAATTTAAAAAACTTTAAATTATTACTCGTACCTTAAAGCTTCAATAGGATTAAGAGAAGCAGCTTTTTTAGCAGGATAATAACCAAAAACAACTCCAATAGCAGCTGAAACTCCAAAAGAAAGAAAAATTGCTTGAATTGAAACTTTGGTGGTAATCCCCTGCAAAATTAGAAACGAGAACAGCAATTGCCCATCCCAAAATAATTCCCAAAAACTCCCCCGATAAAAGTAAGTGCAATAGATTCTAAAAGAAACTGAAGAGAAATATCTTTTCTTTTAGCACCAATGGCTCGACGCAAACCTATTTCTCTTGTTCTTTCAGTAACAGTAGTAAGCATCATATTCATAATACCAATACCACCAACCAACAAAGAAATCCCCGCCACCGCTGCTAAGAAAATAGTAAAAGTGTTTGCGACTTGAGTAAGAGTACCAATAATATCTGATTGAGAAACAATGGAAAAATCTGGATTTTGAGGATCGACGCGATGTTTACGAGAAAGAGCAAGAGTTATTTCTTCTTGAACTTGAGAAATTAAATCTTTACTTTCTACTCCCACCGCAATTATTGAAAGATAGTCAACTCCTGCTAAAATTTTTTGCATTGTTGTTAGAGGAACTAAAATAGTATCATTAGGGTCAAAAAAACCAACGCTTCCCTTAGGTTCCAAAACACCAATTACTCTAAAATTTGTTTTGTTTATATAAATTGATTTTCCTATTGGGTTTATTCCTTCTCCGAACAAGTCAGAAGCAACTGTTGAACCAAGTACCGCCACTCTTTCCAAACCTCTTAGGTGAGGCTCAACAATATAAGAACCCAAAGCTATAGACATATTGCGCACCTGAAAATAATCAGGAGCGACTCCAATAACAGTAGTATTGGTATTATTTGTACCCGCAACCACCTGAAAACGACGCTGAAGTTCCGGAGAAAGATAAATAACCCCTGGAACCCTTTTCAATTATTTCCAAATCATCGTTAACTAATGTTTGAGCGCTCCCCTCTCCCCCGAAGAAAACTATTCCTCTTCCTGGTTGCACAAAACCAGGAATAATTGTTAAAAGATTAGAACCCAAGCTTTCAATGCTTGACTGTATTTGATAAGAAGCTCCTTGCCCGATAGAAATCATTGCAACAACAGAAGCGATTCCAATAACAATCCCCAACACCGTAAGCCCTGATCTTACCTTGTTTGACCAAAAAAACCGAATAAATTTCATAAATAAGATCTTGGGTTTTCATTTTAAATCAAAAATCTTTAATAATCCTTCTTTCTTTTACAATCTCGTCTTCAAAAATTGATCCGTCTCTAATGTGTAAAATTCTTTCAGCACATTGAGCTACGTAGGGTTCATGAGTAACCAAAATAATTGTTCTTCCCTTTCGATGAAGTTGTTGAAAGGCAGCCAAAATAGCTTCTCCTGTTTTAGTATCTAGATTACCCGTCGGCTCATCTGCCAAAATCAAATCAGGATTATTTACTAAAGCTCGAGCAATAGCAACTCTTTGCATCATTCCTCCTGAAAGTTGATTAGAGTAGTGATTCCAAAATTTTTCAGGAAAAGCCGATTCTCTTAGAGCTTCTTTTGCGATTAGTTCTCTTTCTTTCTTAGAAACTTTGGCATAAACTAAAGGTAACATTACATTGCGTAAAACAGTTGCTCTTGGTAAAAGATTAAAAGACTGAAAGATAAAACCAATTTTTTTTAAACGAATCTCGGAAAGTTGATCATCGGAAAAATTTGAAACATTCTCCCCATTTAAGAAATATTGGCCACTCGTTGGAGTATCTAAACAACCCAAAATATGCATTAAAGTTGACTTCCCCGAACCAGAAGGGCCCATAATTGCTACAAACTCGCCCTTCCTTATTTTTAAAGAAACACCTCTCAAAGCCTGAGTTTCCACCTCATTATTTTTGTAAATCTTTGTTACTTGATAACATTCAATCATAAAAATTCTTTTAGCGAATCACATTTCTTACTCCTGGCCTTATACCACTTGAAACACCCGGAAACGGAGACAGAGAGCGAGAATTTGTTTGATTATTTGATTGCAGCTGAATAGTACGCAAGACAACCAAATCACCCTCATTCAAGCCACTCAAAACTTCCGTAAATTCATCATTAGACGATCCAATCTCAATGAATTGACGACGGGGAGGAATTTTAAGAGTTATCGGAGAATTTTCTTTAAATTCCAATTTGCTTTTATCAATATTCTCGACAACCTCCACATAATTTTTTTCTCCCTGCGTTTTGATAGCATAGTTGGGAACTAGAAGAATATTGTTTTTTTCTTCTATAATAATTTTAGCCGAAACACTCATTGCTGGCTTAATTCTTTCATCTTGAGTATTAAATTCAATTTTAGCGGTATAGGTTACTACTCCTTGAGAAATGTCACCCACTACACTTACCTCAACAATTTTTCCCTCAATCATTAAATCCGGCAAAGCATCAAAAAAAAGAAGAGCCTTCTGGCCTACTTTAACTTTTGCCGCGTCAATTTCATTTAAAGAAATTTCAGCAATTTTATTTTTGGTTGCTAAAACAAAAAGAGAACTACCACTTAAAACATTATCTCCTTTTTTAATGTTAATTTTAGCAACAATACCACCAAAAGGAGCTCTAATATAATGATCGGCTAATAATTCTTTAGCGTTTTGGAGAGCGTTTTCTTTTTGTTGAATAGAAATTTTTTTGGCTTGAATATCAATTGCATCGGGACCCTTTTTTATTTTTTCTAAAGAAAGTTCTCGCTCCTGAATTGTTCTTTGAATATCTAAAAGCGAGTGATTAAGATTTTCAATCACCTGTTTAGCGGAAAGCAAAGAAGAAAGATAAGAATTTGTTTTAGTGATATAATTTTCAATACTTGACTGATGACTAGCAACTTGAGAAGGAATAACTATACCCCTTAACTCCATAAAATTACGAACAAAATCAATATAATTAGAAGTATTTTTAACAGCCTCGGAAATTAATTTAACAGTTTCGTAAGTCTCTAAAATTAATTTTGAAATCGATTCTTGAGAAGAGTTTCTAGAAGTAGATTTATAAAGATCAATATTTTGACTATAAACCAAACGCGCTTGATTGTAGTAATTAATAACATCTTTTTGATATTCTAAAGCCTTGTTTCTTTCTTTTTGATCGCTGATCTGATTTAAATACCAGCTTAAATTATTAACTATCCTATCAAAATCATAATCAAAAATAACACTTTCTAATCCAGCCATAATATCTGGTAATTCCAAAAAAACATTAGAGACTACGTTGAATCCATCTTCATATGCCTTCTGAATATCTTTTTTAAGACTCTCTTGCTGTTCTTTTGCTTGAACTACAGCATTTTCTGCTTGAAGAAGAGTAAGTCTATCTGGAGGCTGAAGCATTTTTTCTAACTCCAATTTAGCAATTTCTAAACTGATCTCAGCGTCTCTAACCGCTCTTTGAGCATCTCTGTAATCAATTACCGCTAACAAACTCCCTGCTTCTACTTCCTTACCTAAAAATGGATAGACATCAACAACCTCTCCGCTTACCTTTGATTTTATTTCCAACTCATTAAGATTAGAAACTTGACCACTTCCTGAAACAGAAACTTCAAGATTTCCTCTTTTTGCTTCAGTAATCAGATACTGAGGAAAATTGTTTTTATTAAAAATCCCGGTGTAAATAAAAAAACCAACTACTCCGGTTAGAAAAAAAACCAGTAGTAAGATTGTCTTATGCTTAAAAACTATCTTAAAGAATTTGGATATCATAAAACTCAGAGTAAAGCCTTTGACTCCTAGCTTTTGCTAGTTATTATAACACGATACAACATGAGAAGAAGTTACGTAAAAAACTTACAGTTAAAAATTATCTTCAAACACAAATTATCTTCAAAACACAGAAATGAATTAACAAGAATCTTTAATCTTTCTCAAAAATCCTAATTTATATTTTTTTAAAAAACATTGGTGCCCGGGGTGGGACTCGAACCCACAAGCCTCTTTTGAAGGCCAAGGATTTTAAGTCCTTTGCGTATACCAATTCCGCCACCCGGGCAAATAAAATTCTTTCCTGAGGATAATTTAAAATAAAAAGATCGAAAATGCAAATTTTCACTTAAAAGAGGCCTGGGTGGGAATCGAACCCACGTATAGAGGTTTTGCAGACCTCTGCCTTACCACTTGGCTACCAGGCCCAACTCTCAAAGTGCTTGTCTTTACTTTAAATTTTAACCTTCTTTAAAGATTTTGTCTAATCCTCTCTCAATTTTTGGCCAACCTTTTATTTAAAAACAATTTCAGGAAGCCGAAGAATATTTATCTTCTTTTTCAAAAATTGAGAAAAGTAAGGAGTTTTTTCCTTAAGAAGTTTTTTTACTTCCTTTCTTTTGCTATCAGGGAAAACTTCAATGTAAACTTTAGCAGTTTCTAATTCGTCATCAATTACTACTTTAATAATCGTTATCAAAGTTCCCGCTTCCTCAACTGTCCGAACAATTTCTTGAGAAAGTAATTGAGCAATGAGAGATTCCAATCTTTCCTTACGATAACGCATAAACTTAAATTAACTAAAAATCTTCAAGCTGATTGATTTAACTTCTTTCTGAAATGATTTTATCTCCTACTAAAATTTCTGCCTCCGATTCAATCATTAGGCCACACTCCTGCCCCTGATCGACTTTACGACAGTCTACTTTTTCTTTTTGAAGGTTAATAATTCTTCCCACCCCAACAATTTCTCCACTTCTTTCTATTTGAACTTTTTGATTAAGAGTAAAGAATCCCTCTTTTACCTGTCCACCAACAACCTGCTTTTTCCCCTTTCTGTTAAAGACTGCTAAAATCTCTAAAATATTTTTGGCTCCTTCTTTAGATTGAAGAGTTTTTAGTTTTTCTTCCAAAGCTTCGATAAGATGATAAATGATGTTAGAAACAACAATCTCTACTCCAGCAGAGCGAGCTAAATTAGCAGCCGGTTTGGAAATTTTACAATTAAATCCAACGATCAAGGCTTTGAGAGCTTGAGCTAATTTAACATCGCCGTCAGTGATGTCCCCCACTTCAGCCAAAACAATTTTAGGAGAAAAACCTTCAAAACTAACACTCGAGATTATCTGAGACAAAGCCTCCAAAGAGCCAGAAACATCAGCCTTCAAAATGAGAGGAAGGGTATTTTCTTCTTTTTCTATTTTCAAAATTTCACTAGATTTTTTTTCCTTCTTTTCCAAAATCATCTTTACTCTCTCTCCAATCTCCAATTCTCCTGCTTCAAATATTTCTCCTACTGTTGGCAACTCCTCAAATCCAATAACTAAAGCAGGGCTTGAAGGAGTTATTTCCGAAACTCTTTCACCCAAAAAATTTTCCAAAGCTTTTATTTTCCCGCCGGCTGAAGAAGTAACAATATTTTGACCAACTTTTAAAGTTCCATCAGTAACAATTACAGAAGCTAAAATTCCTTTTTGACTATCGACTCGAGCTTCCAAAATAAACCCCTTTGCCAGCCCCTGCGGATTGAAAGAAACAGGATTCATCTGCCACATTAAAAGAAGTAATTCAAGTAAACCGTCAACTCCTTCCCCAGTTTTAGCAGAAATTGCCTGCCAAGGAATATGGCCACCAAAGCCTTCTAATTCTACTCCATGATAAAGCAAATCCTGTTTTACTCTTTCTACATCGGCGTTGCTTTTATCAATTTTATTAATTGCCACCACAAAAGGGGTGTTTGAATTTTTTAAAATAGTGATCGCCTCTTCTGTTTGCGGCTGAACACCATCATCTGCGGCCACCACTAAAATAGCAATATCGGCCACCTTGGCTCCTCTTTCTCTCATCTTAGTAAAAGCGGCATGACCGGGAGTATCAATAAAAGTAATTTTTTCACCCTTAAAAATAATTTCGTAAGCACCAATTGATTGAGTAATCCCACCAGCTTCTTTTTCGGCTACCTTAGTTTTTCTTAAATAATCCAAAAGAGTCGTTTTTCCATGATCAACATGGCCCATCACCACAATAATAGGAGGGCGAACTGGGAGATCAGAAGACACTGGATTTTTTGCCGCCATTGGCGGATTTTGTGATAAGAAGTTATCCATAGACTTTATTTAATAAAAGATCAGCTTTCTTCTTTTTCTTGCTCACCAGACAAGTCTTTTCCTGATTCTTCCGCTGATGCCCCGTCGTTTGATTTTTCTTCAATTAAAATTCTCTCCAATGACCTTATCAACCTCTCCGGATCAAATCTCGGTATTGGCCGAGAATAATAACCGCTCTCTTTTCCAGATAATATTCTATAAAGAGAATCCAGCAAACCTACAAACCCGCGCTTTTCTTCTCCACTCTCAGATTTAACTAAGAAATAGTTAAGAAGAAAGGCATCAAAAAGTTCTTTAAGCCCATTTTCATAAAGACGAATTATAATTTTTACCATTAAGGCTCCTCTTTGCCAATCATCCTGTTGAAAGCCAGTTTTTCTAAAGAACTCTATTCCTGCTACCAAAAAAACTTTATTGAGAAAAGCTAAAATCTCTTTTTCTTTGCAAAGTCGAGTTATCTCACCAGGTAAAGTTTCATTACCAAAAGCTTCAATAACTCCAGCAACTAAAAATAACTCGTCTTTATAGTGGGAGAGCCTATCTTTATAACCTCTTAATTTTTCCAAAATTTCTATTAGTTCTGAGGGGTCCTTTGATTCAACTTTTTGGAAATAATCCTCAGATGTCAAAGTTGACTCCCTAAAAATAAATCCACTATCCTCAATTTTCTTTTGAAAGTTAGCGATTTCTTCTTCTGTTTGATGAATTTCCTCTCTAACACGTTTGATTTCTTCCAAAAGATTTCTGGGATCTTCATAAGTAACTTTGATAACCATATTTTAAAAAAAATTACTTTACTTAAAAATACCACAAAAATATCTATACCGCAAGAGAAGAAATTATTTGATTTCTTTTAATCAAAAAGGTATTCTTAAAAAACAGAAGGAGAGGTGGCTGAGTGGTCGAAAGCAGCATCCTGCTAAGATGCTAGGCTCGCAAGGGCCTCGAGGGTTCGAATCCCTCCCTCTCCGCCAAATTTAAAATAAAAAAATTTTATTTTTTGTCATCCAGATAAAACCCGTTTTCTAAAAAGCCAAATAAAATTTTTCTTCCCTATATGACCTCTTATCTTTCTTCTCCAGTTGACTACCTTAGAAAGTTGATTGAAAAATCAACTAGCAAGTTAGTTAAAAAAATTCCTTCTTTTGAAATAGAAAGCAAAAAAATTGAACAGTTTGGAGATTATTCTTCTAATATCGCTTTTTTACTCGCCCCCTTTCTTAAACAATCTCCTCTTAAAACCGCCCAAAAAATAAAAGAAGAAATTCTTAAAAATGATTCTTGGTTAGAAAAAGTGGAGATTGCCGGCGGAGGATTTCTTAATTTCTTTTTTAAAAAAGAATTCTGGATAAAAGCCTTAAACTTTTTTCCAAAAATCAAAAAGGCTCCAAAATCAAAGAAAAAACCAACGGTCATTATCGAATATTCTTCTCCAAATATTGCTAAACCAATGCATGTGGGCCATTTTCGAAGCACTTTACTGGGAGATTTTTTGGCTAATCTTTATCAATATCTTGGTGGCTGGAAAGTTCTCCGTTGGAATCATTTAGGAGACTGGGGAACTCAGTTTGGAAAGTTGATTGTTGCCTACAAAAAGTGGGGAGATAAAAAGAAAATAGAAAAAAATCCCATCTCAGAATTACTGGCTCTTTATGTTAAATTTCATCAAGAAGCAAAGAAAAATAAAAATTTAGAAGAAGCGGCGCGAAACGAGTTTAAAAAGTTAGAAGAAGGAGATAAAGAAAATAGAAAATTGTTAGATTGGTTTGCTCGGGAATCTTTAAAAGAGTTTCATCAAATTTATAAAACTCTCGGGCTCAAAGAATTCGATGTTGAAAAAGGAGAAAGTCAATACGAAAAAGAAAACATTCAAACAATCAAATTACTGAAAAAAAATAATCTTCTAGTTGAAAGCCAAGGAGCTTTGATTGTTGATTTAAAAGAAGAAAATTTGCCACCCGCTTTAATTCAAAAATCTGATGGAACTACTCTTTATTTAACCCGAGAAATTTCCAGTTTACTTTACAGAATTAAAAAAGTTAAAAATCTTTCCCGCATTCTTTATGTAGTTGGCAGCGAACAAAGCCTTCACTTTCAACAATTAACTGGCATCCTTAAAAAATTAAAAGAAAGGGGGGTAATTAAAAACCCTCCCTTAATTGAACACATTTCTTTTGGCATAGTTTTAGGCGCCAACAAAAAAAAGCTTTCCACCAGAGAAGGAAGAATCATTAAAGCTCAGGATCTAATCAAGCAAGTTATTCAAGAAGCCCGAAAAATAGTAAATACTAAAAGAAAGGAGCTTCCTCTCAAAGAAAGAGAAAAAATCGCTCAAGCAGTAGGAATTGGAGCGCTAAAGTACGGATTTCTTAAAGAAGGACGAAACTCGACCCTTATCTTTGATCCTCAAAAATTTCTTTCTTTAATTGGCAACAGTGCTCCTTATCTTCAATATACCTTAGTAAGGCTAAAAAGCATTTTGAAAAAGTCTTCTCATATAACTAAAAAAGAAAAAAACCGCTGGGAGGAGGTCGGAGCTCTTGAGCTTGCTTTAATTAGAAAGATAATTTCTTTTAGAGAAGTTTTAATAAAATGTCAAAAAGAATCCTCTTCCCATATTTTGACTGATTATCTTTTTGAATTAGCTGTCAAAATCAATGAGTTTTACGAAAAAATTCCTATTCTTAAAGATGAAAATCTTTCCCGAAAAAAATTTCGTTTGCTTTTGATTAAAAAAGCGGCTTTTGTTTTAGAAGAAGGGTTAAAAATTTTAGGAATTACCGCAATTGAAAAAATATAGTGATTGGAGAAAAAAGTTGTTTTTGTTATAATGTCAAAAAATCATTATGAAAAACAAAAAGGAGGAACAAGTTAGAAATCAAGACACCTCTAATCAAGCTTCTTCTACTTTTGAAATTAGCTGGGAAATCAAAAAAACAGGCGAAGAAAAGAGTGAGTGGTTCTACTTTATTCTTTTAGGAATAATGACTTTACTTTTGATTTTTTCTATTTGGCAAAAAAACTTTCTTTTTGGAGTTTTTACTATTTTGGCGACCGGTACCCTCCTTTTTATCAGTAACCAAAAGCCCGAAACTCTTTCTTTCAAACTCACCGACCAAGAACTTACTATCGGGGAAGATAGCATTTATAACCTCGATAACTTTGCTGCTTTTGATATTTATGAATTTAGCCCTGACGATTACGAAATATTTTTTGCTTTCAAAGAAAAATTGAAGCCAATCTTAAGAGTAAAAATCTGGAAGGCCGACAAAGAAAAAATAGAAGAGTTTCTAAAAACTAAGCTTCCTCAGAAAAAAATGGAGCCTTCCTTTTTTGATATTTTAGGTAAAATTTTAGGTATCTAAAACAATCCCTCTTTTCCAAGGGGTGGAGTTTTTCTCTTTTTTTGTGTAAGCTATTTAAGTAAAGCGCCTGTAGTTTAACGGATAGAACACAGCCCTGCGGAGGCTGGGATCGAGGTTCAATTCCTCGCAGGCGCACTTTCAGAAAGCACTCATTAAAAAGCCTCCATAGTTTAACGGATAAAACGTCGGCCTCCGGAGCCGAAGATGGAAGTTCAATTCTTCCTGGAGGCACAAACTATTTCTTGCTAATTTCTTGCTAAAAGATAAAAATCTTAAAACCTATGATTTCCTTCTCTCAGCCACTCACCGAAATAAAAGGAATTGGTCCAAGAATTGCTTTAAAATTAGCCAAACTTAAAATCCGAACCGTCAAAGAGCTTCTCTATTATTTTCCTTTTCGTTATCAAGATTTTTCTCAAATAAAAAAAATCGCTCAACTTTCTGAGGGAGAGGTAGCCACAGTTTA